>QXWX01000039.1 GCA_009911175.1 Lachnospiraceae bacterium | reverse complement strand
CCTGTTCATTATTCGATTACATGGATCCATCCTTTCGGAGCTTCGATCTGTCCCATCTGGATACCGGTCAGTGTCTCGTACAGCTTCCGGGTCGTCCCGCCCATCTTCTCCATGCCGCTCTGGAAGCAGATCTCTTTTCCGTGGTCCACAATCTTTCCCACCGGGGAAATGACTGCCGCAGTCCCGCAGAGCCCGCATTCCGCAAAATCCTTCAGCTCATCCAGGTATACATCCCGCTCTTCTACTTCCAGTCCCAGATAATGCTCCGCCACATACATCAGGGAACGTCTGGTGATCGACGGAAGAATGGTATTCGAGTGAGGCGTCACGATCTTGTTCTCCTTTGTCACAAAAAGGAAGTTGGCCCCTCCGGTCTCCTCCACCTTTGTTCTGGTCGCAGAATCCGGATACAGATTTTCATCAAATCCATTGGCATGCGCGCTCACGATCGCATGGAGGCTCATAGCATAGTTCAAGCCCGCCTTGATATGCCCGGTTCCCCGCGGCGCGGCGCGGTCAAAGTCAGACACACAGATCGTCAGCGGCTTCACGCCGCCCTTGAAATAGGGCCCCACCGGAGTCGTAAATACACGGAACTGATACTCGTCCGCAGGCTTCACGCCGATGACCGGATTGATCCCGAACATATAAGGCCGGATGTACAGGGTTGCCCCGGAGCCGTATGGAGGTACGTATGCGGCGTTTGCCTTGACTGTCTGCGTCACCGCGTCCACAAAGCGGTCCGCATCAAACTGGGGCATCTCCATCCTGGCTGCGGAATCCATCATGCGCTGCCCGTTCAGGTCTGGCCGGAAGGTCACGATCCGTCCGTCCTCTGTCGTATAGGCTTTCAGCCCCTCAAAGATCGTCTGCGCATACTGCAGGACGCCGGCACATTCGTTCATGGTGATATCCGCGTCCTCAATGAGAGCACCCGCGTCCCATGCCCCGTCCCTGTAGTTGGATACATACCGCTTATCGGTCTTCATATAGGCAAAACCCAGATTCTCCCAGTCAATCTTCTTTTTCTCCATCAGTATCTCCTCCATTCCTCTATAATAAAAATCATTATAATACCATCCCGCGCAAAATTCAAGAGCGCACTCTGTTTTTTATTACAATTTATTCCCCGATTCATTTCCTCAGGCCGTTTACGATTCACAGCCGCTCAACATACATGCGCAAAACCGCTGCTGCGCAGCTTCCCTTTTGCTTATGTACGTTGAGTGACTGCTTCCAGCCGCATAACAATTCGAATACAGCGTCTTACAAGCAAGCTTGACGACTCTGTACCCGAATTGTTACACGTCTGTGAATCGTAACTTCTATCGCTCCATCATACTGATGGATTCGATTCCTACACTGCCTCCACGGACCACCTCTATATTTTTAAATTCTTCCTTCAGCAGCTTCACCACCGCGTCGTTCTTTGTCGCTGTCTGGACGAACTCCAGAAGGAGACTGTCTTTTCCGTAGTCGATGACCCTGGCCTTAAAGGTATCCGCGATCTGGAACAGCTCTGCCTTGTCGTCCCTGGTACACTTTTTCACTTTTACATAGAGGATCTCCTTCATCCGGACAAATACATCCGTAAAATCGATGACCTTGATCACTTCCACCATCCGGTTGAGCTGCTTTTTGATCTGCTCAAAGGTCTCGTCGTCGCTGACAGTGGCGATGGTCATACGGGATACCGTGGGATCCTCCGTTGTTCCCACCGTCAGGCTGTCCAGGTTATAGGATTTACCGGAAAACAGCCCGGAGATCTTCGACAGCACACCAACCTGATTTTCCACATATAACGAAATCCATCTCTTTTTTATACTATTATCCATCTCTGTTTTCACTCCTCTTTCATACGGAAGGCCTGCCGGGGGGCAGCGCTTCCGCATATTATCATGAAAGCCATTTTGACACTCAGGATCCTCCCGAAACATCCGATCAGCAGTCCAGGATCATTTCCTCCAGGGTTCCGCCCGGCTGGATCATGGGATACACCATCTCCTCGGGATCTATGATAAATTCGATCAAGGTCGGCGTCTTCGTATTCTTCTTTGCCTCTTCGAATGCGGCTTCCACCTCTTCCCGCTGTGTGACACGGATGCCCTTTGCCCCGTAGCTCTCCGCCAGCTTCACAAAGTCCGGCGTGTAGACCGGCTTTTCTTCGCCGCCGGTCCTGCGGGTCAGCGCACCGGCGCGCAGATCCGTCATGCCGTAGCGCTTTCCGTAAAACAGCTTCTGCCACTGCCGTACCATTCCCAGATATGTATTATTGAACACGCAGACGATGACCGGAAGCTCTTCCAGAACCGCGGTGGCAAATTCCTGAATATTCATCTGCATCCCGCCGTCGCCGGAGATCACAATGACCGGCGTATCCGGATTGCCGAGTCTGGCTCCGATGCCTCCCGGAAAGCCATAACCCATGGTCCCCAGTCCACCGGACATGATCAGCTTCTTTTTCGCCGTGATCTCCGTATACTGGGCGGCAAACATCTGATGCTGCCCTACGTCCGTCACCACAATGGCCTCCTCAAACTGGCGGTTGACCGCATCCAGGATATCCACCGGCCCCAGGCTCTTATGCGGCCGCATAGCCAGCGGGTGCTCCTGCTTCCAGCCCTCAATCTCTTTGAGCCACTTTTTGGTATTGCAGCTTTCTACATACTCCTTCATCTTCATAATGGCTTCTTTCGCGTCCGCTACGATGGGCACATCCACGGAAATATTTCTGGAAATCGATGCGGTATCGATATCGATATGGACAATCTTCGCATTGGGCGCAAAGGCATGGAGCTTTCCGGTGATCCGGTCATTGAACCGGGTGCCGATGGAAAACAGCAGATCACACTCGCTCACCGCCATATTGGCCGCATAGGCGCCATGCATTCCCAGATTGCCGATGAACAGCGGGTGATCTGTAGGGATCGCCCCCCGTCCCATGACTGTGGTGATCACCGGCACACCGGTCTTATCCACCACCTCCATGAATACCTCGTTGGCCTCTGCGATATTTACGCCTCCCCCTGCCAGGAACAGGGGCCGCTTTGCTTTATGCAGCATCTTCAGGGCACGCTTGAGCTGGCCGATATGGACATTGGTATTGGGCTTGTAGCCGCGGATATTCACATCCTTGGGATAATCCGCGTTTCCCAGCTCCGCCATCACATCCTTGGGCAGATCGATCAGCACCGGTCCCGGTCGGCCTGTCCGCGCGATGTAAAAAGCTTCCTTGATGATCCTGCCCAGATCCGCCCGGTTGCGGACGGTCACACCGTACTTTGTGATGCTTCTTGTGATCCCCACAATGTCCACTTCCTGGAACGCGTCATTTCCGATGAGATGACGCGCCACCTGTCCCGTAAAGCATACCAGAGGCACGCTGTCATAATTGGCCGTTGCCAGTCCTGTCACCAGATTGGTGGCCCCTGGTCCGCTGGTGACCAGACAGACCCCGGTCCTTCCCGTGGTTCTTGCATAAGCGTCCGCCTCATGCACCAGCGCCTGCTCATGCCGGGGAAGGATCACCCGGATATCACTCTGCCTGTATAATTCATCGCTGATATCGATGGTACAGGCTCCCGGATAGCCAAACAGGGTATCCACGCCTTCTTCCTTTAAAGCTTTTACCAACAATTTGTTGCCTGAAATCTGCCTCATCACTTGTCCTCCTTTATAAATGTAAAAAACAGCCCTAAGCCGTTGATCAGCTTAGGGCGAATCTACCAGCTATAAAATTGTATGAGAAATTATTCCACCTGTACGGTTGGATGATTACTTTCTCAATCCAAGCCTTTCGATCAGAGAACGGTATCTCTCAATGTCGATCTTCTTCAGGTATGCCAGCAGGCCTCTTCTCTGTCCTACCATCTTCAAAAGACCTCTTCTGGAATGGTGATCCTTCGGATTCGCCTTAAAATGCTCGGTCAGCTCATTGATCCTTGCTGTCAGGATCGCTACCTGTACCTCCGGTGATCCGGTATCTCCTTCGCTTCTTCCGTATTCTTTGATGATTGCCTGTTTCTTCTCTCCTGAGATCATGTTGTATTCCTCCTTGAAATTCTTAATGAACGCCTGGTATTAGGTAACGGTCGGAGTTGTCCGGTTACTGAACACCGGCTGTCTGATACCCGTATACTATAACATAGAATCCCCTTCACTGTAAAGTGATAATTTTTAACATTTTTCATCCTGCGTTTTCATCGGTCAAGTAGACATACCCCTTGCAGGGTATGTCTACTTGACCTTTTAATCTTCTTCCTCTTCCAGTTCCTCCAGCTCATCCTGGTTTTCCGGCCGCAGGGCAAACGCGATGTTAGTCGCATGATCCCCCACACGCTCCAGCCCCGAGATCACATCCGAGTAGAGTACGCCGGCCTCCGGTGTACACTTTCCTTTCGTGAGCCGCTTGACATGCGCCTTGCGGAGCCGCTTCTCCTTTTCATCCACGGCGTCCTCAAGCCGAAGGATCTCCCGCATATGCTCCAGACTCTGGTTCGAAAACATGTTGAACGCGTAATCCAGCTGTCTGAGAACCATATCCGTCATCTCCTGCATCTGTCTGACAGCCTTCTCGCTGAACGGAATTTCTTTTTCAAAACGGCGCTTTGCCGAATCCGCAAAGTTCTCCGCATGGTCGCCGATCCGCTCGATATCGTTGACCACATGGAACAGGCCGCCGACCATCTTTCCATCGGCCATCGGAATATCCAGGCTGTTGATCTGCACGAGGTAGGCGGTGATCTCCTGGTTCAGATAATCAATATACTGCTCCCGCTCATAGACCTCCTCAATCTTCTCCTGGTCCGGACTGCACAGGGCCTCCATGCTGATTCGCAGGTTTTCCTTTGCCAGCTCTCCCATATGCTGCATCTCATGGATCGCGTCAATCACAGCAGTGGCTGCGGAAATAGACTTGTTGATATATTGCAGCTTATGTGTCGTCTCCTCCTGCGCCGCATCCTCACCCGGTATAATGATATGCGTCAATCTCTCGATCCATCCCATAAATGGAAACAGCAAAACCACCTCAAGCACCTTGATAAGCGTATTCGCATTGGCTACCGCACGCCCCACATCGTTTCCGGATATCCTCATAAAGAGATCGCAGATCGGACCCAGAGCCACCAGCAGCATCACGAACACGATCAAAGAACCGATGATATTGAACAGCAGATGGATCCAGGCCGCGCGCTTCGCGTCTTTATTTCCGTTCAGGCTGACAAGCAGCGCGGAAATACAGCAGCCCATGTTGCAGCCAAGGATCAGGAAAAAGCAGATTTCAAAGGCCAAAAGCCCCTGCGCCGCCATCAGGATGATAATGCCCACTGAGGCGGAGGCGCTCTGCAGAACTGCCGTCACCACAAATCCCAGCAAGATCGCCACCATCGGATTTTTCATGGACTGCAGCAGTTCCACGATCTGTGGGGAATCCTGCAGACCGGTCATTCTCTCTCCCATGGTACTCAGTCCCATAAACAGGATCCCGAATCCCAACAAAACAATCCCGATCTTTTTCACATTCTGGTTTTCAAAAAACATATACATCACCGCACCGATAATCACAAACAGTGGGGCGATCTCCGCCAGATTGAACGCGATCAGCTGACCGGTCACCGTAGTACCGATGTTGGCTCCCAGGATCGGACCCGCAGCCTGGGAAAGCTGCATCAGCCCGGAATTGACAAAGCTGACCACCATCACCGTAGTTGCGTTGGAGGACTGTATAATCCCGGTAAAAATCAGTCCCACGATCATTCCGATAAAGCGGTTCTGCGTAAAAAATTCCAGAATGGAACGCATCCTCGCGCCTGCCACCTGCTCCAGTCCGTCGCTCATGAGCTTCATCCCGAACAGGAACATCCCAAGTCCTCCAAACAACGAAATGATATTTGTAACATTCATTTGTTTATCCCCAACACTTTCTCTGCGAAACGTTTGCTTCTGTAAATAACTTTATGTTTCTTTCACTGTTTCCCTTCCGGCGTGGGAAGAAAAGTATTCCCGTCCGAAACGAATATCCGCGTCCACCCGGGCTTTTAACTCCTCCACAGAGCCGAACCTCTGCTCCGGACGTTCGAAGGCGTGAAATTCCACCGTGACCTCTTTTCCATACGCATCTCCTGCAAAGTCAAATGCATAGGCCTCTGCCAGAACTTTGGCTTCCTCCGCCACGGTAGGCTTCACCCCCAGGTTGCCGATCCCCGGATAGCACGCTTCTTCCACCTGGATCCGGCAGGCGTAGACACCGAACCGGGGCAGGATCTTTTCCGGAGGGGGCGCCACATTCATGGTCGGAAAACCCAGCGTACGTCCCAGCCGCTTCCCGTGCTCCACCCTGCCGGTGATCTGATAAGGATAGCCCAGCAAAGCCTTCGCAAGCTCTGCATTTCCTTCACTTAACGCCTCCCGGACATAGGTGCTGCTGATGACCCGGTCCTGGTAACGCTCCTTCTCCACCACGTCCAGATGATATCCATACGTATCCGCATACCGTGCCAGCATGTCCGCGTCCCCGCGCTTCTCATGGCCGAACCGGAAATCCGTCCCCACCACCACATAGGCCGCGCGGAACCTCTCTGCCAGGATCTGCCGGATGAAGTCCTCCGCCTCCATCTCCCGCAGCTCCTTCGTAAACGGGCAGGCGATCATAAGATCCACTTCGGATTCCAGCCGTTCTTTTTTCTCCCGTGCCGTCAAAAGGGAGGCTTTTCCCATATCAAACGCGCAGACGATACTTTCCACATCCTCCGACGCATATTCTTTGACCTTGCTGATCAGCTTCTGATGCCCTCTGTGAAGTCCCTCGAACTTTCCCAGTGTCACCGCCGAACGCTTTTCGCTCTGATAAGAATGAATCTCTGTCATATAACGCATGTCAATCCTCCGCCGCCTCTTGGTCCAGAAACATCTTCTCAACACGGAATACCTGTTTTCCCGCATGATACCGGTAGATCCCGATAAAATGCCGCTCCCGGTCATAGACCCGCACCTGTTCCCCATTACAAAACCGCCCCTGCCTCTCCCGGACGGCCTCCTGAGAAGCCCTGACGCAGTCTGCCTTTTCGGGATCCTCCGGGGTGTCCGGCTCCTGCCCGATCTGGCTTTCGGAAAAAGGATTCCCGTTGTAAGCCAGGTTCTGATATGGTTCCAGGATTCGGACCTCTTTCAGGTGATGAAACACTGCGTCCATCGGCAGGAGCACCCGGGACAGTTCTCCCGCTGCGCAGGCTTCCTCTACTTCCCTCAACTTCATACTGTCTTTTAGTTCAAAGCAGCCTGCCTGTGTCCGGAGGAGCGCTGCCATACACCCCCCGCAGCCCAGTTCCCTGCCGATATCATGGCACAGGGTCCGGATATACGTCCCTTTGGAGCAGCGCACCCGCATCCGGACCCGTGGAAGGGAAACCTCCTGGATCAAAATCTCATGGATCGTCACGCTTCGTTTTTTCCTCTCCACCTCAATCCCCTGGCGGGCCAACTCATAGAGCTTCCTCCCATTCACCTTCAAGGCGGAATACATGGGCGGAAGCTGCGCATATTCTCCTGTAAACCCGGCAATGCAGGCGCAGACCTCTTCCTCTGTCAGATGCCCGGTCTCCCGCTCCTCCAAAATCTGCCCTGTGATATCCTGTGTATCCGTCGTCTTTCCCAGCAAAAGCACGGCCTCATAGGTCTTGCTCTGGTCCGTCAGCATATCACACAGCCGGGTTGCCTTTCCCAAGCAGACAGGAAGCACGCCCTCTGCGTCCGGATCCAGCGTTCCCGTATGCCCGATCTTTTTCTGCTTTACGATCCCCCTGAGCTTTGCCACCACATCATGGGACGTATAGCCTTTTTCTTTGTAAATATTTAAAATTCCATTCCACATCAGCAGGCTCCGTCCAACTGCAGGGCGATCTGATGGCTCACGTTGTTGATCACATCGTGAACCGTCCCTGCCATTGTAAATCCGGCAGCCTTCACATGGCCGCCGCCTCCGAAATATGTAGCAATCTTACTCACATCCACCTGATCTCTGGAGCGAAGGCTAACCTTAAAGAGCTGTGTGTCGATCTCATACAGGAACAGAGCTACCTCCATTCCCTTGGTCTGCTTGAGCTGATTTACAATCCCGTCCATATCCGCGGGAATGGCCTCAAAAAACGCCATGTTCTTTTTCGTGATCCAGGTCACGATGCAACGCTTGTCAAGGATCAGGATACTCTCCAGCAGCGCCAGCCCCAGGATCTGGTTCTGTACATAGGTCTTTTCGTAAAAAGTCTTTTCCACGATCTCGCTGCCGTGGATTCCCTTTCTCAGCAGTCCGGCCGCCGCTTCCAGGGTCTCCGGACTGGTACAGGAATACCTGAACACGCCCGTGTCATGCGCGATTCCCATATAGAGCGCTTCCGCGCAGGCACGGCTGATCTTTTCCTGATCCAGCAGATGGTATACCAGCTCTGAGGTGGAGCTGGCATCTGCCACGATCTCATTATAATCCGCAAAGGACCGGTTGCTGGCATGGTGGTCGATGCAGCAGGTCTGCCGAGCGCTCTCAAACAGAGGCGCGGCAAACCCAAGCCGTTCTTCATCCCCGCAGTCCAGACAGATAAACAGGTCATATACCTGCCCAGGCGTGATGTCGTGACGGGCCGCTTCCGTATCCTGGATAAAACGGTAGGCTTCCGGAATGTATTCCAGATACACATCCGTATCCATTTGCGGATATTGTTCCCTCAGATACAGATACAGTCCCATACAGGAGCCTACACAGTCGCCGTCCGGGCGGATATGCCCGCCCAGGGCCACTGTCTTCTTTCCATCTAAAAGCTCTGATAAACTTATATTCATTCTTCATCCCCATCTTTCAAATCTCTGGTCAGCTCATCAATTTTTCTGCTCATATTCACACCGTACTCGATCGACTGATCCAGTACGAATTGAATCTCCGGAGTATTTCTCATGTTGATCGTCCTTGCCAGTTCACGGCGGATATACCGCTCCGCGCTCCGAAGCCCGTCAAGCGTGTCTTCCTGCGCCTTACGGTCTCCGAATACGCTGATATATGCTTTGCAGGTCTTCAGGTCGGGAGCCACTTCAACAGCTACCACGGAAGTCATGGGCGCGACCCTGGGGTCTTTGATGCCCCCGCGCAGTATGTTACTCAATTCCCGCTGGACCTCTGCATTGACTCTCGTATTTTTAATACTGTTTTTTCTCATAACCGCTCCTTTTTATTCCCAATTCCGATTCTATTCTTATTTTCTCTCCACTTCCACCATCTTGTATGCTTCCACGGAGTCACCCTCCTGGATGTCGTTGTAGTTTTCAAATACAAAACCACATTCGTATCCGGCACGGACTTCCTTGACATCATCCTTAAAACGTCTCAGAGATGCCAGCGGGCCATCGAACATCACCACATTGTCACGGGTGAGTCGGACGGAGCAGTTCCGCTCAAAGATACCATCCTGCACATATGCGCCCGCGATGGTTCCCACACCGGATGCCTTGAAGGTCTGGCGGACTTCCGCATGACCCAGTACCTTTTCCTCAAAGATCGGATCCAGCATCCCCTTCATGGCTGCTTCCACATCCTCAATGGCATTGTAGATGACTCTGTACAGACGCAGGTCCACGCCTTCATGGTCCGCAATCTCCTTTGCGGTGGCATCCGGCCTTACGTTAAAGCCGATGATGATGGCGTTGGAAGCAGACGCAAGGGTCACGTCGGATTCGTTGATGGCTCCTACGCCGCCATGGATGATCTTGATCACAACCTCGTCGTTAGACAGCTTCAAGAGACTTTGCTTCAACGCTTCCACAGAGCCCTGCACATCTGCCTTGACTACGATGTTCAGCTCTTTCAGATTGCCCTCCTGAATCTGGGAGAACAGATCATCCAATGACATCTTGGACTTGGTATCCTCCAGCAGCTTCATCTTATTCTGGGAAATAAAGGTCTCCGCGAAGTTACGCGCTTCCTTTTCCGTTGCGCATCCTACGAAGATCTCTCCAGCCTTGGGTACGTCGTTGAGTCCCAGGATCTCTACCGGCTTGGACGGGCCTGCCTCCTTCACGCGTCTTCCCTTATCGTCCATCATTGCCCGGACCTTTCCATGGGCGGAGCCTGCCGCAATGGCATCTCCCACATGAAGGGTTCCCTTCTGTACAAGGACGGTTGCCACAGAGCCCTTGCCCTTATCCAGCTGTGCCTCGATCACAAGACCCCTTGCCTCACGCTTCGGGTTGGCTTTGAGCTCCAGCACCTCCGCTGTCAGGAGGATCATTTCCAGCAGGTCGGAGATTCCCTCTCCTGTGTGTGCGGATACCGGTACAAAAACCGTGCTTCCGCCCCAGTCCTCCGCGATCAGTTCATATTCTGTCAGCTCCTGCTTTACACGCTCGATGTTTGCGCTTGGCTTATCGATCTTATTGATGGCAACGATGATTTCGATCCCCGCCGCCTTGGCATGGTTGATCGCCTCTACGGTCTGGGGCATCACGCCGTCGTCCGCGGCCACAACAAGGATTGCGATATCCGTGGAGTTGGCGCCCCGCATACGCATGGCGGTAAACGCCTCATGTCCCGGAGTATCTAAAAATGTGATCTTCTCACCGTTGGCCTCCACCACATAAGCTCCGATATGCTGCGTGATGCCGCCGGCTTCCCGGTCGATCACGTTGGTATGACGAATGGCATCCAGAAGGGAGGTCTTTCCGTGGTCTACGTGTCCCATGACACAGACCACCGGAGGACGCTTCTCCATGGTGCTCTCGTCCTCTTCATCCTCCTTCAGAAGCTCTTCGATGACGTCCACCACTTCCTCCTTCTCACACAGAACATCAAATTCCATGGCGATCTCTTCCGCCGTATCATAGTCGATCTCCTGATTGACGGTGGCTACCTTTCCCTGCATAAAGAGCTTCTTTACGATAATAGACGGAACGATCTTCATCTTATCCGCAAGCTCTTTGATGGTCAGAAGCTCCGGAAGGATGATCTGCTTGATCTCCTCCACCGACGCAGCCTTCTGCTGCGGCTTTTTCGTCTCTGCTGCCGGTTTCTGCTTCTTGCCCTTCTTGCCCTTGTTTTCAAATTCTGAATCCCGGAGTTCTTTTTTCTTATAGTCTTTCTCTTTGTCTTTTCCTTTATTCCTCTGGCTCTTCTGCTGCTCTACCATAGGTGTGGGAATGGAATCCCGGTCTTCCCTGCGCGCTCCCGGTCTTCCAGACGGACGCTGGCCGCCGAAGGGCTGGCCGCCCCGGTCTCCCCGCTGGAAACGGTCTCCCTGGCCGCCTCCCTGGGAGCGTCCGCCGAAGCGGTCTCTCTGGCCCTCTCCCTGGGAACGTCCGCCGAAACGGTCTCTCTGGCCCTCTCCCTGGGAGCGTCCGCCGAAGCGGTCTCCCTGGCCGCCTCCCTGGGAGCGTCCGCCGAAACGGTCTCTCTGACCTTCTCCCTGAGAGCGTCCGCCGAAGCGGTCCCTCTGGCCTTCTCCCTGGGAACGTCCGCCGAAACGGTCCCTCTGGCCCTCTCCCTGGGGACGGGCACCATCCCGTCTTCCGGGACGCGCTCCCTGGCCGTCCCGATTCATGCGGCCGCCATCCTGGGAACGCCCGCCCTGGCTGTTTCCAAAGCGTCCTCCCTCCCGATTGCCCTGGGACTGTACTCCCTGGCCTGCGCCCTGTCTCGGACGCTGATTCTGCATATTGCCGCGTGCATTTGTATTCTGGCTGTTTTCCTGTACGTTGCTTTCCTGCGAACGTCTATTTTTCATCTGTTCTTCCCCTGCGTTTCCTTTTACTTCCTGCATTCCTTCCTTTTGTACCTGAACCTCCTGAGAACTCCGGACAGCCTGGTTTTGTACCTGCGGATTCGAAGCGCCTCGGGGCTGCACTGTCTTCGCGCCCTGCTCCTCCGAAACGGGACGGCCAGAAACAGCATCCTGTCTGCGCATGGAAGCCTCCCGTGCCTGCACGTCTTCTGCTCCCTGTGGATTCCCCTGCATTCCCTGGGGACGTGTCTGATGTGATCCCTGGGGACGTACGCCTGCTCCCGGCATGGGGCGTCTCTCCGCCCCCTGGAGGCGTCCCTGGGGCCGGGCTCCTGCTGCCGGCTGTCCCTGGGCGCGCCGTTCTCCCGGCTGCATTCCCTGAGGTCGTCTCTCTGTACCCGGCTGCCCTGACGGCCGCCTCTCTGCCCCCTGGGGCCGTCCCTGAGAGCGCCGATCCGCCCCCGAGCGTCCTCCGGACATCCGTCCCGGATTCTTGGCATTCTGAGGACGGAAGATCTGAACGATCTTTTTCTTTTTCGGCACTGCCGCCTCTTCCTTTGCCGCTTCCTCTGTCTTTTCCGTCTGCATCGGAGGAACCGCGCTGTCAGCCGTCTCCGCTCTTCCCGGCGCTTCCGTCCGCGCAGGCGATTCTGCTCTTCCCGGCGCTTCCGTCCGCGCAGGCGTCTCTGCTTTCATCAGCGCTTCCGGTTTCTTCGACGCCGCCTCCGTTTTTTCCGCCGGCTTTGCGGCGGTTCCCGGGCCGGACATACCGGCCGGTTTCTTTCCGAATTCCCTGCGGATGTCCGAAATCACGGATTCCTCCAGAGAATTCATATGATTTTTCACCTCTACCTTTTTCTTCGCCAGTATATCCAGTAATGCTCTATTTTCTAATCCCAGCTCCTTTGCCAGCTCATGTACTCTCATTTTTCCCATAGTCAAATACTACCTCCTTTATGCAATTGTCTATCGTTTCCCTTCATCTGTTTTTGAATCCCGTCAGCAAATCCTTCGTCCAATATCGCCAGAGATGCACGGAATTCCTTTCCCATTGCATGCCCTAAGGTATCTTTATCTCCGTAAATATAAATTGGCACTTCATAATATTCGCACATATTGCAAAACTTCTTCCTGGTGTTCTCAGAGGAGTCCCCCGCCAGGATGACCAATGCGGCGCGGCCGGATTTTACTTCCCGTTCTGTCATAAATTCCCCGCTGACCGTTTTTCCGGCTTTGGTAGCCAGGCCGACCAGCAAAAGCACCTTATCCTGTCTCAATCTCTTCCATCTCCTTTTCCAGATGTCCATAAACTTCCGCAGGAACCGCCTGCTTAAAGGAGCGCTCCAGCCCTTTGTTCTTCACTGCCTTCTGAAAGCAGTCCCTGGAATAACAAATATATGCCCCCCGGCCGTTTTTCTTTCCGGTGGTATCCAGAACAAAGCCTTCCTCCTCTGTCCGGAGGACCCTCAGCAGCTCCTTTTTCGGTTTCATCTCTCCGCAGCCGACACATTTGCGCATCGGTATTTTGCGTTTATTTGCCAATCATATCACCTCTCAGACGGATGCAAATTTCTGTCAAGATCATTGCTCCGTTTCTATAAATTCAATCTCCGGAACTTCCTCCTCGTACTCCCTCTCTGTTTCTTCTATATCCATTCCCGCCGGCTCATCGCTTTCATATCCGGCAGAAGCGTCTTCCTCATAACCGCCCTCATATCCATAGTCGTCTGAGTACCCGGCATCATCGCCTTCTCCGTAGCCGTATCCGGGCTCTTCTCCGTAATCCGCGCCGATCCCGTCGTCCTCATATTCGTCATACGGCTCGTATTCTCCTACATAGCCGTCTTCATCCATCATCTCCATCTGATCCATGTAATCCGCCGGCAGTTCACCCGACTCGATGGCCTGCGTCTCGCTCTTGATGTCGATCTTATATCCGGTCAGCCTTGCCGCCAGCCTTGCGTTCTGCCCCTCCTTGCCGATGGCCAGGGAGAGCTGGTAGTCCGGCACGATGACGCTGGCCGCCTTCTCGTCCGGGTCGGCCATAACGGAGATGACCTTGGCCGGGCTTAAGGCGTTCTCAATCAGTAGCGCCGGGTTATCGCTCCAATTGATGATGTCGATCTTTTCCCCCCGCAACTCACTGACTACCGCGTTGACACGGGAACCGTTCAGACCTACGCAGGCACCCACCGGATCTACCTTGTCGTCGTTGGACCAGACCGCCATCTTGGTACGGGAGCCGGCCTCCCGGGCAATGCTCTTGATCTCCACCGTCCCGTCGCTGACCTCTGTCACCTCCGCCTCGAACAGGCGCTTCACCAGCTCCGGATGGGTACGGGACACCAGGATCTTGGGCCCCTTGGGCGTATTCTTCACTTCCACGATGTAGAGCTTGATGCGCTCCGTGGGCTGGAATACTTCTCCCTTGACCTGCTCATTTTCCGTCAGCATGGCGTCCGCCCTGCCCAGGTTGATACTGATATTCTTTCCGACATATCTCTGGACGATACCGGTCACGATATCCCGCTCTTTTTCAAAATACTGGTCAAAGACCACTTTGCGTTCTTCCTCGCGGATCTTCTGCAGGATCAGGTTCTTGGCATTCTGGGTGGCGATTCTGCCGAAGGACTTGGACTCCACCCGGATCTGCGCCACATCTCCAAGCTGCAGGCTGGAATCAATCTGCTCCGCTTCCTCCAGGCTGATCTCCAGCGCCGGGTCCATCACCTCATCCACCACTTCCTTTTCCGCAAATACAGCGTAGTCGCAGGTCTCCCTGTTCATAATGACCTTGATATTATCGGAGGTCCCAAAGTGGTTCTTGCACGCACTGATCAGAGAATTTTCAATGGCATCCATCATGGTATCTTTACTGATATTCTTTTCCTGTTCAAGAATTGTCAACGCTTCCAGTAGCTCTGTGTTCATTTTCTTTACTTCCTTTCTATCACAATGTATCGTCCTCTGCCCCAGTCCGTTCTCAGAAATCCAGCGCAAGACGGATCAATGCGATCTCGCTCCTTTGGAATATCTGCTCTGCGTCATCCTCGTAGGCAATGGTCACGGTATTTTTATCAAATGCTTTTAGGGCCCCTTCAAATTCCTTCTGTCCGTCGATGGGCCGGTAGGTGCGGATCTCCACGTCCTCCCCCAGGCTCCTCTGGAAATCCTTCTCTTTCTTTAAAGGCCTCCCCAGCCCCGGAGAGCTCACCTCAAAGATATAACTGTCCTCAATATAATCTTTTTCATCCAGAATATCCGAGAACCTCCGGCTGACTGCCTCGCAGTCGTCCACCGTGATTCCCCCCGGCTTGTCGATATAAGCCCTCAGATACCAGGTTCCGGCTTCTTTTACATATTCCACATCCACCAGCTCAAATCCGGCTTCCGACACGATCGGCTCCAAAAGCTCTTCTGTCTTGCTCTCATACTCTTCTCGTCTTGACACGCTGTAACTTCCTTTCCTGCAAAATGGTTTTCTCCAACAAAGAAGAGTGAACTTTCGTCCACTCTTCCGCCGGGTTCCTTATGTAACTGTCGTCAAGTATACCACTATTTCCCGGTAAAATCAACCTTTTTCTCAAATAATGCGCATTGTCGTATTATTTCGGCTCTGATTTTTTCCTTATATTCAAGAAGATAAAAAGGGCCGCCAGAACCAGATTGACAATAAAAACAATCACGCTTCCTTCTATCCCGCAAACTCCGCCGGATAAAAGTTCGTTACCGGTAAAAGTCGTAATCAGCAGACTTGGATAGTCATCGGCAAGCGATACGCCGCCTAAAATCAATGCGCCAATTCCGTTCCATAAAAAATGCATGACAATGGGCGCTATAATAGAACCGCTGTATTCAAGGACCGCCGTCATGAGCAGGCTCATCGTAAGAACATTGAATACGGGAATGATACCCGCTTCAAATGCCCCGCCGTGCAGCGCTGTAAAAATGCCTGTTGTAGCAACCGCGGCGGCAGCTATACTGTGTTTTTGCCTGAGCATTTGATACAGATAACCCCGAACAAGAAACTCCTGCATAATGACATTCAAAAATGCCGCAAGCATCCAGACAGAGAACCATTTTATCGAGTTCATTCCTCCAAAGTGGATGCACTTTGCCATATACATGATCCAAACAGGAACCGCAAGCCAAACAAGCCCTGTGACAGTTCCCAGCAGGATTCCTTTGACGGGATGATCTAATAAATGTAATTTTACCTGTTTCTTTTCCACAAACCAGAAAATGAACGTAAAAACGAGAATCGCCAATAACGGCATAATTTCTGCCCACAATCTCCAAACAGCAGGTTCCTCTGAAGAGGATAACGGCAGTATCGAAGCTATGATTACCCAACCCAGAAAAAAGCCCGCGGACTTTATCACTGTAATTCCAATTTTTTTCAAAATGAATCCCTCCCGAAATTCTGATTGTCTCATTCTAAGTCAACAGCTCCTATTATATACTTTCAAAACTCGAAATGCAATAGCTTTGGCTTTGTGCTTTCCTTGCACCCTGCTGCAAGGCATCCGGCCAGTAAAATAGCGGTTGCGTGCATCCAGCCCCTCGCCGTCAGGCGACTTTTCAATGGGCTGGATGCGTTACAGTTCGCGGCCGGTTGGGCCGTGAACTGTAACACGCCGAGGACGGGGTTTTTGACCTTTCATGAAAAACTGCTTTACAAGAAGGCAAAACTGCGCCATAATATAGCAAGGCAAAAACGCTGTTTTTGCGCATTTGTGTGAAGTGACTGTGAATACTCACATTGTTCTGAAAGGGATGGTGCAGCATATGATAAAATTAGTGGCAAGTGATCTGGACGGGACTCTGCTTCAGAACGGGGCCCAGGAACTGACTCCCCGCGCCCTGGATCTGGTTCGGAGACTGACGGAAAAAGGCATTGTGTTCGTCGCTTCCAGCGGACGCCAGTATGATAATGAAGTAAATCTTTTTAAGCCTGTGAAGGATCAGATCTCTTATATCGCGGAAAACGGCTCGATCTGCATTCACAAAGGAAACGTAATCTCCCGTACAGTGATCGCCCCGGAGCTGATCCGCCGGATCATCGACGAAGTGAAAAAGGACGGGAAGTTTGAGATCGTAGTGTCCCGGGAAGACGCCTGCTTTATCGAGGACCATGACCCGGACTTTGTAAACCATATTGTCCATGTCATGAAAAATACAACGCAGATCGTGGAGGATGTCCGGAACGTGGAGGGGCCGATCTTAAAGATCGCCATCTGCAATATGAAGGACGGCCCCCACATCATAGACAAATATCTCCACCATCTGAAGGCAAAGTTCAGCTCGGAGATCAAAGTGGTAACCTCCGGAAATATCTGGATTGATTTTATTGCTCCCGGAACCAACAAGGGAACCGCCCTGTTGAAGCTCCTGGATGTGCTGCAGATCCGGCCCGAGGAATGCATGGCGTTCGGCGACCAGTACAACGATGTGGAGATGCTGCAGACCGTGGGAACCAGCTATGCCATGTCCAACTCCGCGCCGGGTATCTCTTACTATTCCACCTATGTGACGGACTCCGTGGAGGATGTGCTCGAAGACCTGCTCGCAGCTCAGGAATAAGTGAAAAAGGAACTGCTCCAAAGCAGGACATATCCTGTGCTTGGAGCAGTTGAAACGTAAGAAGGGGGCTGTCGTGAAATCCACTTTTTTCTAATATGTTCCATTCCAAATAGCCTGAAACCCTGCCTTGGAATTTCTCTCTTTCTCATACACATAAGAACTTGCGTAGCCCGGCTCCTGTCTTGCTACATAGCCTGCAAAAGTCTCCTCCCATGGCCGCATAATCTCCTGAAATCTTTCCACTGCCACATCATAAGTACTTTTATCATTCGGATCAATCTTAGAAAATGCCTCTGTAATCTCGGAAATCATCTTCGTATTGGAAGCAACCGGCTGCGTTCTGGTTCCGCCAATATAATACCCTTCCCACATGGGATTTTGTTTATCCGCCGCTGCCAGATCTAAAAGGAGCTTTGAATTTTCCAGCTTCCTGTCTATCTTCTTTTCTACCGCTTCACTTAAAACCTTTACCTGATCTTCCGTCAGACCCAGACCTGATTTATGTACATAGGCCCTCGCAATCCCTATGTTGGCATAAGTCATATAGGTGCCCGAACCTCCGGCAGC
Organism: Lachnospiraceae bacterium; assembly: GCA_009911175.1. The sequence continues at coordinate 44,861 of QXWX01000039.1, read as the reverse complement.
TAAAAAACTGTCGATGTACTCTCCCGTCTTCTGCATATTCATCAATTCTTTCCACGTCACTTCTATTCCGCCTGCGAAAAGTTTTGTTTTCAGATTATCAGGAGTATTGGCGATTCCCTTCGAAATATTCTCCTTCATCTCGTTCACGAGGGCGTTCAGTCCCCCTACCGTACTCCGATCCGTGTGCAGAGTGGTTCGAATTTTACTTCCAAATGCAGCAGAATATGCCGTGAATTCATCTTCACTGATCTGCCTCTTTGCATATTGTTCAAACACTCCGAAATACTGTTCCGTATTTCTCAAATAATGCCTATCTTCTGTATACACCACCTTAATGCCGCCTGGTTGGTATGTGTTTGCCAATGAAACAGCATCTTCACTTTGCACATATGTAATTTCCCAACCGTCTAATCTTTTTCCTTCTGACAGCTTCACCCCCGTCAGCGCTCCCTTGCTTCCCTCATCTTGTAATGGTTGAATGGATTGCCGCTCTGCCTTTTCCGCTGTCTCCCCTATATTTTCTCCGATGTCTGAGAGAAGTTCATTGGATTTCTGCTCTAAATCAGCAAGCTGACCTTCCTTCCCCGTAATCATTTCCTTACTTGTCTCTTCAGATGGATCATGCAGCTGATCCAGTTCAATCTCCGATTTCAAAACACGCGCTTCCCCATCGACCCTTGCCTTGACGGAACTAACCATCTCTGCTTTCTGCAAGCCTGAGGATAACTCCATTACATTTGCAAGCCTTTCATTTTCAAGCTCCTGTTCTGTCTTCGGTTCGTCTTTCTTTTTCTTCTCAGCCTGCTTCTCCATTTCCTTGGTCATAGCTTTGGAAATCTGATCCTCTATATCTTTAAGCTGTTTTTCATAGACCTCTAACTGGGATTGAATGGACTCCATCGACTTTCCCTCTTTTTTAGCAGAACTAATCAGAGAATCCTTCTGTTCCATGATATTCATTTTCTGTTTCATAAGCGTCTCAATGAGACTTTCCCTCTTTCCCTGGGGTGAGATAAAAGCCATATCCTTACGTCCTTTCTCTGCCGAAGCATCCCCAACCTTCCCAGTTTTCTGTACAGCACTTTGATTCATACGGTATACGTTAAAAATTTGGTTTTGTACTATGGGGTTCAAATTCAGTTTCATAATCATAGTCTCCTTCCTTGAATGACCAACTTATGACATCATGGCATCTGTTTCACAAGTGCGATCCAAAAATTATTTTCGCTGTTACTATAAGGTATCTGTAAAATTTCTTCTTTTCCACGGTAATCCACTTCCACGCAGTTTCCTCCTGAACCCATTTTCGGAATTTTAGAATATCCGCCAAATCCGAGCCAGAACTGTTTTCCCTCTACTCCATATTTCTCCAGAAGCCGGTCCATGGCCACCCTATGAATCAAAACACGTGAATCATCCCATGATAATGCATGGGCATATTCCTCACTGTCCAGAATGACGATGGGGTCTTTGTTATTCTCTTTCACTACGATATAATTCTCTTCCACATAACGCGGATAAGAGCTATGTATGACCAGAAAGAACACCCCGGCAAGCATCATGATGCCAGCGACGCCCCATGCCACTACTGCCGGCTTTGAATACGGCCGAAAGGCGGAAACCTTTAAAATCCGCTGCCGCAGCTCTCCATAATCTCCTTCTCCCGCAAAAGTCGCAGTTGCCCCTCCTCCCTCTGCGCCAGATTTTCCGTTTCCTAAAATCTGAATACTTTTTAAAAGTAACATACCATAATCATACGCATTCTTCCCGCTTTTCTGAATGGTGATACGATCACAGATCTCCTCAAAATCCTGCTGAAAATATTTCCTGCATATACCAAAAAATACATTCGGCCACAACAGGATCTGCAGCAGATCCCATAACAGATAGTACCACAAATGCCCCAGCCGGATGTGGTTATTTTCATGCATCAAGATGACTTCCAGTTCTTCTTTTTCCATCTCCTTTTGCATTACCTCCGGCACCACAATATCCGGGCAAAACAAACCTGCCGTAAATGGAGTTGCCGCCAGTTTATTGATCCTCACTTCCTGCCCGCAAATTTGAACACGCTCCATTTGTTTCACAAATTTGACAAGCCTTTTCCTGCCTGAAAACAAAAAAACCGCGCAAACTATCATCCCAAACAGATATCCATATCTAACCCACCAGCAATTCATACATGGTATATTCCAACAATCCAGCAGACGTCGAAAAAGGTCTTCCTCATAAATGATTTTAAGCTTACCCAGAAATGGGGTAAGCAATAATAATCCCCATGACATCCCTTTTAAAAATATATTTTTTTTGAATAAAATCTCTCTTAGAAGAAAAATCAGCGGAAACAGAAAAAAAGAAATCAGGGCACATTGACCGAGCAACACGCCAAAATATGCAGTCGTGAAATCCAATGTCTTTAACATCAGGCTGTCTGTCATTTGCCTTGGCCTTCCTTCTCCCTGCCTGTTTCTGAAAACCTGCAGGCTTCTAAAATACTCTTCAGTTCCTCTGCCTGTTCTTCTGTCAATGTGACATTTTTCAACAATGCTGCGGCAGCATTCGCATGACTTCCTGAAAAATAACTGTCTGCAAATCTGTTACTCTTCTCTTTCAGGCATTCATCTCTGGATTTTAACGGGGTGTAAATATAAACCCTTGCATCATTTTCATCTACCACATAATCCAAAAGCCGTTTCTGGCATAATCGGTTCATCAAGACCCGTACCATTCTAGGCGTCATATCTGTATTACCTGCAAGTCTGCGTATAATCTCTGAAGACGTCAGGGGAACGCCGCTATCCCAAAATGCTTCCATGATCTGCCATTCGCTCTCGCTGGGCGTTGTTTCTCTCTTTGACATATAATTTCACCTCCCTAGGAACGAATTTGACACAATTGCCGATAAGCCGTCAACTGCCTCTTTTATTGTACCGCTGTATTTATCCCGATATTATATATATCGGTTAACACATGTTGTTAGTTAACACTTGTTATTAATTTTCCAAAAGAATTTCTCCTTAAACCGGCTTCTATTATAAATACATTTTTTCCAAAGGAAATAGCTTCCTTATTCCCAGTTTCTTTGGTACGTTCCTTTTCCTGTTGAAATGTTCAGCAGCACATTCAAAAAAAACCGCTGTCCCACTTTTTCTGTCAGCATCGCGCCATCATATTTTTCCGCCACCGATTTGATATTGGAAAGCCCGATTCCCGCTGGAGGCAGCGGTTCATCTAAACAGGTGTTTTCAAATGCCAGCATATAGAAATCGCCCTGCCGCTCTCCGCTAATACGAATTGACTTTACTCCCTCGGTCAACCGGCACGCATTGATTGCATTATCCAAAGCGTTTGCAAAAATCACGCACAGATCAAAATCTTCTATCCCACAGGGCCTTGGCAGTAACAGAGAAATCTCTGCTGTAATTTCCTTTGCCAGTCCCAATTTTTCACTCAACAAAATATCCACTACCGGATTGCCGGTTTGGTATGGAAAAGACAGGGAAGTTGAAACCGTTTTCATCTTGTTCAGATATGCTTTGCTTTCATCCAGTTCTCCATGATTTAACAGCCCATTAAGTACAGACAAGTGATTTGCAATATCATGGCGAAATGCCTTCGTTTGTTCGTAACGCATTTGTGCCTCGGCAATATAGTTTTTTTGCGCTTGGGTTGCCTGCTCCAAAGATCGTAACGCCGCCTGCGTTTGAAAGCTGTGACAGATGTGTTGGTAGGCATACAGTGTGCAAAGCAACGCGGCCAGCCCCAGGATTTGCATGACGAATAACGCACTGTGTTTTCCGATCTCCCCTAACGAAATGTAGGAGGGTAAGACGGTATATGAAGTTTGCAGAATATACAGTTCAGCAGCAAAGAAAAACAATCCGGGAAATAGCAGCAAACCGACATACGGCATTTGATGATCTTCTGTCAGAGATAGAAATTTCAATACCGCACCGCAGCAACAGGCGCAGACTGCAAAGACGGACAGCGTTGCTAAAAGAAGTAACGGATACAGCAGTTTTTTCCCGACCATACGGGAGAATAGTATTGCCTCTACCGAGTTGACGATACCGAAAGAAAGCTGAGAAATATAAACTGCCAAAATTGCAGCGGCCCAGGATACAAATCGCCGGTTTTGCAAAGCCAGACGGCTCACGCTGTATAGTAGAAGCAGCTCCGCACCGACGGGCAGCACATCGTGAAAGTCGAATGTAGTGAAAAACCATTGTATGGTACAGAGCAGAAAAAAGTAGATCACGAAGTGCCATATTTTCTGTTTCTTCCCGGTCAGACGGCTGACAAACGCAATGTGCACTGCACTTAGCCCAAGCAGGCAAAGACCGTCAAGGCATAGGCTGAAATAATCCATATCAAAAATCCCTCTCTTTCATATAACGCAAAAGAGCCTGCGTTAAATCTCGCTCACGCAATCTGGAAACAGGGATTTTATCGCCCTGTGACAGCATGACCTGTCCGGCATTGCATCCGCGGACATACTCAAGATTGACGAGATAACTTCTGTGACACCTGAAAAACCGCCTGTCAAGGCGCTGTTCCATATCTTCCAGCTTCTCATAGTAGTCAACGATTTTTCCGTCATTTTTGTGGATATAAATTTTTCGGCCTTGTACTTCGCAGTATAAAATCTGTTCCAACAAAATGACCTCGCAGGAAGTTCCTCGCTGTATAACAATGCTTTTGGCCTCTTTCGACTGTAAAGATATGATTACCCTGTCCATGGTCCTCTTGAAATGACCGCTATCCAATGGTTTGATTAAATAATCGAACGCCTCCACTTCAAAGGCATCAAAAACGTACTCTTTCAAAACGGTCACAAAAATCAATATACTATGATTTTTCCTTTGGCGGAGCATTTTAGCGGTTTCCATCCCGTTTAGATATTCCATTTGAATATCGAGGAAAATCACATCAAAATCACAGCCGTTTTCCAAAAGAGACCGACCGTTTGAAAAGCTGTTGACACAGTACGAAGTGAGCCCCTTTTCTTGCATATATTGTGAAAGTTGATTTGTAATCTCCTGTGCCATAACCGGCTCATCATCACAAATTGCGAATTTTATCATTTTCATCACCACGTTTCTTAACAGAATAGCAGATATGGGATAAAAGAACAATCCCATTGTATCGAAATGGTCCTGATTTGTAATGAAATGGTTACAGTTCACACGGCGTGCACTTGCTGCACGGCATCCGGCCAATTCAGTGATGGGGCGGGCATACAGCCCCTCGCCTGCAGGCGACTTTTCAATGGGCTGGATGCCGTTACTGTGAACACCCGGCCAGGGTGTTCACAGTAACCCCTGCTCAGACGTGCGCCGCAGCGGCATACAGGCCGCAAGTACAAACCGATCCCCCTGCGCCTTTGCCTCCAACGACCCGCCGTATCTGGCCGCGATCTCCCGCATACCGGGGATTCCGAACCCGTGCCTGCCGCTGTCCGGCTTTGTGGTTTTCAGCCGGCCGTCAATCTCCCCGCCAAATCCGTTTACCACCTTGAGCATGAACATCCCCTTATCGCACCGGCACCGCAGGGAAATCTTTTGATCCTCTGCCGAAACGGCGGCGCGTATGGCATTGTCCAGGGCATTTCCGATCAGGGAGCACAAATCGATGTCCGCAATGGAAATCCTCTCTTCCAGCAAAATCCGAAAATCGTAATCCAGCCCTTTTTGCAGGATCAGATCCACTTTGGAACAGAGGAGCGCATTGACCGCCTCATTTTCACAGAAGCGCGCCTTCTGCCCCGGCTGCACTTCCCCCAGCAGGCCGTCCAGATACGCGGCCGCCTCCCCCGGCTTGCCCCCTGCAAGCAATTCCCGGATGGTAAACAGATGATTCTTCATATCATGACGGATATGCCGGATTCGGGTTTCCTCCTGCCTAAGGCTCTCGTAATAATCTTCCCGCAGCTCCAAAAGATGCACAGTCCTCTCCATCTGCTCATAATCCGCAAGCGCGGAAACCGCAGCCAGGATGGTGAAGGATGTCAGAAACACAGAAGGCAGAATGACCAGCCCCATCGCCCGAACCTGGACATACGCAAGATCGCCGAAGCGTTCGCTCATACCCAGGGTGACCAGCGCGGCCAAAGTCCCCAGCGGCATCAGCGAAAACCAGAAAAGAATCTTCCAGAGCCGCTTCGGCAGATACACCCATTTTTCCGGCAGTTTCCTTTTCAGATAAAAAAAGATCAGGATATAAGAGACGCACCTGTATCCGTCAAAAGCCCTTCTGGAGAAGCCCGTGTATGGCCCGACACCTTCCAGGTAGGTGCCGAAAAAGGCGCTGAGGGACATTTCCAGACAGAAGAACGTAAACACCGTACAGAGACGCCCATATCTGTTTCCCTGCGTACAGAGCATAACCGTCCCGATAAAGGGAGGGGCGGTCAGGAGCAGATTTTCATCTCCCAGCCAGATGGGCATGAAGCTGCTGATGCCAAACGCGGCGAACAGGACCAGTTTGCAGATCCAGTTCTGCCGCGGCTGTATATAATGGACAAATAACCGGTAAATGCAGAATCCGCCGAGCAGGATACAGACCATACTATAAAGCCACTCCAACATCCCCCGGGGTTCTATGATATAAACAGATTCCATGTTCAGTCCTCCAGCGCCGCATACGTGAGTGCCATCATGGCCGATTCCCTGCAGGAGCGGCTCACAGGCAGCACGGCATCTCCGATATGGACCTCCGCCGCCGAAACCTCCTCCACTGCCGGGGCATACACAAGATATCTCTGATGAATCCGAACAAACTGTCTTCCAAGCCGGGACGCCACATGATCCAGTTTGTCGTAAAACACATATTCCCTCTCCGCTGTCACGCAGGTAACCATTCTCCGTTCCGAATAAAAATAGAGAATCTTTTTATAAGGAATCCGGTAGGTCACCTCCCCGTATTTGCAAAAAAACGTACTGTTTTCATTCTGGTACAGCTTCGCCAGAATACGGTCCGCAATGGGTTCCAACTGAGGTTTTTTTACCGGCTTCATGAGATAGGCCAGCGCCCCCACGGAGTACCCGTCAAAAACCCGGTCCGAGTAGCTGGTGACAAAGACCAGCTCCAGCCGGTCGTCCGCTTTCCGTATCCTCTGGGCCGTTTCCATCCCGTCCATACCTGTCATTTTGATGTCCAGAAACAGGACGTCCAATTCCCCTCTGTGGGCCGAAAGCCAGCGCAGCGCCCGTTCCCCGGAAGAAAATTCCACAGTCGTACTCATAAGCCCCCTGCCCTCAAAAATCTGCTCCAGCGCGGCACGAAGCATCAGCCTGGCATCATAGATATCATCACATATTCCGATCCGGATCACGATCATCCCCTCCTTTTTCTGCCTGTCGCACAGAACATCCATTTCCCGTTTCAGGCAATTCTATCTTACCATAAATCCGAATTTGTATAAAACCAAACTTTACATGAAACCTGCCGTTTTTGATAAAATTGCCACTCCTCCTGCAGACATTGACCTGTCCCGTGCCATAAATGACATGCCCTTTTGAAATGAAACCGCCTTTGTGCTACGCTTCCCTGCAGAAAGGAAGTGATATTTATGCTGCAGGTTTTAAAACTGCAAAAAAGCTATGGGGCAGGCAATACCATCTATCCCGTCCTCAAAGGGGTCTCTTTCACGGTTATGGACGGGGAATTTGCTGCGGTCATGGGAAGCTCCGGCTCCGGAAAGACCACCCTTTTGAACTGCATCTCCCGGTATATACCGGTTGATTCCGGAAAGGTGAAGCTGGGGGATACAGACTTAAGCCTTTTGGACGAAACACAGATCGCAAGAGTCCGCAGCCGGGAACTGGGCTTTGTATTCCAGGATTTCCTCCTTCTGGACGGGCTGACGGTGAGGCAGAATATCCTCCTCCCGGCCATCATCGGCAATACCATATCCGATGCCGCCGAGGAACAGGCGGACCATCTGTGCACCATTTTCGGAATCGAAAAAATCTGTGAAAAATACCCTGCGGAAATCTCAGGCGGCGAGAAACAGCGCACCGCGGTTGCCAGGGCCCTGATCAACCACCCTCAGCTCATTCTTGCGGATGAGCCCACCGGGAATCTGGATTCCAAGTCCGCCAGGGCCGTAATCGACACGTTTCTCCAGGCCAGGGATTCCCTGTCCGCCACCATTTTCATGGTCACACACGATTCGTTTGCGGCCAGCTTCTGCGACAAGGTCATCATATTACAGGATGGACTGGTCTGGAAGGAATTATTACGGGACGGAAGAGAACGGCGCGCGTTCCAGGACGAACTGCTGAATGCGATAAGGGAGATGGGAAGGTGATACGAAATGAACACATTTTCTGAAGTCTATAAAACGCTGAGGAGACAGAACCGGAAACAATACCTGCTGCTGTTCGGCTGCCTGTTTTTTTCCGCCCTGCTGATCTCCTCCTATATCTCCATGATGTACTCGCCCACGATCCTCACCGTTTTGCCGGAAGGCGGAGACAGCCGGAAGCAGGTGATGATGATCTTCGTTCTGACCGCCATCGGATGCATGGTCTTTTCCCTGTACGCGGCCGGCCTGTTCTTCCGGCAGCGATCCAAAGACACCGGGATCTTTCTGGCCCTCGGGGCAGACAGAAGGCTTCTGGCCGTGCAGGTCTTAAAGGAAATGTGCCTGCTCCTGGCCCTGTCCTGCATCTGCGGCATTGTACTGAGCATCCCCTTTACCAGGGGCCTGTGGACGTTATTCCGGCTGCTGGTTGTAGACACGGAAGAAATGACGCTGTTTTTAGATCCCCGGGCTTTTGTCTTTACACTGGCATTTTCCCTGATGGTCCTCTTCCTGCTGCTGTTCACAGGATACCGTTCCATCCAGAGGATCAGCGTCATTGACATCATCCACGAAAGCCACAGGTCAGAACCCATCCGCAGCGTGCCGAAAAGCTATGGGAAGCTTGGGATTGCCCTCCTGTGCGCAGGTGTTTTTCTCGGATACCAGGGCCCTTCGTTTTTCATGTCCGTCTTCCACTGGAATCCGCCGGGCGCTCTGTCGGCTCTCTTATATCTTCCGGCCCTGACCGGCCTGTACATGATCCTTCTGCATACGGTCGTAAACGGATGGAGGCAGAGTACGCACCGCTATAAAAACCTGGTGTCCGACAGCCAGATGAAATTTCAGGGCCGGCAGACCGTGCAGACCCTTCTGGTCATGAGCATACTGATCGCAGGCGCTTATTTCGCGTCCTTCTATACCCCCGTCACAGGGACGGGCTCCGCTGCGGAGTACAGCTTAAGGCAGACAGACTTTCTCTACCGCTTCCGGATGGACCAGAAGATTCCCCGAAAACCGGAAGTACAAAAACTGGCAGGCAGGTATGATGTAGAGATCACGGATTGGACGGATATCCCGGCAATCCGGCTGGGAGTGGACGGGACGGACAGAATCTGGACCCAGCAGGCCGTGGGCATGACGGAGGAACTCCGGTACCGAAGGCTGCTGTGTTCGGCGCTGTTTCTGCCGGAGTCGGCATACGCCAGCTATACCGGGGACGCGCCGGGGCTAAAGCCTGGAACACTGGGCGCGGTTTTCCGCGGGGACGCAAATCCGGACTCCTACAGTTCCCGCGATGTGTCACTGGTCACCAATACACTGTCGGGGCAGACCATGAAGGTCGATTCCATCGTTCCCTTAAAGCATGACACCCTTTTCGGATACTATGTGATGAACGACGAAGATTTTCTGTCCATGGAAACAGGCCTGAGTGAGGAATGGAAGGAAATGCTGTGCCTGTTTAACGTAACGGACTGGGAAAACAGCTATGATTTTGCCAAGGCACTGTTTTATGACATTACAGACCATTCCGATCAAAACGTAGAGCTCTTCCAAAGCTGGGATCCGGTCGTAAAACAGATTGACGATCACGAAAAAGGCTTTTATTTTCTCGACCCGGAGCATATAGAGGATCATGGATTCGAAAAAATTGATTATAACGAGCGGGACAGTTCCACGTTCCGGCTGAACTGGGAATATATGCCCAAGTTCCGGATTCTGGACAAACAGGATTTTTTGAAGACATTGGCTGTCTATTTCATGCTTTTCATTTTTATAGCCATTGTATGCTTCGCAGCCGTGTTTGTCATCGCCTTTACCAGGACTATGACCATCGTGCTGTCCGGAAGGCTGGTCTATGAAGACCTGCGGCGTCTGGGCGCTTCCGATCCCTATCTGTATCATACGGTAAGGGATCAGGCAAAACGCGTCTTTCTCACACCGGCAGTGGTGGGCACCAGCGCCATCTATTGCTTTTTTGCCATGATCCTGTATCTCAATGATCAGAGCTTTAGCCCCAGCGAGCTGACCGCTCTGTGGATCTGCGCCCTGGTGGCCGTCCCGGTCTCCCTGCTGTATTATGGAATCTACAGGGTCACGCTGCGCAAGGCGTGCCGGGTATTGGATATCCGCTGTAAAAAAAGCTGAAACAGGGGGATTCGGTATATAGAAAAAAACGGCAGGAACCGGGAAATTTGTTTTGGTTCCTGCCGTATCTTTTTATCTTCTATCCGCATATCTTCTATACTGCATATCTTCTATCCGCATATGGAAAAACTTCTGGAGCTTCAGCTCTCCTAGGACAGGCCGAACTTCATCCTGGCCGCCACGGCCAGATACTGGGCGGTGGCCTCCACCCCCATGGTGTTGCTGTCGATCAGGATGTCCTTATATTCCTTGTCTTCCGCCAGGTATCCGGAATACTCCAGGGAGTAGGAATCCCGCATCTCATCGATCTCACGCAGGGCCTTGCGGCTGTCCTCCTCCGTGCGCCCAAGCACTTCCATACAGTATTGAAGCCTTGCCTTATACTCTGCAAAGATGTAGATATGCAGGGCGTTCTCTTCCTCGGAAAGTATATAGTCCGAACAGCGCCCGACTACCACGCAGCTTCCCTTCTTCACCACACGTTTCATAAATTCCGACTGCACCTCGAAGATCTCGTCCTGGGTACTGCTGCTGTTTCTTGCCATCGCAAACGGAATCCGGGTGGCCGGCTGGGGCTGGCGCACGGCCGTCTCCTCTTCCCTCTCCACCACATCCTCCGGGATCGACAGCTCCTCCGCCGCCTCCTGAATCATCTCGCCGTCATAGCAGGGAACCCCCAGGATCTCGCTCAGGCGCTTTGCAATCTCGCGTCCATGGCTGGCAAACTGTCTGTTCACGGTAATCACAAATCGGTCCATCTATGTTCCTCCATTCTTCACTCCGAGTACTCTCGGAAACTCTTTGTGCCCAGATTTGTGAGACGATTTTTTGTCAGAAGTGCACAAATTTATGAGGCGTACGTGGAACGTACGTTGATTAAATTTGGGTGCTTCTGGCGGAAAATCAGCCGCAAAGATGGGTGCAAGGGAGTTTCCGAGAGTGCTCACTCCTAAATACGCTTGCTGAAACCCCGCTGTATATTTTACAACATTCCCGGAAAAATCACAAGAACAAAGTGAATACAAGCTACATGACAGCCCCCGTGATCATAAATCCCGCGATCGCCAGCACGCACGCGATGACATTATAAGGAAGCTGGGACAGGGCATGCTCCATGCTGTCGATTCCCGCGCTCTGGGCCGCCAAAAGGGTGGCGTCCGAATAGAAGCAGGCATGGCTGCCGAAGGTTCCCCCGGAGATCACCGCCGCCATGATCAGCACCGGATTTGCCCCGATCACAGAACCCAGCGGGAACACGATGGGGGTAATGATGGAACTCATGCCCCAGTCCGAGCCGGTGGTAAACGCAAGGACCGCCCCCAGCGCAAACACCATAGCCGGAAATATGGCAGGAAACAGGAGGGGCTCGGTTTTCTCCACAATGTACTCCGTCATACCCATCTTCCCGCAGATGTCCTTCAATACAAAGGTCACCAGGAGCATGGTCAGTACCGGCAGCATATCGCTGAACCCCTGGATGGTGTTGTTCATAAATTCATCCACCGTAAGGACTTTACGGGGAACATAGAGTACAAAGCAGACCACCAGCGCCACCACCACAGACACCAGGATATCCCCGGTTGCCACCGCCAGCCCTACCAGCACTCCCATGGGGATCAGGAAGTACCAGATATTGCCGTCCGTATCCTGGTCATACACCGTCGCGTGGTTGAACTTCCGGCTGAAGTCCGAATACACCTTTCCCGTCTCTTCCACTCTCCGAAACGCCTTCTTCATGGGCCCCAGCTTCGGCATGGCCCCAACGGCGAACAAAAAGACAAAGGCCAGCGTGATAATCGGGTAAAAGCAGAAGGGGACTGCTTTCAGATAGGCCGCCATGGGAGAAGTCACCCCCATCGCCTTCACACTCTCCTGCTCGAAAAACAGGTTGGCATAGAATACCGCCCAGGTGGAAATCGGCAGGAGCACGCATACAGGCGCCCCGGTGGAATTGAGCACATAGGCCAGCGATTCTCTGGGGAGCTTCCTGTCATCGTAGATCTTCTTCATGCAGGCTCCGATGGACAGCACGTTCAGGTAATCATCCACAAAGATCAGGATTCCCATGATATATGTGGTGAGAAACGTTTTTTTGTCGCTGCTGCATATTTTCGCCAGGTATTTGGAAAAGCCGAAGCTCCCTCTGGAGGCCGTAAGCTGCGCGATCAGCGCGCCGAACAGCAGGCACACCAGAAAAACCCAGACCTCCTCCGCAAGCATTTCCTGTAATACCACGCACCACTGCGCAAGGAAATTCCCCTGAAAGGCAAAAAATGCAGCCACAAGGGAGCCCAGCAGCATACACTCCACCGTTCTCCTTGTCTTGATTGCCCCTATAATAATACAGACAGTTATTATGATTGCGATTAATCCTTGATCCATAGGCTTCTCCAATCGTCTTTTATGAATCCCGGCATCTTCCCTTGCAGACCCCGGTCGTTTCGAAAATGCAGAAAAGGGCGTATCGGGAAAAAATGTTTTGTTTTTCCGGGACGCCCTTTCGTAAATACATATTTTTAAGGAATTATGGTTAAATCATGTCAGCAGTTCCAAACCAATTCATAAGCCGTACAGCTTCCGCGCTTTTGTTTATGCGAATGTGATCACTGTTCCGGTCTTTCCTTCCAGCGCATCGATGGCCTTGTCCAGACTGGTGATGATGGCTTTCTTATTGGGATAGGTGCGGGCAAATTTCATGGCAGCTTCTACCTTCGGAAGCATGCTTCCCGGTGCGAACTGGCCTTCCTCTACATACTGCGCCGCCTCTGCAAGGCTCATGTGATCCAGGTTCTTCTGATCCGGCTTGCCCCAGTTGATGGCAACCTTCTCCACCTCTGTCAGGATCATCAGCGTATCTGCATCCACCTGCTCTGCCAGCAGTTCCGCCGCAAAGTCTTTGTCAATGACAGCCGCAACGCCTTCCAGGGTTCCGTTCATCTTTTCCACAACCGGAATCCCGCCGCCTCCGCAGGAGATCACGATGGAGGAATCCCACAGGTTCTTGATGGCTTCGATCTCTACGATCCTCTTCGGAATCGGAGAAGCAACCACTCTTCTCCAGCCTCTGCCTGCATCCTCTTTCATCGAATATCCCTTCTCTTCCTGCAGGGATTTCGCCTCTTCCTCTGTGTAGAAGGGGCCGATGGGTTTTGTCGGATTGGTAAATCCGGGATCTTTTTCATCTACGATCATCTGGGTCGCAACCGTCAGTACAGGATAATTGATGTTGCGTGTATTCAGCGCATAGCGCAGCGCCTGCTGGATGTGGTATCCGATATAGCCCTGGCTCATAGCGCCGCATACGTCAAAGGGCATAGCCGGGGTCACATCCTTTGCGGTCTCCGATGCAAGCAGGATTCTTCCTACCTGAGGCCCGTTGCCGTGTACGATGGCTACCTCATATCCCTGGGAGCAGATATCCGCGATCCTCTCACAGGTATTCTTTACGACTTCAAGCTGTCCCTCTGCTGTCGGTGCACTGTTCTTTGATTGAAGGGCATTTCCGCCCAATGCGATTACAATCTTGGACATTTTCTTCACCTCATGCTGTTTTTTTATGGATTAGTTGATTCCTCTGTCAGCCATGAACTTCTCAAGACGCTCTTTTGCCGCTGCGATCTGAAGCTCTGACGCTGCCTCTTCTCTCTGATACTGTGTCAGGTATACCAGAAGTCCTCTCATTGCTGTCAGACGGTTTCCAGCCTCATCCCAGCAAAGTGAAGAATCAGAATCCGCAACTTCGTCTGTCACATCCTCGCCTCTGGTTGCCGGCAGGCAGTGCATGAACTTGCATCCGATGTTTCCAAGGCTCATCAGTTCTCTGTTTACCTGGTAGTCGCCGAATACGCGTACACGCTCTTCCTTTGGCATCTCGTTTTCATACAGGCCGTACCATACGTCTGTGTAGATGAAGTCAGCGCCCTTTACATCCTCTCTGTTGTCAGAGGTCAGGAAGGTTGCTCCGCTTTCCTTGCAGTTCTCTTCGATCTTAGCCAGGCATGCCGCGCTGGGGCTGTCCTGAAGCTGATGTCCCTTCGGTCCGTAGTGTACGAACTTCATGCCCAGCTTTGTGGTGATCATTGCCAGGGATGCGCAAACCTGTGTCGCGTCGCCTACGAATACCACCTTGCAGTCTTCCAGTTTCTTTCCTCTCGGCAGGTTCTCTACGATGGTGCAGAGGTCGCCGATTTCCTGGGTCGGATGGTTGTAATCGGACATTCCGTTGAGTACCGGGATGGAACATGCGCTTGCCAGGTCTACAACTGTCTTATGCTCAATTACACGTGCCATCACTACATCGATCAACTGGGACAGTACCTTACCTGTATCGCCGATGGTCTCGTGTCCGCCTAACTGGATCATGCCAGGTCCAAGGTACTGTGCGTGTCCGCCCATCTGTTCCATAGCAGTCTCAAAGGATACACGGGTTCTTGTGGAGGACTGCTGGAAGATCATTCCCAGTGTCTTGCCCTTCATGAGCGGCGGATTGTAGCCTGCCTTGATGCTCTTCTTGATCTCCAGGGAAAGGTGGATGATGTCAAGCAGTTCTTCCTTTGTGAAATCCATTGTGTCGATGAAGTGTCTTACGCCATTTGCATACATAATTGTAATCTCCTTTTTCTTTTAAATTTATTTTTTTTAATTGGTATCTGTATTATGTTTTCATTGCTGCGGGCCTTGTCATATGTCCAGGTTGATTAAGCCTTCGGCTGCTGCTGTGTGATGCAGTGGATATTTCCGCCGCCGTAAGCAACTTCTGTTGTCTGCACGCCTACGATCTTGCGGTCCGGATAGATTTCCTGCATTTGTTTTACTGCAAGCTCATCATTCTCATCGCCGTACTGAGGCAGGATGATGGCTCCGTTTACGATCAGGTAATTCAGATAAGAAGCGATGGAAATCTCGCCTTCTTCACGCGGAATTGCGCCCTCTGAATAATCGATCGTGTCTGCGTCCTTCAAGTAGCAGGGCTCTTTGGTCATGCACAGTTTATGTACTTTGAGCTTGCGTCCCTTTGCGTCTGTCTGCTCGCACAGGAACTTATAAGCATCCTGCGCCTGCTGATAGAACGGATGGTTCTCATCGTCTGTATAAATACATACAACCTCACCAGGAGCGACAAAGCAAGCCACGTCGTCGATATGTCCGTTGGTCTCATACGGATCGATTCCGTCTTTTACCCAGATTACTTTCTCTGCATTCAGATAATCTTTGAGGATCTGCTCTAATTCCGCCTTGCTCTTGTCCGGATTTCTGCTTTCATGGAGCAGGCACATCTCTGTTGTGAGAACTGTTCCCTCTCCGTCTGTATGGATGGAGCCGCCTTCCAGGACGATTCCCGGCCTGTAGCTGTCAGCGCCTGCAATCTCACACATCTTGCGTGCGATCATAGCATCCTGATCCCATGGGAAGTAAAGTCCGTCGATCAATCCGCCGTAAGCGTTGAAATCCCAGTCAACCGCTCTTAAGCCGCCCTTGTCATTGATCAGGAACGTAGCGCCTGTATCACGAATCCAGGAATCGTCGTTGGTCATTTCGATGATGCTGATATTATCGGTTCCTCCCAGACGCGCAATTGCGTTCTCATACTGTGCAGGAGGTACACACATCTTCACCGGTTCAAATTCCGCGATTGCTTTTGCTACGTTGCAGTAAGCTACCTGCGCAGGCTTTGCGCCCTGACGCCAGTTGTCGTTTCTCCATGGCCACAGCATCCATATGCATTCCTGCTCTTCAAATTCTCCCGGCATACGATAGCCGTCCTGCTTCGGAGTGGTTCCTTCAATTCTCTTTGCCATTTTTTTTCATCCTTTCTTTTATTTATATATTTTTAAGTCCTTGTGCGGGACTTATTTGCACTTAGTAATTCTTCTTTGACTCCCCGCGCCGCGCGGCACATGACACGGCACGGGACCAAATATCAGCTATACTTCATTTTTTTTGCACCAGGCAGCCTCTTAAGGGCCCCTTACGTGCGGTTTGTTTTACTCTTTGCCCTTCATCCGGATGATGATTTCACCGAGTACAATGAAAATGATCGCTCCGATGGTGATCGGAAGTGTTGCTGAAAGCGTATCCGGATCAAAGGACAGCGGAACTGCCGTAAAGATGATGGATACGATGATCAGGATCATCGGGATGTATGCCAGCAGTGTCAATCCGATTCCACTTCCGGGAACACGGAACGGTCTCTCCGTATCCGGATCCTCCTTACGGAGTTTCAAAAATCCCGGGAATACCGGAATGTATGACATCAAGAACATAACCAGGTTCAGTGCGAAGAAGCTCCAGAACAAATCCTGGTTCGGGATAAACGGCGCTGCAACGACTACGATAGAAGCAACCACTGCTGTCGTCATGATCCCGCCTACCGGCATATTGTTCTTCGGATCTCTTTTTGCGAAGATCGCAGGCATGTCTCCATTCTCTGCCGCTGCCGCCGCACCTTCGTGAACACCTGTTGACCAGGAGATCATATTTCCAAACAGGGTCAGGCCGAATAAAACTGCCACCGCAGAGATGAAGATTCCGCCTTCCTTGCCTGTCAGAAGCATAAACGCATCGATCATTCCGCTGTCGGTGCTGACCTCAGATGTAGGAATCGCCGCTCCGATCCCAAACGCGGAGAACATATAGATGGCCGCAATCGCGATACCGCCTATTACAATCGCCTGGGGGATCTGCTTCTTCGGGTCTTCCATATCATCGGACATGGTGCAGATTACTTCAAATCCAAGCATATTGAAGATGATAACGGAGATGAAGGATAAGCTGTCCAGGTCGAAAGAAGGCAGCAGGTTGGAAAATGTAATCGGATTTGCCATACCGTTCTTCGCAATTCCCATCACTCCAAAAATACCAACGCCGATTGCCAGGATCACCTTGATCGCCGCGGAACCGTTCAGAATCCACACCGCGTCTGCGGTAGGAGTCCGAGCGATCAGTGCTACGATCCATACAAATGCAAGTTCTATAATGATGGCTGCAATGGTATTTAACTCTTTCCCTGTGATCACTGTATACAAGTCCGGAAACATAACTGCAAGTGATGCTGTCCACAGCGGGAAATTGATCCAGTAGTACCAGGATACTCTTGCGCCCATCCTGTGACCGTATGCCGCAGATACCCAGTCATAAAGCCCGCCTCCATTATCATAAGTCGTTCCCATCTCCGAGGAGATCAATCCATATGGAAGCAGGAACAATATGATCATGAAGATCCACCAGAAGTACTGTGAGTTGCCGATCGCCGCTACAGGAGCAGCCGCTTCTGCTACGAATACAACACAGATGACTGTGAGTATGCAGCTCAGCATACTAAATTTTTTCTTTTCGCCCATTTGCCAAGCTCCTTTCTCTTTCGGAACTCTTCTATTAATAATAAGGAAGATTCTGCGGTATGCCCATTTTATTAAATCCGCTCATTTCCTCTATATATTTTATGAAGCGTTCCTCATTCCTTATTTAGTTGTAAATGTGCCGTGGGCATTTGCAATGCCCTTTAGTACGCAGCCCCTTCTTAACATTTCCGTCTTTCCTGAAATAGAAAAGCGGCTGCTTTGTTTCACCGCTTAGCGCGGTTGTTATGATGGTATTCTAGCACGTAAAAAACAGGTTTAAAATAGCCCTTTTGGGTTAGTTTTTTTACTTATTTTGTGAATATCATATATAAACTCTTCTAAACTTTTGTGCAATTTGCACATTTCAAAGTCAGTCCCGTGTCATTCTCTTGAAAAAAAGATTTACTCTCTTTTTCTTTTCTGCTATACTATGGTCATGCTCATTGCCAGAATATTTTAAAAAGGTGGCATTTCACTATGGAAGTCTTATTATTGATCTACAACTTATTGCTGCAGATCCTATATTGTGTTCCCGTGGTTTATGCATGGATACTTTTCCAGCATACAAGGAACTATTTGTATCTGTATATTACAGGCTTATTTTTCTTCTATTCCGTTGAGAACGTGATTATATTCATCACAGAATTTGATAGCACGTTCGCAAAATTTTATGACACGACGTTCATGTCCGTCCCCACGGCACGGACAATTATTTTTGTTGCCGTTCTCCTGTTTCTGCTCCTGATTACGGCCTCCATCTTAAAGGAAACCGTCAATTATCTCTTGCTGGCCCTCCTGGGCCTTATCACCCTCTTCATGCTGTTTATCCCCATGATGAAGGACAGCGCCATGAAGGTGTTTATTTATTACACGCCCTGTCAGATTTTTTCATTTTTAGTCGGTATCTATGGAATGAGACGACTGAAATCGCACCCGGAGCACTATGATGAAACACTCAGGAAGCGATTTCACCGGGCTTTTTTCTGGACTGCCGTATTTTCGGTCCTGATCATTGTGGAAGACTGGATCGTCATATTCAATTTTGATAATTATGGAATCCCCGGCATCCGCATCACAAACCGAAGCTTTACCGAGAACCTGATGAGTATCTACTTCGTATATACTGCGCTACGCATCTTAGGACCCTATCTGCGTTCCTTCATGGTGTCCGCCGCCTCTGCCGAAAATGCCGAAACGCAGACGGTTTCGACCCAGGACATGCCGTCCGGGCAGGATGCCGGTTCAGAACCGGGGTCAGATTCTTCAGAATACGTACCAGACGGAGCATCCAATGGGCCCGCCCCAGCGGAACCTTCTGCACAAATTCAGGAGCCGCCGCTGGATGCCGGCTTCCGCTCTCCGGGTGCGTTCCCGGAAGACGCCTTCTCTGACAGGGCAGACTACTCCAAGTTCTATCTGTTCAGCAGGGACTACCAGCTCACGCCAAGGGAGCAGCACATCCTGCAGCTTCTGCTGGATAATAAGACGAATGTGGAGATTGCGGACGACCTGTGCATTTCCATCGGCACCGCCAAGGCGCATGTGCACAATATCTTTGCCAAGGTAGAGGTGAAGAAACGGCAGCAGCTTTTAGACGTGTATGAGAAATTCGGATAACCGCTTTTTGCCGTCCGGTACGGCGCAGCAGCCTGCGCCGTACCATTTACTGTATTTTCATATCAGATCTTTTCTTTCCGCATTGCTGACGGACAGTACCGCAAACACAAAGGAAACGGCTGTCAGAATCATTGGAAACACCGCATTGTCCGACATCGTAAAATCTCGGCTTTTCCCTGCTGGAACGCTATTTTCCAGGATCTACGTTTGACTCTACCAAAAATATCATCTGCTGCGTCACAAAAAAGACCATATTTTTTCGCACATAACACGGAACTTCTTTATACCGATCACAGCCCCCTGTCTCCTTCCAATTCCAAAAGAAAACAGCAATATTCTCTATTAATACCTTTTTATCTTTTTATACATGATCAGCCAATTCTTTTTGCAGTTTCCTGATATTTCTTCTGATTTTTCTGCATTTTTCCGGTATATAGCTGATAATACATCCCCTTTTTTGCCAGCAGACTGTCATGGTTTCCCCGTTCCACGATACGCCCATGATCCAATACCATGATCACATTCGAATTTTTGATCGTGGAAAGCCTGTGGGCAATCACAAATACTGTTCTTCCCTGCATTAACTGATCCATACCTTCCTGTACGATTTTCTCCGTCCGTGTGTCGATACTAGAAGTCGCTTCGTCCAGTATCAATACCGGAGGATCCGCCACTGCTACTCTGGCAATCGCCAGGAGCTGGCGCTGTCCTTGAGAAAGGCTTCCGCCGCTGCCCTTCAGAACGGTTTGATACCCTTCCGGCAGTTTCATGATAAAATCATGGGCATTTGCCAGTTTCGCGGCCCTTATCACTTCTTCTTCCGTGGCGTTTAACTTTCCGTACCGGATATTATCCATTACTGTTCCTGTAAATAAATGTGTATCCTGCAGGACAATTCCAAGGGAATGCCGCAGGTCTTCCTTCCGGATCTTGTTAATGTTGATCCCGTCATACCGGATCTTGCCGTCCTGGATATCATAAAATCGGTTCAGCAGGTTGGTGATCGTTGTTTTTCCGGCCCCCGTCGCTCCTACAAAGGCTACCTTCTGCCCCGGCCTTGCAAAAATCTCAATATCATGCAGAACCTCTTTGTCTTCCGTATAACCAAAGTCCACATGGTCAAAGACCACATCTCCCTGCATGGGCTGATAGGTGGTGGTGCCATCCGCTTTGTGATAATGCTTCCAGGCCCAGATCCCTGTTCTGCCTGAAACCTCCAGCAGGCTTCCCTGCTCGTCATAGCGGGCATTTACCAGCTTTACATATCCATCGTCTTTTTCCGGTTCTTCATCCAAAAGGCCAAAGATCCTCTCTGCTCCCGCAATCGCCATGATGATAGAATTCAGCTGCTGGGAAAGCTGGGAGATCGGCTGGTTGAAGGAACGTGAAAACTGCAGGAAGGAGGCCAGCGTTCCAAGGGTCATGCGGCCGCCAAAGATGGACAGGCACGCACCCGCCATTGCGATCACCGCATAGCTGACATAGCCAAGATTCCCGAGTACCGGCATCAGGATACTGGCATACCGGTTGGCATTGTTGGCACTGTCGCGCAGCTTATCATTCAATTCCCTGAATTCCTGTATACTGGCTTCTTCATGGCAAAACACCTTCACTACTTTCTGTCCTTCCATCATTTCCTCTATATAGCCATTCAGGTTGCCTACATCTGTCTGCTGTTTTACAAAATAATATCCGCTTTTTGAGGATATAGTCTTCGTCGCAAATACCATGCAGATGACCATCACCACCGTGATCAGTGTCAGCGGCCAGCTTAAGGCCAGCATGGAAAGGAATACACCCACAATCGTGATCACTGCGGACAGCATCTGCGGTATACTCTGGCTGATCACCTGCCGCAGTGTATCCGTGTCATTGGTGTAGATGCTCATGATATCCCCATGGGATTTTGTATCAAAATAGCGAATCGGCAGATGCTCCATATGGCGGAACAAGTCATCCCTTACAGCCTTTAACATTCCCTGTGACACATAGATCATGACGAAGTTATACGCCCATGTGCAGAACACGCCGATGTAGTAGACTGCCGCCATTACAAGCAATGCCCGAAAAAGAGGCGCCAGGTCGGGCTGTCTCTGATTTACAAACGGCAGGATATAATCATCAATCAGATTCCTCATGAACAGGGTGCCGCCGATATTTGCAGCAGTGCTGACCACAATACAGAATGCCACCAACAGGCACTGCCATTTATACTGTTTCAGGATATATACGATCAGACGATTTAAGGTTGCGCCCATATTTTTTTTATTCCCTGCCTTCATGATTGCCGCCCTCCTTTGTCTGTGACTCATAAATTTCCCTGTAAATCTGGCTGATTGCCAGCAGTTCTTCATGTGTGCCTTCAGCATCTATCCGGCCGTTATCAAATACCAGGATTCTGTCTGCGTCCTGGATGGATGAAATCCTCTGGGCTATGATGATCTTTGTAGTATCCGGTATCTGCTCCCGGAATGCTTTACGGATCAGCGCATCTGTCCTGGTATCCACAGCGCTCGTGGAATCATCAAGGATGAGGATCTTCGGCTTCTTCAAAAGCGCCCTGGCAATGCAGAGCCTCTGTTTCTGCCCGCCGGATAGATTAGCCCCGCCCCGTTCAATATATGTGTCATATCCCGCTGGGAAATCCCGGATGAATTCGTCTGCCTGGGCAAGCCGACAGGCATTTTTGAGTTCTTCATCCGTTGCGTCTTCTTTTCCCCACCGCAGATTTTCCTTGATGGTTCCAGAGAACAGTACATTTTTCTGAAGAACCATGGCCACATTGTCCCGCAGGCTGGACAGGTCATAATCCTTCACAGGGACTCCGCCAACCCGTACCTCGCCCCTTGTAACATCATACAGCCTTGGGATCAGTGCGGCAAAGGAGGACTTTGCACTCCCGGTGCCGCCGAGTACGCCAATAATTTCTCCCGGCCTGATATGGATGCTCACATCACTGATCACTTCTTTTCCGGAATTAGACGGATATGCAAAACCTGCCTGGTCAAAATCGACAGAACCATCCGCAACCTCTTTGACTGCATGGGGAACATTACATAAATCTGGTTCCTCCTCCAGAACCTCTGAAATCCGCTCCCCTGATGCCCTTGACATAATAAGCATTACAAAAGTCATGGATACCATCATCAGACTGATCAGGATATTGATGACATATGTAAACATACTCATAAGCTGTCCTTCTGTCAAACTTCCCGCAATGATCATTTTTGCGCCCATCCATGAGATCAGCAGTATGCAGGAATACATGGAAAACTGCATGACCGGGGAATTCAGGGCAAGCAGCTTTTCCGCGCTTACAAACAGGCTGCGGATTTTTTCGCTTTCCGTTTCAAACCGCCTGATCTCATAGTCCTCCCGTACAAAGGACTTCACGACCCGCATTCCATTCACATTTTCCTGCACTTTCGCATTCAATTCATCGTATTCATGAAAAACCTTTCTTAAAATTGGGTTTGCCTTCGATGAGATCAAAGCAAGCACGGCTGCCAGAACAATGATCACCACCAGAAAGATCAGCGCAAAGCGCGGATGGATCAGAAATGTCATAACCATCGCGCTGGCCAGCATAATCGGCGCCCTTACACAGATGCGGATCGACATCTGAAACGCCTGCTGTACATTCATCACATCTGTCGTCATCCTGGTCACAAGCCCTGCCGTAGAAAATTTGTCTATGTTGGAGAAAGAAAACATCTGTATCTTTTCATACATAGCCTGCCTCAGATTCATGGCAAAACCGGAGCTGGCACTGGCCGCCGTCTTTCCGGATTCTACCCCGAAAAATAATGCCAGGCCAGCCATTACGATCATTGCCGCCCCGATCATGCATACCGTTTTGATGCTTTGCCTGGTCAGACCATAATCTATAATCGCTGCCATCATCAAAGGAATAATGACCTCCATGACAACCTCCAAAATGACAAGGATCGGTGTGAGGATGGCATCTTTTTTATAATTCCCGATCTGTTTCAAAAGTGCTTTAAACATAAGCGCCTCCTGTTTTCTTCCAAATAATCATTGAAACACAATTCCTGTTTTATGAAGTCGGATACATCGTTTTGCAGGCATCTTCAATCATGGAAACACACTTTGAGACGCCAAACATGCCACTGTCCAGACACAGATGATAATGGAACGCCTCTCCCCATTTTTTATCCGTATAATACTGGTAATAGCCTCCCCGTCCTGCGTACGACAGGCGCCTTGTCAGGTTGGAAAGCATACCGCTCTCCATATGCTCTCCCTTTTCCTCTACGAACTGCTGATGAAAACCGCTTTCCTTTGCCGTCATTTCTATGATTTCTTTATCGTAAAACGGCACATCCAGTTTTTGGGCCAGCTTACTCCCGATCGTATGCCGCCGCTTCCACACTGTCTGCTTATCGTTATGATCCTTCCCTGCATAAATAGATACCTCCTAAATCTTTTTCCAATATAATTTCAACATGATCAAAGCCGTTATAAAAGCCAGCAGGTCTGCCAGCGGCCCCGCCCACAATGCGCCTTCTACTCCCAATACCATCGGCAGTATGATTGTCGCTGGAAGCAGGTACACGATCTGCCTGGACAGGGAAAGGATCGACGCCTGTACTGGCCTGCCGATAGACTGGAAGAAAACGCCTGTCGCCATCTGCAGGGCATTGATCGGACACGCAAGAAGGAAGATCCGGAAGCATTTCACCGCAAATTCATTGTACAGTTCCGATTCTGATCCAAACAGCCGGACGATGCTCATAGGCGCGAATTGGAACACAAAAAATGCCAGCACTAATACAATGGTTGACACGGTCAGGATCATACGGTACGCCTGCTTTACCCTGTCCTTCTGCCCGCTCCCATAATTGTATCCAAAAATGGGCTGCGCACCGGTCGCCAGTCCAAGCAGGATGGCAGAAACGATCTGATTTACCTTCATGGTAATTCCTATGGTCGTCAAAGGAATTTCCGCGCCGTATTTTGATTCCGCGCCATAGGACACCAGTATGTTATTCGTAATTGCCATAACCAGGACAATGGCAATCTGTGTAATAAAGCTGGACACTCCCAGGCTGCTGACCTTCACCATAGTCTTCCGTGAGATACGGAAACTTTCCTTTTCCAGCCGAATACTCTTAAATTTCCAAATATATGCAAGATACAGAAATGCATTCAGTATCTGTCCGATAATCGTTGCCCAGGCCGCTCCTTTTACGCCCCAATGGAACACAAAAATAAAAATCGGATCAAGGATCATATTCGTAATGCATCCCACAAGCAGTCCCGCCATGCTGTATTTGGGGCTGCCATCCGCGCGGATCATGCCTGCCATTCCAGAGTCAATGGAAGAGAACAGGATCCCATATGAAATGATTCGTCCATAATCCATTGCAAAAGGCAGAATATCTTCTGTCGCGCCGAATAGCACACACAGCGGCTCCAGAAACAATTGGAACAGAACGCAGAGAATCATCCCCACGATCGCCATAACTGATATGGAACAACCCACACCTTTGGCCGCTGATCTGTCATCCCCCTCACCGAGCTTCAGGCTTAAGTATGCCGCGGCGCCGTCACCGATCAGCAGGCTTAATGCAATTGCAATCACTGTCATCGGCATAACAACATTGGTAGCGCCGTTGCCTAAATATCCTACACCCTGCCCGATAAAAATCTGGTCAACAATGTTGTACAACGCATTAACCACCATAGAAATAATGCTCGGAACAGCAAAGGTCAATACCAGCTTTCCAATCCGTTCTGTACCAAGTGGATTCGTTTTTGTTACTGTCGTATCCATTTTAACCTCCTGTTATCTATAATTACTAGCACTCACGTTTATTGAGTGCTGATCTTGCAATACATATTAAACCACACTCGTTCTTGAAAGTGAAGTGAAAATATGGTATTATCAATGATGAAAACGCAATAATAGAGGTGACCCCCATGAATACAGACCAGTTAAAGAGCTTTATCCAGGTTGCCGAGAACCTGAACTTTGCAAGAGCCGCTGAAATTTTAAAGATTACCCAGTCTGCCGTTTCCCGGCAGATTCATTCGCTGGAAGATGAACTGGGGACAAAACTTCTTCACCGTACCACCAGGACAGTTACCCTTACCCCTGCCGGGATCAGCTTTCTGGAAGACGCGAAACATGTTATGGGCAGGTTAAAAATTGCTGAACAGAAACTGCAGCGTCATCAAAGCACAAATCTGCAGGTCTTAACGATCGGCTGTCAGAGTGAGGCTAATCTGGACCTGCTCTGTAAGATACTGAAATCCTGCAGGGTGCAGATACCGGAACTATATCCTTTTTTGAAAGTGATTCCTCACAGATCCATTTTAACTCTCTTCTACCAGGAAGAACTGGATCTGCTGTTTGGCTTCCAGGATGATATCCCAATAAAGAACGATACGGCCTACAAAGAATTATTCCAGATACCACTGTGCTGTATTGTTCCCGCCGCGCATCCTTATGCGGCCAAGTCTGGGCTTGCAAAAGAGGAATTGTATCTGGAGAATATTGTTGTCTGCAATTCCTATGCAATTCCTGCCAAAGCAGCGGAAATGCAGAACCAGATTTCACAGCATGTCCTGCCTGAATCCACTTATGTATGTGAAAACCTGCAGGTGCTTCTTACTCTTGTCAGGGCAGGGTATGGCTGTTCTGTACTTCCACAGATGAATTTTGTAAATTCTGATATTTGTTCAGTTCCTCTAAAAAGCAGCGAGCCATTATCCTACGGTCTCTTTTATAAAAAAAGTTCACAAAGTCCTTTGATGAAAAAATTCATTTCGATCGTGACGAACACGTCTTACCATTAGCTTTCACAATAAAGGACAGTCACTCTCGCTGCCAAGCAGCAATGGTGACTGTCCACACAATATTTCAATCTGCGCTAAATATGCATGCCCGACCCGTCATCTGCATACTTCATTTTCTCCTTAAATATGAGTATCAAAAATCCCGCAAAATGCACCGATCGGATCTTTTCCTTTGAAGGCTTCTTCCCCCGTCATCAGCTTCTCTACCAGCGCGTCCAGAGTGACGGGCTTACTGTCATAGGTATTAATATAAGTTCTTGCCTGCGGAATATCCGCCAGCACATAGGGATACTGTGTGCCCACAACAATAACCGGCAGTTCAAATACATACCACGGAATCTCTCCGCCGCCTTTGGTCATGCCAAATGCAGGACGTGCCACAGGCTGGAATCCGCCTGCGATATCTACCAGCGTTATGATCAGATCCTGATTCTCACGGAATTCTTTGATCGGTGTCTTTCCGGCAAAATACAGGTTGACATCCGGTTTTTCTCCTGCCTCAATCTTCTTGATCATCTGATCAATCGGACTTTCATAGATAAACGCGTCAAATCCTTTTGCGATCAGACGGTCCCGAAGCTCCTCTGCGGGAGTTGATTTCTTCACCCCTGTAATTGCCGCAAGCCCCGGCGCTGACAATCCCTTTACGTATACGATCATAATCCGTTTATAACGGTCCGGCGTCACCGGAAGCACATCCTTATCTTTATACTTTACAAGCGTGATCGCCTGGTCTGCAATCTCTTTCTGCATAGCCACATGTTCATCGCACCCAATGATCTTATGTACCTGCTCCCTTGGGGGGATCAATTTCGTCTTGTCTTTCTTATGGAGTCCCATATGCGCCTTTAAAGCAAGAATCCGGTGAAGCGCCTCATCAAGACGTTCTTTCGTAATCCGTCCATCCAGATACCCCTGTTTCATACTGGCAAAATCTTCTTCCATCTCATTAAAGAACAGGAACATATCCACGCCGGCCGCAATCGCAGCCGGAAGCATATCGCCGCGCTTCATTCGGCAGGTCAGGCCGACCATATGGGAAGCATCTGTCAGCACCAGTCCATTGAACCCAAGCTTCCCTCTAAGCAGTCCTTTGATCAGCTCCGGCGATAAGGTTGCCGGCATCATCTCATCATCGGTAAGCTCAGGATTAAAATAGCGTGCATATGCAGGCTGCATGATATGTCCCGCCATAATCGCATCCAATCCGTTTTCAATCAGATTCTGATAGACCCTGCCATAAGTCTTGTCCCATTCCTCACAGCTCATGGAATTCACACTGTTTGCCACATGCTGGTCGCGGAAATCAAGTCCGTCTCCCGGAAAGTGCTTTGCCGCGCAGCAAAAACCCGGGTTCGAATGCGCACCGTCCATATAGGCTTTCGTCATCTCCACCACCTTCTTCGGTTCATTTCCATAAGTGCGAAGACCGATTACCGGATTTTCCCAATTATACATAATATCGCTCACCGGCGCGAAAGACAGGTTGCACCCAATAGCTGCCGCTTCCTTATTCGCCATATACCCCATCTGATACGCATAATCTGCATTTCTCGTAGCTCCGATCTTTGTCTGCCCTCCGATCGGCGTCCCATCCACACATGCGCCGTCTCCGCCGCTCTCCGTATTACATGCGATAATAAGCGGGATCTTACTGTTTTCCTGTAAAATGCGGTTCTGCTCATAGATTTCGTCTGCCGTGGCCGGATTGTAGCGGATTCCTCCGATATGGTAATCCCTGACAGTCATCTTAAGATATTCTTCTTCGCGGCTTGAACCCATATTAAAGAATAACTGTCCAATTTTTTCATCTACCGTCATACCGGCAATAGTATCCTCTACCCATTTACAATCTTCATCCGTCAGATAAAATGGCTTCGCTTTCATATCAACCATATCTTTGATACCTCCTATTTCAGATTTTCCATGAATTCCTGTATCTTCATCTTATGATATCCTTTCCCATAGCTTCCGTTTAACAGATAGCCGAGTCCTTTTTCCCTAAATTCCTTCCAGCTTTCCGCCTCATGCCGCACAAGGATCGGATAATAATAGACTCCGTTTTGTTCTGCCGCTTTCAGATCTCCCGGCGCATCGCCGCACATCAGAACCTTCTCCTGATCATATCCGTATTTGAGAAGTTCTCCGATACAGAATGCTTTTGTTCCTGCATCCTGCGCCAGCACAATGTCTGTATGTTCCAGAAGCCCATACCTTTCCCACTCTTCCAGGACGGCGTCTTTGTTCGCGCTGGATACGATCGCCACATCTGCGTACCGGTGTGCATATTCCAATGCCTCTTTTACATTGCCAAACGGCTTCTTTTCTTCATCCGGCAGTTCCGTAATTGCTGCATTGACCGCATTGCTCCATGCAAGAGCTTCTCCAAGGCTGATACTTCCCGCATTCCTTTCTATCGCTGTCTTAAGCGCATCGTTTGACAATTCCTGCGTTGTATCCACCCACTTCACCAGTGTATCCAGATCTTCAATCTGGCAATATTTCTGATCAATCTCCTGCAATGCCATTGCCAGTCCTTTAAAACGGTTGATCCCGCGGGTCATCGTATAGAGATTGATCTCATTCCAGCGTTTCAGGATTTCATCCTGCCACCGTTCCAGTTTCCACTGTTTCACCATGCAAGGCCCAAAACACCTTATATGCTTGATATCCATGGTATCCATTGCACATCCATCACTGTCCACACAGACAAGATATTTTTTCTTCTTTTGATACCCTGAAAATTTTCCGCTCATTTTTTCCTTTATCCTCCAATTATGCTTTCCTGCGGCCTTCCAATACTGCCACATTTTCTTCTACACGCTTCTTATTCAGCGGATAGATCACCAGAAGCGCCGCGGCAACTGCCGCAAGTCCGATTGCCGGAATAATACAGGAAAGATTGAAAATACTGTTCAATATTTCCGGATAAGCTGACGGATTCTTTGCCACTTCCCCGGTATACCCGATTACCGTCAGTAAGCTGCCGATCAGACCAGAGGATAATGCCTGCCCAACCTTACGCGCAAAGGAATACACAGAGTATATTGTCCCGTCTTCACGAACCCCGTTTCTTACTTCAGCATCGTCAATGACATCTGCGATCATCGCCCAGATTACCGTGTTGAACATACCAAGCCCGATATATGCCAGCGTGTAGAATACCACATACACCATCGGACTTGCAGGTTTCATGATCATACACACCACATAGACTGCCGCCCCGAAGAAACAGGATACTGCAGACAGTTCCTTTTTACCGAATTTTGCCGCCAGTCTGGAAGCGAACGGCGCACAGATGATCAGTACACACAGAGAACCTGCCATCGCCGACATTGACTGTGCGGAAGCGCTGTTATAATACACCGGGAATACATACGCCGACATCCCATTCATGCCAAGCATACCAAGCAAAAGCAGTATCGCAGCAGCAATAATCCCAAGCAGCGCCCTGTTCGTCACCAGGCTCTTAAGCATCGCGCCCACATCCAGCTTTGTTGTATTCTGAGGCACTTCCACACGTTCACGCACCAGGTTGAAGCACAGCATATAACAAATGACCGCCAGTATACTGAAAACCCCGGCGATTACCGTCATACGGGGACCTGAGAGAACAGTCGCTCCATTCACGGTCTCATACGCGATCAGCGGAGTACCGACACCGATGACCATATTGGCAAGTGTGGCGCCAACCGTTCTCCATGTAGACAAGCCTGCGCGGTCATGCGGATCTGCAGAAATTGCCGATGCCATAGAGCCGTAAGGAATATTAATGGATGTATAAAAGATAGACCCCCATAATATGTAGGTAAAAACCATCCAGAAAATCTTAAATCCCATAGGCATACCTGCAAATTCTGCCTGAAAGATCAGAAAAGACGCGATTGCTACCGGTCCGCACATTCTCTTGATCCATGGACGGAATTTACCTTCTTTGGTTGGTTTTGACCTGTCCACGATCTGACCCATAGTCACATCGGTTACCGCGTCAACAAAACGCGCCGCCATCATCAGAATACCTACGATTCCGGCACTGACGCCCATAATATCTGTATAAAATTTCAACATAAAGCTGGAACTTAAAATAAATGTAAAATCATTTCCAAAATCTCCAAACATATATCCAATCTTGTCCTTCATACCAAAAGGACGGACAGACGTATTATCAGCCATTTTTCTCTCTCCTTTTCGTTCGAATTTTATGATTTGATTACTTCTTATCAATGGTGATCAGCTGTGCGTTGAGCGACTCAAGGAATCCCTCCGGCATCATATTCCCTGTCATAGATAAGATCTCCTCCGGCGTTACACTCTTCATCATATCCCACATGCCTGTTCCGGGCCGAAGGTCAAAATTGGAAGCCAGTTTCACCGCTTTACTGACAATCTCCAAAGCCTCCGGACATGACGCGAATTCCTCCATGGCATACTTTACATTCCATTTTCCTTCTGGAAATTCCATCGGCGCTTTCAGATCCATCTCTCCCATAGTTTCAAACCAATTGGCAACTCCCTCCCGGCGCTCGTTCACTTCCGGCAATACATAGATATCCGGTTCATTCTCCACTTTTTCCAGTGTCATGCTGTCTTTGACTTCCCCTGCCACTGCCAGAAGCCGGTTCTGCCCTTCTGCCAGCTTTACGGTAAATACAAATACCTTTTTTGCGCTTTTTTCTTCCACCAGTTGTCCGTTCAGATACAGCGAAACCGATGGCTGATTGGAATACACCCGAATCTCTGTCATCTCCCCGGAACGCATAGCATAACGTTTCCCACAGAGATGCACCATCGGCTTTTTACTCCAATATGCCTGGTAGACATAAAAGCTGTCTTTTTTTGTTTTCCGGTCTATCGTCACAAGCCCTTTGTTATTCCGTCCGGCAACTCCTCCTTCGTTGCGGGCGGCACAGCCAAAATCAAACATGTTCCATACATGCGTCCCCCAGATCCATGGACGTTCATCAAATACCTGCGCCAGATGCTCATGATACCTTGCCTGATATTCTTCCGAATAATCCTTGCATGCCGGTTCTGCTCCGTGATAGGTAATGATTCCTTCACATCCGTACTCGCTTACCCCCAGGCACAGATCCGGATGCAGCGCATGGAAACGGTCCAGCCAAGGCCCGTTGTCTTCCATCTTTCCGCCATACCATCCAAAATAATGATTATAGCTGAGTACATCCGTAATATGGTGCATGGGACTCTCAAGAGGCGTCATGGATACATGGGCAATGGCCGTCAGACGGGTGGAATCCAGTTCCTTTGCCAATGCATTTAATTCCTTATGGTTTTCAACCAGTTTTTCTGAAATACCGCCGATGAGTATCTCATTGGATATGCCCCAGAAACAGATGGACGGATGGTTATAATTCTGTATGATGAGCTCTTTTAGCTGGCTGATACAATTCTGGTGAGCCGCAGGAGCTTTATTGAACACAGAGATAAACGGAATCTCCGCCCATACGATAAATCCCATCTCGTCACAGGCATCATAAAAATCCTGAGAATGCTGGTAATGTGCCAGACGAATCGTATTTGCCCCGATTTCTTTGATGATCTTCGCATCTTGGTAATGCTCCTCTCTGGTCAGGGCATTTCCTTTGTAAAGCTTATCCTGATGACGGCTTACCCCGCGAAGCGGCGTCTCTTTGCCATTGAGGATAAACCCTTTGTCCGGGGAGCAGGAAAACGAACGTACTCCTGCTTTTACGGATATCTCATCATAAGCCTCATTGCGGCGCTGAAGGGTCGCTGTCACGGTATAAAGATACGGCGCGTCAATTTCCCAGAGTTCTGCATCCGGCACATATAAGGTCACAGCCGTATCATCGGCCGGCCGACATCCATATGCCGCTTCCCTGCCGTCTTTATCCTGAATCGAATAGAGTACGGTAAAATTCATATCCGGAGCAGTCACATATGTCTTAAGTTCAAATTCTGCTCCGCCGTCATCACATGGTCTGGGCGTTACCATAATCCCTGAACCCCCATAATAGTCCAGATTAAAATGCGTATCCGGCACACTGATCAGATTTACACCGCGGTACAATCCTCCATAAAAGGTAAAATCTGCAGACTGTGGATATACACTGTCTTTGTATTCATTGGAGCAGTTGATGACCAGCAGATTTTCCTCATCTTCCTTCAAAAAGTCAGTAATATCCGCCCGGAAAACAGAATATCCGCCTTCATGATAGGTTACTTCCTCCCCATTCACATAAACCGTTGCCTGCTGCCCCGCCGCCAGAACCTCCACATATGTTTTTCCGCCCGCCGCCTGTTCCTTCGGAGTTTCAAATGTCCTGGCATACCAGTAACTGCCTCTGTCATAACTTCCGTTCCCATCCATCCCGTCTATGGCATTCCATGTATGGGGAAGCGTTACATCCTGCCAGTCTACAGGATAACAGTCTACAAGCCCTACATTATGATTGATAAACTTCCAGCCGGTATTCAGATTGATGATTGTTCTCATACATCTCCTCCTTACATTTCTGCGCAGTTCTGTACAGAGCTTTTTTAAATTAACAGCGCAATGCACAAAACTTCTTTTCCAGATTCTATTTTTTTATACATTTTATACAGCAAAAAGCATTCTAAACAGAGACAATTTCCAGTAGTTTTTGGATTATTTTTATATACCATTGAAGCAGCCTGAAATTTGTGCAATAATTTATAAAAATAGTTCAATTTACGAAAAAGGAGATTCCTTTTATGAAACAGATCATCAAAGATTTTGTGAAAGAAATGTTTGCTATGTCAAATATCCCGCACCATGAGTTTGCGGCTCCCTGCAGTACCTATGAATGGTTGGACCTTGGGCTTCGCACAAAGATTCTGGGAATCAGTAATTCCCTGCTGAACCCGCTGCTAAACCGGCGGTTCAGGGAATTACCTTCCCATACTATTCTTTACTGTACGGATATCTTTCAGTTTCATTATATCTTCATGCGGAATCCCGATCCGGATCATATCTATTGTATCGGACCGGTGATCTATGAACGGACCGATGATTCTTTTTTTGACGAACTCTTTGATTCCGTGCATATTCCAAATGAACTGTGGGAATCCATACGCAGCCACTATTCGAATGTAAAATATCTTCCTTATCCGGGGATGTTAGATGATTTCACGTCTTTATGCGCCAATCGTATCTACGGCAAAGGGAACTATACAATCTGTTATAAAGATGAAAAGGAATTTCCGGATTGGTCTCAGATTTACCATAACTATCTTCGGGTTCCAGATGAACCCTTTATGAATATCCGTCACATTGTAGACCGGTACGAAACAGAAAATGCCCTAATGAAGGCAGTCAGTTCCGGCAACGAAGCCCTGGCGGTTGAATGCGCCAACCGTTTTTTCTCTTACCGTATTCCCCAGAGGCTTTCTGATCATCTTCGGGATGACCGGGACTTATGCATCACTTTGAATACGATTTTACGAAAATCTGCCGAACATGCCGGCGTCCACCCAATCCATATTGACAGCTTTTCTAATGGCAATATTCAACAGATCGAGAGACTTGCAAACGCAGAACAGCTTCTTCTCTTCCAGAATAAAATGGTCAAAGGATACTGCCGGCTTGTAGCAAAATATAACTTAAAAGATTATTCGCTGCCGATCCAAAAAGCTATCACTTATATCAGCACAGACCTGACTGCTGATCTAAGCCTGAAGTCACTGGCAAATCAGATAAATGTAAATGCAAGCTATCTCTCCACTCTTTTTAAAAAAGAAGTTGGCATTCCGCTTACAGAATATGTAAACCGTAACCGAATCGAATATTCAAAAACACTGCTTTCAGACACTGACCTTGCGATAAAGTCAATCGCCATATACTCCGGGATTACAGATATCCAGTATTTCACCCGGATGTTTAAGCGTATTACAGGAATGACGCCGAAGGCCTATCGGACACAGACCTATACAAAAGAATTTTCTTAGAACATATGTTTTTCTTTCTGCCGCCTTGTATCCCAGCGTCCGCAAAATACGGATTCCTACAGTGTATCCTGTTGATATGCAAGTTCTAACCTGGCATATTAATTCCTACAGTGTATCCTGCTTATATGCAAGTTCTAATTTGGAGAAAAAATCCTCCAATGTAAACCGTACGTCAATGCTGTCATAGACCCGTATCATCTTTCCATTCGGATTCTCCGCGTATGTCAGGTCCTCCTTTATGAGGGGAGCATGCTCCATGTGCCAGTTGCCGCGAAATGCATTCATAAGAAGTACCGCCGCCGTTGTATTATCACCCAGTGTCCAGTTTTCTCCGGAACGCAGTAAAAATTCCGGACGGAATGCCGCCAGATTTTCCGCGGTAAGCTGCTCATAGAGATAGGCCCCGATCTTGCCGCAGGGACGCACTCTCCTGGATAGTTCTGCCAGGGATACCTCCAAAGATGCATAGACATCCTGCGGAGTCTGCCAGATCTCTGCGCCGCCTGCCAGTACCGCGCGTACGGCATCCGGATCCTGCATTACATTAAACTCCGCCCGTCCTTTCGGATAAGGACCCCCGCCATTCCATAAAATGATGATCTTCTCCGCAATGTCAGGCGCCGTATTGATGGCAGAGGCAACATTTGTCATCGCCCCCTGCGCGGCAATAAAAATCTTCCCGTCAGCTTTGCGCGCTTCTTCAATCATAAACTGGACGCCCGGGGCGTCTTGTTTTTCATGGATGCTTTGAAGCGGCAGCTTACATCCCCTGTATACCGGCACGTCCTCTATTTCCGCCATGTCAAGAACCCGCAAAACCTCTTCGTAGCTTTTTTCCATTGTGGTTCCGGGAGAGTCGGCTTTGCTCTCATAGTGCGCCGCCACGATCCCCAGGACCTTTAACTTGGGACTTAATAAATGATGCATAATGGCATACTGGTCATCGGCTTCATTTTTCGCGTCCGTATCAATGATGACCGGTACAATGGAATTCTTGGGAACTCTTATATGTAATCTCTCCAATATTTCTGTTCTTTTCATTTTCTTCTCCTACCAGAGAGCCTCTGTTTCAGAGGCTCTGATCATTTGGTATTTTTTCCAGTCTTTTCTGCAGTTCCATTAACATGCTGCTGTCTCTTCCAAGCATATTCCACAAGGTGCTTAATACATAAGACTCTATTGGCTGGCCGATATCCAGATTCGTATGGTACTTTTCATTCATTTTGCGTTTCCAGCCTTCATATCCATCCCGCAGTCCCGGCATGATATCTTCCATCGCAGATTTTCCTTCCTGACTGGAAAGAAGCTTTCCTATTGTACAATGGGCAGATAAATAGTCCTCATCATCTCCTGTATCGTGCGCTCTGACTCTCGGAGCAGACATCCCTCCCTTCTCAAAATGCCCGAATATATCTCTAAGGAAGTTTACCGAATCCTGTACCCAGTGATGATAGCTCTCCGGCCGTGGGATTGCGCTGTCCTCGATACTTTGGTCGCCTGTTACCAATCCATGCGGGCCGTGGGAATATATATGGGATTCAAAGCACACCCCATGTTCCGCAAGCGCACGGCTGAAATCAATGGTGTTCCGGCAGGAAACAAGCTGGTCTGTCCGGGTGGCAAACAGAAAACAGGGCGCTGTTTTTCCGTCAACATACTCTAACGCATTGGGAGCATTCTTTAGAATCTCATCTCTGCAGTCAATAGCGGCATAGCCCAATATGCCGGCTGCCGGCTTATTTCTTGCCATCGTCACCGCACAGGCCGCCAGATGTCCTCCGGCGGAAAAACCAATGACCGCGATCTTGTCCACATAGAGATTCCATTCATCTGCCCGGTCCCGGATGATTTCCATTGCTTTTTCGTAATCCTCCAATGGTTCCGGCCATTCCGTACGAACCGTATATCGAAGAATAAACGCCTGAAATCCCGCTTTTAAATATTCAAACGCAACAGGTTCTCCCTCCCTGTCAGAGCAATACTGGTATGCCCCTCCCGGGATGATCAATATCCCAGGGCGTTTTGTCACATGGCGGTACTCCCCGCCCACTTCCTGAATATAGGCTGTCAGAGAAGTGTTTTTCTCCTGGTCAAATACCTTTTTTTCTATACGCATCAGGACTCGGCTCCTCTCTTTTCCATCAATTGATCATGGATCGACAGCATCTCTTCATGTGAAAGGCTGTAAAAACGGAGCGCAATCACATTGATCACCCATCCGACGATCGGAATGATCACAAAGCAGGCTAACGTGATCATGCGGATCTCTCCGGAAATAGCGTCTCCCGGCTGCGGCAGCGTGCTTGTGTACCCGATCCCGGCAAGCAGAAATCCAACAATCGTTGTGGAAAGGGAACTGACCACCTTATCAACAAAGGAAAAAATCGTTCCGATAATGCCGGGCGCGTAAGCGCCGGTCCTGGTAACTTCATAATCGGTACAGTCGGCGATCATAGGCATGTTCATAGAGGTAGAAACGGTTTTTGACCCATTTCCCAAAATATAAAGCACAACAAAAAGGATCGTTATAAAATTGACAGAGGAAAAGGTAACCGTCCCAGGCGTTATTGTCATGATCAGCACGCCAAGAAACGCATACAGGACAATATTGGCAATCGAAAAATTCTTCATTGTATCCTTAAAGCCTTTTTTCTTGGCGTATTCGGTTCCAAGGAGGGTGATGATAATGCTGGGGATCATCATGATGATGCCCATGGTTCCGTTTAACGCGTAATTTCCCAGGATGATCCCAAACAGCATGACCGTTACCGACGTATTGCTTGCGCACATAGACGCCACCTTATCCGAAGCGCAGGAAACGATCAGAAGCTGCAGTGGGCGGTTGTTTTTGATAATATCAAGGTATTCCCTGATGGATACTTTCTTGCCGTCGCCGGCTCCCCAGTTTTCAGGAACGTCACGCGTCCAGAGCGCCGCGATCGCGAATGCGGTGAAAAGTCCCGCTACGGCCATGGCAATGAGAAAGAATTCCTGCAGCGCCTCTGTTGTAAAGCCCTGGTACTTTGCCGCAATATAATTTGACGCAAATGCGGGAACCAGCATAAATACAAAACTATTGATGATCGCATTCGCCCTTGTGATAATCGGCCGCTGTTCCGGGTCGATGGTGATACAGGTCTGTCCTGCTTTTGAACAGGCGGTCTGGAATGTATATCCAAAGATATAGAAAATATAACATACCACAAACAATGCAACCCTTGCGCTTTCGCTTCCAATCGACGGGGCCGCCAAAAACATGAGGCCCAGGCTGATCAGCATCAAGCCATATCCCAGCAGGATCATCGGCCTGAACTTGCCGAATCTTCCGCCGGTATGATCAATAATCCAACCGATCACCGGATCCGTGACTGCGTCCCAGATCCTCATCGCTGTCAAAAAAGTCGAGATAAACACAACCGAGGTGCCGATTGCGCCAGTGTACAGATAACTCACAAATGACATTAACATCATAATGATATTTGTTGCCGCATCATTAAATGGAAATAAAATTAATTGCCAGGTTTTTGCTTTTTCGTTTTTCATCGTTCTTTCCCTCATTCTTTCAGGTGGATTTTCATTTGATCTTTCAAAGTAACTGCGGAACCCAGGATCTCGTACTTAGCTTTATTATATCGGACTGCCCGATTCATGGTTCGTATAAAAATAATTGATATTCGTATAATTTTGACTTATAATAAGAATACTCCCGGAAAATCAGCCATAAAGACGGGTGCAGAGGACTTTCCGAGAGTACTCAGTAAAAAACAGGAGGTATTGATATGCCACAAAATAAAACTTATCTGGGAACGATTTCAGAACCTGTCTGGCATATGCTGCGGCAGCTGTTCAAAAGTTTATGCGATATTAATATTTTGATATATCAGAAGAAAAGCTGTTCGGATCTTGAATCGATTGATCTCAAGTTCCGAACCTATTTTGAAGATGCCGAAAAACAATATCAGAATCTGTCCAATTTTGCTGATGCCGTCATTCCGGATCAATATTACATCTGCCATGATCCCTATCTGCATCATTATATTTTAACCCGAAGCAGTATGTATCCTGATGAAGTGATATCGATAGGGCCGTTTCTTATGTCCGAGCCAACGGAATACTATTTTAACAAAATTTTATGTTCCTCAAAGCATATCAATGTCACAGATCTTAAATATTTAAAGCATTTTTATATGCATCTTCCTGTGATAAAGGATGAATTGTCCCTGATTGAAGCCATAAACGAGATTTTTAGTTATGCTGAGATTGATGCTTCCGATTTTCGTATCGTGCGTCCAGAATTCCGTCCCGACCCTGATGTGAAAAGACATGAGCCTCAAAAAGCCACTTCAAAATCAGACGTGGAAAGATGGGCGGCGCGCGCAAAAATCGAGAACCAGATCCTGTCCGCATTGGCCAAAGGGGACTATGCCAACGCTTCCAGGCATTCCAAATATCTGATAGAACAACCCTCGCCTCAGAGAGTGGTGAACAACCTGCTGGATACCAAGCTCATGGTTTACGCAATGAATGCGCTGTTCCGGAAGACCGCCGAATCCTCCGGTGTACATCCCTATTATTGTTATGAGGTAAATTTCAGATATATACAGGAGATCAACGCAGCGGCTACGGTCACCCAGTTAAAAGTCCTGAGTGGAAAGATGGTGCACAAATATTGCCTGCTGGTCCAGAATAAGCGCCATGAAAACTGCTCTCCTGTTGTTTCTTCCGCAATAAACGAAATCGACTTAAACCTTGGTTCCGCAATTTCACTTGATTCTATCGCAAGGAAATTAAATGTAAACAAAAACTATCTGTCCAGGACTTTTCATAAAGAAATAGGACAGACCCTCACGAATTATATCAATTCCGAACGGATACGGACTTCCCTGAATATGCTCCTGACCACCAACGCGTCCATAACAGAAATTGCCGCTAACGTGGGAATTTATGATGTAAATTATTATACGAAGCTTTTTAAAAAGATTTATGGGAAGACACCGACAATGTATAGAAAGGAACTCTGGTAAGGTTCCATCCTGCCCTGGTTTTACTGTTGGATCGCACTGCTTTGCCAGTAACATAAAAAAACTCCTTTTTGAGAAGATTTTTATCTTCTTATCAAAAAGGAATTTTTTCTCTATTGCCCTCATACACAGACTTCTCATTTTACATGATGAGATTTATAAAGTCCAATTTTATATCTCGATATCACGCGCGCAGCCCTTCTTTATCTTCTCTGATCCATACCTTACTTCAGACTGTTATATGTTCTATCGTCTACCGCTTCCAGCCACTCATTAGAACCGTTCTCACCAGGAACTTCAACCGCCAGATGCGAAAACCAGCTGTCTTTTGCCGCGCCGTGCCAGTGCTTTACGCCGACCGGGATATTGACAACGTCTCCGGGGCGGAGTTCCTGCGCCTCTTTTCCTTCTTCCTGGTAATACCCACGCCCTGCGACACAGACCAGAATCTGCCCGCCGCCTTTATCCGCATGATGGATATGCCAGTTGTTGCGGCATCCCGGCTCAAATGTCACATTGAAAATCCCAACCTGTGATGTGGAAAGCGGGGCAAGGAAACTTCGTCCGGTAAAATACTGTGCAAAGCCATCATTAGGCTTGCCGATAGGAAACACCATCTCCGCGGCATGAACAGCTTTTGCATCTCCACCCGCAGTCTCATCTTTCCACACATCCTTTGCCAGACCAAACACTGCCCAACCCTTTGGCCATCCTGCATAAAAAGCGGCATGGGTGATGATTGCCGCGGCTTCCGCTTTCGTCACGCCATGTGCCTTTGCGTTTTCCAGATGGTAAAGCAGCGAAGAATCCGTAATACCAGAAGACATCAGCGCCACCATCGTTACAATGCAGCGTGTTTTCAGGTCAATATCCTGATTGTTCCAGTTTTCCCCAAACAGCACATCGTCATTATAGTGCGCAAATTCCGGCGCAAAGTCGCCTAACTGCATCTTTCCTGCTGTCTGTATAATTTTCTCCATTGTCTTATCCTCCTGTCATTTATACCACATTTCCTGCTTTTTGTTTGCCGTTCTGTGCCATAACGCCCGCAAGGGCATGGGGAACATACAGCTCCTCCAGATAATGGGTCTCGGCTTCCGTCAGTTCCAACTCCACCGCTTTTGCCGCGCCATCCACATGGGAAGTCTTTGTCGCTCCCACTACAGGCGCTGTCACCTTCGTCAGAAGCCACGCAAGGGAAACCTCCGTCATGGAAACATCCCTTTTTTCTGCGATTTCTTCTACACGCCGTATAACCTTTCTGTCAGCCTCCGCCGTATCGTCATATTTGAACCGCGCATAAGCATCCTGTTCCAGCCGCTTTGAAGTTTCTCCGGGGTGGCGGGATAACCTTCCGCTTGCCAGCGCACTGTATGGTGTCATGGCAATATTTTCCGAATAACAGAAAGGCACCATTTCCCGTTCTTCCTCACGGGCGATCAGGTTATAATGCCCCTGGATGGATACAAACTCTGCAAACCCCTGTGACCTCGCATAGTAATTCGCCTTGGCAAGCTGCCACGCAAAACAATTGGAAATACCAATATAACGAGCTTTTCCTGCCTTGACGGCATTATTAAGTCCCTCCATAATCTCCTCCATAGGGGTATGGTAATCCCACATATGGCAGATGTAGAGATCGACATGATCCATGCCAAGATTTTCAAGGCTCTTATTCAGGTAATTTTCAATGTGCCGCTGCCCGCTGACCCCGGAATCAATTTCTTCCTGTGTACGCGGGGTAAACTTTGTGGCAATCACATATTCATCACGCTTTGCAAAATCCCGGAGCGCCTTCCCGACAAACTGCTCACTGGTTCCATTCTGATAGGCAATCGCCGTATCATAAAAATTGATGCCAAGCTCCAGACCATGCTTTATAATCTCCCTTGTCCGGCTTTCATCCACTGTCCAGCTATGCTGTCCGGCAGCCGCATCGCCAAATCCCATACACCCCATACAAATGCGGGACACTTTTAAATCCGATTTTCCTAAATTTGTATACTTCATTATTTTCCTTTCCGCCGTTGTCAGCTACTGTATTTATAGTATTTTGCCTGATTTTGATGTCAATGCAATGTATAAATCCAAAATCAATATAATCGGTCTGCAGTGCTTTCATCTGCCAGTCAACTGAACGCTTGACGGTATCCAGATTTGTTGTCCATCCATAACAGCCTTAATCTCATACAAGTCTGCGCCTGCCGCCTCTGACAGTTTCCATGCTGCTTTGGCCGTCACGCCGCTTGCTGAAAAATATGCTACTAACATTTTTTTGCTCATTACAATTACCTCCATAATTTTATGATTCATGACAATAGAATTCTTGCGAATCATGAATTCTATTGTTTGATCACCTGAAAAGTTTTCCACTTTCCGGTTCTTTCCCTCCGAATAAACAGAACAGCCCTGACTACCCAGTCACACACCATGGCAAGGGCAATCCCGATCACACCCATCTGCAGGGTGATCCCCAGCAGATACGACAAAAGCAGACGCACCGCAACCGTAGAAACAACTGACACATACATGGTAAATTTTACGTCCCCAGCTGCACGAAGTCCGTTGCTGAGCGCCCCGGAAAAAGGATAGAAGGTAGCATTGAACACATTATGGATCAGCACCAGCCAGACTACCAGCCGTTTTGTTTCCGGCGACAGCGAATAAAAATGCAGAAACACCGGGGTTAGAAGAAAGACCAAAAGGTTCCATACCGCCGAAACGAAAAGCGTCAGCTTTGTAAGTTTCTTAAAGTGATATTCTGCCGCCCCTGCATTGTAAACGGCAAGAGCCGGATAGGAATAGGCTGAAATTCTCATGTATATCATACATGCCTCCATGACCGGCTGCTCCACTTTTCCAAACAGCAGACACAACATCGCCCATCACTGCATCCGGAGCCAGCTT
Source organism: Lachnospiraceae bacterium (assembly GCA_009911175.1). The sequence continues at coordinate 2,751 of QXWX01000039.1, read as the reverse complement.
TGAGATTGCTGTCAGGCTCTGACCAAACCGTCCTCCACCGTGGGAACAGAAAGGAATGATTGTTTTCCCACATGCGCACAGCATAAAGAGCATAGCAACTGTCAAAACAGCGAATGCACGGATTTTTTTCATCGTGATCCTCCTTCCTTCTCTTCATTTTTCTGCACAGAGTTTTTTGATGTGGGAATACTTGCGATCCCCTTCGATATATAACAGGCAGCAAAAACCCAAACTGCTGCTTAAGGAACATATAAGAAAAAATATCCTTTCTGCCAAAGAGATACAGCCCGTACATGGCAAGCAAGGCTGCCATCACTCGTAAAATCCATGTAACAGCCTGTGGTTTTTCCTTGCTGCCTGTCAATTCTTTTCTATTTTTGTTCTTTCATTTTGCAGATGATGTAATCAATCTCGTCAAGGGACTGCTGCTTTCCATGTATTTCATCCAGTAATTGATACCGGCATTTCCGCAGCATCCGTATCTGTATCTCCTTATCATCGCACCTGGTTATTTCCTCAATCCTCTCTTTACTGAAGCCGGCTTTGGAAAGAGCATAGATATCTGGTTCCATGAAAAAGCATCCCCTTCTAAATCAAAAATGTAAGTGCGGTTCCGAAGCTGCCTGCCTCATCCCTGCACTTACATTATAATCATATGCCTGACACATATCAAATACTTAGTTTTTATATCTCACTCATGCTTAAAAAGCATTTTGCGTATTCTATAAATTTTGTAGCCGCCAGACTAAATGGCTGTTCCCGTTTCCATGCCAAAACACACGTTGCCATAAGCTCCGGATACAGCGGCCGGCAGACAATCTTTGATGAGTCCCAAAAAGGAACCGCGCCTTCAATAACCAAAGAATATGCCAGCCCCCTGCTTACCATAACCGCACTATTGGTACTCAGATTACTGGTAAACAAGATATTCAGATTTTTATAATAGTCCCCAAACCAGCTTGCCAATTCACTCTGCACCTGCATTCTTCGCGGAAGAATCAACGGCAGTTCTGCCAGTTCGTCTGCCTTGACATACTTTTTCCCTGCAAGCGGATCATCCGGCGGCATCAAAGCTACCCATCTCTCTTTCATATTCAGGCGGATAAACTCATATTTTCCCATCTCAATCGGCTCCAGGAGCAATCCTAAATCAAGCAGTCCCTTATCCATCTGTTCTTTTACCAAATCCGCAGTCGCTGTAAACAGGTCAAAAGTAACAAGGGGATATTTTTGATGGAAATTCCGAATCAGATCCGAAAGCATCTGCACAGACGCAACTTCCCCGCATCCAATAGAAATCTTTCCCTCTACCTGTTCTTCCTGCTCTACCAATTCTTTTTCTGTTTTATCAACCAACTGTAGAATTTCCTCTGCCCGGCGCCGGAGCAGCAGACCTTCATTCGTCAGCCGAATCTTCCGTGTCCCTCTGTCAAACAATCGCACACCAATTTCTTCCTCCATCTGTGCAAGTTGGCGGGAAAGCGTCGGCTGTGTAATATGTAAAACTTCTGCGGCTTTTGTAATGCTTTCTTCCCTGACTACGCTAAGGAAATAGCGAAGAACCCTGATTTCCATACGCAAACTCCTCTCAGCTTTATCCATGCTTTGCAGATTATATTATAACATTTTTATGCCTTTTAAGCAATATAACCATACCTTTTGATTTTGCCTTTAGTGGGTTCAAATTTTTAGAAACAAAGGGTTCAAATTTCTTACTCTTATTCCCCTCCTTAAATCTTGTCAGCTAAAGCCGCCGCCTTTTTGCAGCCATCCGTCTTGTCAATGTCATCTACATTCAGAACACCAGGAATCAGAACTTCACCAACCATCTTCCATTTGTTCAGAGCACACATACGCTCCATGGGGATACGAACCCCATCCATGACTGACATATCATCTTCCTCACAGCAGGCAATCAGCGCGCACTCTTTGCCGGAAATATCTTTACCGCCTACTACGAAAGAGAAAATCCGGTCAATAACCCCCTTAATCTGTGCCGGGATGGAATACCAATAGACCGGCATAGTGAACACAAGGGCATCTGCCTCCAGAATAGCTGGCGCTATCGTATTGAAGTCATCATCAAAGGCGCAGGCTTTCCCCGTGGAAAAGCAGGTTTCGCAGGCACGGCATCCACCCACTTTTTTCAAAGCGGCATCAAAACGGGTTACTGTATGCCCTTTCTCCTCAACGGCCTTGATAAACGCTTCCGTCATGGCAAAACTGTTACCATTTTTACGCGGGCTTCCTGTAATAACAACAATTTTCTTACTCATACAACGCTTCCTCCTTTATGGTATTGGAATTCTGATTATATGCCTTTGCAACACATTTCCATTCGCCGTCCATCTTTAACAGGAGCAGTACATCCGTGAAGTCAATGCGGTTGCCCCATCCTTCTTCCAGCACACGGACAACAGCCAGGGATTCCTCAACCATTAGGACATCCATGCGGGCTTTGAAATTATCACCGCCAGGTACGGTATCCACATTGTGATAAAACTGCTCAATAGAACCATGCTCCAGCTTGCCGTCCAGATAACCAAACAAAACAGCCTCATCTGTAAAAAGATCTTTTGCATAAGCGCTGTTGCCCTCAGCAACACTCTTAACAAACTTCATTGCAGCAGCCTCTACTGCCTGATATTCCTTTAATTCTGCTCTCATTGTAATAGCCTCCTAGTATAATAATGATGTAGTCAAGAATGACTACTGGTTAATAGTTACAAAGTCCAATCTAATAAATCTATA
>QXWX01000321.1 GCA_009911175.1 Lachnospiraceae bacterium | reverse complement strand
GGCAGCCCCTGGTACGGCCCCGACCGCGTCAAGTACTTGGGCCCATTCTCCGGCGAGCCCCCGAGCTACCTCACCGGTGAATTCCCCGGAGACTACGGCTGGGACACCGCCGGACTCTCCGCCGACCCCGAGACATTCGCCAAGAACCGTGAACTGGAGGTGATCCACAGCAGATGGGCCATGCTCGGAGCCCTCGGCTGCGTCTTCCCGGAGCTCTTGGCCCGGAACGGCGTGAAATTTGGCGAGGCGGTCTGGTTCAAGGCCGGTTCACAGATCTTCAGCGAGGGCGGTTTGGACTACTTGGGCAACCCAAGCTTGGTCCATGCACAGAGCATTTTGGCCATCTGGGCTACCCAGGTTGTGTTGATGGGAGCCGTAGAGGGCTACCGTATTGCCGGCGGCCCGCTCGGTGAGGTGACCGACCCCATCTACCCCGGCGGCAGCTTCGACCCATTGGGTCTGGCTGAAGACCCCGAAGCCTTCGCTGAGTTGAAGGTTAAGGAGCTCAAGAACGGGAGACTAGCCATGTTTTCCATGTTCGGCTTCTTTGTTCAAGCCATCGTCACCGGAAAGGGCCCGTTGGAGAACCTCGCCGACCACCTTGCCGACCCGGTTAACAACAATGCTTGGTCCTACGCTACCAACTTTGCACCCGGAAAGTGAAGTTGATGAGACACCACATTAGAGTGCTTGTGTATTGTGAGTGAGTTGTTTGATGACGGTGTAATTAAAGTTCG
>QXWX01000320.1 GCA_009911175.1 Lachnospiraceae bacterium | reverse complement strand
TTAATGTACATATAAAATAGGAATCAAAATCTGGATTCTTTTGCATATGACAACTTGAAATTCCATCCTTATTTTTACTTCACCCCCTCCGCCTTCATCTCTGTAACTTTACTGCCTGGCATTGCAATGATCTCCTTAGTTTTTGTATTTCATGGTTTCTTTCTCGAAGCCGATTGTGGGGAACTGCTTTGCATACTCCTCCACGTCGTGGCGGAGTTTGGCAACCTCAGACTGGAACGAGGGGCTCGAAAGCGTGGCCACGAAGTCCTTCAACTTTGTCCCTTTGGTTTCAGCCTTAATCTTGAGAGACAATTGAACAGCAGCATCAAAGAAGTGAGCAACTTTGGCGAAATCCTCCTCTATAAATCCTCTAGAAGTGAGAGCAGGGGTACCCATTCTGATGCCACCAGGAACCATTGCAGATACATCTCCAGGAACAGTGTTCTTGTTGGCTGCAATATGGACAGCTTCCAACACCTTCTCCACCCTTGAACCGTCAATTCCCTTGGGTTTTAAATTGACAAGAACTAAGTGGTTGTCTGTTCCTCCAGATACAAGTTCATATCCATTCTTAGAGAGAGTCTGAGCGAACTTTGCACAGTTGCTCAGGACTTGTTCTTGGTAAGCTTTGTATTCTGGAGTCGTCGCCTGTTTCAGTGCAACTGCCAAGCCTGTAATTGTGTGATTGTGTGGGCCTCCTTGAAGTCCAGGAAAAACAGCTTGATTGATTTTGTCTTCATAGTCATACAACACCTCTTTGCCTTGTTTGTTGATCTCTTTAACGCCCTTCCTGAAGAAAATCATGGCACCTCGAGGTCCACGAAGTGATTTGTGGGTTGTTGTCGTCACCACATCTGCATAATCAAATGGTGATGGGATGACTCCAGCTGCAACCAGTCCACTAATGTGTGCCATATCAGCCAGCAAAATTG
>QXWX01000319.1 GCA_009911175.1 Lachnospiraceae bacterium | reverse complement strand
TCAAGAAAAGTGGTTGAAGTTGAATAATTTTTCTGAGAAATGGCCTCAACTGCATGCTTCTTGCACCACCATGCAGCTCTCTCCACCTCTGCAAGAACTACCTCTAACCGCTACGCGCCGTCTTTGAAGCCCAGCCAGCAGCTGGTCGTCTGCAGAGCCCAGAAGCAGGCCGAGAGTGAAGAATCCGCCGCCGTCGTGTCGCGGCGGCTGGCCCTCACCGTGCTCATTGGGGCTGCTGCGGTCGGCACGAAGGTTTCACCTGCTGATGCTGCTTATGGAGAATCTGCCAACATCTTTGGGAAGCCAAAGACAAACACAGAATTCAAATCATACTCTGGAGATGGATTCAAGTTGTCTATCCCCGCAAAGTGGAACCCAAGCAGCGAGGTCGAATTTCCTGGCACGGTCCTAAGGTACGAGGACAACTTTGACGCGACGAGCAACCTCACCGTCACCATCAACCCCACAGACAAGAAATCCATCACAGATTATGGCTCCCCTGAAGAATTCCTTTCCCAAGTTGACTACCTGCTGGGAAAGCAAGCCTACTTTGGCAAAACTGATTCAGAGGGTGGATTCGACTCCGGGGCAGTGGCAACTGCCAACATTCTGGAGACTGCAACCCCCGTGGTCGACGGAGCCAAGTACTACTTCTTGTCGGTGCTGACTAGGACAGCCGACGGAGACGAGGGCGGCAAGCACCAGCTCATCTCAGCCACCGTCAAGGGCGGCAAGCTCTACATCTGCAAAGCACAAGCTGGAGACAAAAGATGGTTCAAGGGTGCAAAGAAGTTTGTTGAAAATGCAGCAACTTCTTTCAGTGTTGCCTAAACAAGGTCTTAAGATCAATGCAAGTATTTTGTATGTAATTTAACCACCAAAAAACGTTTGCATAAAATTTTCAATCCACCACCTACTGGAGCTTTAGAGTTGTG
>QXWX01000318.1 GCA_009911175.1 Lachnospiraceae bacterium | reverse complement strand
CGGCAGCCCCCTGAAAACGACCTCTATATGCGTACTTTAGAATTAGGGCAGGTCAGCGAGGAACTGTTTTTCAGCCACGTCATCCATGACGACCTTGACCGGATTGTCAAAGACCTCCGCACCCGGCACGAATCCGACAAGACCACCGCCGAACTGGAAACCCCCGCAGCGGATTTCGCCCGGAATATCCCAGTGATACTGCTGGACGCCCTCATGCACAAAGGCACGGCGGACGAAAAACGGGCGTTTACTATCTGCCGGGTGTTCGGCATTGATTATATGAGCCTCTCAGAAGAGGAACGTGCCACCCTTGCCCGTGTGTTTAAAAAATCCCCTCTGCTCCCCGCAGCTTCCAGCCAGCGTGGAAAATCAAAGCTGCTGTCCCTGTTTGGGAAGAAAAAGACGAAAGAATGACGCAAAAAGGGCTGCCATTCCCGTAAAATCCGGTTAGCAGTCCTCTTTACTGTATCGTGTGTCCCATGTTCAATTTTCCGGCTTTAGAGCCGCTTTTTCCAGACAGGAGCCAGCCGCATTATACATAGACCAGTTCCGTATAAATAATTTCTTCTGCCCGGTTACGGATAGAATTGCAGCGGCGCACCCATTCAAGCTGGTCATCCGCTTTCAATTTCTCCGTCACGCCCTCGGCGGCTTTCATCTGCTCCATGATAAGGTCAAGCCGTTCCTGTGCCTGCTCGTCCACATCGGCAAGGTGTGTCCAGAGTTTCCCGGATAACAGCAGGCTGCAATAAAGGGCGGGGCGGGCTTCTTCCAGATAGGCTTTACGCCTGCGCCCCCAATGCCCGATTGGGCGGGATTCCTCCGTCAGCCGCAGGGCGGGAATGTAATAATCACTCACAAGAACGTAGTCAAGACCGTTGGTATCGTCATGGATTCTTTCTGGCAGTTCTTTCATTTGTGACCTCCTGTATTCAGTTTTCCAGAA
>QXWX01000317.1 GCA_009911175.1 Lachnospiraceae bacterium | reverse complement strand
CACCACTTCCAACAATCAAGTAAAAAATCTCTAAGAAATGGCATCAATGGCTACATTTGCCAGCTCCACAGCTGCTGTTAAGGCAACCCCATTCTTGGGCCAATCCAAGAATGCCAACCCTCTTAGAGACGTTGTCTCCATGGGCAATGCCAAATACACCATGGGTAATGATCTGTGGTACGGACCCGACCGTGTTAAGTACTTGGGACCCTTCTCCGCTCAGACTCCTTCATACCTGACCGGAGAATTCCCCGGCGACTACGGCTGGGACACTGCTGGTTTGTCCGCTGATCCCGAGGCCTTCGCCAAGAACAGGGCTCTTGAGGTTATTCACGGGAGATGGGCCATGCTTGGAGCTCTAGGATGCATCACACCAGAAGTTCTTGGAAAATGGTTGAGTGTGGAGTTCAAGGAGCCAGTGTGGTTCAAGGCTGGTTCACAGATCTTCTCCGAAGGGGGGCTCGACTACTTGGGCAACCCGAACTTGGTCCATGCTCAGAGCATTCTAGCAGTTCTTGGATTCCAAGTTGTGCTCATGGGACTTGTTGAAGGATTCAGAATCAACGGCCTCGATGGAGTCGGAGAGGGCAATGACCTCTACCCGGGCGGGCAGTACTTTGACCCTCTTGGCCTGGCCGATGACCCAGTCACCTTTGCTGAGCTCAAGGTGAAGGAGATCAAGAATGGAAGATTGGCCATGTTTTCTATGTTCGGGTTCTTCGTTCAGGCGATCGTCACCGGAAAAGGCCCCCTCGAGAACCTCTTGGATCACCTTGACAACCCTGTTGCTAACAATGCCTGGGTTTACGCCACCAAGTTTGCCCCTGGATCATAAGCTCATGCCCTAATTTAGTGATGTGTGGATGCAAGAAGAGTGGATATATCGTGTAGATTTTGTATTGATATTGCATCAACGTTGCTAATATGCCCAACTCATTTGTTTGATTCAAT
>QXWX01000316.1 GCA_009911175.1 Lachnospiraceae bacterium | reverse complement strand
GGAAAACATATCGCCAAAGGCATAATATTTTCAAATTCTCCGAAAAAATTTCACCCAAATGGTTCACGGATTCAGGTTATATAAAAATCTTGCCTAATAGTTTCCTGATTTCCCTGGCTCTTTTAATAACCAACTTCCTGTCTTTCTTTTCTGTTTGGTTCTTTTGTTTTCGGCAGGCATGAAGCAGATACATATTTTTTCCATCAGCTACAACATAAAATATTCGATTGCTTTTATAAAAGTATACTTCATAAACCTTCTTTTCCCAACGTTTGAATTTTATTTTATCCATTTCGTTATTTTGCAAACATTGCAATACCGAAAATCCATCCGTCTTTTCATCATCTGGCAATGATTTAACATATTCCAATATCAAATCCTTACCAAAACTGGATTGATAGTGATGCAGTACCATATGACCTTCTTTCTCTTTTGTTACAATAGTTTACAACTTATAAGTTGTATTGTCAAGAGGATTTTTTATGAAGTTCTGAAGTTTTAAACCAAATATAAATTCTAACCCTTCATGACTGACAATTGAGTTGGCAGTAACCATTCAACACATATAGTACTCCTAATACCGTAAGTGCTTCAAAAGATGGCGTCTGGTAAATCTCACATATTGCTATACATACAGGAACTCATTGAAGATTCTACGGAATCTACAAAAGCAGAAATTGAAACGTAAGTGCCTCAAAAGATGGCGTAGTGCATTTCCCTGCAATTCCTGTTGTACTGATGAAAATCATATAACGAAAGGAGTGAAACCCGAATGGGAAATGGAAAACAGGAACCAGCCATTGCATTCGCAGAGGTATCCCGTCCTGTGAGGTCATCCTGTCCACAGCATTCCTCTCCCGCATTTGATGGAAGGTTCATGATCTACTGTCAGGGGATGAAGCTATTCATACCGGAAGACTTCCAGACAGATACACTGTTGAAGTTACTTCGGGTGATGAAGC
>QXWX01000315.1 GCA_009911175.1 Lachnospiraceae bacterium | reverse complement strand
TGAAAACGTAGCATAGCAAGCAAACCGAGCAAACACATATGCATATTCTCCTCCTCACTAACAAAACACTAGACACATAAATAAGGTGATTGTCTTAATTAACAAAAAGGTTAATATTTACATATTTAATCTTCTTCTTCGTCGGTGACGAATTTCCCGGTACCGGGATTGATTGCGGCGACGAAGAAGAAGACTATGTTGAACAACAAAAGGGGTTCGAGTTCATTGATTGGGAGTCCTGTCTCGATGTTGAGCTGCGCCAAAGCTCCTTTTCCAGTCACAATTTCTCCAATTAAAGAGAATGCGATTCCCAGTTGGGCTAATCTTCCAACAAATAGTTCGTTTGATTTTGTGAATCCAAATAAAGGACCCTCTCCAAGGCCCAGAGCAGCCCTGAAGCCCTTCCCGGGGGCGATAACTGGACCGGTGACCGGTTCGTCGTCGACGAAGCGGCCTCGGTCACCTAATGCACCAATGGCTCCAAGAAGGGTGAAAAGGATGAAGAAAAGAAGAAGGGGCTCTGCCTCATAGATTGGTATTCCAGTTTCTAAGTTGAGTTGTGCAAGAATTCCTTTCCCAGTTAATGCTTCTCCTAATAGAGAAGCAGCAAAACCGATCATAGCAACACGGCCAACAAAGAGCTCATTTTGCTTAGTGAAACCAATTCCTCCAGATGTCCCAAAAATCCCATCTTCAACCTTCACCTTTTCCTTCACCACCTTCTTAGCAGGAGGAGCTTTGGTTTTGGACTTGAAGAGAGCAACGGTGGTGGTTGATGAAGAGAGGGGAGAGGTATTCCTGGGGGAGAGCACAATCTGAGAGAAGGGCTGGGGCTTGAGGCGGTGGATCAGCAATGGCTGCTCACCTTTGAATGCAGGATTTGCAGTGAGCAGCATTGCCTGAGCCATAGTAACTAACTAATGTGCGTTGTGTTGTGTGTGGTGTGGTGTGTGTGTGTGCAGAAA
>QXWX01000314.1 GCA_009911175.1 Lachnospiraceae bacterium | reverse complement strand
GGAAATAAGTAAAGTGGCGACAACTTTAGGCTGCTTCAGCAGCAAACCGAACCTACCGGCTTTAGCCGGTAGTGGTTTAGCTTCGCTGTATAATTTTGCAAAAAACATACAAACTATATTTTGACATATCTATTGACCTTTTGGGTATAAATATGGTAGTATGGAGGTGGAAGGAGTGGATACCTGTATGCTGAAGGAATATCTGGAAAAAAACTATGGTTATAACGAACCAATCTTCATAAATGAGATCCGGCTGGATGGGCTTAATGATAATGCGTTGCGCCAGTATTTCAAACGGATGCTCAGGTCAGGCGATCTGGCGCGTTTTGATACCGGGATTTATTATCTTCCCAAAGCATCACGGCTGCTGAAAAAAAGTTATTTAGATCCCATGAAAGTCATTATGCGCAAATATGTGCAAAGTACAACAGAAACCTATGGATACTTCGCCGGAGCCACTTTTGCCAATCAGATTGGTCTAACAACCCAGATGCCGGCAACGCTTGAGATTGTAACGTCAAAAGAATCGACAAAGGGGCGTACCGTTACCGTAGGCTCCCAGGCCGTCCGGCTGAAACGGCCCGCCACAACTATAACATCGGAAAATGCAGGACTGCTCCAATTTTTGGATGCCGTTTCCCAGGCAGAAAAATATTCCGAGCTTTCTGATTCTGATACTGGGATTCTTCTGAAAAACTATGCAAAGCAGCAAAATTACAGTAAGGAGCTTCTTTCCGGCGTGCTGCTTGGCATTACGGGTCCTACTGCAAAAAAACTGATTGAATGGGGAATTATTTATGAATTTACATCATGACCACGAAGCATTTAGTGAGCTTATCATCGCTGCTTCTAACGAACTGCATATACCTCCCGGAATCATTGAAAAAGATTATTATGTTACACTATCTCTAACGTAGTATTATCGAAAAATTTTCTGTCAATTCAAAGAATTGTTTCTCGAAACATT
>QXWX01000313.1 GCA_009911175.1 Lachnospiraceae bacterium | reverse complement strand
ATGTCCATATGCACTGTATCCTTTCTGGCGGCGGATTGACACCAGACCATAAGATACGGCATTCTAAAGAAACGTTCTTCCTTCCGGTCCATGTCCTGCGGGATCTGTTCAAAGGAAAATATCTTGCGGGCCTGGACCAGCTTTACCAGCACAAGGAGCTCCTGTTTTCCGCTTCCTGTGAAAAGCCGCGCAATTCCTATGAGTGGAAAGAACTCCGGGACAGCCTTTACAAAAAAGACTGGTGCCCTTACATAAAAGAAACTTTTAACGGCTTCGGCAATGCCATTGAATATCTCGGCCGTTATACACATAAGATCGCAATCTCTAACAGCAGGATCCTCTCCGTAACAGACGCACAGGTCATTTTTTCTGCAAGGGGGCGCAGGCCTGGTGATCCGAAGCGCAGAATCACGCTGGGGCATATGGAATTCATCCGCCGTTTCCTGATGCATGTACTCCCGGCAGGATTTCAGAAAATCCGCTATTACGGATTCCTGAATAACCGCTATAAGGGCAAGAACCTGAAGCTGATCTTTTCACTCCAGGGCGGCCAGAGGTTTCGGTCTCGCTATACTGGTATGAGTATGGCCGAACTTCTCCAGGCGGTCTGGAATATAAATATCCGTATCTGCCCTGTATGCGGCGGGCATAATATGAAGCCGGTAGGAAGGACGTATGCCGGTACTTCCTGAAAATAAAAATTCTCATTCCATAACCTTTTTAAAGGCCTCCCAGCGGAAGGTCTGCGAAGCATGCCTAAATTTATCCGGCGGATAACATCCTGCACAAAAAAGCATTGGTTCCAAGCGCATTCACATGGCTTCCCACAGACATTTTCCCAAGATGGGAGGGATACATTTCCCATACTGGCTACCCGGACGCGATCCGGTACAATTGGAAATCATCAGATTCAAAGCAGGTTTTTTCCTGCTTTTTTGTTGTGATGAATCAGATGCTTTCCTTAGTAATT
>QXWX01000312.1 GCA_009911175.1 Lachnospiraceae bacterium | reverse complement strand
CACCTTCCTTTCTTTAATATCTTTGTCTACCGCTTGCTAAAGGCGGTTTATGGCATACACCCTAACGGGCGCACTATGGTTTCTTTCCCTAAAAGCTCCGACATTTCTTTGAGCGTAGCTTTCTCCTTGCCGCCTAAGAAAAGGGTCGTGTCGCAATTCCCTACAATCGTGTCGGCGTTGTCCTTGTAAATGGCTTTTAACTGGCTCTGCGCCTGCAAGATAAGGCAGGCTGATATTTCCCGGCTTCGTATGGTGGCAATCAGTTTTTCCAGTTTCGGTATCTGCCCGATATTCGCCACTTCATCAAGCAGGCAGCGGACGTGTACGGGAAGCCTGCCGCCGTACACATCATCTGCCTTGTCGCATAAGAGGTTGAAAAGCTGTGTATACATCATGGCGACAATGAAATTGAAAGTGTCGTCCGTGTCGGAGATAATGACAAAGAGGGCGGTTTTCCTGTCCCCCAATGTGTCAAGCTCCAAATCGTCCGTTTCCATGAGTTCCCTAAGTTCCCGAATGTCAAACGGGGCTAACCTTGCGCCGCATGAAATCAAGATAGATTTAGCGGTCTTGCCCGCCGCCAGTTTGTATTTTTTATACTGCTTCACGGCAAAGTGTTCCGGGTCTTTTTCTTCCAGTCGGTCAAACATCAAATCCACGGGGTTCTTAAAGTCCTCGTCATCTTCCCTCGCTTCGCTTGCGTTTATCATGTCAAGCAGGGTCGTGAAATTCTTTTCTTCTTCCGGGGCTTCGTAGTAGATATAGCCGATCAGTGCGGTGTAGTAGAGCTTTTCGGCTTTCGTCCAAAAATCTTCGGACGACTTTTCGCCCTCGCCTTTGGTGTTTACCATGATTGTGTTGACAAGTTTTAATATGTCTTTCTCGCTGTGCAGGTAGGCAAAGGGTTCCGATAGGTAAGCCTTTGATGTTATCTCCGGCTTTTCCCCCGGCTAGCACCGGACATGCGACTTTCACCGCAT
>QXWX01000038.1 GCA_009911175.1 Lachnospiraceae bacterium | reverse complement strand
GGCAGCCATCCTGGGGTATATGCTCAGTGATTATATCTACATGAAAGAGGCCGTAAAGGGCGCCAGTCCCATGGATCAGGAATTTTTTGCGGCTTCCAATACGGCGTTTCTGGGAGAGACGGAGTCTTCGGATGAGGTTCTGGCAGCAGTGAGTCCGGCAAGAAATGTGACGGAGCATATGCCGCCTGCCTTTCTGTGGGCAACGGCGGAGGATGAATTGGTCCCGGTGCAGCATTCGATCCGGATGGCACATGCGCTGGCAGACAAGAAGATTCCGTTTGAACTGCATATTTTTGAGGAAGGCCCCCACGGTCTGGCGCTTTCGGACCAGTCTTCGGCAGAATCCCTGTCGCAGGTATATCCGGATGCGGCAAAATGGGCGGATCTGGCGGGAGAGTGGCTGAAAAAGCGATTTGCGCTGCCGCTGCCGGAGAAATCCTCTTTCGAGAAATTGCTGGAGAACGGCGGGATATAGAGACTGATAAAAACAGATGAAATCATTGCACATGGAAGAAAACTGGCTGATTCTGGAAAGATTTTTATAAATGGTCTAAGACCCGCATGTTCATATTGATTTAATGAAAAATATTGAAAGCAATGGGGACATAATCACCATGAACTGTTATGTAGAAGGTGATCTGAATAACAGTTTTTTACTTGCCATAGATGCCCACACATTTGATATTATTAAGAACTGCGGAAAAAGTGGTTTGGATTTATACTTACTATTATACTCTGGAAGCCACATTATGAGGATGAAAGAAGACCATATGCTGAACGGACAGTTAAAACCGGCTTATAATGTCCAGGTCGCGGTGGAAAATTATTTTATCATCCACGGATATGTGAGTAATGACCGTACAGATTATAATACTCTGGTTCCGGTGCTTGAGAAACACCGGGAAGCATTTGGGGACATACTGGAAGAGGTAACCGCTGACAGTGGTTACTGCAGCGAGAAGAATCTTCTATATCTGAAGGAAAACGCAATTGCCAGCTACATCAAGCTCCAGGATCATGAGCAGCGGAAAACCCGTGCCTATAGGGAGGACATTGGGAAGTATTACAACATGAAGCGCCAGGTCTCTGAGGACGGGCATTATTACATATGCCATGACGGACGGGAATTGAGGCATGTCCGGACGGAAACAAGGGAAAAGACATCTCCCGCAGAAGAGTCCATGCTGAAAGGCACGGAATTCCGCGGGAGATGTCTTTTTGGGGAAACGGGGCTAAAAAGTGCTATTTCCCGACAGCCCCTTGTCTTATCTCATCCGCATACAAAAAACCTGCCGCCGGCAGCTTTTCTGCATACAATGATATTCAGGTTTCTTATACAGTCTTTCCTTTTTCTACAAATACCTGGAATGTATCTGTCCCTTTGAGTTCCTTCCCTTCGGAGATCACTACATTTTTATCGGAGATCACAAACTGGATATCTGCCCCTGCTTCAACCACGGTATCCTGCATGAGCACACAGTTCTTCACCTTAGCTCCCTTGCCGACCTTCACGCCTCTGAACAGGATGCTATTCTCCACTTCACCCTCAATCACACAGCCGTCAGCCGCCATGATATTTTTCACCTTGGAGCCCGGTATGTATCTGGTCGGGTTGTCATCACGGATCTTGGTGTAGATCGGATCTGCAAACAGCGCGTCCACATTTGCGTCATCCAGCATCTTCATATTCTCTTTGAAATAACTTCCCATGTCGCTGATCCGCGCGGTGTAGCCTTCGTACTTGTAGCCCTGCACGTTCAGGGTGACAAGGTGAGGTGAAAGGATATCCCGCTCGTAATATACATAGCCGCGCACGGAAGCCTGTCTGATCTGGTCGATCAGCAGTTCTCTCTCAATCGCGTAAATGTTCATCGAGAAATTCTGGATTCCGCTGGACCGGGAATTAATCTTGATATTGTTGACACGGTTCTTTTCCAGATCCAATGTATAATACAAAGCCTTGTTATCCGTCTCAGCCTTCAGCGCGCTTTCCGGAAGCTCCTCCTCCGTATAGGCAACCGTCACGTCCGCGCCGCTCTGGATATGGGCATCCAGAAATGCGGAGAAATCAAAGTTCACCGCGATATTGGCATCTGACATGACCACGTATTTTTCCTTCTGGTGCTGCAGGAAGCTTAACACGCTTGCCAGCGCTTCCACGCGTCCGTTATAGATCTTTACATTCTTCTCAGCAAACGGAGGTACAATATTGAGACCGCCGTTCTTGCGGGTCAGATCCCACTCACGCCCAGAACCCAGGTGGTCCATGAGGGAATGATAATTCTGGCGCACGATGATGGAAACATTGTCGATCCCGCTGTTCACCATACTGGATAAAATGAAGTCGATCATGCGGTAACGTCCCGCAAACGGAATGGAAGCCATCAGACGGTCCGTCACCAGCTCCGGTACTAAAGCGTCATAACTATTTGGGAAAATGATGCCCAATACATCTGCATTTGAATTTACCATTGCTCTTCACCGTCCTTTACATTATGATTGACCATGGCATTGGGGCCGATCTTCGCATTGTCCCCGATCACTACGCCCGAGCCAACGGTCGCTACTCCGTTCTCACCGCCGCTCGGCATAGCTCCGACTCTGGCGTTCTCACCAATCACGACGTTCTCCGCTACGATACAGTGCTCTACCACCGCGCCGGATTTGATCACACTGCCGCCCATGATCACGGCGTCTTCTACCTTCGCGCCCGGCTCTACCTTAACGCCCGCGAACAGGATGGAGTGCTTCACATCTCCCGCAACCCGGCATCCGTCAGTGATCATGGAATCCTCTACCACCGCGTCCGCACCGATCTTGTGGCCGGTCATACCGCTGTTCCGACTGTAGATCTTCCAGTTCTCGTCAAACAGGTCGATGCCGCTGTGCTCCGGATCCAGAACCTCCATATTGGCCTCCCACAGTGAGGAAATAGTTCCTACATCCTTCCAGTATCCGCTGAAACGATATGCATACATGGTACGCTCGTCGCGCAGAAGATTCGGAATGATGTTGTTTCCAAAGTCATTTTCGGAATTGGGATCTGCTTCATCCTCTACCAGATACTTTTTAAGTACATCCCAGTTGAAAATATAGATACCCATGGAAGCCAGGTTGGACTTCGGATTCTTGGGCTTCTCCTGGAACTCCGTGATCTTGTCGTTCTCGTCCGTTACCATTAGGCCGAAACGAGGAGCCTCCTCCCACGGCACTTCCATAACAGCGACACTGAATTCCGCGCCTTTTTCCTTGTGGAACTTCAGAAAATCGCTGTAATCCTGCTTGCAGATCTGGTCTCCTGACAGAATGATGACGTACTTCGGATCGTAACGCTCAATGAAGGAAATGTTCTGGTATATCGCATTTGCGGTTCCCTTGTACCAGTCAGAGCCGGATGCCTGCTGATACGGCGGAAGCACATGGACTCCTCCGTGCAGACGGTCCAGATCCCACGGCTGGCCGTTGCCGATATACTCATTCAGAACGAGCGGCTGATACTGGGTCAGAATGCCGACAGTATCAATGCCGGAGTTTACACAGTTCGACAGCGGAAAGTCGATGATACGATATTTTCCGCCGAAAGGAACTGCAGGTTTTGCCAGATTCTGCGTCAGGGCATACAAACGTGAACCCTGACCGCCGGCAAGAAGCATTGCAATCATTTCTTTTGCCATATCTTATCCCCTATTCTTTTTTAATATTATGCAGCGGCTCGGGACAGCAGGCTCCAGACAGGTCTGCTGTTCCGGATCGTTACAAAATTGTAAATAAATTGTAGCACAAATTTCGGAGAATAGGTAGTCCTTTTCCGTTCTTTTTCTGTTCTTTTTTCAATACCTTTGCCACACCAATTTTTCTATCTCGCACTGATGCTTTTTAAGGGAATACTACTAAAAATATCCAGTTCTAATTTTGTATCATAGTAACTTTATTATCGACTGAATATAGACTTTACACCAAAATTTCCTTTTGATATAATACAGCAAAGGCATCCTGCAATTGCAATATGAACGAATTTTAAGAAAAAGGCGGTGATTAGATGACACGATTAGAACTTTTAACGGTATTGCTTTCCATAAAAGCACTGTTGGAAAGCGACAACAAGGATAAGGCTTTAGAGCTTATCAATGAAGTAATCGCAGAAGCCAAGCAAAAAGATGCAAAGTAAATGCAGCAAGGTGTAAAGTTTTTCACGAATCAGATGGAACTTTACACCTTTTTGAAATTATATAGTTCTCCACTTTGAAACACGGTTTTTATCGTCAGCCGCATGCATTGCATTGGCGGATTGTTGTCCGCTCCATTTCCACTCATAATGCCGTCTTCTATTCCGCCGTACCGCGTCTGATCTTCTCCGGATATATCACCGTCCTCTTTCCCGCATTCCGCTGTCATGCTTCCGCCCATCTGCTCTGCCAGCCGGCGTGAGATCGCCAGCCCCAGTCCCGTTCCGCCCTGGCTTCTGGCACGGTCTCCGGTGTAAAACCGATCGAACATCCGGCGTACATCCTCTCCGGTCAGGTTCTCCGCGTCATTCCTGCAGATCAGTACAGGACTTTCTGCTTCCCTGACCTCCACTGTCAGCTGATCCTTTGCATAGCGGACCGCATTCTGCAGCAGGTTGCCGATGATCCTGGACAGCGCGTTTTCGTCTGCCTGAATGAAAACCGGTTTTTCCGGGATGTGGATCTGCGCCTCAATGCCTGCGTCCTCGAACTGCTGATAATACCCCAGCACCTGCTCCCGGCACATGCGGGCCAGGTCCACCTGCTGCAGTTCCATTTTTAAATTACCGGAAACCAGTGTGGAAAATTCATAAAACTGGTTGATCAAATGCTGGAGATGCGCAGACCTGCGCCGAACCACTTCCAGATATTCCTGCTCTTCGCTGTCCAGGCTTTCCCGATCAATGAGCTTTAAGTAACCCTGAATGGCGGTCAGCGGGGTACGCAGGTCATGGCTGATATCCTCCAGCTGCCTTTGAAATTCCCGCTCCCGCTTTTCACAGGAAATGCGTTCCGCCCGGATCTGTTCCAGAGTCTGGTTGAGCGTGACCAGCAGTTCTTCCATTTCGCGCTGGGAAGCATGCAGCTTCAGGATCCGGTTTTCTTCGATCTGCCGCGTGATATCCGCAAGGTCTTTATTGATTTCCCGTATGCTCCGTTTCAGCCGTGTATAACGTATACCGCAGTAAAACGCGGCGTAGACCGCGATTGCCAGAACAATTCCAAACATTTCTTGCATTCACCTCGGATCAAAGCAATTTTGCATATTCCTTCAATACCATTTGAGCAAAACATTTACACCTGTACGGATGGATGCTCCAAGGAGCAGCCGTACAGGTGGACAAATCTTGCATACAAAACTCACACCCCGCGGCCGTCACATTGCTTTTCAATCAGGAAATATCTTTCTTGTGAATCCCCCAGATTCCAACCGCGCTGAACAGAAGGATCCCAACCGCACCTACGATCATTTCTTTCAGAAATCCTTCCGGATGCATCCAGAGGGCATCCATCTGCATGCTGCCAAATGCCACGCTCACTTCTGTACTCAGAAAATTCCATGGCAGCCAGCTGGCGATCCGGGCGCACGGCTGAATCTGCATTCCCAGCAGGCGAACGGCCAGCGGAATCAGGTACATCACGGAGGCCCAGCCGATGCTCACCTGGATCTCCTTCTGAAAGATCTGGTTCAGCGCCACGGTCAGAATCACAGAAGCCAGTGAAAACGGTAAATTCGCCGCCGTGCCTGTGAGCAGCACTTTTAATGGAAGTGTGGATTCCAGAGGCACGGAAAAATCTGCTTCCAGAAGAGCATACGTGGTTAAGATATAGACTGCAAGGATCACGGCCGCGCTGATCATGGCAACGATTCCGTATACGATGCATTTCCCGATGAAAATGTGGATCCGGTTCATTCCGCCCGCGACCGCGTTTTTCATGACTCCGTTTTTATATTCATCGGAGGACAAAAGCATCACGACCAGAAAACCTCCGATAAAGAATATCTGCATATCTGAGATCGGCAAGATAAAGGAAAAACGCACGGTTCCATAATAAAATCCGGGCGCATAGGTCATAAACAGAAACAGCACCACATTCATGAGAACCGGGAGCGATATCAAAGTCAGGGTCAGTAAGTAGATCGTCTTTCCTTGCAGGATCCGGTAAAATTCACTTTTCATATAATTCGCCATTATAGTTTCCCCCTGTTCTTGATATTGACGTAATAATCTTCCAAGGACATATGATGCTCATCCAGCCCCTGCACGCCGACCCCGTGCTCATATGCCAGACGGCCGTACCGTGCGGGTTCCTCCGTGGGATTGGTGATCCGGACGGTCGCGTCCTGCAGGATCCGGTATGTGGTATCCGGAAATTCCTTTTCCAGGAGGGCTGCATATTTATCGGATTCTGACAGCCGAAGGTCAATGTAGCTGGCGCATTTTTCATAGAGCGCATTTGCGGAAATCTCTTCCAGCATAATGCCATGGCTCATGAATCCGTATACTGTCGCGATCTGCTCCAGCTCCGACAGGATGTGGCTGGACAGGATGATGGTAATCCGTTTTTCCTGGTTCAGCCTCTGCAAAAGCGCGCGCGTCTCGATGATGCCGCTTGGATCCAGACCGTTGATCGGTTCATCTAACACCAGCAGCTCCGGTTCCCCTAAGAGGGCAAGGGCAAGGCCGAAGCGCTGCTTCATCCCCATGGACAGCTTTTCGCATTTTACCTTTCTTTTTCCCAGAAGATTGACCGTGTGAAGCACCGACTCCACCCTGTCCTTTCCCGGAATCCCGCGCTGAATCCGGTAATATTCCAGATTCTTTTCCACGCTCATTTTCGGGAAAAATCCGGCATTTTCCACAAGAGCGCCCATGCGGGAACGGCCTTTTTGCATTGCTTTTTCGTCCTCCTTTCCAAAGAGGCGGATATAGCCGCCTGTGGGAAAGATCTGTCCTGTGACCAGCTTTAAAAATGTGGATTTTCCGGCGCCGTTGTCCCCGATCAATCCGTAGATATCGCCCCGGCGGACGGTAAGATCCACATGATCCAGGGCCGCCAGATCATTGTATTGTTTGGTAATGTCTCTGGCTTCAATGACTGCTTCGTTCATGGCTCTCGACTCCTTTCTGTTTTCCTGAACATCTTCCGTCTACATATGGAATCATAGCAGCCGGAGGATTAATTTGTCCTCAAGAAAGATTAAAGAAATCGTAAAGGAGCTTTTAAACATCATACTATACAATCACTTCCAAAATCTGTTTTCCGTCATATACACTCTCCGTTACTCCGATCCGCTTATGCTTATTGAGCAAGCTATTCCTTATATACCGCGTTTCATCTTGAACCCGATTCCCCAAACCGTCTGGATATATTCCTCATCCGGATCCGCCTTGGCCAGCTTTTTACGGATGTTGCTGACATGGACATTGACCGTATTGTCTTCCCCGTAGTATCCGCCCTTCCACACCTGTTCGTACAGGTTTTCCCGGGAATAGACCTTGTCCGGATTCTGGATGAGCAGAAGTAATATGTCAAATTCATGGGCAGTCAGAGGGATCTCTGTATCCTTTACTAAAACCTGACGCGCCTCCGGATATACGGCCAGGCTCTTGAAGGTATACGATTTTGTTTTCTTGTCTGACACTGTATTCAGCTGTTCCGTCCCGCATCTGCGCAGAACCGCGCAGACACGGGCCAGGACCTCTTCTGGTTCGAAAGGTTTGGTAAGGTAATCATCCGCGCCGTCCATAAGCAGCTCTACCCGGTCATGAAGGCTTCCCTTGGCGGATAAGATCACGACCGGAATGGAAAGCCTGCGTTCCCTGCGGATATAATCCAGCAGCTCCTCCCCGGTCATTCCCGGAAGCATTAAGTCCAAAAGAAGAAGGTCATAGACTCCGGCCTGGAGCAGCAGCCTGGCCTCCGTCCCGGAAAATGCCTGCTCCGGGACATAGCCGTTTTTCTTTAAGATTTTATAGAGCAGACGGTTGATGTCCGCATCGTCTTCCACGATCAAAACACGGGGGGTTTTCCCGGTATCCCGCATTGTAAGCACCTCCTGAATCAGTTTCGATATCCGCAGCTTTAGAATATATGATAAATGACTTTAGAAAAAAGTACAATTCTGATTTAAAGCGCAGGTTATTTCAGCTCCATGATCTCTGCCACATCTGCAATCTGTTCCAGCGTGTAGCCTTTTTTATGCATACTCATGATAGATAGGCGCGCAGCGCCTTCGTATACTGCAGCGTTTTCTCCCCCGCCAGCTTCGCCGCGCCCAACGGATAGGCGTCCGGCAGGATCGCCGCAGTCACCTCCGGCTCCCAGTAAAAGACGCCGCATTCTTCCTGTCCTTCCTGCTCCCGCATTGCCCCGATGCAGTCCGACACGATCTTGTAGGTTCCCTCTTCGTCATGATCCAGGCCGCCGACCTCTGCGATCATCACCGGTTTATGATATTTCCGCGTATACTCTTTCAGCTTAGTCGACAGCACGTCCTTGTCACTCTCGAACTGCTCCCAGTACGGATAATAAGAAAATCCCAGGATATCTGTCTTTCCCTTTTCCGCAAAAAAATTTTCCAGAAAGGGCATACACAGATCGTCATTCAACACTGATGCCAGATGGGTAATCACCTGGCTTTCCGGGCACACTTCCTTGACCGCGTCATAGCCGGCGTTCAGAAAACGTACCAGCTGCCTTGGCGCTTCTTTCAGGCTTCCCCTTGGCCACAGGATCCCGTTGTTGATCTCATTGCCCACCTGAACCCAGTCCGGGGCGGCATCGTGCTCCACGAGCAGGAGCATCACCTCTCTGGTGCGCTCATAGATCCGCTTTTCCAGCTGCGGATCGCTGTCATCCAGCCATTCCTCCGGAATGTCCTGATGCTCCGGGTCAGCAAAGTGGTCGCTGTAGTGAAAGCCCACCATCAGCTTCATGCCGCTCTTCTTAATCCGTTCAGCCATCTGAACGACATGCGCCGCGTCGCAGAATCCCAGCATGCAGGTCTCATCCTCCTGCTTCTGCCAGAAGGCCTCCCTGGGAGGATTGACAAAGATACGCAGCCGAACCGCATTTGCGCCCAGCTCCTTAGTGGCTTCCAGGAGATCCGTCTCCTTTCCGGATTCATCCAGCCACCGGTAGCCCATGGATTCTAACTGGCTCGCCCAGCCCAAGTCTACACCGTAAATCATTTTTTTCATATTGCATATTTCCTTTCTCTCACTGTTTCTGTGTTTCCTGTCCTTTCATAAGCTGCCGCCGGTTTTGTTTTATCATCGGCAAATGACATTCATTACTTTTTTCTTACTCTTTCATACTTAATTTCCTTTTCTGTTATTATAGATAATTCCCAAACAAATGGCAATAAAGACGGCACAATTATCGTCAATAACGGGAATAATGGGTTACATGTCACACACTGACAGCCTGCTATTACGTTTGACTAACCGCAGCTCCGCCACATATAATGTGAAAGAATAAAATCTGACAGAAAGAATGAGGTGAAACACATGAAGCAGCACAGGTTCTGGGCATGGGCAGCCGTTTTCTGTATGGTCATGGTATTTTATACCGGCTATGAGCATAAGTAAATGAAATGATGTGGGAAGCTTGCCGCCGGTACTCTTTCCGCATACAGCGAAATCTCAAGGACAAAATAATCTACTTACAGCAGGAGGAAAATTATGAGCGATATTTTGAAGATGAAAAACGTATTTTTATTTGCAGGTGGAGTTTTATTTGGAACGGCAGGGATCAAGGCGCTCTCCGGGAGAGACGCAAAAAAAGTATATACAAACTGTACCGCGGCCGTACTGCGGGCGAAGGACTGTATCCTGGATACGGTAACTACGGTACAGGAAAACGCAGAGGATATCCTGGCCGAAGCGAAGCAGATCAATGAGGCGCGCGCCGATGAGGAGGCGTCCTGTATCGTGAACGATGAGCACAGAAAAGATGCCGGTTCTGCGGAAAGTGTTGTAAAAGCGGCGGAAGCGGCAATGAATTATAAGGAAGAGGCGGAATAAGTGAAATTTATAATCAAGCATGAAATCTCCGGAAGGCTCCGCATCCATCTTCATGCCGCCCGGCTGACCTGCCGTGAAGCGGACTGTCTGCTGGCCTATCTGGAAGCCATCCCGTCCATCACCCGCGTAAAGGTCTATGAGCGCACTGCGGACGCGGCCATCTATTATACCGGTGACCGGGACGCGCTGCTCCATATCCTGCGCCTCTATCAAATGGAAAATGCCCGAGTATCCGGGACGGCACCCATTCATTCCGGGCGGGAGCTGAATGCGGCCTATCAGGAAAAACTGGTCAGCCAGATACTCTGTCGTATATGTACGAAACTGTTCCTGCCCTCCCCGGCGCGCGCGGTATGGACTGCCGTCAGAGCCTGGCGGTATATCCGTAAGGGTATCCGCAGTCTTTTCAGAGGCAGCCTGGATGTATCCGTACTGGATGCCGCGGCCATCATGGTCTCACTGCTGCGCCGGGATACCGAGACTGCCGGATCGGTGATGTTCCTGCTGGGCATCGGCGAGATCCTGGAGGAGTGGACCCACAAAAAGTCCGTGAACGACCTGGCCCGGAGCATGTCCCTCAACGTCCGGAAGGTCTGGCTGAAAACCGATGGTCAAGAGGTGCTGGTTGACCCGAAAGAGATTTCCCCAGGCTGTCAGGTCGTAGTACATATGGGAAATGTGATCCCATTTGACGGAAGTGTAACGGAAGGAGAGGGAATGGTCAACCAGTCCTCTCTGACCGGAGAAGCTCTGCCTGTGCACAAAGGGATTTCCAGCTATGTGTACGCAGGCACGGTTTTGGAAGAGGGCGAATTTACAATAGAGGTTCGCCATACCTCGGGCGCGACCCGTTATGAAAAAATCATCGCCATGATCGAAGAATCGGAAAAGCTAAAGTCCTCCCTGGAAGGCAAGGCGGCCCGGCTGGCCGACAGACTGGTTCCTTATACCCTTGCCGGAACCGGGCTTACCTGGCTTGTCACGGGAAATACGACGAAGGCATTAGCTGTATTGATGGTCGATTTTTCCTGCGCGCTCAAGCTTGCCATACCAATCGCCGTTTTATCCGCCATCCGGGAAGCAGGAACCCACCGGATCACCGTAAAAGGCGGCAAATACCTGGAGGCCATCGCAGAGGCCGAGACCATTGTATTTGATAAAACAGGAACGCTGACAAAAGCCCGGCCTACCCTGAAAATGGTAGTTCCCTTCTGCGAATGGGATGAAAATGAACTGCTCAGAACCGCGGCCTGCCTGGAAGAGCATTTTCCGCATTCCATGGCAAAGGCGGTGATCCGGGCCGCGCAGGAACGCGGGCTGGACCACGAGGAAATGCATTCCCATGTAGAATATATTGTAGCGCATGGGATCTCATCACAGATTGACGGGAAAAAAGTAGTCATCGGCAGCGCACATTTCGTATTTGAAGATGAAAAATGCCGGATCCCCGAAGGATATGAAGCGCGTTTTGCAGATCTGCCGAAGGAGTATTCTCATCTGTATCTCGCCGTTGAGAATCGGCTGGCCGCAGTCCTCTGCATCGAAGATCCACTGCGTGAGGAAGCCCCATCGGTCATACGGGCCCTGAAACAGGCCGGCTTTAAAAAGGCCGTCATGATGACCGGCGACAGTGAACGAACGGCGGCAGCGGCAGCGGAAAAAGTGGGTGTCGATACATATGACTCAGAGGTGCTTCCGGAGGATAAGGCACGCTTTATTGAAACAGAAAAAGCTGCCGGAAGAAAAGTGGTGATGGTCGGCGACGGTATCAATGATTCTCCCGCACTTTCTGCGGCGGACGTAGGGATCGCTGTCAGCGACGGAGCGGAAATCGCGAGGGAGATTGCGGACATTACCATATCCGCCGATAAGCTGGATGATCTGGTGACCTTAAAACTCCTCAGCAATGCTCTGGTTCGGCGTATCCGGCATAATTACCGGCAGATTGTTGGAATCAATACCGTATTGATCCTGCTGGGAATCAGCGGAATCCTGCAGCCTGCAGTTTCCGCGACCCTGCATAATCTGTCCACTCTGGGGATCAGTCTGCAGAGCATGCAGAACCTGCTGGCGGAAAACAGACCCTGACAGCATTGTGTAATTAGCAATGGATTTTGTACCAGCTTCTGTATTGCCGTTCAGAACAGAAATGTTACTTTTTGTTCCTGATCAGCGCCTTAAATGCCTCATAGCTTTCCGCGCTGATCAGGTGCTCTATCTCGCAGGCATCCGCGCTTGCCGTCTCCTCATCTACTCCGAACCCGGTCAAAAGCTTCCGGACCGTATCGTGCCGTTCATAGATCTCCCCGGCAATCTCTTTTCCCCTGTCTGTCAAATGCACCTCACGCGTTTTATCATCCAGAAACAGATATCCTTCTTCTGACAGTGCCCTCAGCGCAACCGAAACCGTTGGGCGGGAAACCTTCAGCTGATCGGCTATGTCGGCGCCGTGCACTTTCTTCCGTTTTGAAATCGTATAAATTGCTTTCAGATAATCTTCTACGGTCTTTTTTTGTTTCATTTTCCATCGCCCCGTGATGTCATTGCTAATTTTTATTAGCTTCGCCTAACTTCTATTCAGAAAAGAGGCGGTCACATTTCATTAGTGACCGCTAACTATTTTTACTATACTTGATACCGACCGTTTTTGTCAAGAATATTTTATATCGAGTATGCTTTTCAATGGGCTGGATGCGTTATCCCACTCCATATCCTCAAACCGGATGAGCAGCACATTCCCCCACTTCTCTGCCAGCTCCCGGCATCCGACCGTAAAACCGCTTTTCGAAAACAAGATCAGCACATTTTTCTTATAATGGAACAATGCGCTCTGGTGCTGCAGTTCTTTCAGCTCCGCTTCCGAGGTCAGCTCATTTCTCCACTTGCACTCTGCAAAGATGGCTTCGCCCTCCTCATTATCCGCAAGGATATCAATCTCTGTCTGCCGCTTCTCCACCGGATCATTGCCCCACCATCGGCCCATATCCTGAAAGTCAACCGGCAGGTTTCCTTTGAGATTCTCCTGCCACAGATACTGCTTGCAGATCTCCTCGAACACGAACCCCATGTATGCTGGGATCTGCTTCTCTACCCGCTGGTACGCCCTGTCCCCGGCCCCCTGTCCGATCAGAGACAGGTTCGCCGGAACAAAACGATACCAGAACTGAAACATGCTGTCTGACAGCTTATAGATTGTCTTTCTGGAGTGCTCCGCCTTATATGGAAATTCCTTCTCAATGATGCCGATCGACATCAGCTTGGAAATATAATTGCTGGTCGCCCCCGTGTCGTTCAATCCGGAAGCACCGGATATCTCGCTGATCTTGCTGGATCCGGTGGCAATGGCTTTGATGATCGCGTTATACTGCATCGGCTCTCGGCATTCCTGCTTGATCAGGTTCCCCGGCTCCTCAAACAAATACGCCGACATTTCAAAAAAATTGCTTTTGATATTGTCCTCCATTGACCTTCTGTCATCCAGCTTCGACATATACAGCGGAATCCCCCCTGTAATCCCATAAGCCAGAGCCAGATCCTCCTTATCAAAATACTGGTAGTATCTGCCGCACTCGGCAAATGTGAACGGCCGGAGCTTCATCTGCGCGGTTCTTCTCCCGTACAGCGGGCTCTGGTAACCCAGTACCTGGTTCTCCATGAAAGAAAGGGAGGATCCGCACAGAATGAGCATCAATTTGGATTTCAAAAACTTGTGATCAATAAAGGATGCCAGCAGTGAGGAAATCCCGCCGTAGCAATTCGCCAGGTACGGATATTCATCAATCACAAGTATGACCCGCTCATCCTTCGACATCCGGTAGATCAGCTCCAGTGCCTCATTGAAATCCCGGAACACGGTCCCAATCTCCACTCCCGTAAAGACAGACATGATACTGGCGCTCAGGATCTCCAGGTTCTGCTTCTCATTGGAATCAATCCCCGGGTAAAAAACAGCCTTTTTGTCCTTGATAAACTCACTGATCAGAGTTGTCTTGCCGACCCGTCTTCTTCCATAGATCACAACAAACTCAAAGGCGTCACTCTGATACAGCCTCTCCAGCGTCCCCATTTCCCGTTCTCTTCCGATAAACATCCTGCCACCTCACCTTTTATATTATTCAGTTTTAAAATTGCTGTATTATGATTAACTAAATTACAAATAAGTAAATTACATCTAACTTTATTATGGTATACTATAGTAAAAAAGTCAAGAAACTATTCTTGTATTTTTGCTTATTGAGTGACTGTGAATAGTAACCTTATTGACCTTGTAAATAAAACAGTACATTGTCATCTTCTTTTTTCTGATCGTTATTCTGTGTGCTTATTTTATAATTTCGGGTAAATTGAATGAAAGCCGCAAATTAGCCGATGAGCGCAATACCGATAATATTACATATGCGCAATATATGGCAGGACAGCAGGCAGAAATGGATGATGCAGACAAGGAAAAAGTTAAACAGGCCGACTTAGAAAGGAGTTTGCAGGAAGTGATCCAGTCCATCGTTGAAGGCAGCGATTCACTGGTCAGTATCCATGACTTCAACAGTGCTGACTTTTCCGCTTCTGCTGTTTCCGTAACCTTATATACCGAACAGGGAAATGACATCTCACAAGAGCAGAGGGACGGAATTGTAAGGACGATGGCAGCATGGAGGATCTGCCCCAGGATAACATTACCATCAATATCAGTGCCCACGAAGCTTAAGCAGAGACAGTGATTGAAATTGTATATGATACGGAGCGTCGGATAAATCTGCCGCTCCGTTTCTATTTCCGAGAAGTAACGAGCCTTTCTTACACAGATATTTGACGGCCGCCGTGAGAGTCAAAGCCCCGCGTCTGTCTGCGGCAGCCTGTACTGATATTCGGTGATTTTTTCCAGCCCGTCCTCAAGCACTTGGTTTCCCAGATACCGAGCGCTTCCATCCTCCCGGATCTGCAGCGTAAGCACATGGCTCATCACGCGGTCTTCCCCCATGGCTTCGCAGACCGCGTCGATCGTAAGCGACGTTGTTCCGTCCGGATTTTCCTGAATCTCTCTCACCTCCGGGATGGAATTGCTGAACCAGTTGGCCATGTAGGTCAGCGGCCCCAACCGTTTCCATCCATAGGTCTGTTTTTCCCCGTCATATACCGCATACCTGGCAAGCTCTTCCACGGTTACAGGCAGATATTCTGTCATCAGCGTTTCAAATTCTTCTTTCGGAATCCCATCCGCATAGGTTCCCAGCCCCATTGACTTTTCATATTTTAAAGCAAACAAGTACTCGTACAGGCCGTTGTAGTCCAGTTCTTCCAGGTGTCCGGCATCCCAGTTCGAGCGAAGCAGGTTGTTGCCCAGATACCCGATAGGAAGCAGATATTCTTCCGCGATCTTTATGTACGCTTCCTCCATGGGCTTTACCCGGAGCAGGTTGTTGCCGTTCGCAAGCTCTGTCACATCCGGGTATTCGGGCATGCAGTATTCATAGGCAAACCAGCCTTTCTCCGTGTATTCCCAATCTTTGATCCTGTTGAGCGAGCTGCCTGCGATCGCCGGATCGTCTTTTGCGTTCCATGTGTATATCGTGTCGATCACATACAGTTGCGTACCGTCAAAAAGGAACCGGCTCCTGTTGATTCCTCCGCCTGCAGTGATATAGTAGAGCGTCAGTTCACCTTCGCTTCCATCCAGGCATTCTTCCAGGAACTGTTCCATTTTTTCATAATTTCCCATGGTGTAGTGAAAACCCGCGGCAGTCACGGGGCAGCCGGTCTCCCGCAGAGCTTCATACATTTTAGAAATGGATTCCCCGTCCGGTGTGGGATTGAGCGAGTTTCCTTTGTCTGATCCCGCATAAATACCGCGGATCCTCTCCATGGCCTTTTTGCAGTCGGCTTCCGCTTCTTCCTCTGCGGATTGCGAGAGCGGGAGGTTATAGCCCTTTTCCAGCATTTCTTCCATTCCAGATTGCTCCAGCTCCATGAATGCTTCTGCAAAATCCGTATTCACGCTTATGCCTTCTGGCGTTTCTGTTACTATAGGTTGATTTTTCTTACCTTGCGCCGGATCTGCTTTATGATCATCACTGCATCCGGTTGTTACAGACAGAGTCGCTGTCAATATGATAAAAAGGATCATTCTATTTTTCTTTTTGATCGCCATGCTGCCTGACCTCCTTTTCTTCCTGCCTCTGTATTTTTCATATTACTGCCTTTCTATAGCGAGACAGCATTTACGCTTCTATAGATATTGATCCAGGCCCATGCGCAAACTCCTTCGGGCAACTATAAAAGCGAGGCAAACGCAACCGCCCCCGCAACGGTACAGAGCCCGCTGACCACGATCGCCAGGCTGCTCATGGCTCCTTCGATCTTCCCCATTTCCATCGCCTTCGCTGTCCCCACCGCATGGGAAGCGGTTCCGATCGCAAGCCCCCTGGAAATAGAATGCCTGATCCGGAATACTCTGCACAGGGTCTCTGCGGCCATATTTCCAAACACGCCTGTAATGATGATCACAGCCGTAGTGATCACCGCATATCCCCCCAGCTCCTCCGATACGCCCATCCCGATAGCGGTGGTAATGGACTTGGGCAGTAATGTCACATACTCCTCATGGGTCAGCCGGAAAAGGACGGCCAGAACGAGGACCGACACCAGGCTTGTCAGCACGCCGGAGAGGATTCCGATGCAGATAGCCGCCGCATGCTTCTTCAAAAGCTCGATCTGCTGATACAATGGGATCGCCAGGCTGACCGTGGCCGGGGTCAGCAGGTAGCTGAGATATTTTGCGCTGCTGTTGTAGGCGTCATAATCTACTTTGAATACGGCAAGAAACGCAACTACCAGCACAATGGCAATCAGCAGCGGATTCAGGATGGGCAGCTTCCATTTCTTTTTTACCGCCGTTCCGATAAAATAACCTGCCAGGCTGAGAACGACTCCCAATGTGGCGGATTCCAGAAAAAACTCATTCATTTTTATTTTCCTTTCCTGGGAAATTCAATTACCTGCTGCTTTGCGCAGGACAAAATTTCCACCCGTACGGTTGATGATACATGGAAATTCGTATCACTTAAATGATCTGCTCCCGCGCCTACTAATCTTTGTGCTTCAGCATAAAATCTGTCACCTTTCCGGTCACAAGCATGACCAGACAGGTAGTTGCGGGAATGATCACGCACAGCGGAACCACCATTCCCCGCATCTGCTCCCAGGATACCAGAAGCCCTGCTGCCGGAGGGATAAACATCAGCGGCATGATCTCGATCAGAAATTCCCCCGCCTCCTTCACCTGGTCCAGTCTCACCACTTTGAAAAACAGCAGGGCGAACAACAGCAGCAGTCCGTAAATACTGGCCGGGATCGGAAGCGGAATAAGATATTTTAACAGCTCGCCGACGCAGGTCACCGAAAGGATGATCGCAGATTGTCTGATATATTTCATGAGATTAATTCCCTTCTTTCGCATCATTTTGGTAACTGTTCAAAACCGTATTTTCGGAAATATACTGTACAGCATCTTTGTGAAGGTATTGAACAGGTACTATTTTGCTTTCTTAATATACCAGAAAATGCGCTTACAGGCAATCTGATTTTTAAAGATGTGCTTCTTCCTGCCCAGTCAGTGTTACTGTTCACACCCTTTGGGTGCTCCAGTAACAGTGTACGGCCAAGGTGTCACATGCAGCTTTGCAAATTTACTGTGCAGGTCAAACGCATGGTTCATGGGGCCGCAGCCTGCACCCAGATCGAGCATATCCGCAAGCGCTCCGGAAATATATCGCTTGGCGTTTTGGACTGCCTCTTCCATTCCCTGCCCCTTGGCAAGATTCGCGGCAATGGCGCTGGACAGAGTGCAGCCGGTCCCATGTGTATTTGGATTGTCAATGCGTTCACCCATGATCCATGTGCCTTTTCCCTCTGCGAACAGCAGGTCATTGGCGTCGTTGACACTGTGGCCGCCTTTGCACAGTACGGTGCATCCGTATGTCCTGCTGATTTTTTCCGCAGCCGCTTCCATATCCGTTTCATTGCGGATGGGCAGACCGGAAAGGATCTCCGCCTCCGGAATATTGGGAGTCACGACCGATGCCAGAGGCAGCAGCATTTTTTCCAGTGTTTCCACTGCTTCCTCCTCGATCAGCCGGGAACCGCTGGTAGTGACCATGACCGGATCCACTACGATATGTTCCGCTTGATACGCTTTGAGCCGATCCGCAATGGTTTCGATCAGGCCGGCGGATGATACCATGCCGATCTTGACCGCATCCGGACGAATGTCCTCAAATACCGCGTCAATTTGTTTCTGCAAAAATTCCGGAGTCACCTCCATGATCCCGATTACTCCGGTGGTGTTCTGTGCGACCAGCGCAGTGACCACGCTCATGGCAAATACCCCGTTCAAGGTCATTGTCTTCAAGTCTGCCTGAATACCGGCTCCTCCGGTGGGATCGGTTCCGGCGATGGATAATGCTGTCCTCATTTGTTTTCCTCCTACTTATTTTGAAAAAGTCTGTTCCGCCAGTCTGCGCAGTTCCCTGCATTCCTCCTCGATATCTTCTGCAGAAAATATGGCCGATACCAGCGCCGCCCCGTCTGCCCCGGAGCCGGAAAGCTCCTGCATATTTTTCTTCGAGATACCGCCGATGGCTACAACAGGGATTGATACTGTCTCACAGATTTCTTTCAAAGTCTCGTAAGGTACCTCGCTGGCATCCAATTTTGTGGTGGTATTGAATACCGCTCCTACTCCCAGATAGTCCGCTCCCGCTTCCTGGGCCGCGGCTGCCTGCTCCGCAGTCTGGACGGAGACTCCGATCATCATCTCCTCCCCTACGAGCGCCCTCACATTTCCGGCTTCCATGTCCTTCTGCCCCACGTGGATACCGTCCGCACCGCATTTTACCGCAATCTCTACGTTGTCATTGATAAAAAACGGGATCCCGTATACCCCGCAGAGCTTCTTCATTTCCAGGGCTTCTTTCAGAAAATTTTCCTCATCCAGTTCCTTTTCCCGGAGCTGCACACAGGTCACGCCGCCTTTCAGAGCGGCCTTTGTCTGCTCCATCAGAGATTGCTTTCCTGTCCACGCGCGGTCCGTAACAGCGTACAGGCGCATGGTTTCTTTTCTGCATTTCATTTTTTTCTCCTTTCGCTTTCAAATAGTCGGCAGTTGTTCCAAACGGCAGGCCGCAGACTTGTCTGCTTACGCCGCGGTTCCGGATATCGCTTATAATACTTTATATCTCGCTTTTTGCTCCAGTTCCTCTCCTGTAAGATGGCACATCGCGTCGATGATATGATTGCGGTAGGATGCATTTCCGTCCTGCTCTGTCATGCGCTGCCGTGCTTTTTCCCCGCAGATTCCCATGGCGCAGACCGCGGCGGCAGCGGCTTCCAGCGTGTGCTCCTGATTCGCTGTGACATAAGCCGCTGTCAGGGCGGTAAGCTGGCATCCGGTTCCTGTGATGCTGCTCATCATAGGATGTCCGTTGAAAATGCAATAGGCCGTCTTTTCATCGGCCACGATATCAATGGCTCCCGTGACCGCGATCACCGCCCCTGTTTTCCCGGAAAATTCTTTTGCGAATGCTGCTGCCTCCGCAAGATTTTCTTCTGTCACCGCATCCGCAAGATCCGCGTCCACGCCTCTGGTGCTGCCGCTCCCCAGCGCCAATGTCTTGATCTCGGAAATATTTCCGCGGATGACCGAAAATCTCACATGCTCCAGCAGATCCATGGCTGTGCCGGTACGAAGCCTGGACGCGCCGGCCCCCACCGGATCCAATACCACCGGGTGCCCCAGCTCGTTTGCCTTGATCCCGGCCTTTCGCATGGCGGGAATGGTTCTCTGATTCAGTGTACCGATATTGATGTTCAGCCCGCCGCAGATGGACGTGATCTCCTCCGCTTCCTCCACATCATCCGCCATGATCGGCGAGCCGCCGCAGGCCAGCAGGATATTGGCGCAGTCGTTGACGGTCACATAATTGGTGATATTGTGGATCAGCGGGTGTGAATTTCTGACATTTTCAAGCAGTTCCTTTCGCATCTGATTACCTCCTCGTACAGTTGTGCTACGGGCAAAATGATTTCCACCTGTGCGGTTGGAATGATTTTGACCCTGTTGAGTTACAATTTTGATACCGTTTCGTATCTATGCGCAAAAAAACAGGAGATACCTGGTACGGTATCTCCGAAAAAAATCAGCTCAGACTTCCTACGGCGGCATTATCCGCATCAGGTATAAGGGTCGAAGTTGATTACTTCCTCTCAGCCTGCCGATACAAGCTCCCCTGAATATTTATTTTGCTTTTTCAGTGTAACACTGGTGCCTGGTGTTTGTCAATCGCCAAAACCTTTATCAGCCGGATGCCTTGCAGCGAAGGTTACTATTCACGGCCTGACCGTCCGCTCATAGTAACCTTCTTTCCCTGTTCTGCCAGATATTCCGCTGTCTCACATCCCACGGAGCCGCCCTTTGCCCGCTCCGCATAATGATTGATCACCGCATCATTGACAAACCCCTTGTCCGACTGGTTGATCCCCATTGCGCACATTACCGTCTTGTTCCTTGTCTCCAGAGTTCCAATCGTTCCTTTTGATAATAGATTCAGATACTTATCTGTCATTCTTCGTACCTACTTGTGAATCAAAGTTATTTAGTGAATCTGATTCATTTTTTAATCATAATTCATTTTACATGAAATGTCAACGATGTTTTTAGAGGGTCAAAGGCTTTACACCCAAAATCTCTTTTATTATAAATTTTCGATGGTTTCTGTTTTGCCGGGAATAAGCGGGCCTATTATGCTGTATTTTATGCCATAATGCCGTTCACGCATTAAATGTAGGATATTCTGCGGAGGAATCGGTCCGTCCGGGATTTCAGGATACTGTTCGCCGCCTTGATCTTCAGATAATTCTGTCTGATAATTGGGGAATCCCTTCTCGCACAGCGAGCAGAAAAATTTCGTGTGTTCCATCATTCGGTCTCCTCAGGGGCTTTCTTAACAATCTATTACGTTTTATGTTGCCAGTCTGATTAAAAGTATTGATTCCTGCAAAGAAATTGTAGAGGAACTGGCAAAAGGCTATGAATAAGCTGGCAAGTAAATACATTTCCATGGCGGTCATCTGCTTTGGCCGGAAACAATTATCATAGCAAAATGCAGGCCATCCGCAAAATTGCGTAAGATGGCCTGCATTCTCTGTGTCCGTCAAATATCCATAGAAAGCATGCCCATGTAGGCACGCCATAACACATGTCTGTCTTTAATGCTCTGTATCTACGATCGCAATACTGGAATCTCCCATGCGGGCCTGTTCCAGTACAGCCTGGGACAGAATCTGAAATGACCCATGAGAAGAGGTCGCTCCTGAGAGCGCGTCGATGCCTTCCTCTCCCTGTCCCTCCAGAAGCTGGTTTGCGTAATATCGGGTATACTCGTTGGGATAGGTCCCGGAGACTTGAAGCATGTTCTGCATATATGTGTTATCCCAGCTCTTGATGAATCCGCTGGCATTCTCCGCGTTGTATTCTACGGAGACAATACTCCCGCCTTTCACCAAAATAGTGATATATTCCTTCCAGCCATGGCTAAATTCAGATGCCTGAGCAGTATAATATCCGTCCTGAAGCCCTTCCTGATCCCCGCACGCTGTCAGCAGCGGCATCATCAGCAGCAGGCTTATAAGCATGACAAAAATCCGTTTCATCTGCCGCTTTTCTCCTTTAAAATAAATTTTCGCACGTGGGACTGAAGCTCCTCCGCTTCTTTCGCCAGCGATCCGCTGGACTGCTCCGTTTCCCCTGCGTTTTGCAGATTGCGGTCTGCGATGGAAGAGATCGTGGCAATCCGCTCCTCCATTACGCTCAGTGCAAGCTCCTGTCCCTGCACCGCCGCTGCAAGCTGATCCGAAATTGTGCTGATCTGCGCGGAAACATCGGAGATCGCGCGGAGAGAGCCAGCAGTATCCGCTGTCAGCACCACCCCGTTCTGGATGATCGCTTTGGTATTGTCGACCATCTTCGTAGCTCTCTGTGCGGCCTCGGCACTCTTGGCTGCCAGCCGCTTTACCTCATCGGCTACAACCGCAAAGCCTTTTCCGGCTTCTCCGGAACGGGCTGCCTCCACAGAGGCATTGAGAGACAAAATATTGGTCTGGAACGCAATGTCCTCAATGTCCTTTGCGATCTTTGTGATCTGCTGCGCGTTATCGCTGATGTCATCCATGGCGTTAGACAGGGAGGACATCTGTTCATTGGCGCTTCGAACGCGCCGGGTGATCTCTTCCGTCTGGGAACGGGTCTGACCGCTGCTCTTTGCAACATCGGCCAGCTGCTCTTTCACATGGGTCACCTCATGGACCAGTTCTTCGGTAGACTGGTTCTGTTCCAGGGATGCATGGTGCAGCTGCGCAGACTGCCCGCTCAGCTGCTCTGCCATTGCGGTGAGCCGGTCTGCGGCGGCACGGAATCCCAGGAGTGTTTCGTTCATCGACCGGGTAATGGTACTCAGACTGCCGCGGATCAGCACAAAATCGCCTTTGTAGTCCACCTGCGGCCCGGTCCGAAGATCGCCGTCCGCGACACGGGTCAATACCTGCTCGATATCGGATATGTATCGGTTTACGCTTTCCAGCGTAGCATCCAGAGTCTGTGTCATGACCTCCAGCTCATCTCCTGTACTGACGGGGATCACTTCCGTATGCAGGTCTCCATTGGACAGAGCCACCATCCGGTCCGTTACGCACTTCACCGGATGGGAAATGGAACGCGCAAACCGCAGGATCAACACTATGGAGATCACGAGCCCCGCCAGGGTGGCCAAAATTGATACCAGCATGGCCCCATTAATGAACTGACCATAATCCGACTTTGGAATCTGTATGACCAGTGACCACTGAGTTCCCCGGATGGGAGAAAAGGCCACCAGCATCTTTTCTCCGTCGATGGGAAATTCTGCCGCCCCTGTTTCTCCGGTAGTGACCCGCTCCACCGCATCCCCGTTGCCGCCGCTTAACTGAACCAGCGAACTTTGATCAAGGACAAGAGACTGATCCGGGTGGCCGGTCACGATTCCCTCCCTGTTGACCATATAGGCCATGCCGCTTCTGCCCAGGTTGATGCTGCTGATCACATCGTTGAGCAAGTCATATTTGTAGGTACCCATTACATAAAGAACGGTCTCACCATCTTCTTTCACCGGCATTCCCATAGTAATGCCCAGACTGCCCTGGAAGATCGTGGATGCATCGATCGTCAGATTATCTGTTTCTTTTAAAAGCGCAAAAAAATCACTGTCCAGATTTTCCGGCGCATCGTCAATCCCCTGTTCCAGCCGCCCGTCCAAGTCATACAGGGCGATCGTGTAAAGTTCATAAGTCTCTGCAGCTTCTTCCAGCAGCGCCGCCCGGTTTTCCCTCGTTGCCGCAGTGTCCGGGGAAGCCGTCCCACCTTCGTCTGGTTCAGCACCGGCGGTTACACTGCTCATTCGGGGATCACCGGCAATGCCCATCATACGGTCGGCAAGCATATGGATGTTGGCCTCTACCGTCTTAGCCGACTGCCGGGCCATCGGCTGAAGGCTGTCCAACAATATGTTGTTGGCAAGCGACTGCAAGGAAAGCGCCATGATCACACAGCATACGACCACCAAGATCAGGATATTAAATGTAGTGTTTCTCAATATCCGCCTGTTCAGGCTCCGTTTTGTTCCTCGGCCGGCGAGGAAGCCCGCTTCTTTTCCTGTCACGTTTCTGCCACTCCTTTTCTGAGTAATTTTTGTGTCAATAGACAGAATAAAAAGCCGCTCAATCCGCCAGTCGTATATTGTGTGTTGTATCGACTGACAGGCGATAGACTTTTGCTTAGTATAGCACAGATTATCCGTGAAGGAAAGTGCTTTCTATAGTTTTGTTAGGGTTGTTTCACGAAGGCTGTTACTGATTCTTCAGTAGTCATTGTTATGAAAAAGCGCGCAAAGTCCCCCTACAAAGGCTTTACACCAAAAATCTCTTTTGTTATAATTAGAGCATTATTGGTTAACAGTGTAAATCATAGAATGGAGAATTTATGGGAAGCAGACAGCAGGAAAAATCTCTGATGACGAAAACAGAGCTAAAGGAAGCCGCAAGACAGCTTTTCTTAGAAAATGGTTATGAGGAAACTTCTATACAGGATATCGCCGGCCAGGCCGGTTACAGTGTCGGCTCTGTTTACCGCCAATGGAAAGGAAAAAAGGAGCTTTTCATGGATATCTGGAATGATTATGTATCGGATTTTATCCGGACCAGTATTCTCCAGGCGCCTCCTTCTCCGAATCAGGAGACGATGATCGATTACCTGCTGGCCCGTTCCCAGGAATACAAAAAGAATGAAATGACCCGGAAGCTTCATCAGACCAGCCTGCTCGTATCAGCGACATATGATTATGAGGGACTGTTAAGCTGGGCTGACAAATACAAGCAGATGCTTTATTTATTTTTAAAGGGACTGAATCCGGATCAGCCGGACCGGCTTTTGAAATCCACTGCCAGTATCATGCACTGTGTCCTGAACACGGATGCACAGCAGGAGGCCGATACAAGTTCACCTAAGTATGAGTTTGATCTGCAGACATTACGAATCTGCCTTCTCGCAATTGTTGAGAAGGTTACCGGATAGTCAAATATCCTCTCAGGCACGACTATTTCGCGCGCTGCTTCGCATGAATGAATCCGCCGAAAAAGAGCCTCCGCTGTCACAAGCAGCGGCGGCTCCTTTTTTTAATCTGCAGGAAATATTGGTCACAGTCATTTCAGATATCCAGTTCCGGCGGCTCGTCCAGACGCTCTGAAACATATTTTCCATTCTTCTTCCTCTGTCTTACACACTCGGTCAGCAGATATTCAATCTGCCCGTTCACGGAGCGGAAATCATCCTCCGCCCATGCGGCGATGGCATTGTACAGCTTTTCCGACAGGCGCAGAGGAACCTGCTTCTTTTTCGATTCAGCCATATTTTAATACAGGCTTCCCGCGTTTACGATGGGCTGCGCGTCATGATTGCCGCAGAGCACCACCAGCATATTGGAAACCATAGCCGCCTTTCTTTCCTCATCCAGTTCCACCATATGGTTCTCATTCAGACGGCACAATGCCATCTCCACCATACCGACCGCGCCGTCCACAATCATCTTCCTTGCGTCCACAACCGCGGAAGCCTGCTGCCTCTGGAGCATCACGGACGCGATCTCCGGCGCGTAGGCCAGGTGGGTGATGCGTGCCTCTATGATCTCCAGGCCGGCATCCATAACCTTCTGCTGGATCTGCTCCCGGATCCGGTTCGCCACCACCTCGCTGGAGCCCCGCAGGCTGCCTTCGTCCGCCACGCCGTCCCCTGTGGTGTCTACATTGGGCGATACATCATAGGGATAGATCCGGACGATATCACGCAGCGCACTGTCGCACTGCAGGGAAAGGTATTCTTTATAATTGTCTACATTGAAGACTGCCTTCGCAGTATCCGTCACTTTCCACATCACCGCGATCCCGATCTCCACCGGATTGCCCAGGCAGTCGTTGATCTTCTGGCGGCTGTTGTTCAAAGTCATGACCTTGAGGGAAATCTTATTGCTCGCCGGCGTTTCTGCCTGCACGTTTGCGCCTTCCATGGAAATCGCAAATGATTTTCTCACGCCTCTGTCTACGTCCCCGCTCTGGCTCAGCTTTGTCTTGGCCGCAGGATTGACGCTGGCACAGAATGGATTCACATAATAGAAGCCTTCTTCCTTCAAGGTTCCTACATACTTTCCAAACAGAGTCAGCACAAGGGCCTCCTGGGGCTTCAGAACCTTCAGGCCGCAGAACGGGATCCAGCCCAGAGCCACCCAGATACAGCTGATGATCAGCAGGATGGGAAGTCCCTTCCGTGAAATGATGATCCCGCCCACAACGGTGCCCGCGATCGCCGCCAGGTACAGCAGTAAAAAGAGCATCAGCATGGCAATGCCGTTTTTCTTGTTCATCAGTACGTTTTCTTTCATGTCTCATGTCCTCCTTAGAGAATACAATTTTCAGAAATATTGTTGAGTAGTTTTGATAGCTATATGATATCATTTTAATATCATTTTGTCAATATCTCAGAAAAGATTTTTAGAAATGATGGCTGAACTTGTATTTTCCAAGTAAGAGCAGGAAGAACTTGAAAGAGCACGAAACATGATTTTTCCAGCTGTGCGGTTCGATGATCTACACAGGTAGAATTTTTTTCAGATCTCCTGTCTAAGCACAACCCGCGAAGCGTATTCCCCGCCCCGGTGGATCCGGTTCTCGGCAGTTTTCATCTCCACGCTGTTGAACCCGTCTCGTGTATTCCGGTTGGGAAAGATAAAGTTCTCCGCGCCGGAGGTCACCGTCACCCGCAGCTTATGTCCCTTCTGGAACGTATGGGACAGCTTGGTCGTCCGGATCTCCACCGGATAGACCTTTCCCGGCTCCATAAATTCCGGATCGGTAAACTGATTCCGATACCGGACGCTGAGTACGCCGTCCGCCAGCTTCATGGATCTTCCGTTTTCATCCACGTCCGTGATCCGCACTACCAGATCCGTATCCTCGCAGTCCGAGGAAATGTAGATCTTCGCCAGGGCATCCCCGGTGATGGTCAGGTCCTGTTCCAGAACCTCCGTAGAGTAGCACAGAATATCCTTCCGCTTCTCTTCCTCCGTATAATCCTCCGGCACCTCCAGCTCATTTTCCGACAGGTCAATGATATGGACCGGCGGGTCCTTCGGGTCGTAGCGATAGACATCCGCGCCTGCCGCAAAAGCCTTTTCCGTGGTCAGACGGCCGCGGTTCTCTGCTCCATCCCCATCCAGATACAGCACCAATTCCTTTGTTCCCGGAACGGGCCAGTTTTCCGCGCTCTTCCACTCATTGCTCCCCATGCTATAATACTCCACCTTCGGGGTCTTTTCGATCCCATTGTCCACGCCGTTGACATAATGCTCCAGCCACGCGAAGCAGATCAGATCCATGTCATAGCGCAGGGCATTATTTCCCAGGGCAAACCCGTGGATGTCATAATTGGCATTGCCGCTGTGCATCCAGGGGCCGAGGATGACCTTCTTCTCATCATAATCCGCATACAGATCCAGGGCTTCCGTGGTCCCCATCCCGTTGTCGTCAAACCAGCCGGACATGATCAGCGCCGGCACCCGGCGCTCCCCGAAGCGGTCCTTCCAGCTTCCCCGCT
Source organism: Lachnospiraceae bacterium (assembly GCA_009911175.1). The sequence goes on along the minus strand of QXWX01000038.1, from coordinate 35,537 downwards.
GCCACAGCTCGTCACAGTCCATATGGGAGATCCATTTGCGCAGGAAGGGTACGTCATACCCCAGGGCTTTCGGCGCCAGCTCTTCCAGGGGACGGATACTCAGCACTTCATCCCAGTCGTCCCGCGCCATTTTCTCCGCGTCCATGCGCTGTCCGGATACGGCAAATGCCCACGCCAGCATACCGGAATTAAAACACCCGCCCCTTCTCGGCACGTCCACAAAAGGACTTCCGGAGCAGACGCTGCTGAGCATGGCTTTCAGATGCGGATTGCCGCTGGCCGCAGCCGCCCACTGGACATATCCCAGGTAAGACCCTCCGGTCATGGCCGCGTCTCCGTTGCTCCAGGGCTGTCCGGCGATCCAGTTCAGCGTATCGTCCCCGTCCTCCACCTCATAGTACATGGGCAGCCATTCGCCTTCGCTGTCCTCCCGGCCCCGGACATCCTGGATCACCACGCCGAAGCCTCTCTGTACGAAGCGGTAATAAGGCTCCGCGTCTTTTGATTTTCCGTAAGGGGTGCGGACCAGCACCACCGGAACCGGCCCCTCCTTCTGAGGAAGATATATATCCGCCGCCAGACGGATCCCGTCCCGCATAGGCACCATGCAAGTCTGCGCCGGCCGGACGCGGCAGATCGGCTCCTGATACATCTCCTTCCACCTTGGCAGGATCGTCCTGTCCTCATACCCCTCCCGCACAAGCAGGGAGCAGCAGTCCCGGGCGGGCGTCACAAAGGCGATGATCCGCCCGTTTTCTACCAAAAAGTCCTGGGGAAATTTGATCTCACGCTCCACATACTCCGTCTCGCTCTTTTGCTCATAGCGGGTGCCGGCCGCGGTCTGAAAGCCCTCCGGATTGCTGGCCAGGGCACGCTCGTATTCCTCCGTGTGAAGCAGGGCGTCCAGAACATCCATCTTCCCCAGCTTTTTATACCACTCCTCTTCCTTTTTCAGTACTCTCCTCTCACCATACTCTCCCGTCTCTACATTCAACGGTTGATGGTAAATGTGTTCTCCTTCTTTTTCGCAGATACCGTATTGGATACCTGACAGATAAAATCCCCAGCGCTCCATAGTTTCTCCTTCCGTTCTTTGAAAACCACTCTGCTTTCGCAATTAAAGCAATGCAGAATGCCTGCCGCTTGCAGATATTTCCTGTCGTCTATGCCCCGATGATCGCTCTGATCAGATACGCCACCAGGATTCCCGCATAATTTCCGCATACTCCGCCGACCACGCCCATGAGTAGACCCACGCTGATGAGCCGGTTCCATTTCGCGCTGGACGCCACCAGGGAGGCAGTCGTTCCGTCCGCGATGGCTCCTGTGATGCCCAGGATCACATACTCGTAGGGCACCTTAAGAAACCTGCTGATCAAGAGATGGAGCAGGATGCTTCCAATGATCACGCAGAAGCAGAATACGGTAATGATCATCGTGGAGCCGAAGAACGATGCCAGATCCACGCTGAATCCGATGATCGCCAGATACATCATCCCGAAAAACAGCCCCAGGTTGATATTTCCCCGCAGCCTGTTCACAAACGGAATCTGCGCGGCTGCAATGGAAAATGTGGAGATCAGCAGAACCCTTCCCGCACTGGCAAAATCTGAGGGCAGGAAGGCGGAGAGCTTTGTGGAAATGGTCACGATCAATATGGAGATCGCAAGGAGCCAGGCAATATCTTTGATGCTCCATTTTTCATCCCCCATCAGCACCGGGTGATCTCCTTCGCCGACCCGCTCCTTTTCCTCCAGTTCAAAGGGCCAGATCTTTTTCAGGAATTTGACATTCTGGAACAAGGCCGGAGCCGCAAACATCAGAAACAGGGTCGGCATGCCGATCACATAATCTGCTGCGTTGGCCGCCGCAATGGTATCGTTGGCTGCGTCCAGCCCAACCGCGATGGCCGTCAGGTTACCGCTGCCGCCAGTATAGGTTCCCACGAACATTCCGGCGATCTTCCATCCTTCCGGCATCTTTCCGCCGAAGATCACACCGAACACTGCCGCCACCAGGCACACGCTGAATACCGCCGATACAAGCGCCGCCAGCGCTTTTCCGGACAGCTTGGCCAGCTCCTTTAGATTGACATTCAACAGATAGATGGAAATGGACATGGGAACGCAGTATGTGATGATCACTCCGTACACGTCCTGAGATCCCGGCACGATATGAAGATTGACCAGGATCATCCCCAGGACGATCACGGTCAGCGCCGGTCCTATATACTTAAACGCTTTAAACTTCTGTACCCACAGAGCAAATGCGACCATCAGAAGGATGACTGTCAGCATCGAATCCGTAGACTGAAAAATTGGAAACTGCATATTTTTTCTCCTCTTTTTGTTTTTTTTGCTGCATCAGATCTCTCAGCTTCAAATTGTACTCATCTTGTGCCGGAGTACTGCCTCCGGCAGCTTTTTCTGCATAAGCACGGATTAGAATGTCACACCGAATCCCGGCTTGTCCAGCAGCGTAAAGAGATCCTTCTCCTGGATAAATCCGCCTTCCACCGGGTTCTCTTTATAATACAGAAAGCTGTCGCAGTCGGCCTCCGTCACATTTTTCTTTGCCGCCACCAGGCTTAAACCCGCCGTGATCGCCAGCTTGGTCTCCAGCATACAGCCTACCATGCAGGTCACGCCGTTTGCCTCCGCAATGGCATTGATCTTCTGTGCCGGATACAGGCCGCCGCATTTCATCAGCTTGATATTGAAAATGTCCGCGGAACCCAGACGGCACGCCCTTGCCGCATCCACCGGGCCGTGGATGGACTCGTCCAGCATCATGTGGATTCCCTCCGAATGATCCCGAAGGAACGCAGCTCCCTCCAGATCCCAATGGGGCAGGCACTGCTCCACCGCCTCAATGCCGTATTCCCGGAAGCCCCTGAGAGCACGCCGTGCTTTGGCGGTATCGTATCCCTGGTTCGCGTCCACCCGCAGACGGATCTCAGGCCCCACTGCTTCCCGGATCAGCTTCATGGCACGGATATCCTCCTGAAAGTCAATACCCGCCTTAATCTTCAAGATCCGGTATCCATCTTCGAAAACACGTTTTTTCGCTTCGGCCGCCATTTCCTCCGGGGTGCTGATGCCGATGGTGATGTCGCTCTGCACGCTGCTGCCAAAGCCGCCAAGCAGTTTGTACACCGGCTGTCCGAACGCTTTTCCCATCAGATCATACATGGCAAGATCCACGGCGCACTTAGCGGCTCCGTTTCCCACGATCACGCTGTCCATCATAGCATGCACGGCTTCAATATCCATGGGATCCATGCCGATCAGCCCCTGCCGGAAAATGTCCAGCACCGCGATGACTCCATCCACCGTCTCTCCAGTCACCGGCGCAAAGGGGGAAGCTTCCCCGAAGCCCACACAGCCCTCGTCCGTCTCTATGCGGATCAAAACACTTTCCAGAGCTTCCACTGTGGCAAACGCCACCTTGAAGGGGGCGATCAGGGGAATCGCAACCTTTTCTACTTTCATTCCTGTAATTCTCATTTCTTCTCTCTCCTTTTCACAATTAAAAGTAAGAAAATACCGAAATTTTGCTTTCAATATTTTATTTAATTTTACTATATGTATAATTATCAGTCAACTAATTTCTTAAGGGAAATCATTGCCGGTTCAGTCAATAGCCGAATATTCATAATATGCTTTTTGTAAACATGACTGCAACTGTCCAGGCGGAAATTTTTCTTGCAGAATCTACACAAAAACAGTAGAATAAAAGTAATCGCAATATAAGGAGTATTTATGGCAGATAATAAAATCAGAAAATACCGTAAAAAATTAAACCTGACGATCAAAGACCTGGCGGAACGCACGGGTCTGTCCATCGGATATATTTCACAGCTGGAACGGGATGAGGCAGAGCCGTCCCTGTCCTCCCTTCGGAAGATCGCGAAGGAATTTGACGTGCCGATCTATGTACTGATCGAGGAGGAAAAGGAAAACGACGGCCTGACGATCCGCAGGGAAGAAAGGATATCCGTGCATACGAAAAAAAATGTCGTTGAATACGAATTTCTCACCCCTCTTCCTTCCCAAAATTTTTTGCCCAGGGTTTTAGTGATGAGGGCGGTCATGCAGCCCCATTCCCGGGACAGCGAGATTCCGATCGTACATCACTCCGAGGAAACGCTGATCGTCCTTTCCGGCACCCTGAACCTGATGCTCGGAGACGATCTCATTGTCCTTCGGGAAGGCGACACGACCATCATCCGGGAAGACATTCCCCACACGTGCATCAATGAGACGGATGATATCACGGAGGTCCTCTGTACTATCAGCCCGCCGGTCTGGAATACGCTGCATTTTCCGAAATGACCTTCCCTGGAAAGATTCCCCATGCGAAAGGCACGCCGGCGTATTGTTCTGCTGAAATAAACCTCAGGCCAGTAAGGAACTGTCGGTTTGCCGCCGCGCAAATGAGCACGATTGGAGTTGAGCATTATCATGAGACCAAAACTTTTAATCGTAGATGACGAACCCGGCATCGTAGACATGATCCGGAGTTATTTTCAATCAGAATACGATATCCTGACTGCGTACAGCGGACGGGAGGCCCTGGAAAAGGTCTCCGCCCGGCCGGACCTGATCCTGCTTGACATCAATATGCCGGAGATGGACGGGCTCGCGGTCTGCCAGCAGATCCGGGAGTACGTCAGCTGTCCGGTCTTATTTTTGACGGCGCGTATTGAGTCCTCGGATAAGATCATCGGATTCCAGGCCGGGGCCGACGACTATATCGTAAAGCCCTTTGACCTGGATGAGCTCGGCGCCCGGATCGCCGCGCATCTGCGGAGGGAGCAGCGGCGGCAGGGCAATGCGGCGGTGCGTTTTTTCGGGAATCTGTCCATCGACTATTCCGCCCGGACCGTACATCTGGACGGGGAAAATATTTCGTTCTCCAAACGGGAATTTGACATTATTGAGCTGCTCTCCATGAATGCCGGACAGGTTTTTGACCGGGAGAGGATCTATGAGCTTGTCTGGGGGCTGGACGGAGGCGGAAGCAGCGATACGATCATGGAACATATCCGGAAGATCCGCGCCAAGCTTTCCGGTGCTTCGCCTGGCAGCTATATTGAGACAGTCTGGGGGGTGGGTTACAAATGGGTTGGATAAAGCGGATGCGTTTAAAAAATGCATTGTTTGCGATGATGTTTTTCGGTCTGCTTCTGGCGTCCCTTCTTTCCATCGGTGCCTTTATCGGATGCAACCGGTTGATCCAGACGCTTCCGCAGGCCACCGCCTCCATAGAGATCAGTTCAAATCCGTCGGTCACCATTATACATCCGGAGGCGTCTGCTCCGCCTGCCTGGTCCCAGGCTGTCGGTTCTCTGCTGGGAGTCCTGCTGATCGCCCTGCCGATCCTGATCTTCACGCTTGTGATCCTGCTGACCTCCATTCTATTTTATCGGACCAAGCTGAAAGAACCTCTGCATATCCTGAAAAGCAGTACAGAGCGTATTATGCAGGATGACCTGGATTTTGTGATCCCGGCACCCTCCGGCCAGGATGAGCTGGGGCAGCTCTGCGGGGCATTTGAGAAAATGCGGGAAAACCTGCTGGCCAATAACCAGACGCTTTGGCGGCAGGCCGAGGAACGGAAACGGCTGAATGCCGCCTTTGCACATGACCTGCGCAATCCGGTCACGGTTTTAAAGGGAACCGCCAAGCTGCTGCGGAAGGGGATCTGTGATGAGCAGACCATCGGCCGGCTGGAGGATTATACGCTCCGCATTGAGCAGTATATCGAGAGCATGAGCAGCATCCAGCGGCTGGAGCAGGTGTCTGTGCAAAGAAAAATGATTGCATGCGATCTGCTGTATCGGGAACTGGAGGATACGGCACGGCTGCTCGCGCCTGGGCTTTCCTGCCGAATCACGATGCAGGAGTGTGAATCCTTTGGAACGAAGACGGCGGAAACTAAAGCAGTCGGGATAGATACGTCAGTGATTGAGACAGTGGCCGTGGCAATTGACCATGGATTATTTATGACGGTTGCTGAAAATTTGATTGCGAATGGGGCGCGTTTTGCAGAGCGTGAGCTGATGATCGGGTTGGAAATTGCAGATTCCTTTTTACTGCTGTCCGTAATGGATGACGGTCCTGGATTTCCTGACGAATTGCTGCAGAACGGGCCGAAACCATTTGGCAAAGTCAAACAATACACAACATACTCCAGAAAGGCAGCGGAATGCACAGCATGTTCCGAAACGATCATGGACGATGCAAAGCCTTCCAAAGTCTCAGCAGAAAATGGCACCCATTTCGGCATGGGACTGTATAGCTGCCAGACCATATGTCTGAAGCACGGCGGGAGGCTGACATTGGAAAATATCGAAGGCTCCGGCGCAAAGGCAGCCGCATTTTTCAAAATAGAATAAAGTTCCAAAACCTTGAGCGTTTCTTGAGATTTACCAGATACACTCTTCTTATGTCATCACCGGATGGAATGTTCCCAATCCCTTCCGGCCAGACAGCTTTTGCTGTCAAACCAGACAAAAAGGAGAGTGTTATTTTTATGAATATCGAAGCAAAGGAATTATCAAAGATCTACGGAACCGGCGGAGGGAAGGTCACGGCGCTGGATCGTGCCTGCCTGGAGATCGCCTCGGGAGATTTCATTTCTATCATGGGGCCATCCGGAAGCGGCAAGAGCACCCTGCTCCATCTGCTGTCCGGGCTGGACCGGCCCACCTCCGGCAGTCTCGTCTATGACGGCAGGGACATCTACGGGCTTCGGGACCGGGAGCTGTCCGCGTTCCGGCGGCAGCGCATCGGCTTTATTTTTCAACAGTTCAATCTGCTTCCTGTCCTGACCGCGAGGGAAAATATCATCATGCCTCTGCTTCTGGACAAAAAACAGCCGGATGAAACATATTTGGATCAGCTTACGGAACTGCTGGGAATCCGGGAGCGGCTCACCCATCTGCCTCATGAGCTTTCCGGGGGACAGCAGCAGCGGACCGCCATTGCACGGGCCCTGATCGCCAAACCGGATATCATCTTTGCGGATGAGCCTACCGGCAACCTGGACAGCCGAAGCGGCGGCGAAGTCATGGAGCTGCTGAAAAATATCTGGCGGAGCATGGGAAAAACGCTGGTGATCATTACCCACGATAAACGGATCGCACAGATGGCCGAGCGCCGGTTTATGATCGTGGACGGGGTACTTTCGGAGGTGAATGCGGCATGAAATCTTATTTAGCACTGGCATGGAAAGAATTGAAGGCCCAGAAGGTCACCTCTGTCCTGATCCTCATCGCCGTGATCCTGTCTGCCGCCGCGACCTCCGCCATGGGGCAGTCCATCGGCATTCTGCAGACGATGCGCGAGGACCAGGCGGCCGGTCTGAACGGGGACCGTTATGCCACGTTCCATCAACTGAATGAATCACAGCATCAGGCCCTTTTGTCGGATTCCCGCCTGGAAGATGTAGGCAGCTGGATCTTTCTGGGATCCGTCCCTCTGAAAAACAGCAGCCTGACTCTTTCTCTTCGGGAATATCATGACAATGGACTGCAGGCATATCCTTCCGTCGGAGCACTGAAGGAGGGCCGGCTTCCGGAGAAAGCAGGCGAGATCGCGCTCTCCGGGGAAGCACTGCGGTATCTGGGGTTCGATATAGACAGCAAAGCTTCTGACGTATCGCAAATCGGCGGCGAAGAAAATAACGGCACATCACAGAGCATCCGTCTGGGCAATACCGTCACGCTGCCCGTCAGCGTCGGCCTGAAAGCGGACACTCAGCCTCCTTATGAGTATACCGCGGATTTCGTACTGACCGGAATCCTGGAAGATCACTATATCGGCTATATAAGCGGAACACTGGATGGAGTGATCGGCGAGGGATCAGCGGAAAAGCTGCTTCCGGAACGGTATTTCCTGTATTCTACGGATTTTAAGACAAAGAGCCGGGAACAATTTCAATCCATTGTGCGGGAATTGGCCGAAAAACTGCAGGTGCCGGAAGACGACATCCAGTACAACTGGGTCCTTCTGGATGCGCTGGGCATTTCCTATGACAAAAAATCGGATTCGGACACCGGAAATGGTTTTCCGTTCATGGCGGCGGCGTGCGTGCTGGTGGGTGTGCTGATCCTGCTGGCTGCCGGTCTGGTGATCTACAATATCCTGCGGGTGGCCGTCACGAAACGCATCCGCGAATACGGCACGCTCCGGGCGATCGGCAGCGAGCAGAAACAGCTCTATCTTCTGGTGACTGTGCAGCTTCTGATCCTCTGCGGGATCGGCCTTCCTCTGGGGCTGGCGCTGGGAAGCCTTTCGGCAAAAGGGATTCTGACCGCGGCGCTGGGCATGCTGAACCCGGATCTGTTTCTGGCTGAGAATACGCAGGAATTAAATAATATGGTCGCAGGCAGCAGGACCGGCGGTCCCCTGCCCATGCTCCTGAGTGTCTTTGTCACGCTGCTTTTTGCAGTACTGGCCGCATTCCCATCCGCCCGGTACGCTTCCCGTGTGTCTCCGACAGCAGCCATGAGTGGGCAGACTGTAAAGATCCGGCGGCGCCGCAGGAAGCAGAAAAAGATTCGGAACTTCGAAGCATTTTACGCACGGCTCAATCTCCGGCGGAACCCCGGCCGCACGGTGATCACCATTTTGTCCATTGTCATGAGCATCACCGTTTTCGTTGCCCTGCAGAGCTTCAGCGGCCTGCTGGACGCCAGCCAGGACGTGCAGGATATGCACATGGGAGATTATTCCATATCCAATGAAAACGGCGGTATTTCTCCGGAGGCTGTGGAGCAGCTCAAAAGTCAGGAAATGGTATCCGGGCTTTCTGCTACAAAGCTGACCGTTTACTCGCAGGATGAAAAGGGCGTATTTCCGGTGAATCTGGATTTTACTCCGGGTCCCAGTGAAACATTTCAGCTTGGGACCGTAGATCCGGATCGTCTGGAAGCGCTGGCCTCGGGCCTGTCGGAAACGGATCTGGAGGAGCTGCGAAACGGCAAAGCCTGCCTTGTAAAAAATCCCATTGCATTTGCCGCCGAAGGGCACGAGGTGGAGCATACGGAGTTTCAAAAAGGTGACAGGATCACAGTAAATGGGACGTCTCTTCGGATCGCCGGAATCCTGGATAATGCTTTAACGGACGGCAACGGATTCACCAACGGCATTCAGGTTGTGACTGCGGATTCGATGTATGAACGTCTGGTGGGAAACGGACAGTTTTCGATCGTCTATCCCACCCTGGCAGAGGATGCGGATGCCAAAGCCTTTGAAAAATGGATGGATGGCTGGTGCGCGGAGAATCCGGGAACCCACTGGCTGTCTTACCGGGAGGCAGACGCGCAGCTGGCCGAGAGCTTTGAGCAGATCCGTCTGCTCTGCTGGGGACTGATCCTGTTCATCGGGCTGATCGGGATCCTGAATATCATCAATACCGTTTACACCAATATCCATACCCGCATCCATGAGATCGGGATGCAGCGTGCGGTCGGGATGAGCAGCCGAAGCCTGTATCAGACCTTTTTGTGGGAAGGGGCTTATTATGGATTGATCGCTTCGGTGATCGGCGGGGTGTGCGGGTATATCTGCACGATCTTCGTCAGGGCCGCAGCCACCGATACGCTGCAGTTCACGGCTGTGCCTGCGGCGGCAATCCTGGAAGCAGCGGCCGTGTCCGTGGCGGCGTGTCTGGCGGCGACTGCCGTACCGCTGTATGGGATCGGGAAGATGAGCATTGTGGATTCGATTGAGACGGTGGAATAAGCGGAAAAGCAGGAGATATGATCAGCTCCTGCTTTTTTGGAATTGTTTAAATAGTATGATTTTCTCTCCATACTGCCTTTATACTTGATATGACATCTCGTTTTCTCATAGCTTTTAAAATTGATTCTATCTCTTTAACTGATATCGAAGTGTTTTGCTTTTTAGCAATCTCTTCTATAAGCTGAACACCATTAAGTATTTGCAATGAATATTGACCTAAACGCATTCGCCTTTTCGCTATATCACGCAACATTTCAATATCTGAATCCTCAGTTAATAAAACAGGCATTTGCAAAAAAGATGCCATTAAAATCATATGAACATCCCCCATGCTGCTACCTTGCTTATGTGTATTATATATGGTCTGTCCTTTATGTAAACATAATTTCTCTACTTGCTTTGGACTATTCATTGCTTCCAAAGTCAATCTCATATCTTCATATAGTACACTATAATAATCTTCATACGATTGTTTATCAATTTCATCCTTTTGAAATTCATTATACTGAATTACTTTTATATACTTTTCCTCAACTAAACGAACAAAATATGAATGTAACGATAATTCATGTTCATAAATATACGGATGAGCAACGGGAATGTACTCTAACTCAGCCAATACTTTTTTTATATTGTCTATTGCCTTTCCTTCTGAAGATAACTTTTGAAGAAAACAGGTGTCTACAATAACCTCAGTTTTCCTCATGCTTACCTCCTTCTATAGAAATTTCCACAATATCATCAGTCCCATTTATATTATCAATATCAAAGTCTCTCTTTATCCTATTAATCGTATAAATGCTCAGTTCTCCGCTTTTTTCAACAGTTTCCAACAAATCTCTTAAACCGGGAATTGTTTTCTTTGCGGTCACCCTATCCAACATTGTATTCTGATCCTTTGAAAAAGCATTGACCAAAGGCAATATGGTTTCTTCATTCTTCAAAAGAACATCTCCAATCTTCTGAGTGATTATTTTTGTTTCGATGGCTCTCCTTCTTACAGATTCGTACGGAACCATATAATCATTCATCTGTAACACCATAACACGAATCATATCCACAAGTCTAAGCTTGTTAGAGTCAAGACCCAATTTTTCCATATGCACCCAAAAGGTTTTCCTAAATTCTTTTGCTGGCATTAACAATTCCGCTGCAAATCTATTAATTATTCGCTCTTCTATCTGACTTTCTAATATGCCTTGTTCTCCAGCCAGTTCCCACACTTGGGCAGCAACCCCCCATACATGTCCCAACTCATGAGCAGCCACAAAAACTTGTTCAGCAACAGACTTTGCAGTATTAATATATACAAAGTCCTCTAATTTATCTTTAACAAAACGTTTTGTATGAAAACCACAGTTAATTTCATCCTCTATCGGATAATATACAACTGTACAATGCTTTTCCAAAATTCCAAATATATCGTCCTTAATTATCATATTATTCAAAACATAATCTTTTCTAACTTTTTCTATTGCTGTTGGAATTTGTTCCACTATCTTTTCCCAATCCATTTTCCACCTCAAAAAAGCTGTACTTTCGTACAGCTTTTTATACAACTTCTCTAAGTTCCACATATTCATCCATCAAATCCAATATTCTATCCAAATTATCAGGATTGCTAAACTCTTTCATATACTGCAGCTCCGGCACCAAACTGTCCGATTCATGATTAATCAATTCACTCTTTGTTGTTTTAAGAATACTTGCCATCTTATCTAATTCAGCTGGAGGAATTATAACCTTTCCTTCGATAACATTCCACACATCTTTCATTGAATACCCTAAATGTTTGGCAAAGCTATCAAGACTAATATCAGCTTCCCGTATGCACGTACTAATGTTTACACCAAGCTTTCTTCCTACGTTAGCCATATTGCATCCTCCTTTATAATCTTCACTGCAAAACATCTTCGGCAAAATAAGCTACAATGCTCAAATTATAGCATTAGGGCGTTGACCCGTCAATCACTTTCTTACATATCTATCAAAAACATATTTTCATACATTTTTATTTTTCTCCATTAGCCTTATATTCATATGCAGTGGTATTTCTGAAAATATTTTCCTTTATCAATATAATCTCTGGTGATCATTGAGTCAAAAGCTAAATCCCTGTTTCTACAAAATGCACCGTAGAATTGTCCCAATATTTTTTATAAACACTGTGGTCTCTTTCATCGAAATTTAACTGATACATTCGAAAGGTAACTAAAAAATCTTCGGGCTGCCATTGTTCTTCATAGGAATACTGATATCTCATTCCCATCTGTCTCATAACCCCGCCGCTGCGTGGATTGTGAATGTCATGTGTCGCTGTGATATAGGGAAGTCCATCTTTTTTTACCTGCGCTATCACAGCTTTTCCGGCTTCTGTGGCAATTCCCCGGTGCCAGAATTCCTTCCGAAGCCCATAGCCAAAATCATGGCTTTCATCCATATCAACTTTTATGTAACCAATCGGATCATTATCCTCTTTCAAGCAGATCGCATAAGCATAGGCCTGTGGCTTTTCATAAATGGCCGCATACCTTGCTTCAAAAAAAGACCGTGCTTCCTCAACGCTCTTCAAAGGAAACCAGGGTAAAAAAGTGTTGACCTCCTGATCTGTCAGGATCAAGTATAATGCTTCTATGTCATTTTCTGTAAATTTTCTTAATATCAGCCTTTCTGTTTTCAGCCGCGGTGTATTCATACATGTCATACAATTCCCCCCTTGTTATCGGTAAGGAGCTGCGGGAAAATAACTTGTGCAGGCTGTGCAGGATGCATCGGTTATTTCCATACAGTTCCTAAGCTCATTTCAATTTCATGTATAAAAGCGGATAAGGATTGCCTTGCTCGTCATGGTCCGTTCGTTTATAAACCTGAAAACCCATATGCTCATAAAAACCTTTCGCAAGCGGGTTCTGCTCATTGACGGCCAATTCGTTGACTGCGTAGTTTTCAATCCCGTACCGGAGCAGCTTTCTCCCCAGTCCCTTTCCCCGTTCTTCGGGCGAAATAAAAAGCATTTCCAGTTTTTGTTCCTCAAGCCCCATAAACGCGACAGGACAATTGTTCTCGTTTTTGGCGATGATCAAATGCGGAATCCCATTCAATGCCTGCGGAATATACGTTTTGATCTCTTCCACTTCAATCTCTGATAAAAACAGGTGCGTTGCCTTTACGGATCTCTCCCATACAATAATTAACTGTTCTAACAGTGACGGCGTTCTCTCCGTAACCTCTAAAATTTTCATTTGTCCCTCCGTAAATTCCATCTTGATTTTCTCTTCCTTCATTCCGTCAGACCATTATGTTGTATAGGCTCTTGTAAACCATGCTTTTCTGTTATTAAAATCATAGGGCGTTTCCTCGTATCCGTCAAGCAGAATAAACAGATTCCGAAACATTGGAGATCTATGAAAAGAAATGGTCGGAGTATACGACCAGCCCGCCCCTGCGTTGAAAGCCGGTATCCCAGAGTTCTCCCAGATCCAGCCACTCCCAGCTCCCATAGGTGACTGCTTTTACCATACAGGTATTCTGCTGAATCTCATATCCTGTCAGGAGAAACCAGTGCCATTCGTAATCCTTGAACGAACGCTTCTTGTGCTTCAGAAGCAGGCAGGGCACCGGAAGGCCCTTGTCTATCTGGCCTTTCAGCGCGCTTTCTGCTTCCGCGGCACTTCGGTTCCCATATAAGGGGCGCATTCCGATGGCTGTGCAGCCGCGGTCTGTCAGGAACTGCCCGAAGCCTTCCATATAGATCTCCAGCGTGTCGATCCCGGACCATCTTGGCCGCAGATACGGCTTCATTAGCATTCCGAACCGGATATAATCTTTTTTGGTAAGATGCTGTATATCAAATGGATACAGCGTTGTTCCTTTATAGAGGTCAAGGCAGATGCAGCTGTCGCAGGCTGTAAGGGCAGCGCATCCGCCGATCTTCATCATAAAATCCGGAAACCAGTCCTGATTGCCTCCGTAAGTATTGCCGATCCGAAAATAATCCAGTTCCTTTTTCATCTTAAGCCCTTCCGTCATGCTGTGCCGGCCGTCTCTCCACCTTCATTTCAGCTCTGCCTTCACCATCCCCAGCGTGATCGACTCCAATTCCCGCTCCATGGCATCCTGCACCTGGGCCAGGCGGCCGTCCAGGATCCGGTGGATATTCTTTCCCACCGGGCAGTCCGGGTTGGGATTTTCGTGAAAATGGAACAGCGTATTTTCCCCGATGCAGTCCACCGCCCGGTAAATGTCCAGAAATGTGATCTCGTCCAGCGGCCTGGCAGGAACAGCCCCGCCCGGCCCGCGCCGGACCTCGGCCAGTCCGGCATCCTTGAGCTGGGACAAAAGTTTTCGGACGATCACAGGATTGACCCCGATGCTAAACGCCATAAATTCGCTGGTCACCTTGTACTCCTCCTGAAATACATCCATACACAGGAGCATATGCACCGCGATCGTAAATCTACTTGTAATCTGCATCCTATGCTCCTTTCTTCCTGGATTCCTCTTTCTGGAACATCGCATCAGAATGCCCGGGATCTGCCTTTGATTCCCGCACAGACACTTCCGCCGGCCCAAAGCCCTTTACCAGCTCCCGCACAAACGCGTCCGCCGGGTTCTGCCGGATCTGCTCCGGCGTATCCAGCTGGCGGACCTTCCCCTGCTCCATGACCAGCATCCGGTCCCCCAGCTTCATGGCCTCCCGGATATCATGGGTGATAAATACGATGGTCAGCTTCAATTCCTTCTGCAGCCGAAGGATCTCATCCTGCATGGTCTGCCGGGTGATCTCGTCCAGCGCGCCGAAGGGCTCATCCATGAGAAGGATCCTGGGTTCCGCCGCAAGCGCCCGGGCGATCCCCACCCTCTGCTGCTGTCCACCGGAAAGTTCCGACGGATATCTGCCGGCCATCTCTTCCTCCAGCCCCACGGTCCGCAGCAGGCGCAGGGCGAGCTGACGGTTCTCGGCCTTATTTTTTCTGCCGCTGATGACTGGAACGTAGGTAATATTTTTTTCCACGGTCATGTGGGGAAAGATCCCCCCGTTCTGGATCACATAGCCGATCCTGCGCCGCAGCGCCACCAGGTCGGCCCCCGCCAGATCCTTTCCTTCCACGAAGATCCGCCCTGCATCCGGAGTGAGCAGGCCGTTGATCAGTTTCAGCATGGTTGTCTTGCCGCACCCGGATTTTCCGATAACCGTCAGAAATTCTCCCTCCCGCACCTGCAGGCTGAAATCATCCAATATACAATTTTCTCCAAAACTTTTTATTACATGTTCAAATCGAATCCTATCCATTTTTTATACCTCATCGGACGAAAGTCCGCCCGTCCCGCAGGGACATGCATTACGGGATGCCCCTTGGGTATACCTCATCGGACGGAAGCCCGCCCGTCCCGCAGGGACATGCCGCCTCATGCAGATATCACATCAGTCCTTTAGCTTTCAGAAATACTTCCGCCACTTCCACCTCGTCTTTTCCTTCCACTTCCACCTGGTAATTCAATTCCGCCATTTCCTGATCCGTCAGAATGCCGTCCATTTTCATCAATGCATCCTCCAGGCCCGGATATTTTTCCAGGGCATCTTTTCTAACTACGGTGGAGCAGAAATAGTTCACCTGCAGATGCTTGTCGTCTTCCAGCACCATGATATCATCCCGGCTGAGCTGGGCATCTGTGGTGAATCCATTAGTCACATCAATGTCACCCTGCTCCATGGCCTCGTATTTCAGGCCGATGTCAATGTCCCGCACTGCCTTAAAGTCCAGTCCGTAGGTGTCGCACAGCAGGTTGAAGCCGTCCTCCCGCTCGATATAATCCGGATTTCCGCCGAACACCAGCTTGTCCGATACCGCCGCCATGTCTGAGGTGGTCTTCAGGTCATATTCTTCCGCCGCTTCTTTGCGCACGGCGACCGCAAAGGTATTGTTAAAGCCGTAAAGTCCGACCCAGGTCATGTCAAACCGCTCCTTATACTCTGCTTTCAGCTTTTCCAGCATTTCCTCATCGCTGACTTCATCTGCCTCATGCTTCAATACCATGACCCAGCCGCTGGATGTGTACTCCGGATACAGATCGAACTCGCCCTTTTCCATGGCCGGATGGATATTGCTGGTCCCGCCGCCGATCCCTTTTGTGATCTCCGCCGTATAATCCGTGTTCTCCTCAATCAGGAGCTTTAGCATTTCTCCCAGGATATACTGCTCCGTCATGGGCTTGGTGGCAATCTGGATCGGCTCCCCAGAGCCCTTTGAGGATCCATTTTCATCAGCATCTCCCGCATCGCTGCCGTCTGCCTCTGTGCCTGCAGTCTCATTTCCTGAACTTTCGGAACCGGCGCTTCCGCCCGCGCTTTCATTTCCTCCGCTGTTTCCGCATCCCACGCCTGCAAATGCAAGCATGGCTGCCATCAATAGTGCTGCTGTCTGTTTCATCTTCATGTCAATTTCCACTCCTCTTTTTCATCATTTTTTCTAATCTTCCGAGCAGCAGGTCGCTGAGCAGCGCCAGAAGCGCGATCAGAAAACTGCCACCGAAGGTCAGTGCCATATTGTAGGTTGTGATACCTCTGTAGATCGCCACGCCCAGGCCGCCTGCCCCGATAAATGAGGCGATGGCCGCCGTGGAAATGGTCATGACTACCATGTTTCGGACTCCGGCTATGATCACGCCCGCTGCCAGCGGGAGCTTGATCTTTGTCATAATCTGAAAGTCCGTGCTCCCCATCCCCCTTGCCGCCATGATCACGTCCGGCGATACGCCCCGAATCCCGGCGTAGGTGTTGCGCACCATGGGCATGAATCCGTAGATGGTCAGCGCCGCCACCGCCGTATTATTTCCGATTCCCAGAAATGGGATCAGCATACCCAGCAGCGAGATCGAAGGAATTGTGTAAAATACATTGGCAATCCCCAGGACCGGGGTGGACATCCGCTCATGCTCCGCGATCCAGATCCCCGCCAGGAGCCCCAGCACTCCCGACAGCGCAATGGCGATCAGCGCCAGGGTGATGTGCTGCAGCATCAGCTCCAGAAACCAGTCCTTCCGTTCCAGATAAGTCTGGATGACTTCATTGAATAACATCCGTCTTTTCTCCTCTTTTGCGTATACTTTTTCTGACTTTGGAATGCATTTCCAGCATACATTCTTTCCCAGGACGGCTGTGTGGGACTTCTCTGCTTCTGCCGGAAATAGATTCCCGCCGCTTATGCATATCGCTTCCTTACCGCTTATGCATGGAGCTTCCTCACCGCCCCCGCGGGACATGCTTCCCTGCACGCGCCGCACTGCAGGCAGTGTATCGGGTCGATCCGGTATGGCTCCCCTTGGGCAATACATTTCTGCGGACAGACCTTCACGCAGGAGCCGCAGCCGATACAGGCATCCGTGATCTCGAATCCGGCCATTTCCTCCTCCGTCCCGTAGGAAAATGTCTCCCGGCTGATGGGATAATGCATCAGGTCGAACCATTCTCCGGAGCCCTCATAGATCAGAAATGCATCCAGGATATAGCGGGTATCTCCGGGGTAGACCTCGTTCATTCCCGGGTTCTCCTCGAATACCCGATCCACCCAGAGCTTTTCCGCCTTCCTTATCTTACCATAAAACTTCAAAGATTGACAGTCCGGACACATGGCACTTAACGCAATCTCCCCGGTATTCATGAGCTGCTCGTAAAAGGGCTTGCCTTTGGATGTGACAATATACATCCCTTCGTCCGCGGCGATCATCACATTGATGATCCTGCTACGGGGATGTCCCTCCTGGTCTACGGTCGCCGCAGACGCAATCTTCACCTTCCGAAATAAATCTACATACTTTTTTGCTTTCTCGTTCATCATTTTCTCCTCCGTTTCATTAAAATATTCCATTCCTTCCGGGAATAGATTTTCAAATCGCCGCGGAATATCTTTGTCTTTGATGTAATATTGTTTATTACATCAAAGACTTTACCACACATTTGATGTAATGTCAATAGTTACATCTAATTTTCTTTAATTTTATGAAAAAGGCCTCTAAAAAAGGGAGCACCCGCTGTTACCGGTACTCCCTTTTTTCATAAAATCAATTGTATCCAGTCAGATATAATTGATTCAAATTACAATTTAGGAAATCACAATCAGATTTTTTTACAAGGATTGAGCTTCCTTCACAATGCTTTGAAATCTCTCCAGATCCGCCTTTGTTGTAATCTTAAAATTGTTTTCATCTCCGAAAATCATGGCAACATCCAGCCCGGCCATTACCGCCGGTTCCGTCGATCCGTTGATATTCTTGATTCGATCCGGAAGCAGTCTGACATTCGCCGCATAGTACACCCCCAGCCGAAATACTTCCGGAGCCTGTCCCGCATAAATCTCACTTCGGTCCAGCAATGCGGTGATCCGTTTCCCGTCTGCGCTGGAATAGACCGTGTCCTTCATCGGAAGCACAGGGATCACTCCGTCATGCCCTTTTGCCGCATCCAGGCAGGCTGTGATCTGTTTTGGGGTAAGCAGCGGCCTTGCGGCGTCATGAATAAATACATAGTCGGAATCATCCACATATTTTCTGATTGCTTCCAGTCCATTTAGAATGGAAAGCTGCCGATTGCTTCCCGGGGCGGAAAATCCTCTGAATTTTTTCCCGGGCTCGTAAGCAGGAAGCCATGATTGGATCGGTTTCTGCCAGGCGGAATCCGCAATGATCTGGATTGCGTCAATCTGCCTATGGGCCGAGAGGCTCTCTATGCAATAGGAAATGATCGGCTTTCCATAGACTTCGATATACTGTTTTGGAATATCGGAGGCCAGGCGGGTGCCTGTGCCTCCTGATATAATTTGACATACAGTTGAGACTGATATTGGCAGTGATCTGTCAGCGGAATGAAAATCCGTTTCCGCTTTTCTTTTGTGGAAATATAAATCCCGGAATCTCCATACCGGTAGGCCCGTTCTGCAATGGAAAGACCCGCTGCCGAATCCGCATGCTGCTTCACATGATATTTTCTGACCTGCCTGCACAGATAGCGGTGAAGTTTTTCCGTATCCACCTGTGCCTGAAATTCATCATACTTTCGCTGGATTTCCTTCTGCAGCGTTACCGGCCTTTCATTTAATACTGCGTCGAATGCATTGTTGACCTTCAATAAAAAACGAAGATAGTGCTTTTCCTCTGCTGTCAGATTCTGATTCACTCTTGCCAGCTTGAGAACCTTGGACTTTGTCCTGGTCCACTGGCTCTTGATGTCTCCCAGCGCGTCAAACATCGCCAGATAAAAATAGACCGACGGCATATCCAGCTCTGCCCGAAGCCCGCTCTTCGTCATCTCATTCTGCACCGTATATCCCGGATAGATCTTGAATAAACTGCCGATGCCCCCGTAGCGGCCGTATACATAATTCTTCACCTTTTTATAATCCTCCGCGATTTCCAGGAGCTTCTGCATATCGGCTTTTGGAATCGGCTCTTTGTTATACTGGTGAATGGTCTTGCATATCTTTTCAGGCAATCTGCGTCCATCCTTCCCTATGTATAATCTGTTCCCTTTACAAAGAATATGGAATGTCTGGCTGTATCACACAGAATGATTTTCCGTATATACAGCGCATTTTTATTTACCGTCAGGTTTTCGCAGAATTTGATATTCTACGAAGATTCGACATAAAGAAACGATCCCAGTTGCTAATCAGGGGGGGGTTGTAGATCAGATAAAGTGAATTGTTTTCCAGACTAAAAAAGGGTTCCGGCTGATTCAAAACTGCCGGAACCCTTTTTAATTCTCTCTATTGTATACATTATCTTTGTATCTTCAACTCCCTTTTAAGCGCCGATGTCAAAACAGAGGAAAAATTTACTCCCGCTTTTTCTGCTTCAAAGCTAAGCCATGACGGTATGGTACAATTCTTTCTCACCGCCCGCATATCATTTTTTCTGCGGTACTCGACAAAATCGACATCTACAAGCGTCACAATATCCGTTGACGAACCGGTCTTTACATCTGAAATAGCTGTCGGTTCAGGTAATACCTCTCCCGCCCCCGCGCATCAGCTCCAGATATTCCCCTTTATCAATATGCATCATAGTAATCTGATTCTGATACCGCCGGAACCCATACACACTGTCCACATTGCGGATCAGCGACTGGAGACGTTCGTCCGGAACGCAGACGATGAGCTGCAGCTCCAACTCCCTCGCATAGCGCAGGCAGACCTCGCTCCGTTCCTTATCCATCTTGGAAAATGCCTCATCCAATAGCACCAGGCGGATCTTGGAATCCCGGTTGCTCTGCTGCATATAGAGCATGGCAAACCCGGCCAGCAGCGCGACGTACTTGGGGTTCTGTCCTTCCCCGCCGGAGTCCCTCCCGGCCATTTCATCCACCGCGTTTTTCTTCACATTTCCCTGGTCGTCCTCCACCCGCTCATACATGCTGAAGGTCAGATAATTACGGTAGTCCGCATAGCGTTCCATCTCCTGGTTATGGCGGGAACGGCTGTCACCCTCCCCGTCTCTGGGGGGCATGAACTTTTCCGTCAGCCTCTGGATCTGCTGCTCGTACTTCTGAAAAAACGCGTCCTCCCCGATGCTGAGCTGGCCTTCGAAGCCGTCATTGTCCAGTACCTTGCTGTCCAGCTCCGGCGCCATCAGCATTTCGTAAAACTGTCCGTTCTCGTTTTCAGCCGGCAGGATGTCGATCTGGTAGGTGCTGTCGGAAAACCGGATCCTGGACAGCATCTGGTTGATCTCCCGCTTGTGCCGGTATGCCGCCTTGATCTCGCCGTGGATAGTGGCAATCACATTTTCCCGGAGGGAATGGTAGACCTGCCGGTACTGGTTCTCAAAGTCCTCCTTGTACTGGGGCGCATAATCCCGTTTCAGTTCTTCCCTCAACTTATCGTACACAGTATTCTCATGTTCTACCCCGGAAAATCCATAGGCCGGGTATTCCCTGTTGAAACGATTTCGGGCCAGGATCCGCTGTTCTTCCTGCTCCTCCTCCTGCCCGGCAAGATGCTGGCACAAGTCATGCTGCTTTCTGCGGTATGCGGCCTCGCTCTGAAATTCCAGACCTTCCCGGACCTCCGCCAGCAGACGTTCATCCGCCCGAAAGCCCTCCTGCAGCGCGGACAGTCTATCCTGAAAGTCTCCGTATTCCTTCTGTGCCGCCCGGAGGTCGCCCTCCCGGCCGATCCGTTCCTTATTGACCCGTTCCTGTATGCGGGACAGCTCCGCGATCCCCTGCTCCAACAGCGCCTTTTGTGCTTTCAGCTCTGCGGTCAGCGTACCGTCTTCCAGTTCTTTCAATTCCTTCGCAAGCTGCTCCTGCTTATCCAGATAAACCTCCAACTCTCTGTGAGCCTTGGAAAGACGCAGAAGCTGTTCCGAACTCTGGTTCAGCTGTTCCAGCTTCTTCGCCCGGTTCAGCGTTTCCCGCATCTGCAGATCCCCGATCTGCCGCTGTTCCAGTTGATAGATCTCCTCTTCCAGCTCCTTTAGCTTCGCCTTGGAGACCCTGGTCCCGATACAGGAAAATCGTCTGTAATCGTCCTCCCGCAGATGGCGGAGTATATAATTGCTGTAGGAATAGCAGTCCGGCGTCACCCCGTCCCGGACTGCATGGAGCTCTTCCACGGTCTCGCATTTGCAGATCCTTCCCAGATACCTTCTCAGGCACAGGTCCGCATAAGGTTCGCCGGCCCGGACTGCCTCATAAAGCGTACCGGCTTCGGCCGCGGGTTCGTCTCTTTTGATTGCCGCTGTATTGATCAGGTCCACTTCCTCGTATTCCTTCCGCTTCATCCTGCGGAAGATCCTGGCAGCGTCCAGAGCATACTGAGGCTCGGTCACCAGGCTGTGCTTAATTCGGCCCAGCCTTCCCTCAACGGCATCCTTCCATTTTTCATCCACAATGTCAAACAGGTCCGCAAAGATTTCCACATGGATGGTCCGGCCGTACTGGCTGCTCAGCTCGCTCTGGAGCTGTGCCCGGGCGCTTTTCAATTCCTTCCGGTAAGGCTTGCGGTCATTTTTCAGATCCTCCGCCATCTCCTTTTTTTCACTCAGCTCCCGGGCCGCGGCGCGGATGCCGTCGTTGAGCTCCGCAAGCTCCTCCCCGATCATTTCCATTGCATCCTGAAGGCCATTACGCAGCTTGTCCAGGGCGGACTCCGATATCTCACCGTCCAGGATCTCCTCCAGACACTGCAGGGTGGGGTTGCTGACGTAGCCGCTGATCTCCTCGTCCGTCTCCCATTCCTTCAGATTCTGCAGGATCTCCTGCCACTGCCTGGCATTTCCTTTCAAAAGGCCGATGGTATTTTTCAGTTCTTCCATTTCCTTCTGCTTCACGCCGTAATCGCTGGAATGGAGCTCTGCCTTGACCTCAATCAGCTCTTCCGTTTTTTCCTTCTTGTCCGCGTCCAGAGTTCCATACCGCTCCTCCAGCTCGGCAATTTTTACAGAAATCGCTTCCAGATCCTCTTTTTTTGCTTCCAGCCGGGTCTTGCAGCTTTCGATATCCACGATCCGAAGGACCGTCTCCGCGCGCATCCTGTCCGCCCGGATCCGAACCAGCTCCTGGTTGGCGCTGTGGACCTCATCCAGGATCTCGATCCGATGCTCCAGATCGTCCACCTTTTCCTTGATCTCCCGGTACGCGCCAAGCTGCCGGCTGATCGCGGACACCGTGTCCTCCTTACTTTTTGGAAACATATAATCCTTGATGAACTGCCCGGTGCCGTCCGCCATCCGAAGCGCAATGGCGCTTTTTTCCATGGTCATCAGCCGGCCCGGGTCGATGTATCCGAAAATGGAATCGTACAGGGTGCCCAGATAGGCTTCCCGTGAAGGGTACATCCGGTTCACCTCAACCCGTCCCCGGTTGTCCTCGGAATGGCTGCGGGCCTCAATCAACTTTTTCAGCTGGGCGGAGGTGTAGGGAATGCCCTGGTCCGTCAGATATCCGTCCTCCGGAAGCCGCCCCGAATGACTGAAAAAATGGTATTTCCGCAGCTCCGTATCCTGGCTCCCCACCTCAAATACGGCTCCGATGCAGGTCATCAGCCGGCCTCCCGTATCCTCCAGCTCCAGCACGATCTGGGAGCAGAAGTCTACATTTTCCCGGTTTGAGGTTCCGTCCTTCTGGGCGCCCCGCAGGTAGCTGAGGACACTTCTCTTATTTTTCGCGTCATCCGCCGCTTTATTCAAAAAGGCAGCCGACACGCTGCCGTAAAGGATTACCTGAATCGCATCCATAACCGTGGATTTTCCGGAACCGCTCTTGCCGCTGAACAGGTTCACGTATTCGTGAAATTCCATGATCTTATGGCTGATGCCTCCCCAGTTATTGATCAGCATCCGCCGGAAGATTTTCTTGGATTGCTTCATCGTCTGCCTCCTCCCTGTATTCTTCGATCAGTTCGTTCATATCCGCCGCGCTCACGTAGAGAAGGATGGTGCTGTACAGATAGATCGGTGTCTCATCTTTCACGTCACGGACCGCCGCCGGAAGCTCGATCATCTGGTGCCTGCTCATCAGATACAGCGCCTCCCGCCACTCCGCAGCCGTCAGCTTCCGGTTCAAAAGCCCGGTATTGGCCCCATATTCCCGGATCTCTCCCAGGCTCGTAACTGTTGCGCCCAGCCCCTCCCCCAGGATCTTGTCCCGATAGATCATCCGTACGAGCAGGATGAGCATGGTGGGGGTCTGGCTGAACTTTTCTGTCTCCGCCCCTTCCCCTTTCAGCCGGAAAATGTGCTCCTGCGGGTCATGCTCCATCTCGCACCCCAGCACGGCAAGATAATTTTCGATAAAATGCCTGTGGCGGACGCATATTTCATAGTCCGGATTATCCCTCGGCGTCAGCGTGACCGGATCATACCGCAGCTGCAGAATGCAGGTCTGGCGAAATAATCTGGAAATGGTCTTTTTCAGATTTTCCGCCTCGGACGCGGATAGCTCTTCCATATATGTGATCATTTGTAGGATTCCTTTCTATATTAAATGTAATAGGACAGCAGCTCTGGAGTCTCACTCTAAACCGGACGCGCCGCCTGATTCCGTCACTCCTGAATCGTCAGCGCGGAGAAGCGGCACCCTTCCCGGTTCTCCAGTTCCTCTCCGATCTCAATCTTTTTTGCATCGTCCGCAATCTCCACCGCATCCTGCCATACGAAAAATAATTTCTCCAGGTCTTCCGGGGAACGCACGGTATCCTCCGTAACTGTAAATGCTCCGTTCCGTTCATTTTTTCTCCGGAACTCGGCAATCTCCCGTCTGGTGTAAAGGGGCTTCAGAACAAATTCATCCAGCCCTTCCTCCTGCCGCTTTGCATCCCGGGCCACCGCCTGGGGGGCAAATGCTGTTTTCTCCGTATTCCTTCGGCGGGCCAGGCTCTGTCCAGTGACCGTGCGGAAGGGCTCTGTCAGGCGCATCCGGTCGGAGAGCTTTTCCAAAATCTCCGTGCTTCGTCTGCTCTGGTTTAAAAGCTTGACCAGCACCGCGGTCGGATCTTCTTCCAGTGCGCCCTCCATGAGGATGTACCGAATCCTTGCCGCCGCCCGGCTGGCAAACAGGGTCTTCTGCTCGATCAGCTTATTGTATCTGCGCTCAATGGCGTCAAATTCCCGTTCGATCAGAAGGATGATGTCCATTGCCTCATCGGCAAGCTCCCGCTGCCTCCCCTCCAGTTCCTGCTTCCTCGCCTCATTTTCACTGAGGTTCCGGTCGATCAGTTCCTTGACCGCCTCCTTATATCGGTAAAAGCTGTCTGTGGTAGTGAGGATCGCGTATTTCCTGCTCTCGTTGTTATTCATTTCCTTTACGAGAACTTCCTGGATCCCGAGGAAGCTCCTCTGCCTGGACAGCTCGTCAAAGTACCCTCTCATGCCCTCCTGCATGTTGGAAAGCATCTGCAGAAGGGAACGGGATGCCTGCAGCGCACTTTTCAGGATGTCATTATTTTTTTCGCTGTCGGAGCTGTAGGTGTACAGATAGCTGTAGACTGCCAGGACACTTTCCCGCTCCCGGGTGTCCTCTTCGCTGTAAAGGCGCTGAAACAGCTCCACAAACAGCTGGCTGTATTCCGGAAAGGAGACCACATAGCTGTCCAGAACTTCATCGTAGTCCCGTCTGAGCCATCCCCAGTCTTCCAGATGTTTCAGACAGATCGAGGCCATGTTGCTCCTGGTCAGAAGCTCGCCCTCCTCGTCAAACTGCTCCTCGCTCCAGTCCAGCGTCTCCGCCGCGATCTGCTCGTTCATAATCATGCGGCATTCCCGCTCTGTGAGGCCGAGCAGAGAGTAGGAACGGCCGGATTCCTCATAGATCGCGGTCAGGAAACGCTGGTAATAGTCCATATATTTGCTTGCAAAAAGCTTGTAAAACTCTTTTGGGATCTTGCTGATTAAATTCATAAGGCTGCGCCTTCTTTCTTCCCCTCCCGTTCAATCGCCTGGATGATCTGCTTCCGGTCAGCTTCATTGAGTTCTATGAACTGGCATCCGTACTCGAACAGCTCATCCTCTCTTTCGACAATGCGGCATACTTCTGTTAAGATCAGGGAGCTGTCTCTGTCCGGGTGCAGCTTCACCTGCAGAAAGAACCTGTCCCCCAGCTCCAATGCAGGCTCCGTCCTGATATATGCGCCGCCTACGCTGATATTGAGCAGCCTGCAGGGTTCCTTTTCTGTCTCTGCCCCTTCCGTCAGTATCATACTGCCGTCCAGATCCGTATTCAAGCGGTAAAAGGCGCGGTCATTGCCGGATTTGTTAAATGTCAGTCCCTCCACCGGCCAGATGCTGTTCTTCCCCTGCTTCAGAGTTCCTTCCATGTGGATCACTTTTTTATCAATATCGCTGTAACCGCGGATCCTGATCTTCATTTCCTCTTCGTCAAATAAAAACTCTGATTCCGAATACTGGTGCAGCTTTGCACTGTTCCCGTGCAGACTCATCAGCTTTGCGATGAAGATCAGCTGCTTCTTTTCGTCCATGATCTCGACACGCATGCCGGAATAAATTCCGCACGCTTCCAATGTGAGTTCCTTTTCAGGCTTCTGAATCGGTTCCTTTTTTACAGATTTTCCAAATAAATGAAATAGCTTCATAAAACCCTCCTGCTGGATATGTAGATCTTGTGAAACGGCCGGATGGCCATGTCGGGACGCCCCTGGGTAGACCTTCTGAAATGGATTAAGCTTCCAGATATGATTCCAGTTCTTCTACCAATTCAAACATCCTTGTAACCGGAACCATTGCAGAAGGCGCGTTTATTCCGGCGTCCAGACATTCTTTATATGCCTTTTTAGCCCTTCTTTTTGCCGCTTCATAAGAACCAAGCTCCAACAATTTATCATAAAGTTCTTCTCGCGTTTTTGAATAATCGAAATACTTATTTAATAACTCAATATACTGTGCTCTTCCATTGTCTGAGATATATTCCTGAAAATGCAGCAGAAACCACAATTCTACACTTTCATTAGACCATGCGACCGCCATGGAAATATCCGTTCGTGACTCTGCTTCAAATTGTGTATTGTCAAAATTGTCCAGAGGAAAATCATCTTTATCATATACCAGCCAGAATTTCTGATATTTTTTCCATTCATTATGAGCAATTTTCTTATCGACAAATCGAATCAGCCCATTTGTATTTCTTCCGGTACCATATACTGAAATATGATTTTCTTTCGTAATATCTTTATATCTGGCATTAATCCTCGAAACAAAACCACGCAGGTAGATTGGTTCTGTCTTTATGCCCTCGCTGATGATCATCGTATACGGCGGAAGCATGGTTCTCGTATTCATTTTACTTTCTTTTGCCTTCATCTTTGCTTCAATTTTCTTAAGATCGCTTTTCTTTTTCGGCTTCAGGCTCAATCTGCCACCTCCCAGTTTACCATGCGTTTAAGATATGGATCAGCTCCATAGCGTCCTTCGAGGTATTGCTTGCTGTAGGTCTCATCCTTACGCGGCTTTTTTCCATCTTCCTTTCGAAAATCTACCAGCGAATACAGCACAGATTCATCATGCCCATTCAAAGCAGAAAACCATATCTCATCCCTCCTAAATACTTCATTGCTCATGGTTGTCATATCATGAGATGTAAACAGCATCTGTGCCCCGTTGCGGTTTACCTCTGGATCCGTAAACAATTCAATGATCCTCTGCAACAGCGCCGGATGAAGTTTTGCGTCGAGTTCATCAATAACAAAAAACCGCCCTTTTTCTATCCCTGAGAGAATGACTGGAAGAATACTGAAAATTTTCCGTGTTCCGCTGGATTCCTCATGAAACTTTAATTCCCGGAATGTGTCATTTTCTAATTTGTGTTTTGTATAGATTTCCCTGACATCTCCACTCTCCTCATACTCTACACGTACATCATATATATCAATGCCCATACTGCGAATCACGTTCAGAATTCTTTTTTTATCTCTTTCTATTGACTTTACAAATATAGTCCGATCACGTGACGGCGCATCAAAATTGATGGTCTGTATGCCATAAAAAAAGCGAAGCGCATTATCGATCTTTTCGATATTTTTAAACATGCCGATATAGGATAGAAGCGGAAGCCCTTCATTCAGGTTTTCAATATCAAGGTTTTCCAGTTCTTCACACAGGTAAATCCCTTCGTCATCCCGTTCAAAAAGAGCGTCTGTATCACCGTCCTCATTCTCCATATAAAGGTTCTCCTCTATTACAGTGGCATCCTTCGTGCTCAATTCATAGCGGTATTTATGCTCGTCCACCTGGAACAGAATACTGTAATCTGTCGGCATGAACTTTCCTTCATCGTCCCATTTATAATAAAGTTCATCTTCATTTCTGATTGAAATGCCTTTATTCCACTCAGTCAAAGAAGTCTCCGCCAGCTTTTCATTTTTATTTTTCATAAATGCCAGCTGCGTCAACGGAGAAAGCACAAGATCCTGAAGCGCGTGAAAAGCCAGCAAAACGCTGCTCTTTCCACCGCCATTAGGTCCATATATTGCACAAACGGGCAGTAAATCCGTATCCTTTCCATGTAACAGCGATTTTTCAAATTCAGAGATTGGTTTTGCTGTAAAATCAATAACCGCCTCATTTTTATACGATCTAAAATTACGAAATGAAAATTCATAAAACATAAAATCACCTGCTTTGGCTGCTTTCAATACAACGATTTCAAACTGCAAGTTACTATGAGATTTTTTCTCATATTTATTTTATATCATAAATCATAAATTTATTCAATATATCACGAGATTTTTTCTCACACATCTTTTAAGTTTATAACAGAAGGCTGCGGCACTTGGATCCGCAGCCTTCTGTCCTACACTTCTCTTTCCAATGCCTGCAGCAGCATCACATGGTATTCCTCATCCTGGATGATCCGTCTCAGCACCGCGTTTACACAGTCGTCATCAATCATCTTGATATGCATCTGGTACTGGCTGATGGCATCCTGTTCCGCCGCGATGTCGGCCTGCAGCATTTTTCCCACATGCTCGGGGATGGTCAGGTATTCCGGTGTCCACATCCTGGGCCGTCCGTTATAGGGCCTTGCGATAAAATCCACCTTCCCGCCCAGCAGGCAGATCAGCTGGCCCAGCTTCTGCAGGTGCATCATCTCCGCGATGCCAATTCCCAGAAGTGTCTTTGCCATAGCGCATTTTTGGTGAGAAATGCGGTTTTCGTTGTTGATGTACTGAGTGATCGCGGACAGCTCCGACACTGGCCCGCAGTAATCCATACCCAGCAGATTCGCATAGGCCGGATTCTCCCTCCTCACCTGGACCGGCGGATAAGGCAAATCCACCATGATCGGTTTTACGCCCGCAAAGCTGCAGGTATTTGTCAGACATGCTTCGTTTCTTTCCATATTATGAAATGCTCTCCTTAAGCTCTTCCTTAGTTGATGATATGCCGGAGCAGTCATATCTATGAACCTAACCTGGATAAACCAGAAAATAACAGCAAAACAGCGGCTCAGTTTCCCAAGCCGCACTCCCTTTTTACTCCATCCCGCTTTTCCGTTTTCTCCAATCTCAGATAATCCGCATAGTATTTATAATATACATCCCGGATCACGGCGTTCGGCGTTTCCAGCACCACATCATAGACCGCCCCCGTTTCCTTAATTGTCAGCAGCCCCATATAAAACAGCATCGATAAAAATTCATCTCTGCCGAAGGTATCGGAAAACATGGTAAAATCCGTGACAATATCCGATTCTGCCGGCTTTCCTTCTATTATATTGCGCAGGATCTCCGTCCGGCTGTCCGCATCCCGGTACAGCCCGAACATACTGGTCAGCTTGCCGTAATCGCTCTTGATATTCACATCCGCCATCTGGCGGACTTCCCCCAACGCCGTATACTCGTCCAGAAAATACATCACCAGATTACTGTTCAGGATCCGCTCTGCCCGCTTTGGGTCATGGCAGAATACATATCCGTTGTAATACGCAGTCAGCCGGTTCAGGACAGCATCCGAATCCGCGATTCCCAGCTCGCCCAGAACTTTTCTCGTCTCCGCTTCCGTAAATCCGGCCATTGCGTTTACCCTTGGATTCATGGAAATATTCTTAGCGATATTGAACCCGCTGGTCAGGCTGTCCAGAGTCATGCTGGTCACTCCCGTGATAAACATGCGGTCCACGCACCCGGTTCCCGTATGTGCCTTAAGGACCTCGTAAAACCTCCGCACAAATCCGTCCCTTCCCGTTACAGAATGGAAAAACTCCGGATTTTCAACGATGCTCGTAGAAAAATGATCATATTCATCGATCAGGATATAGAGCTTTTTTCCTTCCGAGTAAAAATCAGACAGAAAATCATTCAGCAGCATGGCAGAATCCGCCGTATCATTTTTCATGATCCGCAGATCCTCGCCGTAATATTTGATAAAATTCCGGATTGCCGCATGAACCTTCGCGTAAAATGCCTTCTGCAGATGTTCTTCACTGCTTCCATCCAGACCGGAAAATTCGAATCGAAGAACATAATACCGATTCGCAAGTGCCGTCCGATGCTCCCCGATATAGGTGCCTCCAAATAGCTGCTGAAATTCTGCTGTGCTGTTCCTGTCGTAATAATAATGCAGCATGGACACAAACAAGGACTTCCCGAATCTGCGCGGCCGCAGGAAAATAAGGTATCTGCTGTTCATACCTTCCAGTGCTTCGATATATTCCGTTTTATCCACGTAGATATAATTCCCGGTTCTGATCTCTTTGTAATTACTGAAACCGTAGGGGATTTTATATGGGTTCATTCTCTCACCTGCCCTGCAAAGATTAGCATAACTCTTTGTGTTTTCATTCAGTATAACATTTGTGCTCTTTGCAATCAATTAGATGCGAAAAATTTACTCTCAGGAAAAAGATGCCGGAATGCTTTCCATATATAGCATATCTTTACAAAGGTCAATTTGGTTCTCCCAATGTACAGAGCTGTCTACATTTTCATCAATATTCCATGCAATATTACCGACTTCATTTATGAAAACACTGGAAAATTTTTCTTTATTCTTTAGAATACTAAAAACCCCTTTTAATTCACATGCCATGTTATATTTCCGCTTTTCCCCATTATCAAATGTAAGCAGCAGAATATAATTTTCAAGCGGTTTTACTTCTTTGATTTTCCTTGGATTTGCAAAATACTTTTTCAGCTTATCATCCATCACAAGTCCTCCGCTATCTTAGTGGTTCAATCTGAAATAACATTTCTTTCTATTTTTCATCAACAGCTGTGCAGCTCTCTGTGTTTTCTCTCAGTATAGCATTTGTACTCCTTACAATCAATTGGTTTCGGAAAAATACAGAAAGCCTGCCACTGGCAGCCTTTCTGCATACGATGGTATCAAAGAATGCCGTTATATGCCACACCTTGATGATGTGCAGCATATAGCGGCATCCTCTTCCTATGATTTTCCTATTTACCGGGCACCCATTCTATCCCTTGATTCTCCTATTTAATATCCTACTTAGCCTCTAAAATATTACAAACATTCTTCTGCTCAAAAATCTGGTATAAATATTTCTCTTCCAACTGTTTCACCCCAAGCATTTGTTCAATCCTCCAAGAGGATGACGTTTTAATATTACTATTATCGAGCAAAAACTCAGAATTATTTTCTTGAAAACAAAATTGTCTAATCTGTAATGCATAATATCTATTTACTTCTTTATCATCAAACAAATCCTCGCAAAGAACGACTAATTTTTTCCATTTTTCATCATTATTATACTTCAGATAATAGATGAGATGAATTAATAGTATTTTTATCTCTTCTGCTTTCTCATCAATCGCAATTTTCTCTGGAATATCTATATAAAAAGAAATAATTTCTTCAATCTCTTCTTCTATTTTTTCCTGATATATAAAATAACGCATAATGGCAAGATTAATTGCATATGCAATTCTTTCATCTATATATTTTTCTCTGATATCTGCTGAATTTTCAATAAGTGCCGATTTAACTTTTTTTACCATATATATTCCTAAAGGTATATCATTATTGCTTCTCATAATAGCATAATTTCTACAAACATGATATAAGAAGCTGAAATCATCCATTTTGTATTTATAAAAAGCATAATAATCTCCCCACATATTGTCAAGTCTAAATAATGAAGTAATATTAAGCACTATAGCAAAAAATGAATAAAAAAACATAAATTCCTTATATGTTTTCCCCACTGGTATAAGACCAGCTACTATAATTAATATAAACATCATAGCGAGAGACACAATTGGAGCTATAATTAATGAGAAGCAAAAATTTTTTTTGTACTTTTCATAGTCCTCAGAGGCCTCCATTGTATATGTCCTTGGCAAAACCCATCCGCCTTTCAAACACATTTTCGGATATATAGATATTTTAATGGACTTTTCATTAAAAATCATCACAATTCCAAACATCGCTAGTATTCTAACCTTTATTCCGCTACACCAAAAAGCACAAAAATGTGATAATTCATGAATTAAAATAGAAAAAATATATGCTAACATGAAACTAATAATGGTCAATATATCGAACATTTCTTTTCTCAAGAAAGAAATGGAAAGTTTTTTAACCGCGTATGCCAAAGAAGCTGCTAATATTATATATAATAAGATTGCCAAACATAAGTTTATCCTTTTTTTCATTTTTTCCTCTCTACAATTTATAAATTTCTTTTTTTCAAAAAATAAAATGATATTTCTACAGACACTCGCATGATAATCATACTTAGTAGCACCAGTATTATTAATGGTATCGTACTAACCTTCGGTGTATAGTAAATAATATTCAAATTTGTCAGACGATCAAGTCCTATAAGTCCCCATGTTGGTATAAAAACCATTACCACAATTAACGCAGCTTTTATCTTTCTATAGGAGAAACAGTAATATAATGCGAAAAAAACACTTAAAATAATTGATGTAATTAAAAAAACAATTGCTGCGCAGGAAAAAGTCAGTTTATATTTTACCAAAGTAATCCCCGGGATTTTGATAAAAAACATAACTTGATAGCAGCATAAAGCAAAAATGTACATCAAAATCGCCAGAAGATATTTTGCTCCAATAATATTTCTTTTTCTGTAAGGTATTGCCATTAAGTATAGATTCCCTTTATATTTATCTTCCATTGCGAAAATATTACTGAAAAGAAAATAACATGAAAAACTCACTGCTATAAACAATGTATAAATACTGCTAAAACGCGGTGACTCCTGATTGCTGAAAAAGACCATCACTCCAATCACGCAGGCCAGCGAGAACCAAAAATAATTGCCCGCCAATAATATCTCTTTTTTTAATAAATAAAACATCTTCATCTCACTCCCCCTCCCTACGGATAATTTCCATCATCGCATCTTCAACGGTTGGAGGATACTTTACTGATTCAGCCAGAAATTCTTGCTTAGAGCATTCTCTCAGTATCCTTCCATTATGAATGAGAACAATGTCATCCCCTATCTTATCTATATCCGATGTAATGTGTGTAGAAAAAAATATGGTTTTCCCTTTTTCTTTCTGTTCCAGAAGCTCATCACAAAAAAACTGACGGGTTTTCGGATCCAATCCACTGGATGGCTCATCCAGTATAAGCAAGTCCGCATGATGTGACAAAGCTAATGCAAGGCTGTATTTCATTTTCATTCCCTTTGAAAGCGTACTGATCTGTTGTGTTCGTGATAAGCCAAATCGCTCCATATATCCAAAGTATATACTTTCATCCCAATTTCCATAGGCTCCCGCTATGATACTTTTCATTGCTTCCAGCGTAAATTCATCGTAAAAACATCCACTGTCAAAGACGATTCCAATCTTATTCTTATATTTCTGCTCATTCTGAGCCAATGTAATACCGTCAATCGAAATTTTCCCAGAATCATACGGAATTAATCCTAAAACACACTTTAATGTCGTCGTTTTTCCAGCACCGTTGTTTCCAATAAAGCTTGTTATTCTCCCTTTTCTTAATGAAAAAGAAATATCATCAAGCTTAAAATTATTATAACTTTTTTTTAGGCATTTTACAGTAAGCATAGAATCTCCTTTCAAATTATTTATGAAAACAGAAACTCTTTCATCTGTTCTCCCAATATATTTTGATACCACTTACATTGACCATTTTTTTCTCTACTTGCTACAAATGCTCTCAGTAAACATGATGAACAAAATCCTCTTTTATTACAATTTTTGCATTCCTCTGACATTCCATCAGGAGCAACTATTTGAGAAAAACAAATCACCTCGTTTTGTCTTTCGTCATAAATGTCTTTAATATTTTTATCAAAAACATTCCCCCAGTTACCTTTCACATACTCTCTCGTATCCATCGTACATATTTTAATCTCACCTCCAGCATCAATAGTAACATGGGAAGACACGCATCCACAATTAGGACCTTGTCTAAACTTATCACTGTCATGAATTTTAATTAATCCATCATATTTTTCATTAATTCTTTTTATCGAATCAAACATCTGCTTATATTCTTCTTCATTGAGCAGTATATCCGAATCAGAATAATTTGCCCTCCCTAATTTTACTACAGGTGTAATGGCATACGTCTCCACTCCCAAGGCATGCACCCAATCTGCAATTGTCTCCAATTCTTCCAAATTGCGTTTTGTAACTATTGTAGCAATACGCATACCAACGTTGTTTTTTGCAAGCTGCATTATGTTTTTTTTGATAACATCAAGTGTGTTTTTTATTCCTGTAAACCAGAACAAGTAATCATCATTCAGACTATGCAAGTCAATTTGCAAAAAAACTTTTTTTCTATTTTCTATAATAACCTTTTTTATCTCATCTGTTAATGCAAGCCCGTTTGTCAGTATATTAATTCTCAATAATCCTAAGGAAAGTGCAAAATTCAATATTTCTATAAACTGAGGATGAACCAAACAGTCTCCACCTGTCAACTCAATAATAAAAACCCCCATATCATCCAAATCTCTGAGTAACTTTTTCACTTTATTTACCGGCATACAGGTTTGATCCGAACCGCCAAAACTCCCATAACAATGCAGACATTTCAGATTGCATCTGTGTGTTATCTCCAAAGAGGCCACCTTAGGGTACAGATTCACTCTCTTTATCTCCACTGGTTTTGCTCTCGGTATATCGCACTTTTGAATATATATTTTATATTCATTTTTTAAATTCTCTAAAAAAGGAATAATTTTTGCAGCTACATCTTTTTTTGTCTCTTTATATCTTTCCGCAAATTTTCCAATCAGAGTTTCAAGAGTACTTGTTCCATCAATTGAAGTAATGATTTCTTCCGCAGTGTCATTAATAATACTACGTTCTACTTTTCCCTCTTTCATAACATATAGGCAAACTAAATCCTCATTTATATGCTCTAAAAGTAATTTATCTTTCCAATACAAATATTGATTCATATCGCTTCTCCCATCGTGTTATATTTGACTTATATTATTTAATTTGATATCCAATGTAACATTTTTAGCAATGCAAGAAGAAATCTTGCATTGCTAAAGGCCATAAACGTTAATCTAACATATTTACTGCAGAAACATGGCTAATTGCCGTTGGCGACAATGCGCATGTTATACACCCTGCACAGCCTATACATGTCCAGCCTCTGGCTGCAATCTTAGGTATCTTCATAAAGCAGCCTCCTTCCTTTAGTATATTTATAAGCCATTGTTAAAAACCAACATCAATATCTATATTTGGTTTCTAACAATCACCTATCTATTATGTAAAAACTGTATTTAGCTTTTACAATTTATATTTTATTTCATTTTGATAAAAATGGAATAGATATTGCTTCAAAGGTATTTTATAATGTCTAAAATGCCATTTTTATACTTGTTTTGTTCTGTCGAGTAGATGTGGGGATTGCTCCCCACACCCCTCTACGGAACCGGACGTGCGGCTTTCCCGCATCCGGCTCTTTGCAAAGTTAATTGTTCTTCAACTGTCATAAACACTTACATATATTTTCGCAGGTGCCAGCGGGTACTCTTGCTGCATTCTGCGAAAATCTTCCCATGTATAGCTTCGCTTCTGGCTCCTTCGGTTCAGCCAATAAAACAGGCTTTTCTCCACTTCATGACGGAATCTTGCTATACTTTTTGAGTTGTCTGTTATCCCATAATAATGAAAGTAACCTACAAGTATCTGGTTCACCCTCTTTATCATATCTTTCAGTTCCCATATCCTCATGCTCTTTATCTTCCTGTGTATTTCTTTGCATTTCTTAGTGAACTTCTTCTTGCTGGTTTTCCTCTTCACCCTGAACTTCCCATTCTTACTTCTCGAACAGTAGTGTGTAAACCCGAGG
>QXWX01000311.1 GCA_009911175.1 Lachnospiraceae bacterium | reverse complement strand
CAACTACCTGTACGGATAGGAAGCCCAATCCAGTTCCCAAAACCACTGTTACAAGCGTAGCAAAAACTGAATAAATCAATCCCTCATAACACAGCATTTTGATCAGTTGCTTTTTACTCAAACCAATTGCCTGTAACATTCCAATTTCCTGCCTGCGGGACAGAAAGTTTGTGATTGTCGTATTGACAAGGTTGATGAAAGAAAAGCACACAACAATAACAGCCACGATCAACAATACCCCGAAAGAAAGTTGTTGAAGTCCGCTATAATAAGTGATACTTTCGTTTATGGTTTCCATAACCAAATCGCTGTTTCCGTCTATCCGTTGATTTAATGCGGCTTCAACCGTATCAAATTTTTCCATATCGGTAATTACGGAAATCGTACCTGTGCAATCTATCCCGGTCGCTTCATTCATAAGCTGCTCTGGAAGCGTAAAGCACTTTGAGAAGCCGGAGTAAGAATATTCGTTTACAATGCCCATGACTGTATAGGTCTTTGTGCGAATTTGCCCGGATTCGATTTTATAGTCCACTTCGACGGTATCACCCAACGAAGCCTCAATATCATAGAGATCGGCACGCTCTTGAAGTAAGACAATTCCATTGCCTGCCACCAGCTCATCATAATCAATCGTTCCCGCAATACGCTCTTTCTCCAAATTCTGCTGCTCATCTCGGCAAAATCCCTGAATCCATTTTCCAGAATTGCCATTTACACGATATTCCGCGTCCGTGTAATACCAGCGTTTGATTCCTGTAACGCCATCAATAGATTCTACTGCATTTACAAAATTGGCATTTAGAAAGTTCTTTTGCTGTAATCCAGACAAAGAAATACCGGCAGTGTCCCACGATTGATTTGCGTTGAGCTGGATGTTAAATTCACCGACAGGGAAAGCCCTGCCTCTTGCTTCTGCAACGCCATCATAGGAAACTAACATTGTCGAAATCAATACAACCAATACTCCGCCGAGTGAAAGAGAAAGTATTGTTA
>QXWX01000310.1 GCA_009911175.1 Lachnospiraceae bacterium | reverse complement strand
TTTATCACAAACCGCCTCAAACAACAGTAGTTATTTACTTTTTTAGTGCGAAAAAATTTCACCTTTCAATCCTGCTACACCATGCGCCTGTTATAATGGTGTAAATTTTAGATTTACAGGAGGAACAGGCATGAAAGTTTCACAGATTATTTTTAGCCCGACAGGAGGAACGAAAAAGGTTGCAGATACCATAACAAATACACGGGGACTGCCTGTAAATGAAATTGATTTGTCCAATGCAGAAACCGATTATTCCTCGCTTAGTTTTGAAAAAGATGATATTGCGCTTATTGCAGCTCCGTCTTTTGGCGGACGTGTTCCAAGCCTTGCCACTCAGAGAATCTCAAATATTCATGGCAGTCATACCCCCTGTGTAATTGTCTGCGTATATGGTAACAGGGCATATGAGGATACCCTGATTGAATTAAGCGATGCTGTTGAAAAAAGCGGCTTTCAGGTAATTGCTGCCATTGCCGCCATCGCGGAACATTCTATTATGCACCAGTACGCTGCAGGCAGACCGGACACTAAGGATAAAAAAGAATTAAGCAGCTTTGCGAAAAAAATATTAGAGAAAATAAACAATAATCTGACCAGTCTTTCCACACCGCAGATTCCGGGAAACCGCCCCTACAAGAAAGCGGCTGGAATCGGCTTAGTACCCAAAGCGGACAATAACTGCACAGACTGTGGTCTTTGCGCCAGACAGTGCCCTGCACAGGCAATCAGCAAAGAAAGTCCAAAAGTTACGGACAGTAAAAAATGTATTTCCTGTATGCGCTGTGTTGTACAATGCCCGCAGTCATCCCGTAAAGTAAATGGGGCTATGGTTTCTGTTGCGGCATTGGCAATGAAAAAAGCCTGTTCAGCAAGGAAAGGGAATGAGCTTTATATTTAATTTGCTTCCGATTATATCCAATGCCATATGTTATTGCTTTCTCAAAACATAAAAATAGAACGATGTATTTTGATTTTGGGCATAAACATTGAGCCTGACGAT
>QXWX01000309.1 GCA_009911175.1 Lachnospiraceae bacterium | reverse complement strand
GATGACGCTGCTGGATTGGCTATTTCCGAAAAGATGCGTGCTCAGATCACAGGTCTTGATATGGCGAAAAAGAACGCGGAAGACGGTGTTTCTCTTGTACAGACAGCAGAAGGCGCTCTGACAGAAGTTCACTCCATGCTGAACCGTATGGTGGAACTGGCTACACAGTCTGCAAACGGAACTTATTCTTCCACAAACCGTTCTGAGATGCAGAAGGAAATCAACCAGCTACGTGAAGAAATCAACAGAATCGGTAAGGCCAGCAAGTTCAACGGAATTTCACTGTTTACCGCAGGATCCATTACACTGCATGTTGGCGAGTCAGGGGCTACTTATAATCAGCTTAAGGTTACGCTTTCAGGCTTAAGCACCTCAGCTCTTACTATTTCCAGCATGAGCATCACTACATCTGCTTCAGCACGTAATGCGATTAGTTCAATTAATAAAGCGATTGACAAGATTTCTTCCATGCGTTCCACATTTGGTGCTTTGCAGAACCGTCTGGAACACACCATCAACAACCTGGGCGTTCAGCATGAAAACCTGTCCGCTGCTGAATCTCGTATCCGTGACGTAGATATGGCTAAGGAAATGATGGCTTACACAAAGAA
Source organism: Lachnospiraceae bacterium (assembly GCA_009911175.1). The sequence continues at coordinate 393 of QXWX01000309.1, read as the reverse complement.
CAACATCTTGGTTCAGGCTTCCCAGGCAATGCTTGCTCAGGCAAATCAGGTTCCGCAGGGAGTTCTTCAGTTGTTACAGTAATTACTACAGTTACAATTTCAGAGAGCGCCGGTCCACTGGATGGGCGCTTTCTTTTGTATACAGCTTGGCTTCTGTATATAAAAGAAAACGCCTTTTTTTCTGAAATTGGTATTATGCTACATAATAAGGAGACACGACACCATGAAAATACAACTCACCATTTCTCTGCTTGCGTCAAACCGCGCAGCGTCTCTGGAAAGATGTCTGGATTCTCTTCGCCCTCTGCTGATGCAGGTTCCCAGTGAATTGATCGTAGTATTCACAGGGACAGATGAACGAGTGAAGGAGATTGCCAGCCGTTATACAGATAA
>QXWX01000308.1 GCA_009911175.1 Lachnospiraceae bacterium | reverse complement strand
TAAAATGCTGGAATTTACTATTGCTAATTGTGAGTTTTTCCGTCCTATGTTATAATCCTTAACAAAAGCAGCCTATGATACAAAGATCTCCCAGATTCTGCTTTTTGAAAGGAGCGCGCAATTATGGCAAGACCAGTAGGCATTGGCTATCAGGATTTCGAACAGTTAATAACAGAGCATGTTTTTTACGTGGATAAGACCCTGTTTATTAAAGAATGGTGGGAAAACAGAGACATTGTGACGTTGATCACGCGGCCGCGCCGTTTTGGTAAGACGTTGACTATGGATATGACGGAGAAGTTCTTTTCGGTGAAGTATGCAAACAGGGGAGAACTGTTTGAGAGTCTTGCCATATGGGAGGAAGAACATTACCGAGAGCTTCAGGGAACCTATCCTGTCATTAGCCTCTCTTTCGCAAATATAAAAGAGATGGATTTTGAGAACTGCCGCAGAAAAATCTGTTATTTGCTGGCAAATTTATATTCAGATCATAATTTCCTGCTGGAGAATGGAAATTTATCTTCATTGGAACAGGATTTTTTCAAAAGGGTGTCCGTAGATATGGGAGATGTGGAGGCGTCGCTTGCACTGAATGAGCTGTCAAAATATCTGTGCAGGTATTACGGAAAAAAAGTGATCATTTTGCTGGATGAATATGATACCCCGCTGCAGGAGGCCTATGTGAATGGATATTGGGAAAAGCTGGTGGGATTTACCAGAGGTATATTTAACGCGGCCTTTAAAACAAATCCGTGGCTTGATCGTGCGATTATGACAGGGATTACAAGAGTGAGCAAAGAATCCATTTTTTCAGATTTAAATAATTTAACTGTGGTAACGACTACTTCGAGAAAGTATGAGGACTGCTTTGGCTTTACACAGGAAGAGGTAGTGGATGCGTTAGCGGAATATGGACTGGGAAAAGAAGAAAATGACGTAAGAGACTGGTATGATGGTTTTACGTTTGGAAACAGGACAGACATCTATAATCCCTGGTCCATTATTAATTATTTAGG
>QXWX01000307.1 GCA_009911175.1 Lachnospiraceae bacterium | reverse complement strand
CGTTCCTTTATAAAGTCGTTCCACGGCATCATGGCCTCCACACCTGCAGGCTCCTGTTTATAGTCCGGCATGTAAAGCAATAGTGTGTAAAGGTATTGGAACACGTTCAGGTTGTTTGCCTTTGCCGTTTCTACCAGGCTGTAGATGATAGCACTCGATCTCGCTCCATTCACGGTATCGTGGAAAAGGAAGTTCTTTCTCCCGGTCGCGTAGGATTTTGCGCATCGTTCCGCCCGGTTATTGGAGATCTCACATCTCCCATCCAGCAGGTAGTTACCCAGAAGCTCCTTATGGTTAGCTGCATAGTTCACTGCTTTTTCCAACAGGCTTCCGCCCAATGGCTCTACCGTTGCAAGCCAGGACCAGAAACTGTCCCAGACAGGGACTTCCAACTCCAGGCGTTTGTTCTTACGTTCCTCCGGAGACATGGCTTTTAGTGTCCGTTCTATACGAAAAAGTTTATTGCAATAGCAAAGTCCGATCTCTGCCGGGATCCTCTTGCCCTCCTTTGCTTTTTCCGGATCAGCCGCATCTTCCGGGATCTCTTCCGGTGAGTTGATGTCCAGCAGTTTTATCTTTTTTCGGCGGGCTGCCGGAACTGCTTCGAAGAAATATCTCCGGCAATGGGCAAGGCAGCATACCAGGATCACATTCTCTACACTGTTGTATCCGGTATAGCCATCGCATTCCAGCAGTCCGGAGAACCCTTCCAGAAAATTTTTCGCATAATTCCCGGCCCTCCCGGGCTGATAATCGTAAAGGATGATAGACGGGAGGCCATCATTTCCTGTGAGATAGATCCACATATATGAGGTAGAAGCCGCCGCCCGCCCCTCCTCATGGAGAACCTGACAGACAGTCTCATCCGCATGGAGGAGGTCACGCTTGACAAGATATTCATGAAGCCGGTCATAAACAGGCTCGAAATAGGTCAGCGCGCATTTGATACACCAGTTAGAAGTCGTTTCCCTGGCAAGCGGGGCTCCCATTTGGAGCCAGTCCATTTCCTGACGGTAGAATGGCAC
>QXWX01000306.1 GCA_009911175.1 Lachnospiraceae bacterium | reverse complement strand
TTTCCTGATGAAAGACCATTTGAATGTCCCGGAAAACAAGATCCGGGAATTCCTCCTGGAGATGACTGGAGGTGAAGTAGAAGTTTCCCGCGGCATGATCAATGGGATCAATGCGGAATTCTCTTCAAAAACTGCCCAGGAACGCAAGGAGATCTTTTCCAGGCTGGCCTCAGCAGAGGTGCTTTATACTGATATGACTGGCGCGCGTATGAACGGCAGTTTC
>QXWX01000305.1 GCA_009911175.1 Lachnospiraceae bacterium | reverse complement strand
AAGGAGATCTTTTCCAGGCTGGCCTCAGCAGAGGTGCTTTATACTGATATGACTGGCGCGCGTATGAACGGCAGTCTCAAAAACATTGTCGTATGTACAGATGGGACGGACATCCTCTATTTTTTCAGGGATACCAAAGGGGACAAGGCACTCGTGGGGACACCGGTAGAATACTTTCTGAATACGCTGGTACATGACCATGATAAGACGTTTCTCCATTACGGAAGCAGCCATCAGGAGTGCAATGAGCATCATCTACGGTATTTGAAAGGTGCCCAGGAGAATGAGTCAAATCTGACTTGGCATATACAAATGCGGGAACTTTTAAAGGAGATGAATGAAACAAGGGAAAAACAGGACCGCGTCTTAGAACCGGAACAGATCGCGGGATTTGAAAAACGGTATGATGAGATCCTGCCCCTGGCAGGCAAGGAGTACTATGATACACCGCCGTCGAAATACTACCGGAAAGGATACAATCTTTTCATAAAACTAAGGGATTACTGTTGCTACCCATTTTTCCTGTCCTATAATTACTCTGGTTGTCTGTCACAGAATTAACCGATATAATGACATGGGAACAGAGAAAGGAAAAGGTTTCAGGACACTAATCTTTTGCACAGAACTGTCTCCTGAAACCATCACTAAAACCATGGTCATTATATCAAAATATGAAGTGGAATACAAGGAAACTGAAGATATTTTTAATCGACAGTAAAGAAGAAAGGTTACTGGTCAGACCCTGACCAAAATTAAAAATGAGTATACCAAGCAGCTTCTCTCTGACACGGGGAAGCTACTTGG
>QXWX01000304.1 GCA_009911175.1 Lachnospiraceae bacterium | reverse complement strand
CCCCCAGGATCACGTTGGCTCCACCGATTGCTTTTAATCTGTTTCCAAGTGCCCGGACCCTTTCCGCTTCCTGATATTTGTTTCCGGTTGCTCCGGGATCCCCAGCACCGTGTCCCGCAATGTAAAATAGTTTTGGCATATCTTTCTCCTTCCTGCCGGACTTTTGCGCCGGCGCAAAAAGAGAGGACGATCATTCGCCCTCTCTGTGCTTCTTTTCTATTTCGCTTTCCTGCTGTTCCCCCATCTCCTCCACCTGGGACTTGATGATCCTGACCAGCGGTTCCAGGAAGCCGGGGATTTTTACTCCCATATCCTTCACGTTCTCCAGGATGCTGATGATCTCATTGCAGATGATCCACAGCGCCACGATGCAGGCCACCAAAAAAGTGAACGGCATCCGGATTCCTACCGTGTCCGAAGCATACAATAACGTCTGGTCAATGATGACGCCCACTACGATCAGCAGCCACATGCATATTTTCTTCCCGATTCCCCGGATACTTTTATAGGAATTGATATCCTGTGAGCGGTACGGGGACGCCATCAGGCCGGTGGCGTAATCAATGATGTTGCACAGCACCACCAGCAAGACCGGCATCGCCAATACCCCCAGCAGTGAGGATAAAAAACCGAAAGCCGCAGCGAAAATAAATTTGTAGTTCACGTTCATATACATTCTCCCCTTTCCTTGAAATCACATTAAATAGATATCTGATCAAGACTTGACGGTTCTGCACGAATCTTCATAATGTCCTCCTGTTCTTGATGTACTTTTTTCTAAAAGGCTCCATAAAAATAAGACCCTGCCTGTGGGGCTTTGCTTTATCTCCCGTTCTCCCCCGGCATCTGGCCGCCTGCCGATAGCCTGATGAAGCCTGGCCGGAAGATCATAGGTTTGCGTTATGGGTCAGCTTTGAGCTTGTGGTTGACACACTGCTGCTGGTATTGTACGCAGAGCTCCTCGTTGCGTTTCCAGTGCTTAGTTTGCTGCTGCTTGCGGTAGATAAGGTCTTAGATGTTACATAATTACT
>QXWX01000303.1 GCA_009911175.1 Lachnospiraceae bacterium | reverse complement strand
CTGATGAAACATTTCCTTACCGCTTACCTTCCTGACACGAAACAGAAAAGCGCACATACAATCCAGGCATACAGGGACGCTCTTAACCTGTATATGCGCTTTCTGGAAAGTGTAAAATCAATAAAACTTAAAGATGTTTGCGTTTCAGACTTTAGTCAGGAGAACATATCCGCCTTTCTCAAATGGCTGCGTGAAAAACGCGGCAATGAAAGCACCACCATTAATCAAAGGCTTTCGCACATCAAAGGTTTTTGCAGGTATATTCAAAAGAAAGATGTCCTGTCGTTTGGAGTTTATAGCGGAATATGCGAAATTGCAGGGTATAAAGATGAAAGGGTAACAGATTTTATATGGCTGACCATTGAAGAAGTAAAACTTATACTCAAACAGCCCGATATAAATAAAAAGACAGGAGTAAGGGACCGCTTTTTTATCGCCTTGATGTATGAAAGCGGGTGCCGGGATGATGAAATACTGCACATGAAGCTAAAAAATATAGTAATAAACAAAGCTGGCGAACCGGATGTCCATATATTTGGCAAAGGAAGTAAACACCGGTGTGCGCCGCTTTCAAAAGATATCATACCATATTTTAATGAGTATTGCAGGCTGTATCATCCAGATACCGAAAAAGACAGTGATGAGTTATTATTTTACACAGTCAGGAATGGAATCAAATGCCAGATGTCCCAGGATAACGTCCAGCGTTTTATGAAAACATATGAGAAGAAAGCACAGGAAACCAATGCGGATATCCCCCATCTCCACCCTCATTTATGGAGAAGAACACGGTCCATGCATCTTTACCTTGCAGGAGTCCCATTGCCGCTTGTATCGGAATGGCTTGGGCATTCGAGTATAGAAACAACTCAGATTTATGCAAGGGCAACTAATGAAATGAAGAGGCAAGCGCAAAGGAAACTTGGCGACAAAGAAGACTCCGTATTGAAAGATGACATTACATTTAAGTATGCCGATAATGAAGCGGTATTAAAGAAATTGGCTGGACTTAAATAATTAATGCCGATATATG
>QXWX01000302.1 GCA_009911175.1 Lachnospiraceae bacterium | reverse complement strand
AGCTGCCTCGCCTCCCAAATCTTCACCACCACCTCCGCCCACTCCCGAGTCGCCTTCCGCCCCATCGCCTCCGCCCGTCTCAACTCCTCCGCCTCTACTCCGCCCAGCCTCATCCGCAACGAGCCCGTATTCGCCGCTCCCGCTCCCATCATCCACCCACTCTTGAAAGAAGATATGGGAAAGGACTCATACGAGGAGGCCATTGCTGCTCTCCAGAAGCTTCTAAGTGAGAATGGAGAGCTAGGACCGGTGGCCGCCGCGAAAATCGACGAAATCACGGCGAACCTGGCGACAGCTGAAAGCAGCGCCGCCATTGCATCGGAGTCTGTTGAGAAGCTGAAAACTGGCTTCATCACCTTCAAGAGAGAGAAATACGAGAAAAATCCAGCATTGTACGGCGAACTCGCCAAAGGCCAGAGTCCCACGTATATGGTTTTCGCATGCTCTGACTCTCGCGTGTGCCCCTCGCACGTGCTGGACCTTCAACCAGGTGAGGCCTTCGTTGTTCGCAACGTTGCCAACTTGGTCCCACCGTACGACAAGACCAAGTACTCTGGAGTTGGGGCTGCTGTTGAGTATGCTGTTCTGCACCTAAAGGTGAAGGAGATTGTGGTGATTGGGCACAGTGCCTGTGGAGGAATTAAGGGAGTGATGTCCTTCCCATATGATGGATCCACCTCCACTGACTTCATC
>QXWX01000301.1 GCA_009911175.1 Lachnospiraceae bacterium | reverse complement strand
CTCGGAAACCTGCTTTCTTATCCATTTGTGAGGGAAGGATTGGTGAAGAAGACTCTTGCGTTGAAGGGTGCCCACTATGATTTTGTCAAAGGAAGTTTCGAGCTCTGGGGGCTCGAGTTCGGCCTATCGCCATCTCTCTCTGTATGAACCTGAATCCATTAAGTAATTCTCTCTCATCATCCAACATTCAATCTTGCTTTGTATTTTTCTTCCCTATATGAGAATAAAGGAGGCCACTCCTTTTCCCTTGTACAATAATAACGAATTATATAAATTATAA
>QXWX01000300.1 GCA_009911175.1 Lachnospiraceae bacterium | reverse complement strand
CGATAACTCTTTTCCTCAAATGACGCAGGAACATCTTCAACGCTATGTCATCTTCACATCGTCGGCCTCACATTGAGACGAGAAGCAAGCTTCTGGCCGAGAGACTTGTCAGCCTGGTACCAGTATGAAACCCAGATACTCCGGATTTCGTGGGTGAGACGAGGGTCGGACAAAGCATCGACCCATCTTTTGATAAATCTTTCTTGCCTGTCTGGTGTAAAGGAACGGTACTTCTCACCGGGTTGCTTAAAGTTGTTCTCTTTCTCGATGCAGCACTTATCACGCTTCCCTGTCAACACCACAGGAGGGATGGGGTACTGCTCAGCATGACGACAAGGATCATACCTAGATGGGAAATAGTTCACCTCCTCATCCCTATGCATGAAGTTCATGAAACCTTCATGGTGATTGTTGTGATGGCCATTCTTGGGAGCATTAACTGGGAGCTGCAGATAGTTTGGTCCAAGACGGTGCCTTTGAGTATCAGAATAAGAAAAGATCCGAGTTTGGAGCAGCTTGTCATCAGAATAGTAAACCCCAGGGACAACAAGAGCAGGGCAAAATGCAAGTTGTTCATTCTCTGCAAAGAAGTTGTCAATGTTCTTATTCAACACCAAACGGCCAACGGGTTGCAATGGCACGATGTCCTCAGGCCAGGTCTTTGTAACGTCAACTGGGTCAAAGTCAAATCTGTCTTCGAAATCGGGATCTATAGTCTGAATAAAAAGTTTCCACTCGGGATAATTGCCTGCTGCAATTGAGTCATAGAGATCCTGGGTGGCATGGCTGTGATTGGCTCCTCCAACCTTAATAGCTTCGTCCTCCAACAAACTCTTCACTCCACAGGTAGGCTTCCAGTGGAACTTCACATAATTTACTTTCCCAGCCTTGTTGACTAGAGTATAGGTATTGACACCTGAGCCTTCCATATGCCTGTAATCTTGTGGGATACCCACATCATCAAAGAGGAATGTAAACATGTGCAAACTCTCAGGATGGTGGGAGAAGAAGTCCAAGATTCTCCAGTTCTCTTGAATG
>QXWX01000037.1 GCA_009911175.1 Lachnospiraceae bacterium | reverse complement strand
TATGTTCCAACCACTCATTCTTTCACACGTTTCGATGGCATTTATTCCAAGCACATACTAAGTTGTTAACATTGATTTTGTAATAGTATTTTTGCATTAGGAGAGCGCATGACTGACCGGAAGGAAGAAATCACAGAAATGCTAAAAGGGATTGAGAATCCCCGATTTATCAATATGATATTCGGATTTGTGAGAAGATTATATAGAGAGGAAAAGGAGGGGATAGGAAATAATGAGCAATCATGACAAGATATTCCAGGCATGTATTGACATTGAGACGGCGGCGGAGATTTCACACGCCACAATTTCAGAGGTTATGGACAATATAGATGATGATAGATACAAATACATCTTGCTTGGAGTTTTGCAACAGCAGGAGGGAATAACGAGAGCGTTAGAGACAATAAATGAAGCACTGAAAGCAGAAAGGGAGAAAGCGGCATGAAAAGAGAGGATATAGCGAAGCGCATAGCAGAGGAATTGTTAAATGATAATGTACTGGACGAACAGAATTTCAATTACGATACGGACGCTATTTTACAGCACGTACAGGACACTGTATTGAGCCACATAAAAGATTATTCTTTATTAGCCGGTACAATATTCTAAAATAGATATAACCGTTACATAAGCCGTATGAAAGGGTGTCTTACAGTCAGCGGACGCCCTTTTTTGTAACGCATTTTTTGTGTGCTACCTCATGTGTGCTACTTGTGTGCTACCCGGCAAAATTTAAGGCTACCGCTGACACCTCACATCAGCGATAGCCCTTGATTTTACACTATTTCTTAGAACTTACCAGCCTTTGCCGCTTCCTCTACGGAAACCGCAACCGCAACTGTCATGCCGACCATCGGGTTGTTGCCTGCGCCGATCAGCCCCATCATCTCAACATGAGCCGGTACGGAAGAGGATCCTGCAAACTGAGCGTCAGAGTGCATACGTCCCAATGTATCTGTCATACCATAGGAAGCCGGGCCTGCTGCCATGTTATCCGGATGCAGTGTACGTCCTGTACCGCCGCCGGATGCTACGGAAAAGTACTTCTTGCCCTGTTCTACACATTCCTTCTTGTAAGTACCTGCTACTGGATGCTGGAAACGGGTCGGGTTGGTGGAGTTACCGGTAATGGAAACATCAACGCCTTCCTTGTGCATGATCGCAACACCCTCGCGTACATCATTCGCTCCGTAGCAGTTTACCTTGGAACGAAGTCCGTCAGAGTAAGCGATTCTCTGTACTTCCTTCAGTTCTCCTGTGAAGTAGTCATAATCTGTCTCAACATAAGTAAATCCATTGATTCTGGAAATGATCTTTGCGGCGTCTTTTCCAAGTCCGTTCAGGATGACGCGCAGAGGTTTTTTACGAACCTTGTTTGCCTTTTCCGCAATACCGATTGCGCCTTCTGCTGCCGCAAAGGACTCGTGGCCTGCCAGGAACGCGAAACAGTCTGTATCGTCTTCCAGAAGCATCTTGCCCAGGTTGCCGTGTCCTAAACCTACCTTACGCTGATCCGCGACAGATCCCGGAATACAGAAAGCCTGAAGGCCTTCCCCGATCGCTGCTGCCGCGTCAGCCGCGGTCTTGCATCCCTTCTTGATCGCGATCGCAGCGCCTACCGTGTAAGCCCAGCATGCATTTTCAAAACAGATCGGCTGAATCCCCTTTACCTGGTTGTACACATCAAGTCCGGCATCCTTTGTGATCTTCTCTGCCTCTTCAATAGAAGCAATGCCATAGCTGTTCAAAACTTCATTGATTTTATCAATTCTTCTCTCATATGATTCAAATAAAGCCATCTCATTATCCTCCTGAATTATTTTAGAAACCCCTGGTAATCGTCAGATTATTCTTTACGCGGGTCAATGATCTTAGCAGCATCAGCAACACGACCATACTGTCCCTGCGCCTTCTCCCATGCTACATTCGGCTCATCGCCTGCTTTGATGAAATCTGTAAACTTTCCAAGATTTGCGAACTTATATCCGATGATCTCACCATTGTCGTCCAGTGCGATTCCTGTTACGTAGCCTTCTGCCATCTCCAGATAACGAGGCCCTTTTGCCAGTGTTCCATACATGGTACCAACCTGAGAGCGAAGTCCCTTTCCAAGGTCTTCCAGTCCTGCGCCGATCGCAAGTCCGTCCTCAGAAAATGCGCTCTGGGTTCTTCCATAAACTATCTGAAGGAATAATTCTCTCATAGCCGTATTGATGGCATCACATACAAGATCCGTATTCAGCGCCTCCAGAATGGTCTTGCCCGGAAGGATCTCGGAAGCCATTGCCGCGGAGTGGGTCATTCCGGAACATCCCAGCGTCTCAACGAGCGCTTCCTGGATGATACCGTCCTTTACATTGAGTGTCAGCTTGCAAGCGCCCTGCTGCGGAGCACACCAGCCAACGCCATGTGTAAAGCCGGAGATGTCTTTTACTTCTTTTGCTTTGACCCATTTTGCTTCTTCCGGGATCGGAGCTGGTCCGTGATTCGCACCCTGGGCTACCGGACACATCATTTCTACTTCATGTGAATAAATCATGTTAATACTCCTTTCAAATATGTATGATTTTTCTCTCGTATAATGCCGGATACCTTATAGCGCCTCCGCCGTTCCATCCGAAAAAACCACGGCCGGCCGCTTTTTTCGGATATGGAGATAAGGTATGTTAAATTAACATCACACTACTGTTATTTTCGCACAAAATATCCTGTACGTCAATTGTCACTTTGTACAAGATTTCCAGAACTTTTTGTCTATCGTTAAAAGTATACCCAAGGGGCATCCCATAACCCATGTCCCTGCGGGACGAGCGGACTTCGTCCGAAAAGGTATACCCAAGGGGCATCCCGTATTCGGATCTGCGGTTCGGCAGCAGTGACGAGGAACCATTTCCGCCTGCACTCCATATTTTAAATAAAAAAGCAGCGCTTTAAAGTACGCTGCGAAAGGAGTCTTTTATTATGGAATATGGTAATCTGGTTTCGGCTGTGGGCGTTGTCATGAATTTTACGGGCAGCGGCTGCTGCAGCCAGATGGTCACCCTGCGCGTGCAGGAGGGGATTGTAAACATTGTCATAGATCAGGAGACGGAGGTGATCGACTGCAGGCAGCTTCGCCCGGGAACGCGGGTAGCCGCATTTTACGATAAGACCCTGCCAGTGTCGATGATCTATCCTCCCCAATACCGCGCAGTGATCATTGCCGTGCTTGGAAAAAATGAGCAGATCGATCTGAAATATTTTGACAGTGATCTGATTGCCGGGGATCATTCCCTTCAGCTGAATCAGGCACGCAGTACAGAGATCGAGACCGTCAACGGCCAGAACTTTTTCTGCGACATCGGAAACAGGTACCTTCTGGTTTATTATACAGTGACCACCAGAAGCGTCCCGCCTCAGACAACCCCGAGAAAGATCGTAGTTCTGTGTTAAGGAATCAATAAACAGGCGGTCACGATACGATATCAACGGCGGTACAAAAAGCGGCCCCTGTCCAATGCCGTATCGGACGGAGGCCGGTGCAGCTATGCCTGATCAATCAGCTCGGCTGCCTGGAGGGCGCGGGAGATGATGCGGAGGATCTCCGGCGGGATTTCTGCCGCTTCCGGAAGGCGGTAGGGCGCATTGTCAAGAAATGCGTTGGAAAGCTGATAGACATAATATTCCGCGTCATGGCGTTCTTCGGCAAGGGCTTCCCCCTTGACCCGCATTTCCCGGGTGCTCGTCTCCCGGCCAAGGCTCAGGTCGGTCAGGATCTCCAGCATGATGCAGAAATGCTCCTCATCCCAGGCGGAGAGATACATGCATTTGCACAATCCTTTTGAAAAAAAGGGGAAATCCCCGTAACAATCCAGCAATTCTTTAAATCGGGTGCGGTGTCCGGAATCCTCGAACATATTTCCGGTATCCAGTATTGAAAAATAGTTGTCTTTTCTGCTGCTCATAAAATGATTCCCCCTCTTGTTGATGTGCTTTATTCCGACCAGATATAATCCAGCCGCCCCTTCTCGATCTGAAAGCTGGTCTCCAGCATATAAGTAAATACATCCAGCGTTTTCTGCGTCTGCGTCAGATCGGAATTCGACAGATAGGTGTCAAATTTTATCGTCAGGATGATCAGTACGATCTCTGCCACCTCATCCGGAGAGCTGCAGGAGATAGTCCCCTCCTGATTGCCCTGGCGGATGATGTCGGCCAGGATAGGGCGCAGGTTGCGGATCATGATATAGATATACTGCTGGTGCAGCAGGGCGCTCTGCTGAAGCTCCATATAGCTGCCGGCTTCCTGCCGGGAGAGCTCTATGGAAGAATCCCGGCAGGTCCGGAAGATGATCTCCATTTTGGTCAGCGCGTCCAGGCCGGGAGCCTGTACCAGTTCCTGAGCCTGCCGGATCGCGTCAGAATAAGAACGCTCGATCACGGCGTCTACAATCTCCTCTTTCGATTTGAAATAATAATAAATGCTTCCCTTGCCGATCCCCGCTTCCCTGGCAATCTCGCTGACGGAGATGGAGCGGGTATCCTTTTTGAGCATAAGCTTTTGCATGGAATCTAAAATTAAGTCTGACTTCTTATTATTATGCATATAATCGACTCCTTCAATGTCTTATGCGTATTGTATCATAAAATGAAAAAAAGTCAAAACCTTATCATAGGCCCCTGACCCGCCCGAATATAGCATTTTAGGCTTGAAAAAGCAATATCGATATGCTATATTTGATACAGTCATTGAGTGAATCACGGGTAAGTTTAGGAGGATATACAGGTATGTACCATTGTAATGTGCATTTCTACCTGGCAGGTCATCAGCGAAAATTATTTGAGATCATAAAAGGAATGTCTCCACTTGCGCATTTTACGCATGAATTTTCGGAGAGCAGCAGGCTGGATGCGGATCTGGCGGCGAAGGCGGATGTGATTCTTGTGGATCTGCAGGACATGGATGTCCTGGAAGCGGTACCGAAGCTGCTTTCGGCCAAGAAAAAGGAAGCGGAGCTGATCCTGCTTGCGGAGAAGGATCAGATTCTTCTTTTGACAGACAGACTGTCGGAGATCAAGGATATATGGACTATGCCCATGTCAGACGACGAGATCCGCTTCCGCTTTTTGAGATGGCAGCAGACCTGTAAGGTGAGCAGGGATTTCTGGCAGACAAGCCATTTTTTTGAATCCACCATTAACAATGTACCGAACCTGATCTGGTATAAGGACAAGAAGGGCATCCATACCAAGGTCAATGACAGTTTCTGCCGCACGGTCAATAAGACCAAGGAACAGGTAGAGGGACGCGGCCACGCGTATATCTGGGATGTAGAGCATGACGACCCGGCCTGCATCGAATCAGAGCTTGAGGTCATGAATACGAAAAAGACCTGTGTATCCGAGGAAACGGTGAAGACCGGAGACGGAACCAGGCTTCTTACCACATACAAGTCTCCGCTGTACGATCTGGACGGGAGTGTCATGGGGACAGTGGGAGTTGCGATTGATATCACTCAGGAGCGGGCCTATGAACAGGAGATCGTCCAGAAGAATCATACTCTGGAGACCATTTTTACGACCATGGAGTGCGGCGTTATGACTCATTCCGTGGATGGATCCCGTATCCTCAGCGTGAACCGTGCCGCACTCAATATCTTGGGATATGATTCTCAGGATGAACTGATGGCGGAAGGCTTTGACATGGTGGCGGCCTCCGTGTTAGACGGGGATAAGGAGAAGCTCCGGGCATCCATCCGGGAACTGAAAAAAGAGGGCGACAGCGTCAGCGTGGAGTACCGTGTAGGACATAAGGACGGCTCAATCCTGCATATTATGGGAAATGTCAAGCTTCTGAAAGAAAAAGGAGAGCTATTCTATCAGCGTTTCCTGTTGGACTGCACGGCTCAGAAGCAGCAGGAGGAAAAGAAAGAGCGACGCCATATGGAGCTGGTGCAGGCGCTCAGTATTGATTATAATATTGTCTGTTTCTATGATCTGGATACGGGAGCTGGCAGCTCGCTGCGGATGAGGGACAGCAGCAGAAAGCTGTTCGGAGACATCTTTACGGATAGACTTTCCTTCCAGGAGAGCATGGAGCAATACATAGAGAAGTTCGTCTATGAGGAAGACCAGGAGACGATGCGTCAGGACTTTTCACTGGAAAACCTCAAAAAGGTACTGGAGGAAAAGAATCCCTATTATGTGAATTACCGCACGTTCCAGGACGGCGAGATGAAATATTATCAATTGAAGATCGTGCGCGCGGGTGTCTGGAAGGACGGACACGGCATCGTTCTGGGGCTGCGCAGTGTGGATGAAGAGATCCGCAATGAGATGGAGCAGAAAAATCTGCTGCAGGACGCGCTTTTGCAGGCCAACAGGGCAAGCAAGGCGAAGAGCGTATTCCTATCCAATATGTCCCATGATATCCGGACTCCGATGAATGCCATCGTAGGCTTTACGGCTCTTGCTATCACTCACATTGACCGGCCAGAGCAGGTGGAGGAGTATCTGAAAAAGATCATGACCTCGGGTAACCATCTGTTGAGTCTGATCAACGATGTGCTGGACATGAGCCGGATCGAGAGCGGCAAGATGCATCTGGAAGAGAAACTCTGCAGCCTGCCGGATATCCTGCACGGCCTGAGGAACATTGTACAGTCGGATATCCATGCGAAGCAGCTGGAGCTGTATATTGATACGGTAGACGTCCTGGATGAGGACATTTACTGCGATAAGCTCCGCCTCAATCAGGTGCTTTTAAATCTCCTGAGTAATGCCATCAAGTACACGACCGCAGGCGGCATCATCAGTATGCGGGTGATGGAAAAGCCCAGGCCGACGACAGAATACGCAAGCTACGAATTCCACATCAGAGATACCGGCATCGGTATGAGCGAGGAATTTGTATCCCATATATTTGAGCCCTTTGAACGGGAGAAGAACAGTACCATCAGCGGGATTCAGGGAACCGGGCTGGGAATGGCGATCACGAAAAATATCGTGGATATGATGAACGGTTCCATTGAAGTGAAAAGCGAGCAGGGCGTAGGTACGGAATTTATTGTTTCCTTCACGTTCCGTCTGCATTCCGGTGCCAGGGAGCCTCAGAACATTCCTGAACTGAAGAACTGCCGGGCGCTGGTCGTGGATGATGATTTTAATACCTGCGACAGCGTGTCCTACATGCTGGGACAGATCGGAATGCGAGCGGAATGGACGCTGTCAGGAAAGGAAGCGGTACTGCGCACCCACCAGGCAGTCATGCGCGGGGATGAATACTGCGTGTATATCATTGACTGGATGCTTCCGGATATGAACGGCGTGGAGGTGACCCGTAGGATCCGGAAGGAAACAGGAAGCAATGTGCCGGTCATTGTCCTGACCGCATACGATTGGTCGGATATTGAGGAAGAGGCGACGGAAGCAGGGGTCACCGCATTCTGCAGCAAGCCGCTGTTTTTCTCAGAGCTTCGGAGCTGCCTGTATTCGATCGTGAATGCGGATGAGGCAGAGGAGAGCAAGCCTGACGAGAACAAGCGGCTGGATTTTCATACCGGATGTATCCTGCTGGCGGAGGACAATGAACTGAACCAGGAGATTGCGGAGGCTATCCTGGGAGACGCGGGCTTTGAAGTCGAGATTGCGGAAAATGGGCAGATCGCCGTGGATATGCTCAGCCGTTCAGAGCATGGATATTATCAGCTTGTGCTCATGGATGTCCAGATGCCGGTGATGAATGGATATGAGGCGACCAGGGAGATCCGTGCATTGGATGACCGGGAGCTTGCCGGTATTCCGATCTTGGCGATGACAGCCAATGCGTTTGAGGAAGACAAACAGGCGGCTCTGAGATGCGGTATGGACGGCCATATTGCAAAGCCGATCGATATTGACAACCTGTTCAGTACTCTGAATAAGATCCTGGATTGAATCAAGGATGGAAAATAAAAAGAGAGACGTACACCCTGCTGTGAATGTCTCTCTTTTCTTTCTATAGAATATGCTTTTTGATGGCCTCAAAGCTTTCCGCGCTGATGACGTGCTCGATCCTGCAGGCATCGGCAACGGCAACCTCCGGATCGACTCCGAGCTGCTCCAGCCAGGAGGAGAGAAGTTTATGGCGTTCATAGATCCGGTCCGCGATTTCCTTCCCGCTCTCGGTCAGATAGATAAAGCCTTCCGGAGTTACGGTAATATGATTGTTTTCACGGAGCTTTTTCATGGCAACACTGACGCTTGATTTTTTATAGTCAAGCTCGGCCGCGATATCGACGGAACGCACCACCGGACGGGATTCGCTCAGGATCAATATGGTTTCCAGATAGTTTTCAGCAGATTCATTGGTATGCATGAGTGACTCACCTCGTTTCTTTGTTCCATGCTAACATAAATCACTTCTTTTTTCAAGAATCAACATCGCTTTATAAAAAGAACAGATGTTCATTGGTTACTGTTCACACCCTGACCGGGCGCTCACAGTAACGTTCATTGCGGCATCACCGCCATGATAAAAAATGTAGAAAAAAAGAAAAAACTTGCATATTATTCATTTTGGATGTATAATTATGCAAGTGTTCCCGAAAAGCTAAGAAGAAAAAACTTTACTTTAGATAAGAACAGGTATATGATGTTTACTGGTTATATGAGAAAGGATGTGCAAAGGATGATCAAAGCAGGAATTATCGGAGCGACCGGATATGCGGGAGGCGAGCTGGTGAGGCTTCTGTCCGTCCACAAGGAGACGGAGATCGTATGGTATGGCTCCAGAAGCTATATTGACCAGAAGTATGCGGATGTCTACAGAAATATGTTCCGGATCGTAGACGCGGCCTGCATGGATGATAATATGGAAGAACTGGCAGAACAGGCGGATGTGATATTTACGGCCACGCCCCAGGGATTCTGCGCGTCGCTCGTCAATGAAGACATTTTGTCCAAGGTAAAGATCATTGATCTGAGCGCGGATTTCAGGATCAAGGATGTGTCCGTCTATGAGCAGTGGTACAAAATCCGCCATGAGAGTCCTCAGTTCCTGCCCGAGGCAGTCTACGGGCTGTGCGAGGTGAACCGGGAGGATGTGAAGAAGGCGCGGCTGGTGGCCAATCCAGGCTGCTATACGACCTGCTCGATCCTGACGGCGTATCCCCTGGCAAAGGAAGGACTGATTGATATGGGGACGCTGATCATCGACGCGAAGTCCGGCGTTTCCGGCGCGGGAAGAGGGGCCAAAGTCCCGAACCTGTACTGTGAGGTCAATGAGAGTATCAAGGCATATGGAGTGGCATCCCACAGGCATACGCCGGAGATTGAAGAGCAGCTGGGATATGCGGCCGGTGAAAAGGTATTGCTCAATTTTACTCCCCATCTGGTTCCCATGAACCGGGGAATCCTGGTTACGGAATATGCGTCATTGAAGAGGAAGACCGATGAAGAGGAGATCAAAGCCATCTATGACAGATATTATGGGGACGAAGCATTTGTCCGGGTGCTGGAAAACGGTGTCTGCCCGGAGACAAGATGGGTAGAAGGCAGCAATTATGCAGACATTGGCTTCAAGATTGATCCCCGGACCGGAAGGATCATCATGATGGGTGCCATTGACAATCTGGTAAAGGGCGCCGCGGGCCAGGCGGTCCAGAACATGAATCTGATGTTTGGGCTGAAAGAATCCGAGGGGCTGGAGCTTGTGCCGTTATTCCCGTGACAGGGGAGACGGGCCGGCCTGAGCTGCGGGCATCTTGTCAGCGTGTGACCTGCGGTATCCGGGGAACTCTTTGTGCGGAACGGCCCCGGCATTCATTTTGGGAGGAATGGTATGATACGTACAATGACGATAGAAGACTATGACGGTGTATTTGCGCTCTGGATGACGATCAGGGGCTTTGGGATCCGCAGCATTGATGATTCCAGGGAAGGCGTGGAGCGTTTTTTGAAACGGAATCCCACCACCAGCGTGGTGGCGGTAGAGGATGGAAAGGTGGTAGGCAGCATTCTCTGTGGGCATGACGGCCGACGGGGCTGCCTGTATCATGTGTGCGTGCATGAGGACTACAGAAGGCGGGGCATCGGCAAGGCGATGGTAGTGCGGGCCATGGAAGCGCTGAAGGCAGAACAGATCAGCAAGGTTTCCCTTATAGCGTTTACGAAAAATGACATTGGAAATGCGTTCTGGAATACCATCGGGTGGACGGAACGCCTGGATCTCAATTACTATGACTTTGTACTGAATACGGAAAATATCACGGCCTTTAACCAACAGTGATTCCATAGATGACCGGATCAGAGTACACTAGTTTACTGGCCGGCGAACGGTAACTGAAAAGGCGAAAAGGCTTCAGCAGCGTTAAGAGAGAAAGAGAGGATGAAAGAGATGGAAATCATCAAGGGCGGAGTGACCGCCGCAAAGGGATTTCAGGCAGCAGCGGCTGCCGCGGGGATCAAATATGCGGACCGCACAGATATGGCAATGATCTACAGTGAAAAGCCCTGCAAGATCGCAGGCACGTTTACTTCAAATATCGTAAAGGCAGCGCCGGTGAAATGGGACAGGGCCGTGGTGGAGAGCGGTGTGAAATCCCAGGCAGTGATCGTCAATTCCGGGATTGCCAATGCCTGTACCGGGGAAGAGGGAGAGCGGATCTGCCGTGAGACAGCCGAAAAGGCGGCGGAGGTGCTTGGCATTGACAAGGAAGGCGTGCTGATCGGTTCCACCGGCGTGATCGGAATGCAGATTCCCATGGAACGGGTAAAAGCGGGGATTGAGAAGCTCTCCGCAGGACTGGAAGGAGATCTGGAGCATGGAAATGAGGCCGCGCGGGCGATCATGACCACAGACACCCGGGAAAAGGAAGCTGCCGTTCAGATCGAGATCGGAGGAAAGATTGTGACCATCGGCGGTATGGCAAAGGGCTCCGGCATGATCCATCCCAATATGTGTACCATGCTGGCGTTTGTCACGACAGACGCGGCAATCTCGAGGAAGGCTTTGAAAAAGGCGCTGAGCGAGGATGTAAAGGATACCTACAATATGATCTCCGTGGACGGAGATACCTCTACCAACGATACCCTGCTGCTCCTGGCAAACGGTATGGCGAAAAATGAGAAGATCCGCTGCGATACGGCCGAGTACGAGAAGTTTGCAAAAGCCCTGCATTATGTTAATGAGACGCTTGCAAAAAAAATGGCAGGGGACGGCGAGGGGGCGACCGCGCTGTTTGAGGCGAAGGTGATCGGAGCATCCACCAAAGAGCAGGCAAAGACCCTGGCAAAATCCATCGTCTGCTCCAACCTGACCAAAGCCGCAGTTGCGGGGCACGATGCCAACTGGGGAAGGATCCTCTGCGCCATGGGATATTCCGGGGCAGAGTTTGACCCGGAAAAGGTGGATCTGTATCTGGAGAGCCGGGCAGGAAAACTGCAGCTCGTCCGGGATGGGGCGGCTGTCGATTACAGCGAGGAACAGGCGACGGAGATTTTATCTCAGCCCGAGGTGACGGCCATTGCCGACATCAAGGAAGGGGAGGCGGCGGCGGCAGCCTGGGGCTGTGATCTGACCCACGGATACATTGATATCAATGCGGATTACAGGAGTTGACATAACGATTCAGAACGGCAGCAGACGGGTCTGTGGTCTGCCGTTTTGAACAGTTCACATAAGAATCAGAAAGAAGGACAGAACATGAATGAGAATATGCAGCAATACCTGGATAAGGCCCAGGTCCTGATCGAGGCGCTCCCCTATATCCAGCGTTTTAACCGGAAGATCATTGTGGTGAAGTACGGCGGAAGCGCGATGATTGATGATGAACTGAAAAAACAGGTCATTCAGGACGTGACTCTTTTGAAGCTGGTCGGGTTCAAGCCGATCATTGTCCACGGAGGCGGCAAGGAGATCAGCAGATGGGTGGGAAAAGTCGGCATGGAGCCGAGATTCATCAACGGACTGCGGGTAACCGACGAGGATACGATGGAAGTGGCCGAGATGGTGCTGGGAAAGGTCAACAAAGGACTGGTGCAGCTGGTAGAGGAGCTGGGGGTGCGTGCCATCGGGATCAGCGGCAAGGACGGCGCGCTTCTCCGGGTAGACAAAAAATATGCGGACGGCCAGGATATCGGTTTCGTGGGAGACATCAAGGAGGTCAACGGGGCGATCCTGTTCGATCTGCTGGAAAAGGATTTTCTGCCCATTGTCTGCCCGGTGGGAATGGACGATGATTACCAGACATACAACATCAATGCGGATGACGCGGCCTGCGCCATCGCCCGTGCGGTGAAGGCGGAAAAGCTGGCATTTCTGACCGATATCGAGGGCGTATACAAGGATCCGGAGGATCCTAAAACGCTGATCTCGGAGCTGCGGGCGGAGGAAGCAAGGGAGCTGATCACGGACGGTTATATCGGAGGGGGCATGCTGCCCAAGCTCCAGAACTGTATTGATGCCATTGAAAATGGGGTTTCCCGGGTCCATATCCTGGATGGCCGGATTCCCCACTGTCTGCTGCTGGAGATCTTTACAAACAAGGGAATCGGCACGGCAATCTTAAATGACGCAGAAAGCAGGTACTATGATGGTGAATGAGAAGATCCGAGGGGCAGAGGAGCATCTGCTGCATATTTATAATCGTTTCCCGGTGGCATTGGACCATGGGGAAGGCGTGTATCTGTATGATACAGAAGGAAAGCAATATCTTGATTTTGCGGCCGGGATCGGAGTGAACGGGCTGGGGTATCACAATGCGGAGCTAAACGACGCGCTGAAAGCACAGCTGGATAAGCTGAGCCATATATCCAACCTGTATTACCATGAAAACTGCGGGGCGGCTGCCGATGCTCTGGCTGACGCGTCCGGCATGGATAAAGTATTTTTTACGAACAGCGGGGCGGAAGCTATTGAGGGAGCGTTAAAGGCTGCCAGGAAGTATGCTTGGACAAAGAAGTCCGGACGGTATGAGTTTATCGCCATGAACCATTCTTTCCACGGCAGGACCGTAGGCGCGGTGTCCATCACCGGGCACCCGGAGTACCGGGAGCCCTTCGAGCCGCTGTTTCCGGGGGTACATTTTGCAGAGTATAACGATCTGGACAGCGTGAAGGCGCTGGTTAGTGAAAAAACCTGCGGAATCATCCTGGAACCGCTCCAGGGAGAGGGCGGGATCCATCCTGCGGCGCAGGAATTTATGGAAGGCATCCGGAAGCTCTGCGACGAGCAGGATATCCTGATGATCTGCGATGAGGTGCAGTGCGGTATGGGACGGACCGGGACCATGTTTGCATGGCAGGGCTACGGTGTGCGCCCCGATATCATGACCATGGCAAAAGCCATCGGAAACGGGATTCCGGTGGGGGCATTCGCCATGACGGAGCGTGTGGCGGAGCAGTCCTTAAAGCCTGGGGACCACGGGACCACATACGGCGGAAATCCTCTGGCCTGCATGGCGGTACGCAAGGTACTGGAGATTTTTGAAAAAGAGCAGATCGTGGAGCATGTAAAAAAGATCGAACCTTATTTGACGGCGCGTCTGGATGAGCTGACGGAAAAAACAGACTGCATCCTGGAACGGCGGGGCAAAGGACTGATGCAGGGCCTGGTGCTCACAAAACCGTTTGCGGAGGTGAACCGCCGGGCGCTGGAAGAGGGACTTCTGGTGATCTCTGCGGAAGGGAACGTACTCCGGCTTCTTCCGCCGCTGATCATCGAAGAAAAACATGTGGATGAAATGATCGAAAAACTGAAAAGGGCGCTGTCCTGATTTCAGGATCTGCCTCGCGGCAGTTCCCTGACAGGCGCGGCGCTGCCGACTGTATTATGCAGATCGTTTGCGGGTGTCAAGCTTTATGCAGAGTCGGCGGCTCCGTGCCTGTCACTTTTTTGGGGCCGGCGAATAAAAAATGACGATCAGAGCATACTATCCTCAGGCCGGACCAATCCTGCTGCTTCTTTAGAAGAACAGGCAGCAGGCATGGTCCGATCACGTAGGTATGGAGGTATATGTGGAATGATTGGGTTTTTGATCGCACTGTTATCCGGAGCTCTGATGAGCATACAGGGGGTATTTAATACCCAGGTGACAAAGACGGCCGGGATGTGGGTCTCCAATGCCTGGGTGCAGCTCAGCGCCTTTGCTGTCTGCTTTGTCATGTGGCTGGTCATGGGCCGGGATGATATTTCTGCCATCACCAGGGTAGAGCCCAGGTATATGTTGCTGGGAGGAGCCATCGGGGCCGGGATTACCTGGACGGTGATCAAGAGCGTCGGGGCACTGGGACCGGCAAAATCCGCACTGCTGATCGTGATCGCGCAGCTGACAGTGGCATATCTGATCGAGCTGTTCGGTCTGTTCGGCATGGAGAAGGCGCCCTGGGACTGGGTCAAGGCAGGAGGGCTTGTTCTGGCTCTTGTCGGGATCGCTATTTTCCAGTGGGAAAGATAGAATGCCGCAGCCCGTTTTACCAGCCATAATGATAAAATAAAGATAAAAATATTTTTACCTATTGTAATTTAGGCACGAATTCGATACAATAGATATGTCTGGTGTAAAGGGGTTTGCACTGGTTTTCTCTGTGAGGATGAGACATGAACAGAAAAAGATTGCGGACAGCAGCAGGAATGCTGGGCTTATGTACGGTATGCTTCTGGTTTGCGGGATGCGGACGTAAGAGTACGGATCAGCTGGAGACGCTCCGACTGGAAGACAGCCGGGGAACGGAAGAAGATACCGCAGATCAGGACATTTCCCCGGAAAGGGACGGTTCTGGCAGCACAGAGGAAACCGGAGACAGAAAAGCAGCAGGAAACTTACAGGAGATTGGGAACGCGGATGCGGGCTCAGGCAGTACGGAACATATTTTTGTATATGTATGCGGGGCGGTGAACACGCCCGGAGTCTATGAACTGGAGGCCGGCGCAAGGCTTTATGAGGCCATCGCGCGTGCAGGCGGCGTCCGGGAGGACGGAGCGGAAGAGAGCATCAACCAGGCCCAGGCCGTGTCAGACGGCGAGAGGCTTTATATTCCCACAGATGAAGAAGTCCGTCAGGGACTGGATGGGTATTTCTTATCCGGCAGCGCCGGTGGAGACGCAGCCGCAGGCTCACAGCCTGCAGTACCCGACAGCGGCCCGCCCGGCAGTAATGCCGGCGGCAAGGTAAATATCAACACTGCTTCCAGAGAGGAATTGAAGACTCTGAATGGGATCGGGGATACGAGAGCCGGAAGTATCATCGTGTATCGGGAGTCTAACGGACCTTTTGGGAGCATTGAGGACCTGATGAAGGTGGAGGGAATTAAAGAAGGGGTATTCAATAAACTCAAAGATGATATTACAGTAAATTAAAGGGAAGAGTCATATGAGTGCGAAAAAAATCTTAGTTGTGGATGATGAAAAGTTAATTGTGAAAGGGATTCGATTCAGTCTGGAACAGGACGGCATGGAGGTCGATTGTGCGTATGACGGGGAAGAAGCGCTCAGCCTTGCGAGGAAGTGCGAGTACGACCTGGTTATTCTCGACGTGATGCTTCCGAAGCTGGACGGCTTTGAGGTCTGCCAGCAGATCCGGGAATTTTCCGATATGCCGGTAGTGATGCTTACAGCGAAGAGCGAAGACATGGACAAGATTCTGGGACTGGAATACGGCGCAGATGATTATATCACCAAGCCCTTTAATATTCTCGAGGTAAAAGCCCGGATCAAGGCGATCATGCGCAGGACCGCGCGTAAGGAGGAGGCTCCTCAGAGCACCATACTCGTCAAGGGCAATATGAAGATCGACTGCGAGAGCAGGAGAGTATTTATCGGAGAACGGGAGATCAACCTGACAGCAAAAGAATTTGACGCGCTGGAGCTTCTCGCCACGAACCCCAATAAGGTATACAGCAGAGAGAATCTGCTGAACATCGTGTGGGGCGCAGACTATCCCGGAGGCGCCAGAACCGTAGATGTACATATCAGAAGGCTGAGGGAGAAGATCGAGATCAATCCAAGCGAACCGCAGTACGTCCATACCAAGTGGGGAGTTGGTTACTATTTCAAAGGCTAAATTTCATTTTCAGATCAGAGATACTATCATAAGAAGCCTGTATTTTCGGATTATAGTGGTCATTTTATGTGCAGGGATACTGCCGGGAATCATTGCTTATATGGGGATCATCAAAGCATATGAATCCAGGGCGGTTTCTCTGCGCACGGCGGAAATACAGAATCAATGTACAATTCTATGTGATCAGCTGAACAGCTACAATTATCTGGTGGATAATTCTTCCGAAGTCGTCAATGCCAGCCTGACACAGTTGACTAATATTTATAACGGACGGGTCATGATCGTCAACAGAGAGCTGACGGTGATCAAGGATACCTATGCCCTGGACGAAGGCAAGACGATTGTTTCGGAAAATGTCATCCGGTGTATGAAGGGAGAAAGCACCAATTATTATGACAAGAAAAACCGCTATATTGAGGTGACCTCCCCGATCACGGAGTCCGGGTCGGAGGAGATTACCGGGGTGATGCTCGCCAGTGTGTCTACGGACACGATTGAGGACAGCCTGCGGATTTTTTATACAAAGGGCAGGGGGATCCTGTGGATCATCGGGATCCTGATGCTGGCTTTTTCTGTATTGGTTGCCTATCTGCTGGTACAGCCTTTGGGGAAGATCCGAAATGATATCGAGAATATCACGGAGGGCTTTGAGGACGAAGAACTGCATGTCAATACGTACCGGGAGACCCGGCAGATTTCCGAGGCATTTAACAAGCTGCTGGGAAGGCTGAAAACGGTGGACGCTTCCAGGGAGGAATTTGTGTCCAATGTGTCCCATGAGCTCAAGACCCCGCTGGCTTCCATGAAGGTGCTGGCAGATTCCCTTGTGCTGCAGGAGCAGGTGCCTGTGGAGCTGTATCAGGAGTTTATGGAGGACATTGCGAAAGAGATCGATCGGGAGAACGACATCATCAATGATCTGCTGACCCTGGTGAAGATGGGCAAGACCGCTCCGGATTTGAACATTGCGCCGGTCAATATCAACCAGCTTCTGGAGCTGATCTTAAAGCGGCTCAAGCCCATTGCGGAGAAGAAGAATGTGGAGGTCGTCCTGGAGAGCTTTCGTCCTGTGACAGCGGAGATTGACGAGGTGAAGATGACGTTGGCAGTGTCCAATCTGGTGGAAAACGCGATCAAATATAACAACGAGGGCGGGTGGGTGCATGTGTCATTGAATGCGGACCACAAGTTCTTTTATATCAAGGTGGCGGATTCCGGAATCGGGATTCCGAAGGAAGACCAGGATCATATTTTCGAACGTTTTTATCGGGTGGACAAGTCCCATTCCCGGGAGATTGGAGGAACGGGTCTCGGACTGGCCATTGCAAGAAATGCGGTGATCATACACCGGGGCTCCATCAAGGTATACAGCAATCCAGGCGAGGGGACTACATTTACGGTCCGGGTGCCTATGATCTATGTATCGGCCCAGGCCTTATAGACATATCAGATAAGGGGGAACAGGATGAAAAATAGAAAAGAGAGATGGATGTCCGCAGGCGCGGCAGCCTGCTGTCTGCTGTGTCTGCTTCCGTCCTGTGCAAAACAGACAAAGATCGAAGAAGGGGAAGATTTTGTCTACTGTATCAACGGCGAAGGGACCGGCCTGTTTAAGTTAGTCTGCGACATTTCGCAGGAGACGCCAAATGACGGGGCGGAGACAGCGCTGGAAAAAATGGCGAGCCCGTCGGAGGACATTGAATATATGCCTGCCATTCCGGAGAATGTCAAGGTAAAGTCCCTAAAGGTAGAGCATGATATTGCATATATTGACTTTAATAAAAAATATAATGAGATCCCTTCCATTGAGGAAAAATTGGTGCGCGCCGCGGTGGTGCAGACACTGGTGCGGCTGGACGGGATCAACGGAGTATGGATCACAGTAGAAGAGGAAAACTTGAAAAATGAGTCCGGCAAGGTTTTGGGGGTTTTGAACGGGGATGATTTTGCGGAGAGCGCCGGCTCTTCCCCCAGCGCCTATGAGCAGACAACGCTGACTCTGTTTTTTGCAAATGAGTCCGGCGACCAGCTGGTCCGGCAGCAGATGGATGTCAGATATAACACCAATGTTCCCAGAGAGAAGCTGATCGTGGAAAAGTTGATGGGAGGTCCGAAAAAAAGCGGGGCTTATCCGACGCTGAATCCCTCAGCCGCGCTTCTGGGCGTGACGGTCAAGGAGGGAACCTGCTACGTCAATTTTGACTCGGAATTTCTCAACAGCGTCTATGACGTCCGGCCGGAGGTAGCCATTTATTCCCTCGTAAATTCCCTGTTGGAAGGAACCGGCGCGGGCAGCGTGCAGATCATGGTCAACGGAGAGAAGAATGCGTCCTACCAGGAGACCGTGGACCTGTCTCAGCCGCTGGAACGGGATCTGTCCTGGGAAGAAGAGAAGGAGGAAGAATGACAAAAAGACCGCTCTGCCTGGCTGCGGTTTTGCTGATCGGGATACAGGCGGTTCTTGTGGGTGGGCTTCGGATCGCAAAGGATCTGAGGCCTTCCCCGCTGGAACTGGCCGTCGAGGACAGAGAGGCGGTAAGCCTCACGGGAACTGTCTCCCGGAGAGAAGAAAAACCAAAATACCAGGTTTATTATCTGACGGACAATCAGGTCCGTCTGAAAGAACAGATCATTGAAGAATCGAAAATTCTTGTTTATGTCAAACGTGATAAATCACAAGCTTTTCAAGATCACAATATTCAGGAAGTAAAAGAAATTGCCGTCGGCAACAAACTCAATCTTACCGGAGAAGTCCGTTTTTTTCAGGAGGCTTCCAATCCGGGGAATTTTGATCAAAAATTTTATTATCAGAAACAGGGGATCCATGCCAGTGTGTGGGCTGAAGACGTTCAGATTATGGAATCCCGGGTATGGCATATCCGGGAAGGACTGAGCGTGTTCCGCTGCCGCTGGAAGGAACGGCTGGTGTCCGCTCTGGGAGAGTATTATGGAAACAGCATGTCCGCAATCCTGCTGGGAGATAAGAGCGAATTGGATCCCGAACTAAAGGAACTGTATCAGAAAAGCGGGATCGGCCATATATTGGCCATATCCGGTCTACATATGTCCTTTCTCGGAACCGGATTTTATAAGCTGCTGCGAAAATCCGGTCTGTCATTTCTGCAGGCGGGTCTTGCCGGAATCTTGTTTTTGATGCTCTATACGCTGATGATCGGGTGGGGGGTGTCCAGCCTGCGGGCGCTGGTCATGTTTCTGGTGCGGATCGGAGCGGACATGTCCGGAAGGACCTACGATCTGCCCACCAGCCTGGCCGCTGCCGCGGCAGTGGTGGTGCTGTGGCAGCCCCTGTATCTGCTGGATGCCGGTTTCCTGCTGTCCTTCGGGGCAATCCTGGGGATCGTGCTGGTGTATCCGGTGCTGGATGGATTTCATGCGGCCCCAAGGCCATTGTGTGCCGGGCTGTCCATTCATCTGATGCTGCTTCCGGTGATGCTGTATTATTACTTTGAATTTCCTCTGTATTCCCTG
Organism: Lachnospiraceae bacterium; assembly: GCA_009911175.1. Next base: position 47,167 of record QXWX01000037.1, on the reverse strand, counting down.
CTGCTGAATCTCCTGGTGGTTCCGCTGATGTCTGTGATCCTTGGCGCGGGGATTGCCGGCTCGGCGCTGTCTATGCTGTGGGCAGGCGGGGGAATGGGGATTCTGCAGGTCTGCAAAGGCATCCTGTGGGTTTATGAAAGGGCCTGCGGGATGTCCATGGGGCTGCCCGCTGCCAGGATCGTGGTCGGCCGACCCGGGAAAATATGGATGGCAGCCTATTATATCGTTCTGCTTGGCGGATGTATGGCCGGGCTGGACTCCATCCGGTCCCGAAAGCAAAATGAAAAAGAACCGTGCGGAAAAACTCGGAAAGTGGAGAAAGAAAAGACAGGAGACATCAGGCGTGAGACACATTTCGTGAGAACGGTAATGGTGATGCTGCCGGCCGTTTTTTGCCTGACCTGCGCGTGCAGCCATGGAAAGCAGGGAGAACTGCAGGCTGTCATGCTTGACGTGGGGCAGGGGGACGGACTGTATATCCGAACGCCTTCCGGCAGGCATTATCTGATCGACGGCGGAAGCACGGATGTGTCAAAGGTGGGAACCTACCGGATTGAGCCCTTTTTAAAATCCCGGGGAGTCCGCGAACTGGATTATGTGTTCATTTCCCACGGGGACGCTGACCACATCAACGGGGTAGAGGAGCTTCTGGAAAATCAGACTATGGGGATCCGGATCCATACACTGGTGCTGCCGGATGAACAGGTGCTGGACGAAGTGCTGTTGGAGCTGGCCAAAAAGGCGGAAGGCTATGGAACAAAAGCGGTGACGATTCGGAAAGGGCAGCAGGTCCAAGATGGCGGGATGACGCTTACCTGTCTGGCGCCTGCCGCGGATTACGGCGGGGAGATCGGAAACGCTTCATCCATGGTACTTGCTCTGAAATACCAGAAATTTGATATGCTCTTTACAGGAGATGTAGAAGGGGATGGAGAATATGCACTGACAGAAAGCGGGCTTTTACAAAAATACGATATTCTGAAGGTGGCCCATCATGGATCAAAAAATTCTACCTCAGATGCATTTCTGGAAGAGGCAGATCCAGCGGTCGGATTTATTTCCGCAGGACGGAACAACCGATACAGCCATCCGCACCAGGAGACACTGGAACGGCTGAGGCAGCTTGGGTGTCGGCTATTCAGTACGCAGGATTGCGGGGCAGTGACGGTGAAAACAGATGGAAGCAGGGTGGATATGGAAGGATATTTGGGAACAATTCTTTTGTAGAACATGCGATTACCGCATATGTAAGGAAATGCTTTGCAAAATAGAACGTTTTCCTATATAATATAGAAGCTATGAAAAGTTTGAATGAAGATTTAAAGGCAGGACAATTGAAGCAGATCTATCTTCTCTTCGGAGAAGAGGGCTATCTGAAAAGGCAGTACAGGGACCGCTTGACCAGAGCTATGCTTCCCGAAGGGGATACTATGAATTATGCCTGTTATGAAGGGAAGGGCATCGAGATCAGGGAAGTCATCGACCTGGCGGAGACTATGCCGTTTTTTGCGGAGCGAAGGCTGATCGTGTTTGAGAACTCGGGCTTTTTCAAAAGCGGCGGAACAGATCTGGCGGATTATATCAAGGAGCTGCCGGAGACTACCAGCTTCCTTTTCGTGGAAAATGAAGTGGACAAGCGGAGCAAACTGTATAAGGCAGTGAAGGCCAAGGGACGCGCGGTCGAGCTGGGCTTTCAGGATGAAGCGACCTTGAAGCGCTGGGTGGCCGGGCTGATTCGGAAGGAAAACAGGCAGGTCAGTGAGCAGACCATCGTATATTTCCTGAATAAAACAGGAACCGATATGGAGAATATCACGAAGGAGCTGGAAAAGCTGTTCTGCTATACCTTCGGCCGGGACTCGATTACCAAAGAGGACGTGGACGCAGTCTGTGTGACCCAGATTACCAACCATATTTTCGAGATGGTGGATGCGGTGGCACAGAAGAAACAGAGAAGAGCACTGGAGTTATATTATGATCTTCTGGCCCTAAAGGAACCGCCCATGCGGATCTTATTTTTGATGATCCGGCAGTATCGGCTCCTGCTCCAGGTGAAAGGGCTTTTGAAAGCCGGATATGGGAGAAAAGAGATTGCCTCCAAGGCCGGACTGCACCCGTTTGTGGCCGGAAAGTATATGGATCAGGCGAAGCATTTCCCGGGCCGGGAGTTAAGGGCCATCATGGAGGAAGGCGCTGAGCTGGAGCAGTCCGTGAAGACCGGAAGGCTGACCGACCATCTGGCAGTGGAATTGTTTCTTGTGAAATATTCATCGTAACTGCTCAGCACAGGATAGCCCATTTACCGCGCTGCCTGTACGAAAGCAGATACTATTCGTCGTGATTGAGGAGGAAGAGACGTGGCAGAGATAGAACAGAGTAAAATACGGAATTTTTGTATTATTGCCCATATAGATCATGGGAAATCCACACTGGCAGACCGGATCATTGAGAAGACCGGGCTTCTGACCAGCCGGGAGATGCAGTCCCAGGTGCTGGACAACATGGACCTGGAGCGGGAGCGGGGCATTACCATCAAGGCCCAGGCGGTGCGCACGGTTTACAAGGCAAGAAACGGAGAAGAATACATTTTCAATCTGATCGATACGCCGGGGCATGTGGATTTTAACTATGAGGTTTCCCGGAGTCTGGCAGCCTGCGACGGGGCGATCCTGGTGGTGGACGCGGCCCAGGGGGTGGAAGCCCAGACCCTGGCAAATGTCTACCTGGCGCTGGATCATGACTTGGATGTCATGCCCGTGATCAATAAGATTGATCTGCCCAGCGCAGAGCCGGAGCGTGTCAAGGAGGAGATTGAGGATGTGATTGGTATTGACGCCCAGGAGGCGCCGCTGATCTCCGCAAAGACGGGGCTGAATGTGGACGACGTCCTGGAAGAGATCATCCGGCAGATTCCATCGCCCAAAGGCGATCCGCAGGCACCGCTGCAGGCGCTGATCTTTGATTCCGTGTATGATTCCTATCGGGGCGTGATCGTGTTCTGCCGGATCAAGGAAGGACAGATCCGCAAAGGGACGCAGATCCTGATGATGGCTACCGGGGCAAAGGCGGAAGTGGTGGAGGTCGGGTATTTCGGCGCCGGGCAGTTTATCCCGTGTGAGGAACTGAGTGCCGGTATGGTAGGATATATCACCGCCAGCCTGAAAAATGTAAAGGATACCCGGGTGGGAGATACCGTGACGGATGCGCGGCGTCCCTGTGAGGAGCCCCTTCCGGGATATAAAAAAGTGAACCCTATGGTGTACTGCGGCATGTACCCGGCGGACGGGGCAAAATATCCGGATCTTCGGGATGCGCTGGAAAAGCTGCAGCTCAACGACGCGGCCCTGCAGTTTGAGCCGGAGACCTCGGTTGCGCTGGGCTTTGGCTTCCGCTGCGGCTTCCTGGGCCTTCTGCACCTGGAGATCATCCAGGAACGTCTGGAACGGGAGTACAATCTGGACCTGGTGACTACCGCGCCCAGTGTAATCTACAAGGTGCATAAGACCAACGGAGAGGTGATCGACCTGACCAATCCTACCAATCTGCCGGATCCGGCGGAGATCGAATATATGGAGGAGCCTCTGGTGAAGGCGGAGATCATGGTGACCTCAGAATTTATCGGAGCGATCATGGACCTGTGCCAGGAGCGCCGGGGGGCTTACCAGAGCATGGAATATATCGAAGAAAAGCGGGCCGTGCTGCATTATCATCTGCCCCTCAATGAGATCATCTATGACTTCTTTGACGCACTCAAATCCAGGTCCAGAGGATATGCTTCCTTCGACTACGAGCTGATGGGCTACGAACGGTCAGAGCTTGTGAAGCTGGATATCCTCATCAATAAGGAAGAGGTGGATGCCCTGTCCTTTATCGTCCACAGCGGAACGGCTTATGAGCGCGGACGAAAGATGTGCGAAAAACTGAAATCAGAAATTCCGCGGCAGCTGTTTGAGATCCCGATCCAGGCGGCCATCGGAAGCAAGATCATTGCCAGGGAGACGGTCAAGGCCCTGCGCAAGGACGTGCTGGCGAAGTGCTACGGCGGCGATATCACCCGAAAGAAAAAGCTTCTGGAAAAGCAGAAGGAAGGCAAGAAGCGGATGCGCCAGGTGGGAAATGTAGAAATCCCGCAGAAGGCATTTATGAGCGTGTTGAAGCTGGATGAGGATTAACTTACTGTCCGCGCGTACTATGCACTTGCTGCGCGGCATCCGGTCATTAAAGTAACAGATTAACAGGGGACTTGGTGAGATTGTGAATGAACTGGAATTATATGTGCATATTCCGTTTTGTGTCCGGAAATGTGCCTACTGCGATTTTTTATCCTTCCCGTCGAAAGAGGATTTGCGTCAGGAATATGTAAATGCCCTGATCCGGGAGATCAGGGGGTATAGAAAACGGTATGCGTCATGTCATGTGCCTACAGTCTTTATCGGCGGGGGAACGCCTTCGATCCTGTCCTCAACCCAGATTCAGGCGGTTTTTTCCGCAATCCGGGAGACGTTCCGGGTGGATCCTGAGGCGGAGATCACCATGGAGGCGAACCCGGGAACCGTGACAGAGGAAAAGCTTCTGGCCTGGAAAGGAGCCGGGGTGAACCGGATCTCCATCGGACTGCAGTCTGTAAGGGACGAAGAGCTGCGGATGCTGGGAAGGATTCATGATCACCGGCAGTTTCTGGATACCTGGAGACTGGTCCGGCAGGCAGGAATGGAAAATGTAAATATCGATCTGATTTCCGCGATCCCGGGGCAGACTCCTGAGAGTTGGAGGGAGACACTGAGAAAAACAGTCGAGCTCGCACCGGAGCATCTATCCGTATACAGCCTGATCATTGAAGAAGGAACTCCTTTTTATGAATGGTACAGCAATGGGCCGAGAGACCCGCAGTCAGAGGACAGGGGAAGAGGAGCAAAAAAGGACGCTTCTCAGGACGCGCGGGACGGAGCACAGGGTCCGGCAGATCCGGCCGGCGCGTCCGGATCAGATGACCAGCAGTATCCGCCCCTGCCGGATGAAGAGACGGAGCGGCTCATGTATGAGGAGACGGAGAACATCTTAACGGAATACGGATATGCCAGATATGAGATATCCAACTACGCAAAGCCGGGCTGTGCCTGCAGGCATAATATTGGTTACTGGCAGCGGAAAGCGTACCTTGGGATCGGGCTTGGCTCCTCGTCGCTGATCGGAACGACTCGGTTTTGCCATACGCCGGATATGGAAACATATCTGGCCTGTGCCGGAGATCCGGGGAAGATCTGTGAAGAAGAGCAATTTCTGTCTAAAAAGGATGAAATGGAGGAGTTCATCTTTCTTGGACTGCGGATGATGTGCGGTGTGAGAAAATCCGAATTTTTCCGTTTGTTCGGCATTCCTGTGGATACCGTTTATGGAGAAACGTTAAAAAAGCTGCGGGAATATGGCCTTTTGGAGATTGAGAAAGAAACGATAAGACTTACAAAGAGAGGAATTGATATCAGCAATTACGTATTTGCACAGTTCCTGCTGTCTTAGATGATGAAAAATGTACCTGCTCACGGGGAAGGATATGGAGGAAGATCATGGAACAAAATCAACTTGCGGTTAAGCTGACGCAACAGATGGTACGGATCGACAGTACGAATCCGGGTACCGGTGAAAAAGGGATGGAACAGTTTTTGCTTTCTTTTGGACAAGAGCTTCAAAACACGAATGACCGTGTCACGATTCGGACAGAGGAAGTGCTGCCCGGCAGGAATAATGTGATGCTTTCCCTGCCGGGAAAGGAAGAAAAGCCGGAATGCATCTTTATCTGCCATATGGATACCGTCCCGGCAGGCAGTGGATGGGAGGAAGACCCATTTTCCGGGGAGATCAGGGGAAATCGGCTGTACGGTCGGGGTTCCTGCGATATGAAATCCGGGTTTGCCTGTGCGCTGTCCGCATTTCAAAGTGCGGCGGAGCATTTTCGGGATGGAAATATGGCCGGTCGGACCTTGAAGGTGATTGGTACGGTAGATGAAGAGGGAAATATGGCCGGGGCGGAAAAAGCGATCGAATCGGGATGGATTGCAAGGGACTCTCTGGTACTGGATATGGAGCCTACCAACGGGGAATTGCAGGCGGCCCATAAGGGGCGTCTCTGGTTCGAAATATCCGTGGAGGGGATCACGGCCCATGCAGCGACGCCATGGAAGGGGGCAGATGCCATTGCGGCGATGGCAGAGGTCATCTCCAGTATACGAAAAGATTTTACGCAGCTTGCGCGGCATCCGCAGATGGGAGCGTCGACGGTCTCTTTTGGCCGGATTTCGGGCGGAAGCCAGCCCTATGTGGTATCGGAGCAGTGTACGGTAACTGTGGATATGCGGCTTGTCCCTCCTTATACAAAGGAGGACGGGGAGCATATGGTGAAAAAAGCGGCGGAGGAGGCAGAGAAAGCGGTTCCTAAGGCAAAGGTGACCTATCGGATCACCGGGGACCGTCCCGCTATTGAGATGGACGAGACTTCCGAGCTGTTCAGCAGGCTCCAGGATTCCTGCAGAAAGGTGGAAGGAAGGCCCGCAGAAACAGGGGTATTTCCAGGATATACGGATACTGCGGTGATTGCGGGAAAACTGGGAAACAAAAACACGATGTCCTATGGTCCGGGCGACCTGGAGCTGGCTCACAAGCCTCAGGAATCTGTTCCCATAGCAGACATCCTGCGCTGCGAGAACGTTTTAAAAGAACTGGTGAGAAATCTGTGAAAGAACTGGCACAGATCCTTTCGGAAGATTATCAAAAATACGCCTGTTCCCGGAAGTGATATATCCTGAGCGCCAGATACACTTACGGTCGGAAATCTGCTGTGAGTATCGTCCAGCCGCACAGGATATCATCCATCAGAGGGTGCAGGCGTTATCAGATCTTTACAGCCGGAATAAAATTCCAAGTATGGCTCCGCAGCCGATCCAGAGGATCGGGTGGAGCTTTTTTAATGGCTTCCACTGCAGCAGCAGAAAGATCACAAGACAGATGCCCATGGAAGAGTAATGGAACACAGGCCTTGGCTGTGTCAGGTCTGCAAAGGTAATGACAGCAATCTGCCATACAGCATATCCGATCAGCGACGCGATCATGGGACGTATGCCGTAAAATGCGGCACGGACATATTTGTTTTCACTGAAATCAGACATAAATTTTGCGATTATGACAATGATAATGATAGCAGGAGAAACCAGGCTCAGGGTGGCCAGGACGGCGCCCGGAATCCCGGCAGCGTGAAAGCCTGCGTAAGTGGCCATATTGATTCCGATGGGGCCGGGCGTGCTCTCGCTGATGGCGATCATATCCGCCAGCTCGGAAGCAGTGAACCAGGGGTATTTCTGCGCCAGATCCATCAGGAAAGGCACTGTAGCCATGCCGCCGCCGATGGAGAATAAACCGATTTTGAAAAATTCTATAAATAAAGTCAGATAGATCATGATCCAGCCTTCTCCTTTCTGATATTTACGAAGATTCCGATCACAGCCGCGCACACAACCAGCACGATCGTAGGAATCGGTGAGAACGTAGCAAGAAGAAACCCGGCCAGGAACAAAAGCACTCCAAGCTTGTCCTTGATCCCTGCTCTGGCAAGGGAAATGACCGTATTGAGCATCATGGCGCAGACCGCGACCCGGATGCCGGACAGCGCGTGGACCACCAGGGGCTCCGCGATAAACCGATTTAATATGGTGGCGATCAGAGTGATGATGATCAGGGATGGGGTGACCATACCCAGGGTACAGCATACGGCGCCGATGATCCCGGCCTGTTCATAGCCGATATAGGTCGAGGTGTTGACCGCGATGATGCCCGGGGTACATTGCCCGATGGCATAGATATCCAGCAGCTCTTCCTCGTTGGTCCAGCCTTTTTTTTCGATGACCTCTTTTTTCAGCATGGGCAGCATCGCCATGCCTCCGCCGAACGTAAGGCCGCCCACACGAAGAAACGTAACATATAATTCCCACAGCTTTTTCATAATGTGAACCTCCAGCTTTTTTCAAAAATATATTACGATATTTTCCGGAGAATAGCAAGGGGAAGTAAAAAAGATAAAAAATATATAAAGTATGTTGACAAACGGAAATCAAGGTGCTATCTTAATATACGTAAGATGTTAGCACTCAAATCGAGGGAGTGCTAATAGAAAAAACAAGAGCTTTTTATAAAATGTAGAAGATGATCCGCAGAAGAAAGGGGGAATATGATGGCAGTCGTAGAGCTGAGTGAGAGAAAGCATACTATATTACGGGCTATCATCCAGAATTATCTGGAGACCGGGGAACCGGTCGGATCCAGGACCCTTTCCAAATCAACGGATCTGAAGCTGAGTTCTGCAACGATCCGCAATGAGATGGCGGATCTGGAAGATCTGGGTTATATATTTCAGCCCCATACTTCCGCCGGACGGATTCCTTCAGATAAGGGATACCGTTTATATGTAGATATGCTGATGCGGGATAAGGAACAGGAACTGGAAGAACTCAAGAGCGTGATGCTTGAGAAGACGGATCGGGTGGAGAAGGTACTCAAGCAGGCGGCGAAGGTTCTGGCTGCGAATACCAATTACGCAACCCTGGTATCCTCCCCTGTGAACAGGAGGAATACGTTAAAGTTTATCCAGCTGTCCCAGGTAGACGCGCGGCAGATCGTGGCAGTGATCGTGATGAGCGGCAATGTGATCAAGAATAAGATCATCAATGTGGGAGAGATGCTCGGCAACGAGACACTGCTCAAGCTGAACATGCTTTTGAATACTACATTGAACGGGATGTCCATCGAAGAGATCAACTTAGGACTGATCGCCCGGCTGAAGGAGCAGGCCGGTATCCACAGTAATGTCATCAGCAATGTGCTGGATGCGGTGGCGGATATCATCCATGTGGAGGATGATATGGAGATCTACACAAGCGGGGCGACCAACATATTCAAGTATCCGGAGCTTAGTGACAAGCAGAATGCACAGGAGATCCTCAATGCATTTGAAGAGAAGCAGCAGCTGGCGGAACTGGTAACTGAGACCTTATCCAGTGAAGAGAATCATGGGATCCAGGTCTATATCGGCGATGAAGCGCCGGTGAAGACGATGCGTGACTGCAGTGTCGTTACGGCAACCTACGATCTGGGAGACGGGATGAAGGGAACGATCGGCATCATCGGTCCCAAGCGGATGGATTATGAACACGTCATGAAGACGCTGACGACCTTGCAGAGTAAGTTGGATGCGATCAACAAGAAAGATTTGGATGAAGATTAATTTAGGAAGGTGAAGCTGGTGGAAGAAAAGATGACCAAGGAAGACATGGTAAAGGAAGCCGTGGAAGAAGCAAAGGCAAAAGCAGAACAGGCAGCCCGGGAGCAGGCACAGGAGAGTGAGGACCCGGAGGAAGAGACAGACTGCGCGGAGGAAGCGGATACTTCAGCAGAGGAAGACGCGGCTGAGGAGGAAGATTCCGGAGAACCCTCGGAGGAGGAATCTGAGGAAGAGGGGCAGGATGAAGAGAAGAAAGGCAGAAAGCTTTTCGGAAAGAAGAATAAAAAAGATAAAAAGGACGAAAAGATCGAGGAGCTGACGGATCGGCTTACCCGTCAGATGGCAGAGTTTGATAACTTCCGCAAGCGTACAGATAAGGAGAAATCCCAGATGTACGAGATCGGCGCGAAAGATATCATAAATAAAATTCTTCCCGTCGTGGACAATTTTGAACGCGGCCTGGCAGCAGTGCCGGAGGAAGAAAAGAAAAACCCGATCCTGGAAGGAATGGAGAAGGTTTACAAGCAGTTGATGACTACACTGGAAGAGGTCGGGGTAAAACCAATCGAAGCAGTGGGCCAGGAATTCAATCCGGATTTCCACAACGCGGTCATGCATGTGGAGGACGAGGAACTGGGCGAGAACATTATAGCCGAGGAATTCCAGAAGGGATACACATACCGTGACAGTGTCGTACGGCACAGCATGGTAAAGGTAGCTAATTAAGCATTTTTAATTCACAAAAACTAGGAGGAATTGATCATGGGAAAAATCATAGGTATTGACTTGGGTACTACAAACAGCTGTGTTGCCGTCATGGAAGGCGGACAGCCGACAGTGATCGCGAATACGGAAGGCGCAAGGACCACACCGTCAGTCGTGGCATTTACAAAGACAGGAGAGCGTCTGGTGGGCGAGCCTGCAAAGCGTCAGGCAGTGACCAACGCTGACAAGACCATTTCTTCTATCAAGAGAGAGATGGGTTCCGATTATAAAGTGACGATTGATGACAAGAGATATTCTCCTCAGGAGATTTCCGCAATGATCCTGCAGAAGCTCAAAGCAGACGCGGAAGGATATCTGGGAGAAAAAGTAACTGAGGCTGTGATTACCGTACCGGCATACTTTAATGACGCGCAGCGCCAAGCGACCAAGGATGCGGGTAAGATCGCAGGTCTGGATGTAAAGCGTATCATCAACGAGCCTACAGCGGCAGCGCTTGCTTACGGACTGGATAATGAAAAGGAACAGAAGATCATGGTATATGACCTGGGCGGCGGTACGTTTGATGTATCTATCATTGAGATCGGCGACGGCGTCATTGAGGTGCTTTCCACAGCCGGCAACAACAGACTGGGCGGGGATGACTTTGACCAGAAGGTAACAGATTACATGCTGTCTGATTTCAAGTCCAAGGAAGGCGTAGACTTATCCAACGACAAGATGGCGCTGCAGAGATTGAAGGAAGCGGCAGAGAAGGCGAAAAAGGAACTTTCATCCGCGACGACTACCAACATCAACCTTCCGTTCATCACAGCAACATCCGAAGGACCGAAGCATTTTGATATGAACCTGACAAGAGCAAAATTTGACGAGCTTACACATGACCTGGTAGAGAAGACAGCAGAGCCGGTAAGACGCGCGTTGTCTGATGCGGGAATCACTGCTTCCGAGCTGGGGCAGGTACTGCTGGTAGGCGGTTCTACCCGTATCCCGGCGGTACAGGAGGAAGTAAAGCGGCTGACCGGAAAAGAGCCGAGCAAGTCTCTGAATCCGGACGAGTGTGTTGCCCTCGGCGCATCCGTACAGGGCGGCAAGCTGGCAGGGGATGCCGGCGCAGGCGATATCCTTCTGCTGGACGTTACCCCGCTGTCTCTGTCCATCGAGACCATGGGCGGAGTGGCAACCAGGCTGATTGAGAGAAACACCACCATTCCGACAAAGAAGAGCCAGGTATTCTCTACGGCGGCAGATAATCAGACCGCAGTTGACATCAACGTGGTACAGGGTGAGCGTCAGTTCGCGAGAGACAACAAGTCTCTGGGACAGTTCCGTCTCGACGGAATCCCGCCGGCTCCGCGCGGAATCCCGCAGATCGAGGTGACATTCGATATCGATGCCAACGGTATCGTTAATGTATCCGCAAAGGATCTTGGAACCGGAAAAGAGCAGCATATTACGATCACTGCAGGCTCCAACATGTCTGATGAAGACATCGATAAGGCAGTCAAAGAAGCAGCGGCATTCGAAGCGCAGGATAAGAAGCGTAAGGAAGCGATTGATACAAGAAATGAAGCAGATGCCATGGTATTCCAGACCGAAAAGGCCATCAAGGAAGTGGGCGACAAGCTGGATGCTTCCGACAAGGCAGCTGTAGAGGCTGACTGCCAGGCATTGAAGGATATCCTTGCAAAGTCTGCTCCGGAAGAGACAACGGACGCACAGGTTGCGGAGATCAAGGCAGCGAAGGAAAAACTGATGGAAAGCGCGCAGAAGCTGTTTACGAAGATGTATGAGCAGGCTGGGGCAGCAGGAGCGGCAGGTGCAGGTCCGATGCCGGAAGCAGGTCCTGCACCGGAAGGCTTCCAGGGCGATGATGTAGTGGACGGGGATTACAAAGAAGTATAAATTTGGCAGCTGCTCAGCACAGGATAGCGGTATATCTGCGAAGGTACTGAGCAGATATAAAAAAATGCTCCTGAACATCCAGGGCAGCCGGCAATATCATGGCTGTCCTGGATAGTATAATGTGAAAGGTAGATTGTTATGGCAGAGTCAAAAAGAGATTATTATGAGGTGCTTGGCATAGGCAAGGACGCAGACGACGGGGCGATAAAAAAAGCATATCGTGTTCTGGCGAAAAAATATCATCCCGACATGAATCCGGGAGATGCGGAAGCGGAAAAAAAGTTTAAAGAGGCATCGGAAGCGTATGCGGTACTGAGTGATCCGGAAAAGCGCCGCCAGTATGATCAGTTCGGACACGCAGCATTTGAAGGAGGCGCCGGCGGAGCAGGCGGCTTCGGTGGCTTTGATTTCAGCGGTGCGGATTTCAGCGATATCTTCGGAGACATCTTCGGGGATCTTTTCGGCGGCGGCAGAAGAGGCGGCCGCGGGAATGGCCCGATGCGGGGAGCCAACATCCGCAAGAGCATCCGTATTACATTTGAAGAAGCGATTTTCGGCTGTGAGAAAGAGCTGGAACTGATCCTGAAGGATTCCTGTACGGCATGTAACGGTACGGGGGCGAAACCGGGGACATCTCCGGAGACCTGTTCAAAATGCGGCGGCAAGGGCCAGATCGTCTATGCCTCCCAGTCCTTTTTCGGAACCGTACAGAATGTACAGACCTGTCCGACCTGCGGCGGTTCCGGTAAGGTGATCAAGGAAAAATGTACATCCTGTTCCGGAACCGGATATACATCCAGCAAGAAGAAGATCCAGGTGTCTATCCCGGCCGGGATTGACAACGGACAGAGCGTCCGCATCCGCGAGAAGGGCGAGCCGGGTTTAAACGGCGGGCCGAGAGGAGACCTGCTGGTGGAAGTGAATGTATCCAGACATCCCATCTTCCAGCGTCAGGAGATGCATATCTTCTCCACGGTTCCGATCTCTTTTGCACAGGCGGCGCTTGGCGGGGATATCCGGGTGGCAACGGTAGACGGCGAAGTCATCTATACGGTAAAACCGGGGACCAAGACAGATACCAAGGTGCGCCTAAAGGGCAAGGGAGTACCGTCCCTGCGGGATTCCAGAGTAAGAGGGGATCATTATGTGACCTTGGTGATCCAGACTCCGGACAGACTGAGCGCAGAGGCGAAGGAAGCGCTGCGTAAATTCGACCAGCTGGCGGGGAACACCCTCAACCAGAAGGTGGATGAAGGAAAATCCAAAAAGAAAGGCTTCTTTAAGGATAAGATGAAAGAAGTCTTTGAAGAATAAATACAGAAAGGCTGCCGGCGGCAGCCTTTCTGTATTTCAGACTTCCAATACAATAACGGATCTTTCTTTCATTGGAATGTTTCTCTCAGCACCAGGCATGTGACCTCTTGAAAAATAATTCTGTACAGGATCTCCGGTATTGACCGCAATCTTCCAGTTCAGGCCGTTTGGAAGCGGCGGAAGTGTAAGGGTAACAGGCTCCCAATAGGTGTTGACCGCAAGATAGACCAGATCCTCTTTTGCCTTGGCGGGATCGTATCCTGCAAACAGAACACAGATCACATGGGAGTCCGGGCTGTAGTCCGGCTCGTTGGGACGCACGCCGTGGATGCTTGCATAAGGAAGTCCGGTCAGGCTGGCTTCCAGATTCTTGCGGATCACGGGATGATCCTTGCGGAACTGGATCATATATTGGAAAAAGCGGAATAGATCCTGGTTTTTAGCCAAAAGAGTCCAGTCCAGCCAGGAGATGATATTGTCCTGGCAGTAAGGGTTATTGTTTCCAAACCGGGTATCTCCGAATTCGTCTCCGGAGAGGAACATCGGCGTTCCCCGGCTGCAGAGCAGGACCGCACAGGCATTTTTGATCATCCGCATCCGCAGCGCGCGGATCTCTTCATTGTCCGTATCCCCCTCGGCACCGCAGTTCCAGCTGTTGTTGTCATCTGTACCGTCCGTATTGTTCCAGCCGTTGTCCTCATTATGCTTTACATTATAGCTGTAAAGGTCATACAGCGTGAAGCCGTCGTGGCAGGTCAGGAAATTGACAGAGGCATTCAGCCCGCGGTGGATGGGATCGTACAGATCCGGTGAGCCGATGATCCTCTGCGCCGCAATCGCCGCACAGCCGGAATCCCCCTTTAAGAACCGGCGCATATCATCCCGATACCGTCCGTTCCATTCCGCCCAGCGTTTCCAGGATGGGAAGGAGCCTACCTGATACAGGCCGCCCGCGTCCCAAGCCTCTGCGATCAGCTTTACATTTCCAAGGATGGAATCAAAAGCCAGGGTTCTCAAAAGCGGAGGCTGGTTCATCGGAGATCCGTCCTCATTTCGCCCCAGGATCGTCGCAAGGTCGAAGCGGAAACCGTCTACCCGGTATTCGGTAGCCCAGTAACGCAGGCAGTCCAGGATCATCTGCTGGACCACAGGATGATTGCAGTTCAGGGTATTTCCGCAGCCGCTGAAATTATAATAATGGCCGTCTGGAGTCAGCAGGTAATATATATTGTTGTCAAAGCCCTTGAATGAAAAACAGGGGCCCATCTCATTTCCTTCGGCAGTGTGGTTGAACACCACGTCCAGGATGATCTCCATGCCGTTGTCGTGCAGGGCCTTGATCAAAAGCTTTAATTCCCTTCCCTCCTGATTGTCCTCGGAGAATGCGGCAAAGCTGGTATTCGGAGCAAAGAAGCAGACCGGATTGTACCCCCAGTAATCCAGAAGCTTCCTGTCATTTACAACACGGGCATCCCGCATCTCGTCAAATTCAAAGATGGGCATCAGTTCTACGGCATTGATGCCAAGCTCCTTGAGATACGGAATCTTTTCTCTCAATCCGCGGAACGTGCCGGGATGGGATACGCCGGAAGAGCGGTCGTTGGTAAAGCCTCTGACATGGGTCTCATAGATCACCAGGTCTTCCATGGGAATATTGGCATGATATGCAGTTCCCCAGTCAAAGTTACTTCGGACTACGCGGGCACGGTACCCCCGGTTGTAATTTTTGTTGTATCCCCAGTTGCTCTGGCCGGAAACGGCTTTTGCGTAAGGATCCAGAAGGATTCTCTTGGAATCAAAACGGAATCCCTGGCGCTCGTCAAAGGGGCCGTCCAGCCGGTAGGCATATTCCACATCCGTGATATCCAGATAAAATACGATCATGGAATAGACGCACCCGATCTTGTAATTTTCCGGAAATTTCAGCACGGCATAGGGTTCATCCTCCGACTTGTGGAACAGGAGCAGTTCGCAGGAGGTTGCCCCGTGGGACTGGGTCGTAAAGCTGACCCCGCAGGGAATAAGGGTAGCGCCCATGGTGCCGAAAAATCCGGGACGGACTTCAAAGCCGGATATGATATCCAGCGGCTCCAAGGGTACATTGTGAATATGTGTCATTTCTGATGAGTTCATGATAACACTCCTTTCATTCGTAAAAGTATATAGCTGTAAGCATAAAGGACCTGTATTGAAAAAACTGCCCGAGCCAGTGATTTCAAGCCGGATCCTGAGCCTTTGCCCGATTAGAAAATGATTTGGATCACGTGACCTGTTATTTGTGCTGATAGTAAAATACGGCGAGCTGCGTCCGGTCGCGGAGGTTCAGCTTATCCAGAATATCGCTGAGATAGTTTCGCACCGTACCCTCACTGAGGAATAATTCCGCCGCGATCTCCTTGTTGCTCCTGCCGTCGGCGATGAGGGTGATGATCTCCAGCTCCCGGTCGCTGATCTGCGCGGCGGCATAATCAAATGCCTCCGTTTTTCGGAACAGGCCGGGAAGCTTGGAAACTACTTCGCAGCCAAACACGGTCTGCCCCGATGCCACGGCCTTGAGGGCCGGGAGGAGATTGGTATAATCCTGTTTCAGCAAATATCCTCTGGCGCCTGAACGCAGTGCTTTTACAATATATTCATCGTCCGAAAAGGTGGTCAGCAAAAGGATATTTGCGTCTGAAAATTCTTTCCGTATTTCCACGGTGGCCTGCAGGCCGTCCATCTGTTTCATCCGGATGTCCATCAGCAGGATATCCGGAAGGTGTTCCCGATACAGCCTCACCGCGTCTGTTCCGTCTGTACCTGTGGCTGCAACGGTGACCTCCCCGCTCGCTTCCAGAATCGTCTTGAGCGCACCGGACACCAGACAGTCATCATCTATGATTACCAGTTTCATTGGTTTTCCTCCTGAATCATGTAAGGAACTGTATGGAAATAACTTATGCATTTTGACTTGTCTGGTTTTCCGATAGTACAGGTCAAAAAGCCTCGACGACGTCCGCATCGCCTACGTCTTTTCTTTCACAAGTTCCCTGACGTTTTTTGGGGATAGTGATAAAAATCCGGAATCCGGTTTCTGCTGAAATCTGCAGGGTTCCGTCCAGGGAACGGATCCGGTCCTGGATATTGGTCAGCCCGATCCCGCTTCGGCCGGATTCCTTACTGCAATCCCCGGGAGCGGCCCCGGTTCCGTTGTCCTCCACACAGAGCTGATAGAGAGCGGGATGCTCCTGCATGGTGACGCAGACCTGGCTAGCATTGCTGTGCCGCATCACATTCGAAAGGGCTTCCTTGAGGATGCTGATCAGGCAGTACTTGACTTCCCGGGAGACCTTACGTCCCATATCATACCGCAGGAGGACCGGACAGAAGGTGAAGCCGTCGGTCAGGCTTCGGACCGTCTCCTCCAGGTTTACGGACTCATCGTGCAGGTCATGTACACTGCTGCGGATGCTGTCCATGGCTGAATTCAGGGAAACATCCAGGTTGTCCAGTACCGGGCAAAGCTCTGTCTGCCGGTTTACGGCCCTGGCCGCGCCCAGCAGCAGGATGGAACGGGAGAGAACGTGCCCTACGCTGTCATGGATCTCCCGGGCGATCCGGTTCCGCTCCCGCAGGGTGGCGGTGTAGATCTCATAGTCCTGCTTTTCCAGAAGCGCTTTATTCTTTTCCGTCAGCAGAAGATGATTCTCCCGGCTGTCGTCCTGGCTTTGCCGGAACAACATATCCAGCCGCTGATACTGCCCGGTATGGCTCTGCAGAAGCGCGGCCAGCAAAAAACCGAAGATGCCCATCCACAGAGGAAGCATCAGGGAATCTACGGAATGGGTCATATGATACAGGAACAAAAGGCAGGCGCAGGACAACATCAGCCACCTGCGTTCCGCCAGGAACAGATAAAACAAAGCCGGAAAAAAACAGAAAAAAGGCGGAAATAACAAGGAGGCAGACAGAAAACAGATTCCAAATCCCAGGTGGATCCGGGGAGATTCCAGAAAATAACAGGCGCAGCAAACAATCAGGGCGCATAAAAAAGCCAGCACGAACAATAAATCTGCGGGAAAGTAGAGCATGGAAGCCATACAATATAAGAGTAATAAGCCGGTGTCTTGAAAATAATGCATAATGTTTCGCCTGTTCTAAAAAATTTTACTTTTATTATAATACGAAACAGCTGGTCAGGTAAAGAAAAATTTGAAGGAATTTTTCATACTACTGCCGTTCCGTTACAGGTCACACCCCGACCAATCACCACGCTGATTGGTCGGGAGGATGCACATAAAAGCTAGTATTCAGGCCGTCCATTGCCGTAGGCAATTTAAAATGACCGCCTGAGTTACAGGGCACGCCTGGTTAAGGTGTGACCTGTAACGCCGTTCCAATAGTTACAAATGTCATATGCAAGTTGTGACAATGCACACTTTTCCCGGAAAAGGGAGGACGGTATAATGTCAGTATCAGAAAGGAATCCCGGAAGCTGTCCGGAGGATCGAAGGAGGAATTTGGATATGGTTGAGATAAAAAATCTGGTAAAGCGTTACGGAGACCTGGTGGCTCTGGACCACTTAAACCTGCAGGTACAGGAGGGAGAGATCTTCGGGCTTCTTGGGCCCAACGGCTCAGGCAAGACAACGGCGATCAGCTGCATGCTGGCCCTTTTGAAGTATGACCGGGGCAGTATCCGCATTTTCGGAGAGGAGATGACTCCGGAGAGCTATCATGTGAAAGAGCAGATCGGGATCGTGCTGCAGAACGTGGCGGTGTTCGATGAGCTGACGGTCTATGAAAATATTGATTATTTTTGCGGGCTCTATGTAAAGGAGAAGCAGCGCAGGAAAGAGCTGGTGGAAGAAGCCATTGCATTTGCGGGGCTGGAGGATTACCGGAAGGCGCGCCCCGGCAAATTGTCCGGAGGCCTTTTGCGGCGGCTGAACATTGCCTGCGGGATCGCGCATAAACCCAGGCTGATCATTATGGATGAGCCCACGGTGGCCGTGGATCCCCAGAGCAGGAACAAGATACTGGAAGGAATCCAGGAGCTGAACCGGCAGGGTTCCACTATCATCTATACGTCCCACTACATGGAAGAGGTGGAGCAGATCTGTACCCGGGTGGCGATCCTGGATCACGGAAGAAGCATCGCGGTGGGGACCAAGGAAGAACTGAAAATGATGATCAAGACCGGGGAGACCGTGACCATCGAAGCCGTGGCCCTTGGGGAGGAGCACCTTCAAGCCATCCGGGAGCTGCCCCATGTATTCGGCGTGGACTACGGGGAGCAGATCCTGACCGTGCGCTGTACCAAGGCAAAGCACAACCTGATCCGGATCCTCAATTACCTGCAGGAACAGGAAATTCTGTTCGGCAGGGTATTTTCCGAGCTCCCCACGCTCAATGACGTTTTCCTGGAGATCACAGGAAAGCAGCTTCGGGATTAAAAGGAGGGAATGGCATGCTGCACTTAATGAAGTATAATCTGATGGTGAAGATCAAATGTGTCAATGTCGTTTTCTGGCCTCTGGTCTTTCCGCTGATCCTGGGAACCCTGTTCTATTTTGCCTTCGGATCCATGGAGGAGGCGGATTTTGAGACCGTACAGACGATCGTAGTAAAGGAAGCGGATGCGGATCCGGTCTTTCTGGAGTTTTTGGAAACCATGGAAACAGACGAGAGCCATCTTGTGGAAGTCCGGGAAATGTCCGGGGAGGAAGCACGCCTGGCGCTGGAAGAGAAAAAAGCGTCGGGAATTTATTTTGTGGGGGAGACGCCTGCGCTTACGGTGGCCGGCAGCGGGATCTCGGAGAGCATCTTGGAGTCCCTCCTGGAGAACTATGAAAATGGAAAACAGACCCTTCTGCTGGCGGCCGAAAAGCACCCGGAGGGGATGCAGAACGCCATGGAACAGATGGGAGCCTATGAGGAGCTGGTGGAGCAGGTCTCCCTGGGAGGCACGACAACCAACGGCAATGCCCAGTTCTTTTACGCGCTGATCGCAATGGCATGTCTGTACGGGGCATTTATCGGGATGGATGCGGCGTTTTCGATCCAGGCGAACCTGACGGCGCTGGCAGCCAGACGGTGCGTGACACCGACCCATAAGCTGAAACTGGTCCTGACGGAAATGCTGTCCTGCTTTCTGCTGCATTACCTGAATGTGCTGATATTGCTGGCATATCTCCGGTTTGTGCTCCGGCAGGAATTTTACGGACAGATGCCGCAGATGCTTCTGATCTCCCTGATCGGCAGTATGATGGGCGTGTCCATGGGCATTTTTATCGGAGGAATCGGAAAGATGAAGGAAGGAGTAAAGGTGGGGGTCCTGCTGGCGGTCTCCATGACCGGAAGCTTTCTGGCCGGTCTGATGAGCGCGGATATGAAGTACCTGGTGGAGCGCAATTTCCCAATCGTGAACAGGCTCAACCCGGCTGCGGTGATCACAGACGCATTTTACTGCATCAACGTATACGACGATCCGGTGCGGTTTAGCAGGAGCCTGGTCACACTGGCCGTCATGTGTGTGATCCTGACGCTGGCGTCATTTTTACTGATCAGGAGGGAACGTTATGACAGTATATAAAGGATATATGAAGATCGTCAAAAGAAATCTGGGGCTGATCCTGATGTATGTTGTGATCTTTGCAGGGATCACCGTTTTGTTCCAGCAGTTTTCAAGCGCGGATCCGGCGGGCAGCTACCAGGCGGAAAGCGTGAGGATCGCTGTGGTCGATGAAGACAGGGGAAGCCTTGCGGAGGGACTGAAAACGTATCTGGGGCAGTTCCATGAGGTGACGGCGGCGGAGCATGACAAGGCCAGGCTGCAGGAGGATCTGTTTTACCGGAACGTGGAATACATCATTTGGATCCCGGAGGATTTTTTTGAAACCTGCATTGTGGAAGGGAAGGCGCTTAACGTTACCAAGGTTCCGGGATCCTATACGGCGTTTTATGTAGACCAGCAGATCAACAGCTTTCTCAATGATGCCAGGGCCTTCCATGCAGCCGGCTTTACCCGGGAAGAGACGGCGGAAGCGCTGGGGAAGCTGGAGCCTGCGCAGGTGGAGCTGCTGGATACGGGCAGGGCATCGGGGGAAATGTCAGCCTATGGATTTTACTTCCGGTATGTCCCCTACCTGTTCCTGTCCGTACTCTGCTATGTGATGGGCAACGTGATCTCCGCGTTCCGCAAGGGCGACCTGCCGAAGCGGATGCGGGCCTGCGCCGTATCCGGGCGGAGACAGAGTGTGGAAGGGCTTCTGGCCGCTGCCACACTGGGACTGTGCCTGTGGGCGCTGAGTATCGCAGGAGCTTTTTTCTGGTACAGGGACAGCCTGACGGAGCGCGGCGGGGTGGTGTATTTCCTCTTAAATACACTGCTCATGATGTTGGTGGCCCTGACCATCTCCTATCTGGTGGGGCTGTTTGTACATGGGAAAAATGCGGTCAATACGCTGAACGGCATCGTCAATGTCCTGTCTCTGGGACTGTGCTTCCTGTGCGGGGTATTTGTGCCGCTGGAGATCATGAGTAAACGTGTCAAGGCGGTATCACAGTTTCTGCCAGTGTACTGGTACGAGGTGGTGAATGAGTATCTCGTGGAATTTGGAAATGTGACGGGAGAGGCGAAGCAGGCTGTGCTCCAGGGGCTGGGGATGCAACTGATATTCGTTGCGGCGCTGGTGTGCGTCACCCTGACGGTATCAAAATGGAAGAGAGTATGAAAAAGGGGCTGTCCGAAAGGGCGGCTCTTTTTGCCGGTGCCTGCAATGATTTTCCGGGGCGGGAATACTTTTTTCTTGATTTTTATATGGATGTTTAGTAGAATGTATAACAGCAATGCAAGGAGGGATGGAAATGTCGGAGATGACAAGGGTTGCCCTGGATGCCATGGGCGGTGACAATGCACCCGGCGAGATGGTGAAGGGCGCGGTTGAGGCTGTGAAGAAGCGGAAGGATATCAAGGTCCTGCTGACCGGCCGGGAAGAGGTCTTGAAGCAGGAATTATCCGCATACACATACCCGCAGGAGCAGATCGAGATCGTCCATGCAGAAGAAGTGATCGAGACGGCAGAACCGCCGGTAGCGGCAATCCGCGCGAAGAAGGATTCCTCCCTCGTGACGGCATTGAAGCTGGTTAAGCGCAGGGAGGCGGACGCATTTGTATCTGCGGGCAATTCCGGTGCGGTGCTGGCAGGAGGCCAGATCCTGGTGGGAAAGATCAAGGGAGTGGAACGCGCGCCGCTTGCGCCGCTCATTCCTACGGCGAAGGGAGTGGCGCTGCTGATCGACTGCGGGGCCAACGTGGACGCAAGGCCCTCCCATCTGGTACAGTTTGCGCAGATGGGGTCCATTTACATGGAGCATATTGTGGGCAAGAAGAATCCCAGGGTAGGGATCGTGAATATCGGCGCGGAGGAGGAAAAAGGCAACGCGCTGGTCAAAGAGACCTTCCCGCTCCTGAAAGCATGCAAAGACATCAACTTCGTGGGAAGCGTGGAGGCGAGAGAGATTCCTGCGGGCGAGGTGGATGTTGTGGTATGCGAGGCATTTGTAGGGAATGTGATCTTAAAGCTCTACGAAGGCGTGGGCGGCACGCTGATCCATAAGATCAAAGCCAGCATGATGACATCCCTGCGTTCCAAGATCGGCGCGCTCCTGGTGAAGCCGGCATTGAAGGCCACCCTGAAGGATTTTGACGCCAGCCAGTACGGCGGGGCGCCTCTTCTGGGACTGAAAGGCCTGGTAGTAAAGACTCATGGAAATTCCACTTCCAAAGAGGTATGTACATCTATTACTCAATGCGTGTCCTTTAAGGAACAGCAGATTAACGAGAAGATTCAGGAGGCTATCGGCAGGCCGGAGGATGCGAAGTCAGTGTCCGGGTAAGGCGGCCCACGGAAACAAAAAAGAGTGGAATTGTAAGGAAGCATTACAAAGAATCCAAAGCGGAACAAGATCAGAAAGGAAAAGGATGATTATGGAATTTGAAAAATTGCAGGAAATTATTGCAGATGTTATGAATGTTACGAAGGATGATGTTCAGCCGGAGACAAAGTTTGTGGAGGATCTGTCGGCGGATTCGCTGGATATCCTTCAGATCATCACAGAGCTTGAGGAAGCATTTGACATTGAGATCGACAATGAAGATGCAGACAAGATCGTAACAGTGCAGGATGCGGTTGATCAGATCAAGAAGGTTGTAGAGTAGTCATCGAAGCAAGAGAAAGCCCTATGTGGGCTTTTTCGCTGTTTAGAGAAATGCAGCGAAGCTTTAGGAAGATTTCTCAGGAATATTTTTCATAGAAAGGAACCGTTGGAAAGAAAAGGATGAAGGACAGACTGAAAGAACTGGAAAAACAGATCGGTTATCAATTCCGGGATCATTCGCTGCTGCGCAGGGCCATGATGCACAGCTCCTATACCAATGAAAAGCATCTGCCCAAGTTCCAGTGCAACGAACGGCTGGAATTTCTCGGGGACGCGGTGCTGGAGCTGGTATCCAGTGAGTTTTTATTTCTGGAAAACCCGAAGATATCCGAGGGGGAGCTGACCAAGACCCGGGCAGGCATGGTGTGTGAGCCGTCGCTGGCATTCTGCGCCCGTGATCTTGATCTGGGAAACTATCTGCTCCTGGGCAGGGGCGAGGAGGCGACCGGCGGAAGGGAACGGGATTCCATCACATCGGATGCCATGGAAGCGCTGATCGGAGCCATCTATCTGGACGGTGGTTTTACTAATGCAAAAGAGTTTATTCACAGGTTCATCCTGTCGGATTTAGAACACAAGAAGCTCTTTTTCGATAGCAAGACCATTTTGCAGGAGATCGTGCAGGCGGATATGGGAGAGAGCATTTCCTACCGCCTGGTGGGAGAGGAAGGCCCTGATCACAACAAATCCTTCCATGTGGAGGTATGTATCGGAGAGAGCTGCTGCGGCGCGGGAAAAGGGCGTACGAAAAAGGCCGCGGAGCAGGAGGCGGCTTATCAGGCAATTCTGAAGCTGAAGGCGGGTTCGCAAATTGGTTACAATTACTAGAGGTGTAAGATGTATTTAAAAAGCATTGAGGTACAGGGATTCAAATCGTTTGCGAATCGAATCCGGTTTGACTTCCATGAAGGGATTACGGGAATCGTGGGTCCCAACGGAAGCGGAAAGAGCAACGTGGCGGACGCCGTTAGGTGGGTCTTGGGAGAGCAGCGGGTAAAGCAGCTTCGGGGCGGCACCATGCAGGACGTGATCTTTTCGGGAACGGAAAACAGAAAGGCGCTCAGCTATGCGTCGGTGGCCATCACGCTGAACAATTCGGACCACCGGCTTCCGGTGGACTATGAGGAAGTTACTGTGACCAGGAAATTATACCGTTCCGGTGAAAGTGAGTATCTGCTCAACGGCGCGGCATGCCGTCTAAAAGACATCAACGAGATGTTCTATGATACCGGGATCGGCAAGGAAGGATACTCCATCATCGGGCAGGGGCAGATCGACCGGATCCTGAGCGGCAAGCCAGAGGAACGGCGGGAATTATTTGACGAGGCGGCGGGGATTGTGAAGTTCAAGCGGCGGAAGAACCTGTCGCTGAAAAAGCTGGAGGAGGAACGGCAGAACCTGCTCCGTGTCAATGATATCCTGTCGGAGCTGGAGAAGCAGATCGGGCCTCTTTCCAGGCAGTCCGAGGTGGCCAGGGAATATCTGAAAAAAAAGGAAGAATTAAAGACTTTTGATATCAACATGTTTCTGTTGGAGACGGAGCGGATCAAGGAACAGATCCAGGAGATCGAAGGGCAGCTTGGTAATGCGGAGGAAGAGCTGAGTGAGGCGAAGACCCGCTATGAAGAGATGAAGGCGGAGTATGACGCCATCGAGGAAGAGGTGGACGCCATTGATTTTTCCATCGAGAAGGCCAAGAGCCAGCTCAACGAAACGACGCTGTTAAAGCAGCAGTTAGAAGGCCGGATCAATGTCCTTAAGGAACAGATCAACACGGTACGGATGAACGATGAGCATTATGACAATCGGCTGCACACCATTCGGATCGAGATCGAGGCCAGACAGGGGCAGTTAAAAGAGCTTTCCAGAGAACAGGAGGATGTCCGCGGCAAGCTTCTTGAGGTGACAAAAAAGGATCAGGAGGCCAGAAAAATGCTGATCGCGGTCCAGAGCCGGATCGCGGGCCAGACGGCGGAGGTGGAGACCAGTAAGCAGGAGATCATGGAGCTTTTGGAAAACCGGGCCTCTACCCGTGCGAAGATCCAGCACTACGACACCACCCAGGAGCAGATTGCGGCCCGGAAGGCGGAGCTGGACAGGCTCTTGAAGGAGACGCGGGGAGAGGGAGAGCAGCAGAATGAGATTCTAGAAGCCTATGAAGCAGAACTCTCTGGTGTCAGAAAAGAAATTTCAGACTTTTCCGGACAGATCCATGAGACAGAGCAGAAGATCGAACAGTACCAGAGGGAGCTGAATGAGAAGCAGGAAAAGCTCCGCCTGGGGCAGACCGCATACCACCGGGAATCCTCCCGTCTGGAATCGCTGAAAAATATCACCGAACGGTACGACGGCTATGGAAACAGCATCCGCAAGGTCATGGCAAACCGGGATCGGGAGCCGGGGCTCCTTGGAGTCGTGGCGGATATCATCAAGGTGGAAAAGGAATATGAGATTGCCATCGAGACCGCGCTGGGCGGCAGTATCCAGAACGTGGTGACGGATACTGAGGAAACGGCGAAGCGGATGATACAGTTTTTGAAAAAAAATAAATTCGGGCGGGCAACCTTTCTTCCCCTGACCAGCATGCATGGAAATTCCGGCATCCGGGATGAGAAGGCGCTGCAGGAGAAGGGGGTCATCGGCCTGGCCAATACGCTGGTCCATGTGGAGAAGCGTTTTCAGGGGCTCTCTGACCAGCTGCTGGGAAGGACTATTGTGGTGGACCATATTGATACCGGGATCGCCATTGCCAGAAAGTACCGGCAGTCCCTTCGCCTGGTCACTCTGGAAGGCGATCTGATCAACCCCGGAGGAGCAATGACCGGAGGGGCGTTCAAAAATTCCAGCAACCTGTTAAGCCGGAGGCGGGAGATCCAGGAGTTTGAGGAGACCGTTGCCATGCTCAAAAGGGATATGGACCAGATGGAGCAGGAGGTCAACGACATCAAACAGAAGCGGGGCGCCTGCTACAATGAGATCGACCAGATCCAGCACCAGCTCAGCAAGGCGTCGATCGCGGAAAATACGGTTAAGATGAATATGGAGCAGGTTCAGGGCAAGCAGAAGGAGCTGGCAGAGCGCTGCCAGACATACCGGGCGGAGCAGGAAACTCTGGAGGAACGACTGCAGGAGATTCTGGACAATGAAGAATCCATTCAGCTGGAGCTGGAGACCTCCAAGAATCTGGAGCAGGAGCTCAATGAGCGAATCGAACGGCTGCAGAAGGGGCTGGAGGAGGATAAGGAACAGGAAAGCGTGCAGCTAAAGCATTCCGAGGAGGTCCATCTGTCCTTCGCAAGCCTGGAGCAGCAGAATGTATTTATTTTGGAGAACATCAGCCGAATTGAGGAAGAGACGGCGAAGTTTGAGGAAGAGTTAAAAGAGGTAGACATTAGTAAGGGAAATGCGTCCGGAGAGATCCAGGAGAAGGAGGAGAAGATCCGGGAGCTGACCGAGACCATCGAAAACTCAGGGGAGCTCTTTACCGAGATCCAGGCAGAGATCAAGAGCCAGGTGGCAAAGCGGGACGAGCTGAACCAGAAGCATAAGACCTTTTTGGGAAAACGCGAAGAGCTCTCCAGGCATATGTCCGAGCTGGATAAGGAATGCTTTCGTCTCAACAGCCGGAAGGAATCCTATGAGGAGGCTGCGGAGAAGCATATCAACTACATGTGGGAGGAATACGAGCTGACGCTGCGCCGTGCCAGAGAGCTGCGTAATCCGAACCTGACGGAGCTGGGGTATATGAAGCGGCAGATCCAGAACCTGAAGGCGGAGATCAAGAAGCTGGGCAATGTGAATGTAAATGCCATTGAGGAATTTAAAGAGGTTTCGGAGCGCTATGAATTTCTCAAAGGACAGCATGACGACCTGGCAGAGGCGGAAGAAACGCTGGTCAAGATCATTGAAGAGCTGGACATTGCCATGCGCAAGCAGTTCCAGGAGCAGTTCGCGCTGATCTCCGCGGAATTTGATAATGTATTTAAGCAGCTCTTCGGCGGCGGAAAGGGCACCCTGGAGCTGATGGAGGATGAGGATATCCTGGAGGCAGGGATCCGGATCATCGCACAGCCGCCGGGAAAGAAGCTGCAGAACATGATGCAGCTCTCCGGAGGGGAAAAGGCGCTGACAGCCATTTCCCTGCTGTTTGCGATCCAGAACTTAAAGCCGTCGCCGTTCTGTCTGCTGGACGAGATCGAGGCGGCGCTGGATGACAGCAACGTGGTGCGGTTTGCGCAGTATCTGCACAAGCTGACGGAGAATACGCAGTTTATCGTGATCACTCATCGAAGGGGGACCATGACGGCGGCGGACCGTCTGTATGGGATCACCATGCAGGAAAAGGGCGTGTCTACGCTGGTGTCTGTGGACCTTCTGGAGGATGAGCTGGATAAATAGGGAAGGAGGCATGTAAAATGGGAGAAGAGAAACAGGGATTTTTTAAGCGTCTTGTGTCAGGGCTTACGAAGACCAGAGACAATATCGTGTCCGGGATGGACAGCATTTTCCATGGTTTTTCGAAGATTGACGATGATTTTTATGAGGAGCTGGAAGAAACTCTGATCATGGGCGACCTGGGGGTGAGAACCACGGAAGAGATCATCGAAGATTTGAAGGCAAAGGTGAAAGAGCGGCACATCAAAGAACCTGTGGAATGCAGGCAGCTTCTGATCGACAGCATCAAGGAGCAGATGGATGTGGGCGAGACGGCCTACGAATTTGAGGACAGGCAGTCTGTGGTGTTCGTGATCGGCGTCAACGGCGTGGGTAAGACCACCACCATCGGGAAGCTGGCGGGAAAGTTCCGCGCGGAGCGTAAAAAGGTGATTTTGGCGGCGGCGGATACCTTCCGCGCGGCAGCAGGCGAGCAGTTAAAGGAATGGGCGAACCGTGCCCAGGTGGATATGATCGGCGGCCAGGAAGGGGCGGACCCGGCTTCGGTGGTATTTGACGCGGTGGCTGCCGCGAAGGCCAGAAAGGCGGATATCCTGCTGTGCGATACGGCGGGGCGGCTGCACAATAAAAAGAACCTGATGGAAGAGCTGAAAAAGATCTACCGGGTCATTGAGCGGGAATATCCGGAAGCCTATCATGAGACACTGGTGGTACTGGACGCGACCACAGGACAGAATGCGCTTGCCCAGGCGAAGGAATTTAACGAGGTGGCGGACATTACCGGAGTGATTCTGACCAAGATGGATGGAACGGCAAAGGGCGGGATCGCCGTGGCGATCCAGGCGGAGCTGGGAATCCCGGTGAAATATATCGGAGTCGGGGAGTCCATTGATGACCTGCAGAAATTTGACGCGGATGAATTTGTGAATGCGTTATTCTACAGA
The DNA here is from genome assembly GCA_009911175.1 of Lachnospiraceae bacterium. The sequence continues at coordinate 19,420 of QXWX01000037.1, read as the reverse complement.
GATGAGGAAAAAGAGAAGGGAGAGAGCCAGAATGATGACATTGGAGAAATTTGAAGATGCCACGGAAGTGGTGAAGCGGGTGACCAGTTCCACCAAGCTGGTATACAGTGATTATCTGAGCGAGCAGACGGGCGGAAGGGTGTATCTAAAGCCGGAAAATATGCAGCATACGGGGGCCTACAAACTGCGGGGGGCCTACTATAAGATCAGCACCCTTTCCGAGGAGGAGCGGAGTCGGGGACTGATCACGGCCTCCGCTGGAAACCATGCCCAGGGCGTGGCCTATGCGGCCAACGCGTTTGGATGTAAGGCGACCATTGTCATGCCTACGGTGACGCCGCTGATCAAGGTCAACCGGACCAAGAGCTACGGAGCGGAAGTCATTCTTTACGGAGATGTGTACGACGATGCTTGTGAGTATGCCACAAAACTGGCTGAGGAAAAGGGGTATACCTTCGTCCATCCCTTCGACGATCTGGACGTGGCGACCGGACAGGGGACCATTGCCATGGAGATCGTACAGGAGCTGCCCACGGTAGACTATATCCTGGTCCCGGTGGGAGGCGGCGGTCTGATCAGCGGGGTGGCTACACTGGCCAAGATGCTGAATCCAAAGATCAAGGTGGTGGGAGTGGAGCCCATCGAAGCGGCCAGCATGAGCGCCGCGCTGGAAGCCGGGGAAGTGGTGGAGCTGGAAACAGCCAACACGATCGCAGACGGCACAGCCGTAAAGGCAGTGGGAAAGAATGTATTTCCTTATGTGAAAGAAAATGTGGATGACATGCTCCTGGTGGAGGATGATGAACTGATCGGGGCATTTCTGGACATGGTGGAGAACCACAAGATGATCGTGGAAAATTCAGGGCTCCTGTCGGTTGCCGCTTTGAAGCAGCTGGACTGCAGAGGGAAAAAAGTGGTCTGTGTCTTAAGCGGAGGCAATATGGATGTGATCACCATGTCCTCCATCGTACAGCATGGACTGATCCAGAGAGACCGGATCTTTTCCGTATCCGTCCTGCTTCCGGATAAGCCGGGCGAGCTGGTGCGGGTGGCCGCCACCATTGCGGAGGAGCAGGGCAATGTCATCAAGCTGGAGCACAACCAATTTGTCAGCACCAACCGGAATGCGGCGGTGGAGCTGCGCATCACCATGGAGGCGTTTGGGACGGAGCATAAGCACCGGATCCTGGAGGCGCTGGAGAGGAAAGGATTCCGTCCGAAGCATATCAGCGCGAAATTGTATTAAAAAGGTAAAAAAGAGCGATCGAGGAATTTCTCCGCGTGAATTGAATTAAAATGGGACAAAAGCGCGGAGGGAGCAGTTACACAAATAAAGGATAAAAACTATACGCATGTTATATGAAAAATATTGTATAAAAGGCTGAGGCGTAAAAAAATGCTTCGGCCTTGTACCCCAAAATAAACAAAAAACCATGATTCTTTCTATAGACTTTTACTAATTTTGGGGATATAATAAACTCACATGTGAAAATTAAAACTTTTACAATGTACTAATTAAGGAGGAGCAAACAATGGCAAGAAAAATGAAGACCATGGATGGTAATCAGGCCGCAGCTCATGTTTCCTACGCGTATACTGAGGTTGCAGCGATCTACCCCATCACCCCATCATCTGTTATGCCCGAGCATGTTGACGAGTGGGCAACCGAGGGAAGAGAGAATATCTTCGGACAGACCGTACAGGTGACAGAGATGCAGTCCGAGGCAGGTGCAGCCGGGGCTGTACACGGTTCCTTATCCGCAGGAGCTTTGACTACAACATTTACAGCATCACAGGGATTACTTCTGATGATTCCTAACTTATATAAAGTAGCAGGCGAGCAGCTGCCAGGCGTGTTCAACGTATCCGCCCGCGCGATCGCGAGCCACGCGCTCTCCATCTTCGGAGACCATTCCGACGTATATGCATGCCGCCAGACTGGCGCGGCTATGCTCTGTGAATCCAGCGTACAGGAAGTAATGGACTTGACAGCGGTTGCTCATTGCGCGGCTCTTGAAGGCAAGATTCCGTTTATCAACTTCTTCGACGGATTCAGAACTTCCCACGAGATCCAGAAAATCGAAACCTGGGATTACGAAGACTTGAAAGACCTGGTCAATATGGACGCGATCGACGAGTTCCGTGCTCATGCGCTGAATCCGAATCACCCATGCCAGAGAGGTTCCGCTCAGAACCCGGATATCTTCTTCCAGGCAAGAGAAGCATGCAATCCATACTATGATGCCCTTCCGGGAATCGTTCAGGATTATATGAACAAGGTGAACGCGAAGATCGGTACAGATTATAAGCTGTTCAACTACTATGGCGCGCCGGACGCGGAGCGCGTGATCGTTGCAATGGGTTCCGTATGTGATACCATCGAGGAGACCATTGACTATCTGCTTGCGGCAGGCGAGAAGGTGGGTGTTGTAAAGGTACGTCTTTACAGACCGTTCTCCGCGCAGGCACTGATCGACGCGATTCCGGATTCCGTGAAGACCATCTCCGTCCTTGACAGGACAAAAGAGCCGGGCGCTCTGGGCGAGCCTCTGTACCTGGATGTTGTTGCGGCATTGAAGGGCACGAAGTTCGACGCGGTTCCGGTACTTTCCGGACGTTACGGACTGGGTTCAAAGGATACCACACCGGCACAGATCGTAGCCGTACTGAAGAATACAGAGAAGAAGCTGTTCACCATCGGTATCGAAGACGATGTGACCAACCTGTCTTTGGATGCAGGCGCTCCTTTGGTTACTACACCGGAAGGAACCATCAACTGCAAGTTCTGGGGACTGGGCGCAGACGGTACGGTTGGAGCGAACAAGAACTCCATCAAGATCATCGGCGACAACACGGATATGTATGCACAGGCGTACTTTGATTATGATTCCAAGAAGTCAGGCGGCGTGACCATGTCCCACCTGCGTTTTGGTAAATCCCCGATCAAGTCCACCTACCTGATCCGCCAGGCGAACTTTGTTGCATGCCACAATCCGTCTTATATTGACAAGTACAACATGGTACAGGAGCTGGTAGACGGCGGTACCTTCCTTCTGAACTGCCCATGGGACGCAGAAGGACTGGACAAGCATCTTCCGGGACAGGTAAAGGCGTTTATCGCAAACCACGGCATCAAGTTCTACACCATCGACGGTATCAAGATCGGTAAGGAGATCGGACTTGGCGGACGTATCAATACCGTGTTGCAGTCTGCGTTCTTCAAGCTGGCAGCCATCATTCCGGAAGAGGAAGCCATCGACCTGATGAAGAAGGCCGCAAAGGCGACCTACGGAAGAAAGGGCGACAAGATCGTTCAGATGAACTATGACGCCATTGACGCAGGCGCGAAGCAGGTTGTAGAAGTAGCAGTTCCGGACAGCTGGAAGGGCGCTGCTGACGAAGGTCTGACCGTTCCGCATGTAAGTGAAGACGGAAGAAAAGACGTGGTTGATTTTGTAAAGAATATCCAGGCGAAGGTGAATGCACAGGAAGGAAATTCCCTCCCGGTATCCGCGTTCAAGGACTATGTAGACGGCTCTACCCCGTCCGGCTCCTCCGCATACGAGAAGCGCGGTATCGCGGTAGATATCCCGATCTGGAAGCCGGAGAACTGTATCCAGTGTAACCGCTGTGCGTACGTATGTCCGCACGCTGTTATCCGTCCGGTAGCTCTTACAGAAGAAGAGGCAGCAAAGGTTCCGGAAGGACAGGCGACTCTGCCGATGACCGGTATGCCGGAGATGAAGTTTGCCATCACCGTGTCCGGCCTCGACTGTACGGGATGCGGTTCCTGTGCGAATGTATGTCCGGGCAAAAAGGGCGAGAAGGCTCTGGTTATGGAAAACATGGAAGCAAATGTGGAGACCGTACAGAAGGGCTTCGATTTTGGCGTGGAGATTCCTGTAAAACCGGAAGTAGTCGCGAAGTTCAAACCGGCTACTGTAAAGGGAAGCCAGTTCAAACAGCCATTGCTTGAATTCTCAGGCGCATGCGCGGGCTGCGGCGAGACACCTTACGCAAAACTGATCACCCAGCTGTTCGGTGACAGGATGTATATTGCAAACGCAACAGGATGTTCCTCCATCTGGGGCAACTCTTCACCGTCTACACCATATACCGTAGATGCCAACGGAAGAGGACCTGCATGGTCTAACTCCCTGTTCGAGGATAACGCAGAGTTCGGCTATGGTATGCTGCTTGCTCAGAATACCATCAGAGACCGTCTGAAAGTAAAAGTGGAGAAGCTGGCGGAAAGCGGAGACAATGAGGACGTGAAGGCTGCGGCTAAGGAATATCTGGATACCTTTAACATCGGTGCGGAAAACGGCGCTGCTACAGACAAGCTGGTAGCTGCTCTGGAAGCATGCGGATGCGGATGCCCGGAAAGAGCAGAGCTGCTCAAGGAAAAAGACTTCCTTGCAAAGAAATCCCAGTGGGTATTCGGCGGTGACGGATGGGCTTACGATATCGGATTCGGCGGTGTTGACCACGTGCTTGCAAGCGGAAAAGACATCAACGTGATGGTATTTGATACCGAAGTTTACTCCAACACAGGCGGACAGTCCTCCAAGGCGACCAAGACCGGTGCAACCGCGCAGTTCGCCGCAGGCGGAAAAGAGACCAAGAAGAAAGACTTGGCAGGCATCGCGATGAGCTATGGCTATGTATACGTAGCACAGATCGCCATGGGCGCGGACTTCAACCAGACTGTCAAGGCAATCTCCGAGGCAGAGGCTTATCCGGGACCGTCACTGATCATTGCTTACGCTCCGTGTATCAACCATGGTATCAAGAAGGGCATGAGCAAGGCTCAGACAGAGGAACAGCTTGCGGTTGAGTGCGGATACTGGAACAACTTCCGGTACAATCCGGCTGCGGAAGGCAACAAGTTCACTCTGGACAGCAAGGAGCCAAAGGGTGAAGAATACCAGGCATTCCTTGACGGAGAGGTTCGTTACAACGCATTGAAGAGAGCAAATCCGGAGAAGGCTGCAAAACTCTTCGCACAGAATGAGAAGGAAGCTATGGAAAGATATGCTTATCTGAAGAAGCTGGTAACACTCTACGGAGAAGACTAAGAGAGAAAGAATCTGCGTTTTACAGCGGGGATTTAAAGCGTGAATTGTAAAAAATGATAAAAAGATCCCGGCATCCGGCAAATGATGGATGCCGGGATTTTTTGTTATATCATCGTATGCAGAAAAGCTGTTACAGGTCACACCTTGACCAGGCGTGCCCTGTAACTCAGGCCGTCATTTTAAATTGCCTGCGGCAATGGACGGCCTGAATCCCAGCTTTTATGTGCATCCTCCTGACCAATCAGCGTAGTGATTGGTCAGGGTGTGACATGTAACGAAAAGCTGCCAGTGGCAGTTCTTCTGTATGTAATCCGAATTGACAACGTATACGCTTTTGGTTACAATTGAAGCGGAAAGGTTTCAAGAAGCAAAGAAAAGTGACGCAAGAATATTTCAACAGCAAAATATAAATATGGAGGAAGCAGAACATGAAAACAGAATCGTACAAAATCTGGGAACCGGGAGAATATTCCTATGACCATGCCTTTGGATTTGTGCCCAATATCACCTCTTACATCCACGAGGATGATGTAAAACGGCCATGTATCCTGGTCGTACCGGGTGGGGCCTACTGCGTGGTCGCGCCGTCAGAGGGGGAACTGGTGGCGCGGAAATTTTATGAGAAAGGGTATCAGACCTTTGTGCTGACGTATACTGTCAATTTTCTACAGTCGGTTCCGTTAAAGCTTCAGCCGCTGAAGGATATCTCCCGGGCAGTCCGCTATATCCGGAAGAATGCGGATATCTTTTCTGTAATCGGGGATGAGCTGACGGTCTGCGGATTTTCGGCAGGAGGACATTTATGCGGCAGTCTGTGCGTACATTATAAGGATATCGGAGACAATTCGGTCGAATACAGCGGGATCTCAAACCGACCGGATTCGGCGATCCTGAGCTACCCGGTCATTACTTCCGGGGTTGAGGCGCACAGAGGTTCTTTTGCTGCATTGCTGGGGGAGGATGCTTCGGCGGAAGAGCTGGAATATATGTCTCTGGAAAAGCAGGTCACCGGGCAGACGCCGCCCTGTTTTTTGTGGGCCACTGCAACGGATGAGACGGTGCCGGTGGAGAACAGTGAGATGTATGTCAGGGCATGCCGGGAAAACGGAGTTCCCTGCGCGTTCCATATGTTCACTAGAGGAATACACGGGCTGTCCCTGGCAGATGAGGACTGGGCCAACGGAGTGCATATGAGCCCGTATACGGAGGAACAGCTGGTCTGTGTAATGCGGAAGGTGAAGTCCGGGGAAGTTACCGTGCCGGAAAGAGTTCTGGCGGAATGGGAAGAACAGGAAAAGCGGCATGCGGAAAGGGTACCAGCGCCGGAACCAGAAGTGGCTGTCTGGCCGGAGCTGGCAGATGCCTTTTTGAAAAATTTGAAAAAGTAAATTATAGAGGGGAGAAGGACGCATGAAGGCATGGATGTTGCATGATATCAATGATTTCAGATTGGATAATATAGAGGAACCGATTCTTCATGACGGCGAAGTGCTGGTTGAGGTGAAAGCAGCCGGAATCTGCGGTTCTGACATCCCCAGGGTCTACCAGAACGGCACGTATTCCTTCCCGTTGATCCCGGGACATGAATTTTCCGGAGTAGTGGCAAAAGCGGGAAAAGCAGTAGATCCCGGATGGATCGGGAAGCGTGTGGGGATTTTCCCGCTGGTTCCATGCAGAGCCTGCGGACCCTGCCGGAAGGAGCAGTATGAGATGTGCAGGCATTACAGCTATCTGGGTTCCCGCGCAGACGGCGGTTTTGCGGAATATGCGGCAGTTCCGGCGGAGAATCTGATCATACTGCCGGATAACGTGACGTTTGCAGAGGCCGCTATGCTGGAACCCATGGCAGTAGCGGCCCATGCCATGAGGCGGGCCGCGCCGGATCCGGCAGATATCGCGGCAGTATGCGGGCTTGGTACGATCGGGCTCCTGCTGATCATGTTCCTGCAGGAGGCAGGAGTGAAAAATATCCTGGCCATCGGCAACAAGGAATTTCAGAAACAGATGCTTGGGAAGCTGGGACTTCCGGAGGAAGCATGGTGCGACAGCAGAAAACAGGATGCGGGACAATGGCTGACGGAACATACGGACGGTGCGGGAGCGGATATATTTTACGAATGTGTGGGTAAAAATGAGACTTTAACATGGGCAATTGATCATACAGCTCCCGGGGGAAGAGTCATGCTGGTGGGAAATCCGTTTTCGGATATGAATTTGGAAAAAGCCGTATACTGGAAGATCCTGAGAAATCAGCTGACAGTGACCGGAACATGGAATTCTTCCTTTTCATTTCGGAAAAAGAAACTCAGCGAGGATCCGCAGGACGACTGGCAGTATGCACTGGAACGGCTGACTCATAAACGGATTGATCCTGTCGGCTTGATCTCCCACAGATTTTCTTTGGAAGACCTGGAACAGGGATTTCATATCATGCGGGATAAGGCGGAGGATTATATCAAGATTATAGTGGATATGGAAAACAAAGACAATCTCGGGTTTTCTAAATAGCGATTGTGAAGGCCGGTTCTTCTATGCTATAATCCAATATGAAAGTACATGTTTCCGAAGGGAGCGCAATAGGATGGCAAGGACCGTTGATATAGGATAGGGGAAAGGAAAAGAAAAATGGGAATTTTTGAACTTTTTGTACTGGCCGTAGGGCTTTCCATGGACGCGTTTGCGGTGTCTGTCTGTAAGGGATTGTCCCTTGGGAGGATCCGCAGAAAACACATGTACATTGCGGGGGCCTGGTTTGGAGGCTTTCAGGCGCTGATGCCTCTGATCGGATATTACCTGGGCAGATTTTTTGCCGATGCGATCACGGAATATGACCATTGGATCGCATTTATTCTGCTCATCATCATCGGAGGAAAGATGGTGAAGGAGTCCTTTGACAAAGAGGAGCAGATGGACGGCTCTATGTCGGCGCGGTCCATGCTTTTGCTGGCGGTCGCGACAAGCATCGACGCGCTTGCGGTAGGAGTGACCTTTGCATTTTTGAAAGTATCCATCATCCCGGCAGTGAGCTTCATCGGAGTGGTGACCTTTGTCTGTTCGGCTGTGGGAGTAAAGATTGGGAGCATATTCGGTACAAAATACAGGTCAAGGGCTGAGCTGTGCGGCGGTATCATCCTGATCCTGATCGGAGCGAAGATCCTGCTGGAAGGGTTGGGAATCCTGTGATTGAGAAAAACGAAAAAGCAGATCTGCTTTCGGTTTGGTGCCTGCAGCAGACCTGCTTTTTTGATCGTTTACTTACAATAACTGAATCCCATGCTCCCTGGCCTCATGAAGCGCGTCCTCCGGCCAGATGGACGACTGCACCTCCCCGATATGGGCCTTGCGCAGGTAATACATACAGATCCTGGACTGGCCGATGCCGCCCCCGATGGTATAGGGCAGTTCCCGGTTTAAAAGGGCCTTCTGGAACGGCAGTTCGGCACGCTCCTCACATCCGGCCAGCTTTAACTGTCTGGACAGAGAAGCTTCATCCACTCGGATCCCCATGGAAGAGAGCTCCAGCCCCATATGCAGGGTGGGATACCAGACCAGGATATCCCCGTTCAACTCCCAGTCGTCATAGTCTGGCGCGCGGCCGTCATGCTTTTGACCGGAAGCAAGTTCCTTTCCAATCTGGGAAACAAAGACCGCCTTTTTCACCTTCGTGATCCGGTTCTCCCGTTCCTTCGGGGTACAGTCCGGATACATATCCTCCAGCTCCTGGGACGTGATAAAGAAAATATCCTCCGGCAGAAGAGGATCTATGTAATTGTAGCGTCTGGATATGAACTCTTCCGTCTCCTTCAAGGCACTGAATACCTTCCGTACCGTATATTCCAGCGTCTCCATATTCCGCTCTTCTTTGGAAATGACCTTTTCCCAGTCCCATTGATCCACATATAAAGAATGAATATTATCGGTGTCCTCATCCCGGCGGATGGCACTCATATCCGTATATAAGCCTTCTCCGGAGTGAAAACCGTAATGCTTGAGGGCATGGCGCTTCCACTTGGCAAGGGAATGGACGATCTCAGCCGGGGCTTCGTCCTGCTCCCGGATGCCGAATGCGACGGGACGCTCCACCCCGTTCAGGTTGTCGTTGAGACCGGATTCCGGCCGGACAAACAGGGGCGCCGATACACGGGTCAGATGCAGTGACTTTGCCAGAGCGCGTTCAAAATGATCCTTGACTTCCTTGATGGCTACCTCAGTCTCCCGGATCGTCAGCGGGGAATGGTATCCGTCAGGAATAACTAAATGCTCCATATACATAAACTCCTTTGATATTTTTATAGTAGATCACTGTTCGGAGCGGCAAGGTACAAGGCACCATGAAGCGTAACGAACAGCTACCCAATATTTTAATAACTGCTGTTAAAATTGTCAACGGCCTCTCAAATTTTTTCTTGTATAATACAGCAAAAATTGGTAGAATAAATTCATAGGAAAACTTCATCGGTAAAGTTTCGATATACTGACAATTCAGGACAAATGGTACAATACACCGGAAAAATCGGTATATCAGGGAGAAAAATTTATAAGGGACAAAGGAGTATGGAGCTATGGATGTTAACAAACTGATGAGCAGCATGCAGGGAACGGATTATGAAGCAATCCTCAAGAATCTGGAGAGCATGGGCGGCCCCATGAAAAATGCGCTGATGATCGCATCGGTGCTCTCCATCGTGATCGGGCTTTTATGGTGCTTCTTCGGACTGAAGCTGATCCGGGTATGGGCGGCGATCCTGGGATTGGCACTCGGATTCGGAATCGGTACGGGAGTTGCCGCGGCGTTCAATCTGAGTTCCAATTTGATCCTGATCTGCGGAGCAGTAGGAGGAATCCTTCTGGCGATTCTGGGCGCGGTATTTTATCATGTCGGGGTATTCCTGATCGCCTGGATCACGGGAAGCTCTCTGGCGCTGCTTGTCCTGCGGCCGAAGGACTGGAAGCTTGCGCTGGCCTGCGCTGGAATCGGCCTGGTTGTGGCACTGTTTACGATCCGCTTTGCGGAACTGATCATCATCGTGATCACAGGTATCAACGGCGGAATGAGTGCCGGCACGGGAATCATATCCTTTCTGCCGTTTGACAATCAGATCGTCCGGTATGCGGTCATCGGAGTCCTTGTTGTCGCAGGTATCGCCGTGCAGCTCTTGATGGAATCCGGGAAGCGGAAAAAGAGAACCCTGGAGAACGCAAAAAAGATCCGGGAACAGAACTCCACTGCAAATGAAGTGGAAAAGGCGCGCGCTATGATTGATGAACTGGACAAAAAGCCGGCTGCCGCAAAAAAGGGCACGGCGGGAAAGAATCAAAAAAAGAAAAAAGCAGCGCCGAAAAAGAATAAGAAATAAGAGAACACACAAGATAAGGAGGAGGTAAACTCTATCGATATTAAGGAGATGATATCTGAATGAAGATTGATATGCATTGTCATGTTAGGGAAGGATCCCTGGACAGCAAGGTGGGAGTGGAAGAGTATATCATGCTGCTCAAGGCAAAGGGATTCCAGGGGATGGTGATTACCGATCACAACACCTACAAGGGCTACCGTTACTGGAAGAACCATATCAAGGGAAAACGGCATAAGGATTTTGTCGTATTGAAGGGGATCGAGTACGATACCCGTGACGCGGGCCATATTCTGGTCATCATGCCGGAAGGAGTAAAGATGCGGCTGCTGGAGCTGCGCGGGATGCGGGTCTCCGTCCTGATCGACTTTGTACACCGCAACGGCGGCGTGCTCGGACCTGCTCATCCATGCGGGGAGAAGTACTTAAGCTTTGCCAACACCAAGCGTTACCGAATATCTCCGGAGCTGATGAAGCGGTTTGATTTTGTGGAGTCATTCAACTGCTGTGAGTCCGAGGAGTCCAACGCGAATGCGCTGAAGCTGGCCAAAAAATATGACAAGGTCCGGGTAGGGGGAAGCGACGCCCACAAGCCGGACTGCGTGGGCAGGGCCTATACCATTCTGCCGGAGCCAGTGACCTGTGAGACCGAACTGATCTCCATGATCCATAAGAAGACGGCCTTTGAGACAGGGGGAAACTATTATCACAGGACAACAAAAGAAAAGATGGGGAAGGTGAAGCTGATCCTGACCTATTCCTTCTGGTTCTATAACAAGGGTGGAGAGCTTTTGCGCCGCCACGGACGCAATACGAAGATGGAGCAGGAGAATCCCATTGATCCCATCGACCCCATCGAATTATACTACATCGGGAAACAGGGGTAAATGTATACTGAGCGCCGGATAAATCTGCCGTTCAGTATAATATGACGCACACAGCCGTATAAGGAAATCTGCCGCTTCGCGACTGCGGCTGGCGAGATACTTACAGCAGATTTCATCGGCCGTGAGTATAATGATATTTAAGGAGGATTTGAAACAGACTATGAGCGTACAGGAAACATTGCAGACACATCTGGGAAAGGGAATTGCAGAAGCATCCAATGAAGAAATTTTCGGCGCGCTCCTGCAGATGGTACAGGAGCTTGCAAAAGAAAAGGAAGCAGTCCAAGAAAAGAAAAAGATCTACTATATTTCCGCGGAATTTCTGATCGGAAAGCTGCTGTCAAACAACATGATCAATCTGGGGATCTATGAGGAAGCGCGGGATGTCCTTGCGAAAAACGGAAAGGACCTCTGCGAGATCGAAGAGCTGGAGCCGGAGCCGTCTCTCGGAAACGGCGGACTGGGTCGTCTTGCGGCGTGCTTTTTGGATTCTATTGCCACGTTGGGAATGTGCGGCGACGGGATCGGGCTGAATTATCACCTGGGGCTGTTCAAGCAGGAATTTGAAGACCGGCTGCAGAAGGAAACTCCGAATCCATGGATCGAAGATAAGAGCTGGCTTGTGAAAACCGATGTCTCTTATCCGGTTTCCTTCCGGGGACTGACACTGCAGTCCAGAATGTATGATATTGAAGTGACAGGTTATGAAAACAGGACCAACAAGCTTCATCTCTTTGACGTGGACAGCGTGGAGGAATCCATCGTATCGGACGGGATCAGCTTTGACAAGGAGGATATCGCGCGGAATCTGACGCTGTTTTTGTATCCGGATGACAGCGACGACAACGGACGGCTGCTGCGGATCTATCAGCAGTATTTTATGGTCAGCAACGGAGCGCAGCTGATCCTGGATGAATGTATTGCCCGGGGAAGCAATCTCTATGACCTGCCGGACTATGCGGTGATCCAGATCAATGATACCCATCCCACCATGGTGATTCCGGAGATGATCCGGCTTCTCACTGCCCGGGGACTGGATATGGACGAAGCCATCGACGTGGTTTCCCGGACCTGCGCTTATACCAACCATACGATACTGGCGGAGGCGCTGGAAAAATGGCCCATGGCTTATCTGAAAAAGGTCGTTCCCCAGCTCGTGCCGATCATTGAGATCCTGGATGACAAGGTGAGGAGAAAATATACCGTCATCAGCAGGCATTCGGTGAGTCGGAAGTTTTCGAAGGAAACCTCAGAAAAAGTCAATGAATATTCGGACGAGAGTGTTGCGATTATCGACCATGCGGATGTGGTACATATGGCACATATAGATATCCATTACGGATTCAGTGTGAACGGCGTAGCGGCCCTCCATACCGAGATCCTGAAGGACAATGAGCTGCACAACTTCTACAGGATCTATCCGGAGAAGTTCAACAACAAGACCAACGGCATCACATTCCGGCGCTGGCTTCTCTACTGCAATCCTCTCCTGACCAGGCTTTTGGACGAGCAGATCGGAACCGGGTACAAGAAGGATGCCAAGGAGCTGGAAAAGCTTCTCGAATTTGAACAGGACGAAAAGGTTCTCTCACGCCTTCTGGAGATAAAAAATGAAAATAAAAAGGTGCTCTGTGAGTACCTGAAGCACACCCAGGGGGTAGAACTGGATCCCAACTCGATCTTTGATATCCAGATCAAGCGTCTCCATGAGTACAAGCGGCAGCAGATGAACGCGCTTTATGTGATCCACAAGTATCTGGAGATCAAGGCAGGGAAGAAGCCCACGACCCCGATTACAGTAATCTTCGGGGCAAAAGCAGCTCCGGCTTACGTGATCGCGAAGGACATCATTCACTTGATCCTCTGTCTGCAGGAGATCGTGAACCAGGATCCGGAGGTCAGTCCTTATCTGAAGGTCGTTATGGTTGAGAACTACAACGTGACAAAGGCGGAAAAGCTGATCCCGGCATGTGACATTTCCGAGCAGATCTCCCTGGCATCTAAGGAAGCCAGCGGCACCGGCAATATGAAGTTCATGCTCAACGGCGCGGTCACCCTGGGAACCGAGGACGGTGCAAATGTGGAGATCCACGAGCTGGTGGGAGACGACAATATTTTTGTGTTCGGCGCGGAGAGTGATGTGGTCATCAAGCACTATGAGCATGCGGATTATGTATCCAGAAGCTATTACGAAAAGGATCAGGATATCAAGGCGGCGATCGACTTTATTACCTGTGAGAAGATGCTGGAGATCGGACAGGAGGAGAACCTGACAAGGCTGAAAAACGAGCTTCTAAATAAAGACTGGTTCATGACGCTGCTTGACTTCAAGGCCTATACGAAGAAAAAGGAAGAGGCGTTAAAGGCTTATGAGGATCGGACAGCATGGGCGAAGAAGATGCTGGTGAATATCGCGAAGGCAGGATTTTTCTCGTCTGACCGGACCATCGAAGAGTATAACAGGGATATCTGGAAATTAGAGATAGATAAAGACCAGGCCCGCGAGGCAGATGTTGACGGCAATGCATCCGGCGAATCCACAGAGGGACACGCAGCTTCTGAAAATACGGACAAGACAGAGGAATAGGAGGAGAACCTGTATGAGAGAAAGTGGAATTTTGCTTCCGATTTTTGCATTGCCTTCTAAATATGGAATCGGCTGTTTTTCGAAGGAAGCGTATGATTTTGTAGACCAGCTGAAGGCGGCCGGACAGAGCAAGTGGCAGATCCTGCCCCTGGGGCCTACGGGTTATGGAGATTCTCCTTATCAGTCTTTTTCGACATTTGCGGGAAATCCTTATTATATCGACCTGAAAACACTCCGAAAGGATGGGCTTCTGACAAAATCAGAGTGCAAGGCCCAGAATTTTGGAAAGCAGAAGGATCGGATCGACTACGAAGCACTGTATTTCGGGCGGTCCAAAGTGCTTCGGAAAGCATTTCATCGATTTAAAAAGAATGACGAATATGAGGAATTTTTGAAAAAAAATGAAGAATGGCTGACGGAGTACTGCCTGTATATGGCGATCAAGGACCGGCAGGGCGGCAAGAGCTGGATTGAGTGGCCAAAGGAATACCGGGACCGGGATCCGAAAGCACTGGAAGAGGCGAAGAAAGAACTGAAAGAGGAGATGGACTTTTATCGATTCCAGCAGTTCGAGTTTGACTGTCAGTGGAGGAAGCTGCATGCCTATGCCAACAAGCAGGGTGTGCAGATCATCGGGGACATCCCGATTTATGTGGCATTTGACAGTGCGGATACTTGGGCCAATCCGGAATTGTTCCAGTTTGACGAGGAAAACCTGCCCATTGCGGTTGCGGGCTGCCCGCCGGATGCATTTTCGGCTACGGGACAGCTCTGGGGGAATCCTTTGTATGACTGGGAATACCACAAGAAAACGGACTACGAATGGTGGGCGAAGCGGATCGCCTACAGCTTCAAGCTGTACGACAAGGTGCGGATCGACCATTTCCGCGGATTTGATGAATATTATACCATTCCCTACGGGGATGAGACGGCGGTCAACGGATGCTGGAAGCCGGGACCGGGAATCGCGTTTTTCAGGGCCATTGAAAAGCAGCTGGGCAAGCTGGATATCATTGCCGAGGACCTGGGCTATCTGACGGACACGGTGCTTCAGCTTTTGAAGGATACCGGGTTCCCGGGGATGAAGGTGATCCAGTTTGCGTTTGACTCCCGGGAGGCGGCCAACTACCTGCCCCATACCTATATCCCGAACTGCGTGGTCTATACCGGAACTCATGACAATGATACCACCCGGGGCTGGTTCCATAATGTAGACAAGGGATGCCGGGATTTTGCCCGGGAATATCTGCGCAAGCCGGCGCTGGATGAAGATACCCTGTCCTGGGATTTCATCGCCATGGCAATGGGAAGCGTTGCGGATCTGTGCATCATCCCGATCCAGGATTTCCTTTGTCTGGATGAGAAGGCAAGGATCAACATTCCGTCTACACTGGGCAATAACTGGGTGTGGAGGCTGAAAAAGGGCCAGATCACGGAGGAACTGACAAAGGAAATCCGCAGGATGACGAAGCTGTACGGGCGTATACCGGGCGAGGGATGACTAAGGCTGGATAGAGACTGATCCTGGTCGGATATGGCCCGAGAAAGTTACTGTTCACTCCTGGGCCGTGCGCCACGCTGAACGGTCACAGTCTAGTACATACTGGGGCTGGAATACGGCCTCTTGCCGTAAGGCAACTTTAAATAGGTCGGATTCGTTACAGTTCGCTGGCTTGCCAGTGAACTGTAACCTGAGAAAAAACTGCCATACTTACGGGAAAGCGTTGGTATGGCAGTTTTTATTGTGCGCCCGGCAATCGCACATTCTATCCGAAAATGCCAGGAGTATCTGAATGAGGGATAAAGACGCAACACGCTTTTATACTTCAAAATAATGCTTTACAAATCACACTTGGCTAAAATCGGGAAAATATCCACAGGTGTAAAGAAACATCGCAACACCGAAATTGATACAATGCGGAATGGCTGAAAAGCCTGAAAATAAGGCATTTCGCGGGTTCTTCGGTTTTATTTTTTCGCTTTTTGAGCCTTTTTTCTGTTGAGGGAGCAGCTCCGTTTTTTGATTTTGCACCACTTTTTAACGATAGCAGGAAACGTTAAATCTGAAAAATGAAGATATTTTACAAGACGCAGGAAAAAATAAGAGGTAAAATGGCTCTTGACAAAATTCAAAAATTGAATTTGGAGGTAATCCACATGAAGAAAGAAATAAGGACAGTGGTATATGATGATGAATTGAGGATGGAGGCATACCGTTTTGAGGGAATCGTGCAGCCGTTTCCAAGCCATTTCCATGAGCATTATGTCATAGGTTTTGTGGAGAAAGGGGAGAGGGTGCTTTCCTGCCGTGACAGGGAATATGCCATAGAGGAAGGGAGCATTGTGCTTTTTAATCCGGGCGACAGCCATGCCTGTGTGCAGAGTGATGAAGGGACGTTTGATTACCGGGGTTTTAACATTTCAAAGGAGGTCATGCTCGATCTGGCGGAGGAAGCTACCGGGAAACGGGAGCTTCCGGGATTTTCAAAGAATGTTATCTGTGATGAGGAAACAGCCTGCCACCTGCGCCCGCTGCATGAGATGGTCATGAAAGGAACAGGGGAGTTTGGGAAGGAGGAAACATTGCTGTTCCTGCTTTCATACCTCATCCAGAATTATGGGAAGCCTTTTGAAAGCTGCATCCCGGAATGCAGGCAGGAGATTGAAAAAGCCTGCGAATACATGACAACGCATTTTACGGAGCGCATTTATTTAGACCAGATCTGCCGCCATGCCGGGCTTAGCAAGTCAACGCTGCTGCGGGCCTTTACCAAAGAAAAAGGAGTCACGCCGTACCGATACCTTGAGACAGTCCGCATCAATGAGGCAAAGAAGCTGTTATCGGAAGGTGTGCCGCCCGTGGAGGCGGCCATAAGGACAGGGTTCTCAGACCAGAGCCATTTTACTAATTATTTCAACCAGTTTATAGGGCTTGCGCCGGGGACTTACCGTGAAATATTTTCGGAAAAAGACGGGGACGGTGGGCAGCATGGGGAATAGGAGAACGGCAGGGCATCTGGCGGCGCTGTTCACCATCATCATATGGGGGACGACATTCATATCCACCAAAGTCCTGCTTACGGATTTCAGGCCGGTGGAAATCCTGTTTTTCCGCTTTGTTATGGGACTTGCGGCATTATTTTTGGTTTGTCCGCACCGTATGAAAGGCGTGGGGCGCAGGCAGGAGCTGACATTTGTATTGGCGGGACTGTGCGGGATATGCTTATATTATCTGCTGGAGAATATTGCGCTTACATATACGATGGCGTCCAACGTGGGAGTCATCATCTCGGTTGCACCGTTTTTCACGGCAATCCTGTCACATCTGTTCCTGAAATCGGAAGGGAAACTGAGAGCGAATTTTTTCATAGGATTTGTGGTGGCGATGGCGG
Source organism: Lachnospiraceae bacterium (assembly GCA_009911175.1). The sequence goes on along the minus strand of QXWX01000037.1, from coordinate 2,122 downwards.
GTGTTGCGCTGATCAGCTTTAACGGCTCCCGTATGGAGCTGAACCCGATGGGGGATTTGTTGGCAGTTCTTGCGGCTTTTGTATGGGCGTGCTATTCCATACTGACAAGGAGGATCAGTAGCTTTGGCTACCCGGTCATACTCACCACGCGGCGGACATTCTTTTACGGCATCCTGTTCATGGTTCCGGCATTGTTTCTTTTCGATTTTGAAGTCGGGCTGGAACGGTTTGCGGATACGACGTATTTACTCAATATCCTGTATCTTGGGCTGGGGGCGTCTGCACTCTGCTTTGTCACATGGAACCTTGCAGTAAAGATGCTTGGCGCGGTCAAGACCAGCGTCTATATTTACATGGTTCCCGTCATAACGGTGGTGACTTCCATGTTAATACTGAAGGAGCCGGTGACAGGGGTTTCCGTTATGGGGACGGTTCTGGCGGTCGCAGGGCTTTTCCTTTCTGAATATAACGGGAAAGGAAGTGGGAACAGTGAATGAGCCTGCGATAAGGACGGGGAGCAGATCATCAGCCTGTTCCCCGACAGGGAAACTTTAATCTGCTGGGGATGGGGGCTGAAAAGAATGGAAGGGCAGCTTTTGGTCTATCCGCTGTATTACAAGTTTTCGGAAGGGGATATCCCGGAGAATATACGAAGGTGCGAGGAGATCAGCCGCCAGTGCGGGGCAGGATGCGTGTTCCGCATCGTGGAGCATACCAATTACCACCTGAGTTCCATCCTTACGGACAATGGGTACGGGCTGGAAAAATGCGGCGTGGTCGATGAATGGAATTTAACAACGGATACCGGGGAACTTTGCATGAAAGAGAAAGTGCAGGGCGGGCTGTTCATGAAAAACGGGAATGGCGGGACGGACTACCGGAGCAGTATGGGCGGCGGGGTTTTTGCAGGGCCTATCTCTACCGCCGTTATCAGAAAAATCAGGAGGAGAAATCCTTCAGAAAAGAGGATTGAAAGATGGATTTACAGAATGAAAAATGTGTCATGGTGATTGACGAGAACCTGCCGCTTGGAATCATAGCGAACACGGCGGCGATCATGGGCATCACGCTGGGGAAGCAGATGCCGGAGGTCGTAGGCGCGGATGTGTATGACAGGACAGGAAACGGTCATTTGGGGATCATTGAATTCCCGGTGCCAATCTTAAAGGGCAATGTGGAGGTAATCAAGTCTATCCGTGAAAAGCTGTATGAGCCGGAGTTTTCGGACTTGACGGTGGTGGATTTTTCAGACCTTGCGCAGGGGTGCAAGACCTATGATGAGTTTATTGAAAAGATGAAGGACGTTCCAGAAACGGAACTGAATTATTATGGGGTTGCCATTTGTGGTGTGAAAAAGAAAGTAAACAAATTGACAGGGAGTATGGCGCTGCTGAGATAAAGGGTACCCACGAAAAAGTGGGTAATTTACTGTCCGGGAACCGCTGCTTATAATATCATCATAAAATCGGATTGGAGGATTCAAAGATGAATGCTACGAGCAGCGGTATTGTAAACAGGGTAATCCAGCCCCAATATGGCGGGCATGGGGCGCAGTTCAATGAAAATGGCATCCCTACTTATTCTTTACCCTTTACAGTGGAGGATGCGCCGCAGGGAACGGTGTCGATTGCCATTGTCCTAGAGGACAAGGACGCATACCCGGTGACAGGGGGATTTGCATGGATACATTGGCTGGCAGCAAACATAAATCGTTTTGAGGTCAAGGAGAATGAGAGCCAGACGGCGGATGACTTTGTGCAGGGAAGGAACAGTTGGACGAGCATACAGGGCGGAGAGCAGTCTGCGGAGCTTTCCTGTTATTATGGCGGGATGACGCCGCCGGATAAGCCGCACATATATGAACTTCATGTGTATGCTCTGGATAAGATGCTGGAGTTGGAAAAGGGATTTCTGTTGAATGAACTTCACCGGGAAATGGACGGGCATATCTTAGACCAGTTTACGCTGAAAGGGATATATGAAAATTATCAGGTAGCATTTACAGAACAGCAGAATCGCCGTAAATGGGATCAGACCATTGCGGCGCAGGATTGAAAGGTGAAATTTTTTCGCACTAAAAAAGTAAATAACTACTGTTGTTTGAGGCGGTTTGTGATAAAAT
>QXWX01000299.1 GCA_009911175.1 Lachnospiraceae bacterium | reverse complement strand
CCCCCAGGATCACGTTGGCTCCACCGATTGCTTTTAATCTGTTTCCAAGTGCCCGGACCCTTTCCGCTTCCTGATATCTGTTTCCAGATGCTCCGGGATCCCCGGCACCGTGTCCTGCAATGTAAAATAGTTTTGGCATACATTTCTCCTTCCTGCCGGACTTTTGCGCCGGCGCAAAAAGAGAGGACGGTCATTCGCCCTCTCTGTGTTTCTTTTCTATATTATCTTTCTGCTGTTCGCCCATGTCTTCTACCTGGGATTTGATGTTCCTGACCAGCGGTTCCAGGAAGCCGGGGATTTTTACCCCCATATCCTTCACATTCTCCAGGATGCTGATGATCTCATTACAAATGATCCACAGCGCCACGATGCAGGCCACAAAAAAGGTGAACGGCATCCGGATTCCTACTGTGTCCGAAGCGTACAATAGCGTCTGGTCGATGATGGCTCCCACTAGGATCAGCAGCCACATACACACCTTTTTCCAGATCCCCCGGATGCTTTTATAGGAATTGATATCCTGTGAGCGGTACGGGGACGCCATCAGACCGGTGGCATAATCAATGATGTTGCACAGCACTACCAGCAGGACCGGTATTGCCAACACCCCCAGCAGCGAGGATAAAAACCCGAAAGCTGCAGCGAAAATAAATCTGTAGTTCACGTTCATATACATTCTCCCCTTTCTTCGGAATGGTATTTGATGAATGGTTTATAAAAGCCTGGCGGCTCTGCGCGGATCTTCATAATCTCCTCCTGTTCTTGATGTACTTTTTTCTAAAGGCTTCATAAAAATAAGACCCTGCCTGCGGGTCTTGCTGTTTCTCCGGTTATCCTCCGGCTGTTTGGCGGCTTTTCACCCGCCAATGGTCTGGTGAACATCCGGCCGGAAGATCACAGGTTTGCGTTATGGGTCATTTTTGAGCTGGTGGTTGACATACTGCTGCTGGTGTTATACGCGGAGCTCCTCGTTGCGTTTCCAGTGCTTAGTTTGCTGCTGCTTGCGGTAGATAAGGTCTTAGATGTTACATAATTACT
>QXWX01000298.1 GCA_009911175.1 Lachnospiraceae bacterium | reverse complement strand
TGTTTACAAATCTCCTTATAAATGATATAATTGAATCGTCATATAAGGAGGTTTCTTATGGAAGATATCAAATCGCCATCCTCCGTTACGATTGGGGAACTTTCCCGATTAGTCAAAGAATTCGAAGAGAAGATACAAAACGGCACGGAAGATCCAGATCGTTTTTTAACCATCTATGAAATTGAGGAACTTTGGAGTCGGTTAATAGGAGATACCAATGTTTTATATTCGGATATGCTTCAGACAATTATCCGAAACATTGATGAAAAGGAGTTGATACGTAGAAAAAAAGGGAGTTCCAAGCCAGAGGAATAAAATTGCGCACTCACAGGCGCGCAGAGCGGCTCATTTATACAATTCATGGCCCTCTCCATTATGATAGGGCTATGCTGATTCCAGAAACCCCGGAATCTAAGGAGGCACTTCTGAAAAACGCGCATGCGAAAAGTGTTTTCCCTCTGGATGACGCGCTTGGGATTTCCAGGCTTCCTTTTAAAATGACCCCAGCACTTATGCTCCGATGTGCCTATTGGGCTCAAAACCAATGTTCATACCAAACTGCCGAGAATGTCATTCGGGATACTTATGGCATGGAAATCAATGATGATACGATTAGACATGTGACGAATTGCATAGGCCGGGTGATATTCGAGGAGGACTGCAGGAAGACGGATCGTCTGTTCCAAAAGCAGAAAAGCGGAATGCTGGATTTTAAAAATAACAAGAAAGGGATCCTTTATATCGAAGCGGACGGTGCCGCGCTGAATACAAGGCACAAAAATGAGGAGGGCTCGACATGGCGGGAGAATAAGCTTGGAGTCGTCTATTCCTCTGATCACATTTATTATTGGAAGAACAAAAAAGGGGAGCGCCAGCATCAGATAGAAAAAAGAGAGTATGTTTCCTATGTTGGAGCCGCGAGCGAGTTTGGCAGGCATCTCTACCGGTGCGCGGTTGAGAACGGTTACGGCAGCTATCAGGAAACGGTGGTTCTCAGTGATGGGGCGGCGTGGATTGCAAATATGGCGGAAGAACTGTT
>QXWX01000297.1 GCA_009911175.1 Lachnospiraceae bacterium | reverse complement strand
ATAGATACCACGACACCGGAGGGACTCCGTGATTATGCAATCATGCTCCTGGCTTTTGATACCGGACTCAGAAGCGCGGATATACGGAAGCTCTGCCTGAAAGACATCAATTGGAAGAAAGGCCTGCTGTATCTGAGGCAGTCAAAGACTGGTGCCCCCCTGATCCTGCCGTTGGGCGGCAAGGTCATGAATGCCATTGCTGACTATATACTTACAGGACGTCCTGAATGCAGTTATGATGAGATATTTCTGACTGTAAAAGGACCCGCAAGGCCAATGAATAAAAGACATTGTACATTTACAAGCCTTTGTGATAAATATTTTCGTGCGGCAAATGTAGATAAGATTCCTGGACGGAGCTTCCACAGCCTCAGGAGGTCTTTTGCCACCGAGTTATCTGAAGCAGGAGTTCCGCTTGAAACCATTTCACAGATGCTTGGGCATAAAAGCATAGAGGAAGATAAACCATATCTTTCTTATAACAGAGAACAGATCGCATTCTGTGCAATCGGTTTTGATGAAATACCGGTCACAAACGGGATCTATGCGGGAGGTGCCCGAAATGACAATCAATGACTATCTGGAGGACTATCTCATTAAAATGCTGGAATTCCGTGGAGCAGCAGGATACGCAACGGTTACGTATAAGGTTACACTTCTGCCGTTTATCGAATTCTGCTGTTCCTATTATAGAGATGCCGAAATACTGACATCAGAGATGCTGGATGAATGGCTGGCTTATAAAGGATATTCCCTGAATACGCAGGCAGCATTTATTGCCTGCCTGCGCCAATACTGCAGATATATTAATTTCCTGGGCATAAAGGCATATATCCCGGATGAAGATTATACACTGAAACGCATTGCATATGAACCATATTTATTTACAGACAATGAGCTGCAGGTTTTATTTTATGCCCTGGATGGGTACGGGCCGTCTACAAACAATAAAAAATATAAGCCTGAAATTGTCACTTCTCCTATGTTCAGAATGATGTACTGCTGTGGTATGAGGCCTTCGGAACCATTACACCTCAGATGC
>QXWX01000296.1 GCA_009911175.1 Lachnospiraceae bacterium | reverse complement strand
TTCACGATCATGGCTTCTGCTGCTCTTTCATCTCTGCAGGTGGGCTGCAGCAAGGGTGGCTTCTCCGAGTTTGCCGGCCTCCGGAGCTCCTCCGCCGCTCTTCCATTCGCCAAGAGGGCCAACGATGATTTCGTTTCTCTCATCGCCTTCCAGACCTCCGTTGTTGGTGGAGGCAAGAGGGGAGTGGTTGAGGCGAAGCTGAAAGTGGCGATCAATGGATTCGGCAGGATCGGAAGGAACTTCTTGAGGTGCTGGCATGGAAGAAAGGACTCCCCCCTCGATGTCATTGCCATTAACGACACCGGAGGTGTGAAGCAAGCCTCCCACCTCCTCAAATACGACTCCACCCTCGGCATCTTCGACGCCGACGTCAAGCCTGTCGGCACCGACGGCATCTCCGTCGACGGCAAGGTCATCAAAGTCGTCTCCGACCGCAACCCTGCCAACCTCCCCTGGGGAGAGCTGGGCATCGATCTTGTGATCGAGGGAACTGGTGTGTTCGTCGACAGAGATGGTGCAGGGAAGCACATCACAGCAGGGGCCAAGAAGGTGCTCATCACCGCCCCCGGCAAAGGCGACATTCCCACCTACGTTGTTGGTGTCAATGCCGATGACTACAGCCACGACGAGGACATCATCAGCAACGCTTCCTGCACCACCAACTGCCTCGCTCCTTTCGTCAAGGTCCTCGACCAAAAGTTCGGTATCATCAAGGGAACTATGACCACCACACACTCCTACACCGGTGACCAGAGGCTGCTCGATGCAAGCCACCGTGACTTGAGGCGTGCACGGGCTGCAGCGCTCAACATTGTGCCTACATCAACCGGTGCTGCAAAGGCCGTGGCCCTCGTCCTCCCCCAGCTCAAGGGCAAGCTCAACGGCATTGCTCTCCGTGTTCCCACACCCAATGTCTCCGTGGTGGACCTCGTTGTTCAGGTCGAGAAGAAGACCTTCGCTGAGGAAGTGAACGAGGCCTTCAGGGAGTCTGCCAGCAAGGAGCTCAATGGCATCTTGTCCGTGTGCGACGAGCCACTTGTCTCGGTCGACTTCCGTTGCAGCGACGT
>QXWX01000295.1 GCA_009911175.1 Lachnospiraceae bacterium | reverse complement strand
GGGAGCCGGATGCGGGAAAGCTGCACGTCCGGTTCTGAGAGGGGTAAGCCCCGCAAGGGACTTACCTACTTACCAAAATTTTCCCATGGAACTACAGAAAAAATTGGAACAGATAAGGAGATCATATATGTGGTACGTCATACAGGTACGTACAGGTTCAGAGGATAATATCCGGCTGCAGTGTGAAAAGAATATTTCGCCGAATATTCTTAAGGATTGTTTTATCCCATATTATGAAGAAAGAAGGCACTTAAAGGGTGAGTGGAGAACTCTGAAAAAAATCCTTTTTCCCGGATATGTATTTCTGGCTTCCGAAGAATTAGATCGTCTTTTTATGAACCTGAAGCAGGTTTCAGGACTTACAAAGCTTCTCGGAACCGGCGATGACGTAGTACCGCTTACAGAGGAAGAGATTGATTTTCTCACATCCTTCGGTGGAGATGACCAGGTTGTCCCGATTTCCGAGGGAATCATAGAAAATTCCAAAGTGATCGTTATGTCAGGTCCTCTTGCCGGAAAAGAGGGCTATATCAAGAAAATTGACCGGCATAAGCGAAAGGCCTATCTGGAGCTTCCGATGTTTGGAAGGATACAGAGGATTCAGGTGGGGTTGGAGATTGTATCGAAAACATGATTCTCGGATCATCTAACCGCACAGCCAGAAATTTCTGCAAGGAATTGTTCATAGATCATATGTGAACAGTTCCTTATATTTATATGTAAAATAAAAGTATTAATTCGCATAATTTTTTTTACAACAGGAGCCAGATTTCATAAGTACCTGGCTCAATTTTTTTGTATGTGGATGAATAAAATTTCCATCAAAAATAGGACTGAAGCACTATATTAGTGCAACAGCCCCCTTTCTGAGAGATCCCTTCTTTAGGATCGGACTTTTATCGGAGACTGATATCTTTGTATTAAAATTCCCTTTTTGTACCTGATTTTCTGATGCCGTAGGATCGGTATCTGACCCGTAAGTCTATCATTCTCAAACGTTACTTATTCCCTGAATCCGTGAACCTAACCTAAAAATAAAATGAAATCGGTAAATAAGAAATATGAGGCACTCTTTGTACCAATTT
>QXWX01000294.1 GCA_009911175.1 Lachnospiraceae bacterium | reverse complement strand
TAACAGAGAACAGATCGCATTCTGTGCAATCGGTTTTGATGAAATACCGGTCACAAACGGGATCTATGCGGGAGGTGTCCGGAATGACAATCAATGACTACCTGGAGGACTATCTCATTAAAATGCTGGAATTCCGTGGAGCAGCAGGATACGCAACGGTTACGTATAAAGTTACACTCCTGCCGTTTATCGAATTCTGCTGTTCCTATTATAGAGATGCTGAAATACTGACATCAGGGATGCTGGATGAATGGCTGGCTTATAAAGGATATTCCCGGAATACGCAGGCAGTATTTATTGCCTGCCTGCGCCAATACTGCAGATATATTAATTTCCTGGGCATAAAGGCATATATCCCGGATGAAGATTATACACTGAAACGCATTGCATATGAACCATATTTATTTACAGACAATGAGCTGCAGGTTTTATTTTGTGCCCTGGATGGGTACGGGCCGTCTACAAACAATAAAAAATATAAGCCTGAAATTGTCACTTCCCCTATGTTCAGGATGATGTACTGCTGTGGTATGAGGCCTTCGGAACCATTACACCTCAGATGCAGTGATGTCAATCTTGATACCGGGGATATTTACATAAGGGAGACCAAGAAACATAAGGACCGCCATATCATCATGTCCCGGGATATGCTTGATCTATGTAAGAAATATGATGGTCTGGCCGGCAGGCGTACATGGTTTTTTGAGTACAATAGCGGGCCATATGACAGAAAGTGGATGACAGCACAGTTTGGCCACTGTTGGAAACGCAGTGGGCTTGGATGCCATACAAAGCCCAGGCCATATGATTTAAGGCACGCCTTTGCAACAAGAAACCTGATGCGATGGATTGACAGGGGGATGGATGTAAACAGCCTCATCCCGTACCTGAGCAACTATATGGGACATTCAAAAATTGGCAGCACATTTTATTACATCCATCTTCTCCCGGAAAGAATTCGGAATTCAGCAGGCGTAGACTGGAAACAATTCTCTGCCATCTATGGGAAAGAAGGTGACAGCATTGAAGATTAGGGATCCTGAGCTTTACAGACTGATGAAACATTTCCTTACCGCTTACCTTCCTGACACGAAACAGAAAAGCGCACATACAATCCAGGCATACAGGGA
>QXWX01000293.1 GCA_009911175.1 Lachnospiraceae bacterium | reverse complement strand
AAACATTTGGGAACTATGCGCAGAGAAAGAGACGGTTCACGAGCTCCCTTACTGGGAGACCATCAATCGGTATCTGGAAAAACTGGATCCGGAGTATCTTCAGGAAGTCATTTGGAAACTGGTGTACCGCCTGCTGCGAAGTAAGGCGTTCAACAGGGCGCGCATTCGTGATAAATATTGGCAGGTGATTTTAGATGGGACCCAATTACACAGCAGCCGCAAGCCATTGGATCCAAAAGCATTGTACCGGATCCATCATAAAGGAACGCCGGAAGAATATCGTGAGAATTATTACTATGTTCTAGAGGCAAAGCTGGTATTGCATCCAAAGGTTGTGGTAAGCATTATGACCGAGTTTGTAGAAAATGACGGGAACGAGATGGACAAACAGGACTGTGAAAGGAAGGCATGTGCGAGGTTGATGGAAAAGCTAAAGAGGCAGTTTCCAAGACTGAACATATGTCTATGTGCCGACAGCCTGCACGCATGTGAGCCATTTTTCAGGAAATGTGAGGAACATCAGTGGCAGTATCTGCTGCGTTTTAAGGAGGGAAGCATCCCGACAGTAGGAAGCGAATACAGAACGCTGAGGGAAATAGAACATAACCGGAAGGAAACCAGAAAAGAAAATGGCCGATACTGGTATGATCATGTCTGTGATATTGACTATAAGGGATATAAAATAAATCTGATGGAGTATGGTGAGGAAGTAAAAAAGATTATAAAAAGGGGAATGCACAAGATAGAGCAGGAGGAGAAAAAGCATTTCTGGTTCCTGACAAGCCTGCCGGTGAGCCAAAAGAACGTATCAGACCTGGTGGCAAGAGGGCGGATGCGCTGGAAAATAGAGAATGAAGGATTTAATATGCAAAAGAGGAATGGATATTATCTGGAACATTTATTCAGTAAAAAATACCAGGGGATCAAGAATCATTATTACCTGATCCAGATTGGGCATATGATTTCAGAGATTTTGGAGTCATGGGCACAATTATGGGAAGGGATCAGGTTGAGCATAGAGCAAAAACATCAAAAGCTAAAGGATTCATTTAAGATCGTCAGGCTGAAAGAATACAGCGGAACAGAAAAGAAGATACAGATACGATTACAATAGAGACACCTCGAAGAAGGGGGGG
>QXWX01000292.1 GCA_009911175.1 Lachnospiraceae bacterium | reverse complement strand
ATCCGTAGTTCCCGCTACTTAATTCTCTCTACATCCTGGCGCACTCATCCTCGGTTGGAGTATATGGTATTTCTTCAGGGCATTTGATTTTAAAATGTTTATATATATCATTCATTTTTTTCACTGGCTCACTTGTAATCAATGAGTTTGGGTATACAAGTGCCCCTTGGTGGCTGAGGACAGAAAATACCTCGGATGGGGAGAGTTTTGTATTTAGCAGCCGGTCCTGCAGTATTTTCAGGACTGCCGTTGACAGGAGAGTCATCATGAGATGCCCTCGCAAGGTATCCTCATGGTGGATATCAAGCGGGAGCATTTTCCCTTCCCCTTTTCCGATGCGAAAGATTTCCTCTACCTGATTCCTCGTATAATACAGCGACAGGATGCGCTCCTTTGCGACTGCCCTTGACGAGACTAACATAAATAGGCCTGCTTCCTGCATTTGCCCGTAGATCTCATTGGGGGATTCATTCCCATCCTCAGCTTTGGCTGCAACCTTCCGAAGTTCCTTTGACTGTGTTGTGAGGTCAAGGCACAGATAACCATATGCTTTCCTGTCGGATTTGGTGCCAAGCATAACATCAATCTGTTTCATATAGTACAATCCTCCGTTATGGCAGACGAGGTTTTCCTTTGCCTCCAGTCCGGCACGGTGTATTTTTACTGCATCTGTAAAAACTTTATTGTTACTATGGGTCCGGGTTACGAAAGAAACCTTTGCATCATATAACGCATCTGCGTTTTTTCCATTGTAGTAACCGGCATCCAAAAGGGCAAATTTGACATCGATGCCCAATCCTTTCAGTTCTAACAGAGTCCGCTTGATCGTAGTGGCATCGACTACATTACCCGGGACATACCGCATAAACAATGGCAGTCCGGTCCGTTGGTGCACCACATATATGACTCTCACTTCGTTGCTGATGATACCGTTATGGTTACTGACTGCGGTCACGGGTATTCTGGCACAATTCGGCAGGCCGGAACTGTCGATCAGGACACCATCCCCCGTCCAGCCTTCAGGGATCATTCCGAAATGGTCTTTTGTGTCACCCATCCTACAGCCAGTAACGAATTCTATGTATTTATGGTAGAAAAGCCGCCTGTTTTCTTCAAGCCCTATTTCTGCCAGCGCATTGCTGATCCGT
>QXWX01000291.1 GCA_009911175.1 Lachnospiraceae bacterium | reverse complement strand
GGGAGCCGGATGCGGGAAAGCTGCACGTCCGGTTCTGAGAGGGGTAAGCCCCGCAAGGGACTTACCTACTTACCAAATTTCTCCATTTTTGCATAAAGAAAAATAACCTACCAAAATGATAGGTTATCGAAAGGGCATAATGACTCATGAGAACGATTAGAAGATATAGAAACCATCTTCAGAGTCATTCCCGTCAAGATCCTCATCTTCAGTTAGAAAGTAATGCATGTCGAGCAGGTCGGAATCCGTCATGTTTTTTACCAGCTTGGATGTCATACCTTCTGGCGGGTTTTTCATATAGCGTTGTCTGAGTTCCTCTAAAAATTTTGAATTCATCATGGAGCCTCCCATCTTTATATTACGTTTAGTATGGGACAGATGGGAAATAAAATCAAGCACATTTACCGGGAGGGCCTTTGGATTGACATCGGTAGGGTGCCATGGCCTTTTCGTATAATTCTTCTAGAGGGACACGCTTATGCTTCTGGTAGAGTTCCATAAAAACCATTTTGTGTTTGCATTTTGGACATTCTAAAGGGTCATATCCAAAAGAGAGAAAAATGAGATTCCGCCATTGATTCCAATCCAAAATGATTTTATGTTTACAAGGATCAACGGCTTTGCGTATGGTTTTATCAAGTTCCCGCCGCCGGGCATAGAGTCCATAATAGCGGGTTATCTTGAAATGCTTTTCCGGGATATGCTGGATCAGAAGTTGTATAAAATCCAACACGGGAAGCGTTTTTTCCACATAAGAGTCATCTTCATGCTTGTTATAATGAAAAGTCACGTTTTCGCCATCATAGGAATCAACTCTGGAAGAGGCGATCGTGGGACGTCCAAGATATCTGCTGATATATTTTACCACAGTATCAGGATCACAAAGGTTTGGTTTTGCATAGACATAAAATCCTTCTTTATCCTTACGGTAGATGGCTCCTTTCATTTTTTTAAAAGAAGGGCCGATCTTCTTCTCCATTTCATTTAGGAGAGCGGTCTGGAAAGCTTTCCGGAGATAAGTGTAATTGAAATAGTTTACATTACGCCAGAATCCATCATCGGAAAATCCACCTTCGGTAAGGAGGCAGTGGATACTATGGCAATCTTTACATAGTATCCATTATGACAAGCAAGTAATTATGACACGAAAGTGATAAAACTGTA
>QXWX01000290.1 GCA_009911175.1 Lachnospiraceae bacterium | reverse complement strand
TTGAAATATGATTTGATTAACTGAAACTCCCAGAAATCAAGAGCGTGATGATACATAACAAAATTACAATACATAAAAGTATTCTACAATGGCTGTGGAATTGGCCAGAATTCAGTGTATCTTGGCAACATCATAAGCTAGATTCAAACACTTTGATATTTGTGGATGTCTTGAGCCAGACATATACAGTTTAGTAACTGTATCCCTTAACAAACATGCCTTTCTTGGCCTCCTCGGATTCGCCCTCGCCCGTGTATTTTCCGAGCTGAGCAAGGGAGTTAGCTTTTGCTCTGATGAGGAGGGCGTCCTGAGCCGCCTTCACATTCTCCGGCCTTCCTCCCCATGTCTTGAGGCATGTGTTCTGGAGGGCTCGTGCATACGAGAAGGACACGTGCCATGGGTTCGGGGCTTGGTTCATCGCGTTCAAGTTGAGGGTGGCCTCCACTTCGGATTGCCCTCCAGACAAGAACATGATCCCCGGGACAGCCGGAGGGATTCTTCTCTTGAGAAGCTTGAGAGTGTAGTCAGAAACTTGTTCTGGTGTTGCTCTGTCTTTGCACTCTGCTCCAGGTGTGACCATGCTAGGTTTCAACAGAATTCCTTCAAACAACACATTGTTCTCAGCTAAGTAGAAGAAAACCTCAGCCCACACCTTCAAAGCAACCTCGAATGTTCTGTCGATTCCGTGTTCACCGTCTAGCAAGATCTCCGGCTCAACAATCGGGACCAAGCCGTTCTCCTGTGAGATAGCAGCATATCTAGCAAGCCCCCACGCTGCTTCTTTCACTGCCAGTGCAGACGGACCGTTGGGAATGCTCACAACAGTCCTCCATTTGGCAAATCTGGCTCCCTGCTGGTAGTAAGCAGCGGAGCGAGAAGCCAACCCGTCTAGACCTTGGCACCACGACTCGTTGTTCGAGCCGGCCAAGGGGACAAGACCCTTGTCAACTTTGATCCCAGGCACAATGCCTTGCTCAACTAGGATGTCGACGATCTTCTTCCCATCGACGGTGGATTGATACAAAGTCTCCTCAAACAAGATTGCCCCAGAGATGTACTGGCCAATCCCGGGAGGCGTGACGAGAAGCGTCCGGTAGGCTTGACGGTTGGCCTCGGTGTTCTCGAGGCCAATCGAAGCCAGACGCTTCCCGCAGGTGGCGTTGGATTCATC
>QXWX01000036.1 GCA_009911175.1 Lachnospiraceae bacterium | reverse complement strand
GCCTGCTATTTCTGCCAGTTCTGCGTTGTCGTCAATCAACGATGCCACCGCATCGCCTCTTTCCTCCGCCTTGTCCTAATGTTCCGGGAATATTCCTGTTCTTCCTCACCCATGTCTCCCGCAAACAGGCTTTCGGCGTATGCCGCTGTTTTTCAGTGATGGATAAAGTATAGCAGGACAATCCTCCGGGAAACAGTGTTCCCGGCGACACACATACATGGTTTTCGCGGCATCCTCCTGTGTCGTGATTGACAATCTAAATTCCGGAAGCGCCGTTGATAAAGCTTCTGGAATCGTAATAGCTGCTCATCCAGTCCAAGCCCATCCAGCAGCAGATCATATCAACGGAATCCCAGATCTCACAGATCTTTTTCGCAAAATAAGCGCCCCGGAAGCTGCTGTATTCAGATAATTCCGGTTGGATATCGAATTGTTTCATTCACTGATATAGATCCTGCATTGTTCCATCCCCTGCTCTTTGAGCATACGCTTATACTTCCTGATCATGTCCAGCTCGAAGGAATCTTCCAGGTTGCTCCGGTATGTATAGAACTCATCCCTTTTTATGATCTCATATGGAAAAAGCATAAAAGAGATAAAATCCGGAATACACTGACAGCGGACACATTCCCAGCTCTTCTGTCAGGGCCAGCACATGGTACTGCAGATTCGCCAGTGTAAGGTTATATACGGAGCCTATATTGATCGCCTTATTCCAGTTTTTCTCATAGTGGGACGCGGCTGCGGCATCCGCCTCAATACAGACGGATTCCTTCGGTCCATCCGCGTCCTACGCTTTTTCCAGGGCCTGCAGCTCCTGCCGCAGTTTATTCTTTAATTTTTCTTTACTCCAGAATTTCCTTTCCATACGCTCCTTGTTTTGATTTCTGTATTCGGTGGGCGCGATGCCGTAATAGTCCCTGAATACCCTGTTAAATGCCGAGACATTGGAGAAGCCGCTGTTCATCGCGATACGCGTGATATTGCTGCCTGTATAGAGCAGCTCCGAAACCGCATGCTTCAGCCGGAAAACGCAGGCATGGCTACCTGGCTCGTTGCTTTGCGGGAATAAAGAATAATGGCAGATCATAAGAAATGAGACGCAAATGTTTTGCCTGCAGCCTCTTTCTTTAGTTCCAATCCCCCTCAGCCTTTTCCAGCTTATCCTTCAAGGTCTTTTCAAGAGCCAGAAATGCCGGTATAAAGCTGTCACGGATCAGCAGGAGCATTTCATCAATTTTATCCTCGTCATATATATGGGCGGCTGTATTGCGTTTTCTTAACATCAGAAGCCACACAGCTGAATCATTCACAAATCCCAGCTTATAACCAAGCTGTAAAATCTCTCTGGGCGAACCTGTCTCCGCTCCTTCTGCTCCATGAACTCTTAACACTGCCTGCAGCGCCTTCCATGAAAGTTCAAAGGTAAGCTGAAACTGTCCGATCACACCTGTTCTGTAAATTTCATTATCATTCGCAAAATCAAAATCCGCATTTTTCAATACATTCAGACAGCTTGAAAAATTATCAAATTTCTTCATATATGACCACCCCGTCTTTTTCTATTTCCTGTGTTAATTCCTCCGAAGCGCCCGAATCGAGATTCATGATATCAAAAGTCAGGAGTGAATGGACATGTTCCTTTATTTCCCAATAAAACGCGTCAAAGTCACCGCCGCTTACGGCAATATCTATATCGCTTCTTTCGGTATGCGTGCCTCTGGCGCGGGAACCAAAAAGAATCACTTTTTGAACCGCGCATTTCCGGGCAAATGTAAAAATATCCTTTATAACCCTGTCCGGAATATTGTATTTCATATCTGACCATCCCCAATTTCATCTTAAAAAATTCTATCACAAAATGTCTTTAATATCCAGCCTTTTTGCACTTTCTTCAGCCATGTCAGCTTGAATAGTGTTACAGGTCACACCTTGATCAGGCGTGCCCTGTAACTCAGGCCGTCATTTTAAATTGCCTACGGCAATGGACGGCCTGAATACCAGCTCCTATGTGCATCCTCCGATATTTTTCGAATACGATCAGATCTACCACACCTGGGATATTCTGACCTGCCAGCCCGCCCCATCTGCATTTGTGGTACAAAAAGACATATCCTGCCACGGTTTAGGTTCTGATAAAGAAGAGGGGCTGTTGCACCAGAGATCAAAAAATCTCGGGATGTAACAGCCCCTTTTTCTAAAAAGAGTAGTTTTTTTGTTAAAGTCAGAGAGGTATTCCCCGTTGTTTTTTTAGATGGACGCACTTTCCCAGGCCCTGCCACAAGGCAGGATCTGAGTCTTTTAACAGGTCTATTTTTATGCGCTTTTCTTTAATGGCGCATTATGCCGTTCAGGACATAATGAACCCTGTTCAGAACCCTCTTCCGTTTCCTCGTATTGGTAGTTCTCTATGATTCCTGCTTTCAGCATCCGCCTTACCAGTCTTATGGTGTTGGGGTCTTTGATTCGTGATTCTATAAATCTGACCGTCCATTCATGGTCTATGTGGTTGAAAAAACTCTTGATATCCGCATCTAAGACATAGTGCACGGCGCCGCGTGAACAGTAACATCATGCCTTAATATCCAAAGATGCCCTCGGTTTTAATGAAAATTCGCTGTCGCCTTTTACAATGCGGTTTTCTACATCCTCGCGGGTAATATTACGTACAATGCTTGTATCAAATGGCTGCCCAAGCTGCCAGTTGGGGTTTGCTTCTCTTACAGCTTCGTAAAATGCTTTTGTATACATTCGCTCATATTGTCCAAGTGTCCATGTACCGCTTAACCGATCTGATTTTTTAACGCTTAACTGATAGCGTGTAAAAACCTCAGTACGCTTTGTTGTATCGCCATTGGCTACTCCTTTTTCTTGTATGAAATGGCGCATCGTTTCATCAAACATATCTTGACGGGCAGTTTCGGAAACATCGATTATTTTATGAAATTCAGACGGGTCTTTCCCTGTAATGTCCATTCCCGCTACACCATAGGGATTTACGAAATCACCGTCCTCATCAAAAAGCCCCATATAATTACGAATAAATGTTTCTTCGTCTGCTTCAAGCGGATTTTTAAATTTTAAATCAAGGTCATCATATTTTTGCCCGAGCATCTGTTTAAGCATTTTCAGGTTCTGCAAATCTTTTTCAACCTTCACTTCCGCAGCAGACTTCGTTGCTTCTCCGTTGGGATGTCCTTCGTCATACATTGCTTTCGCACGTTTGTATCGTGCGCTGTTTGTATTAATTGCGCCTGTATAAGGCTTATAACCTACAGCCATTGACATAACGTAATCCTCCTTAAATATAAATTCCTTTTGGCTAAGTACTTTATTATTATATCGTCAATTCAGCAGATTTTTTTAAGGAAGCTTCCCGAAATTGATGATTTTGATTGGGAAATTTCAATTCACTGAACTGACAGCCCGTGTGAACGTCGAGATATTGTCAAGTGTGTTTGTAAACTTTCTGCATACTTGTTTTTCATCTGCCTCTCCATCTTCTGATACTTTATGAAACGGCCGAATGGCCATAATGGGGTGCCCTTGGGTATACTTTGTGAAACGGCATAATGGGCATAATGGGGTGTCCTTGGGTATATGTTTTCAGACTCATTATTTTCTAAAGCCTCATTGACCTTCTCATTCAGCTGCTCAGGAGTCATATTTTTAATAATTTCAGGGGTATTCGTGAAACCGCACTGAAAAAGATACGGAAGCTCTACGGCGGCATACTCACATACAGGAAAGAAAGCAGCCTGCCAAGGACACTTGGCGAAAAATATTTTTTGGAAAACGAAGTACAGAAGAAAAGGGCATCGGACAGCTTGGCCGATGACAAGTATCCCATGCAGGAAGCAGAACAGCTTGTCATTGATGCCGTAAATGTCGGGCTTGCCGCCATGCACAAGGCTCCGGAAAAAAAACTGAAAGAAGTCGTACTCGGCTTTATGACCGCCCTGCCGACAACTGCGGATTTCATTTCCTATGAATCAGTGACAGTGATATGCGTATGTGCAAACACTGTAAAAAAGCCTTTGTCGCAAGCCGGAAGGGAAATGAATTTTGCAGCCAGAAGTACAAGAACCAGTTTAATGTCTACAAATCAAGAGAAAAGAAAAAGGGGAATAAAAGAGCAGAGCATATTTTTATCGGGAGTGAACTGCCGGAAGAATACACGGAATCAGAAAGCCGGAAAAGCCTCATGGGCGCAAATGCAAAAGCTAGTACAGCATTGCGTATATAATGGTGAATAATGTGTCTGATATTTTTGTCAGGACAAGGCGGAGGAAAGAGGCGATGCGGTGGCATCGTTGATTGACGACAACGCAGAGCTGGCAGAAATAGCAGGTGCAGAATTCACCGTTAATTACGCAATGCTGTACTAGGGCAAATGCCGCCACTGCGATACCAGAGCTGATCCAGATAGCATCTAACCCGGTTTTTGAAGAAAACCGCAAGGAAAAACACAATAAAAACGCAAAATACGGCTGGTATAGGTATGATGTCCGTTTTGCCCTCCCGGTCTATGAGGAAAATACGCTTGTAAGATACAATATCTTCCATGCCCGGCTTTTGTTTAACCATGCTGAAAATGGCAAGAAATATCTGTATGATATCTTAGCAATAAAAAAGAAACGAGCAAGCCGCGGCAAGATGTACGGTGAAAACCCATTTCTTATTGTCAATAAGAAAGCCATTTCTTCCGTCCTGTCAATCCCCGATTTTAAATTTTTCAGAATCACACAAACGCATTCTCATCCGTCCATACTTCCCGATCTGATATTCCGTTGTATCCGAAAGTTTCAGGTCGGGAATCAGATAGTCACCTTCCCAATGATAAGTAATTGCATATACAACCGCCTTTCTTTGTGCTAAACTGTTTTCAGATACAAATAAAAGAATTATCACATCAGTAGCCGGCGGCTTTTCCATGAGCTGGATGCGTTGCAATTCGCTCTTGATCTTTCCCCTTTTTCACTCTATAATAACGGACAGGCTACGTTCGATACGATGCCCTTTGGGTATACAAAACACGAGGGAGACTGGATAAACCATGAATACAACCATCATGTGGATCATGGCCGCAGGCGCGGCGGCCGGCGGCCTGGACAGAATCTGCGGAAACCGCCTGGGGCTTGGAAAGCGGTTTGAAGAAGGCTTTATGCATCTGGGCGCCACCGCCCTCTCCATGGCAGGGATCATCTGCCTGACCCCGCTCCTTTCCGGGCTTTTGAAGCAGTTCCTTGTCCCGCTGTGGAACCTGTCCGGACTAGACCCCGGAATCCTGGGCGGGATTCTGGCAATCGACATGGGCGGCTACCAGCTTTCCATGGAGCTGGCGAACGCGCCTTCGGTAGGACGATACGCCGGGGTTGTGGCAGGGGCTACCTTCGGGTGCACCGTCACCTTCACCATTCCCGTTGGGATGGGGATGGTTTCCCGGCAGGAACGGTCCCTGTTCGCCAGAGGAATGCTCATCGGCCTGGGCATGATGCCTGTATCGCTGGTCATGGGCGGGCTGTTCTGCGGACTGGGTATCATGGAAATTTTACTCCAGAGCCTTCCGCTTTTTCTGCTCTCCCTGATGTTCATGGCCGGAATCCGCTTTTTTCCGGATCAAATGATCAAAGGCTTCGGATATTTTGCAGCAGTCATCGGGTTTCTGACGACTGTCGGGCTGACCGCAGGGGCGGTGGAATATATGACCGGCTTCCGTCTCCTCAAAGGGCTCGCCCCCATTGAGGAGGCGATGGCCGTGGTGTCTTCCATCGGCGTGGTAATGTTGGGAAGCCTTCCTGTGGCGGAAATCCTGCGGCGGCTTCTGGAAAAGCCCCTGAACTGGGCGGGCCAAAAAACCGGCATGAACGGAAACAGCGTGGCGGGCCTTCTCATGGGAATTGTAAGCCCGGTTCCAGCCATCGCCATGATGAAGGAGATGGATGACCGGGGCAAGGTGGTAAACGCCGCCTTTCTGGTGTGCGGCGCTTCCGCACTGGCGGCCCACATGGGATTCACCTTCGGGACGGAACCAGATCTGGTCGTCCCGCTTCTTCTCTCCAAATTGGCGGGAGGGCTCTGCGGCGCAGCGGCCGCGCTGCTTCTAACCGGACAGGCAGACGGATCGAACACTTCATTGCAGAAAGGGGAATGTGACAATGATAACCATCATAAAATTACGGGAGTATGAGGAACTGGCCGAAAAAGCCGCGCAGTGGTTTCATCAGAAATGGGGAGTCCCCATGGAAACGAATATAGAATGTATGAAAGAATATCTGTGTGTATATGTGGAGAAAGAATATCGCTGCCGTGCAATCAGTATTCCCCGGTCCAGCGTCATGCACAGGGGCACCTCATCTTCTGCCGTACACAGGCAGTACTCTTCACTGGGCCCGTCTTCGTAATAAGCCGCCGCTTTGATCTCGCCGGGCGCATAAACCGAGTCGAACTTCTGAACGGCTCCTGTGTATTATCATATATGTGCGAGATATCACAAATCTCGCTTCCGGAAGCCTTATCACATCATCTCCCGACATGCTCGCGCCTCCCGTCCGGATACTCAAGGTACGCCTTCTGGGTTTCATCGTCATATCCTGCCACAGGCAAACCTTTTATCTTTCTTACTTCATTATCAATCCTTATAGATTCCCTGAATCTTACCGTCAGCTCCTCGTCAAAGAGTCCGCAAGTAGAATCCAATTCATTTAGAATTGTCATTAGTTAATCTCCTTCCTTATTTCTGTTCGCCAGACACCCCATGCCGGACTGGTCCAGCCCAAGCGGCATCGTTGTAAATCCCCGTTCCCTGGCTTTTGAAAAACTCGTAAATGTCCAGGTCAGCCATTGCATAAATGGGATTGCGGAGTATCATGCTGATAGTTGACCTGAAAAATGGCTTTCCTGCTTGCATTTTGGGCAATATATCCATTCCATCACCATCTGCCGCTCCCCTTTAGTCTCTATGATCTTTTTATTCCTTGGTATAAATCTTGCTTTTTAAGACTATTTGATTTGGCTCGCGGCATCCAAAAGAACCTTGTTGATTGTATTCTCCATAAAAAGCGAGGCCAATTTGGTGAAATAAAAATGTCTTTTCCAGGTTGCCTATTTAGCAAATTGGTTGCTAAATCGCTGATTGCATATCTGATTTTTTTGTTCGGTCCATGCTTTAGTGGAACATTGGAAATAAACGGGAGCATTTCGCCAGCCCCAATGCCAACACCTTGCCCCCATTTCAAATTAGCTGCGGCACACCAATTTTTCATCTGTTGAATCGCAATATAATTTTGTGTCCCTTCAAAAAAACCATTATTCACAACGCAATATACCATCATATCATGGTTCAAATCTTTTAGCTCTCCTAAGATAATTAGGAATTGGAGTAGCTGGGAGGGGATACTATCTACATAGAGCGGAAACACAAATACCAATACATCACTGCTTGCTATTTCTGCCAACTCTGTTGCTTGCAAGGAACATTTGAACACCTGCGCATTACTTTCCCCCGTTTCTTGCAGCAAATACTTTATCAAAAGTCCTGATGTACTTTCCCCAGACTTGGGACTTCCGTTAATAATACTTATATTCATCTTTTTACTGCTCCCCCACTTTCCCACATAGCTGCTCTATGGAATTGAAAAAAGCAACGTTATGCTTTGACGCATTAAAATTGATGCTGTTCCTGCTAACCATATTTTCATATCCGTCTTTCATTACACATTGTCCTGGGGTTTTAATCCAGCAGCCAAAACATCCAATACAGTTTTTTATGAAACCTTTATTAGATACAATCCGTGTATCTCCTGTGATTTGCGGGAAAATCTGTTGAAATTGCAGGTCGGTCAAATCATGTATGATAACATTCATTTTCGTCCTCCCGTTTTATAATATGGCGCTAAATAGATTTAATGATATCTTCAATTCTTGTTTCCCAATCTTTGTCATACTCTACATTGGGCATCGTTGCGATAGCCGATAAACCATGGACCAAGGCCCACATTGCTATTATTTTATTTTGTATGACAGGCTCTGGCATATCAACTTTGGAAAAAGTCTGCATTGCAGCCTGCTTCAGTATTTTTAGCGGCAGGGGTTCTTTTTCGCCTGCACAATCCAATGACAAGTTTATCCGAATGTTTTTTCTGGAAAAAAGAAAATCAAAATATACGGGATTGTGATAGAAGAATTTAACATAGACGGTTCCGAGCATAGGCAGAAAATCAGGAGCATTTTCATACGTCTCTGCTGCTTGCTCCAACGTTGACACAAACAAATCCATAATATGTTGTTGAATTGCGGCAATAAACTCATCCTTGTTGTTAAAATGAGCATAAGGAGCAGCATTACTGACACCACATTTCATAGCAGCTTTACGTAGGGATAAAGTCTCCTCACCCTCCATGCTAATTAACTCTAATCCCGCTTCAACTAAAGCGCTTCGTAGATTTCCGTGATGATAAGGCTTATTATCCATAACAACCTCCAATCTTGTCGCCGATAAGATTATATCGCCAAAACTTAGCAGTGTCAAGATTGGGGCGCAAAATGAAAAATATCAGTGTACATGGGCTTTCCGAAACGGCGGGGACGGCTGACGCATATACTTTTTTGGTGGTATTTAAAATGCTGTTTGTGTATAAGGTCAGCTTTGTTTTATCGATATAGATCCTGGAATTCAGCGCTTCCCGGAATGCCGCATTTCCCGGATTAACGTAAGTGCCCATAGCTTTACCATCCTTTCTCATTTCTTGTTTCGAATGTCAGTGGTTATGCCCAAGGGCATCCCGTGTCCGCCGTTCCGCGGCCAGATGGTCTCCGCCAGTTGTTTCCATGGGCCGTGTATGTTCCCGCTTTCCGATACGGCAGCCCCCACCGCATAGCCCACATCGCCCCAGCTGGACCAGGTCATGTACAGCTTCCCGTCCTCCATCGGAAACAGGCAGGGGCCGTCCGTAAAATATACATCCCCCTTGATGCCAAATTCCGCTTCCGCAAAGGGAACCGGCTTCGCCCAGGGTGCCTCCTTTGCAGAAAATAAGACAGCAGGCTCGGTCCTGGCAGCGGAAAGATCCGGTTCCAGCTCGGTCATACAGATGTCACCGTCCGGCGTGTCCTCGAAGCTGTGGGAATATACCATTAACCTCAGACGCGGCGAAGGCGATTGAGATTTTGGAGCTGGCCCAATTATCGGACAGCCCCCATTTTTTCTTTATTTCTGCAATTCTATTACTCTGCGGCCTCCTTCGCCTTCATCTCTTCAATCTCCGCCCTGTGGATCTCCGCCGGATTCTTCCTCAGGCAGATCAGCTGGATCACCGCGAAGATCACCGGGATTCCAAATCGCGTCGCGTTGATCGCAAAAAGCGCACTGGCCGGTTCCTGACCGATGGCATTTGGGATGTATCCTGACACTGCCAGGATTGCCAGGATACCGGTATTGACTACGGTGCTGCCGCATTTTTCCGCAAACCCTTTTATGGATGCAATGATACCGTTGGAGCTCCTGTGTGTCTTCCACTGCATAAAATCAATGGCGTCAATAGTCAAGATAGACATCAGCGCGATCTGAGGGGTCGTCACCAGATTCACCAGGCCGGACAGCACGAGCATCAGCATCACATTATACTTTCCAAATAGGAACAGAAGGATATAAAGCACGGAACTGGTAAGCAAAGTAAATATATACACCTTCTGGCCGGTCTTGAATACCTTAAGCATCAGCGGGAACAGAAACGTGATCGCAATGAATCCGGTCACGGTCAGCATCAGGAAAAACGGCGTGATCAGGCCCGGATTTTCCAGATAATACATCAGGTAATACACTGCGGTCCCGAAGTTCAGCCCGTAGCCGATGAAGAATGTGAGCCAAACGATCAGCAGCGGCCAGAGTTCTTTTTCGCCCAGCACTTTAAAAATATCTTTGGCGTTTGCCTTTTCTTCTGTCTCTACCACATACTTTTCTTCGGAGGTTTTAAACAGCCCCCAGAAGGTCACGCAGGACATCAGGCCGAATACAAGCATCATCGGAACATAACCGTTGTTAATGTGGAAAATATTTTCAAAAAATGCCTTCATCTGCGGGGTAAAGGATGAAGCAATAGAAAATGCCGCCGTATTCAGGATCGCTCCGAAATGGATCACATGATTCCTCTCCTTATCGCTTTTCACACATGCAGGCAGGAGCGCCACATGGGGCATAGTAAACATGGTTCTGGTCATTCCGTAGCCCATATATACGACCAAAAAGAATACCGCCTTTGCCATGGTGGGCAGATTCGGATTGATCCACATCAGTGTGGAAAAAATGGTCAAGAACACGGGAGCCGGGATCAGCCATGGACGGTAACGCCCCCATTTTGTATTGGTCCGGTCGGCAATGACTCCCATCATGGGATCGTTGATCGCGTCCCACAGGCTGGAAATAAACATGATCACCGAGCATGCTGCCGCCGGCAGAAGCATGGTATCCGTCATAAACGGAGATATAAAGGTCGCCGCCACCGCCGCCATGATTGCGGCCGGGCCGTATGCTGAGGTTGCATAAAAGAAGGTAAACGCGGGGCCGGCTTCTTTCTTCGTGTTCTTTAAAGGTTCGTTTGACATCTGTGTTCTCTCCTCTCATTTTTAGATAACAGCTATTTGGTTTTCATACATCTGTAAATCGTAGGATTACTATAGCAATTCAGAAGCACAAAAAACAGCACGAAAAATGACATTGACTTGAAAATAAGTGACAACCCGGAATTTGCGTGATATGATGGAAGAAGAAATTCAGCTGCTTTTTTGCTCATTTATGAGTAGGTTGCTAATCCAAAATCTCAGTTTTATTGCAATAAACTCCATAAAACTGAGATTTCGGATTGCAACCGTACAGTTGGAATAAATTTGCAGAGGATGAATCATGAAAGCATATAAGCAGAGCTGCTACAATACCAGCACGATGTATTCCCCCCGTGGGACAGATAACCTGGATTTTAAAATTGAAGATTATTTGAAGGCTAAGACGAAAAGCGGCCTCGGATCAGAGGAAGCCTATCTGATCGAGATAGAACATGAATCGGAGATCAGCCAGGAGATCACGCAGCGCTTCCATGTGAATTTTCAGATGAACCATAAGCTGGAAGAATCCTTCATCTCTTCCGGAAATGACCTTCTGATCGCAAGGCATCTCCGCTATCTTCCCGCTTTTTTGCACACCCACAGCTTTTTCGAGATCGTCTGCCTGCTCAATGGTTCCTGCAGCCATTACATCAACGGCCAGCATCAGCATTTATCCCAGGGGGACGTCCTGATCATGGCGCCCGGGACCATGCACGCGATCCATGCCGCGGATGACGACAGCCTGGTGATCAATATTTTGATCCGTTCCAGCACATTTCACTCGGCATTTTTTAATACGCTGACCAATAAAACGATCCTGGGGGATTTTTTTCAGAAAACGCTTTACCGCAACAAAGAGCACTCCTACCTGTTATTCCATGCCGGAAATGACGACAGTTTATTCCGGATCCTGGAATATCTCTACCTTGAGGAATGCTCTGAAAAACGATATAAAAACGCGGTGAAAAATCAGATTGCAGAGCTGTTCTTTTCGATACTGCTCCGCAATCATGAGAAAGATGTTTTCATTCCCAATCCAACCGGTGAAAATGACGAGCCTGATTTTGTTTTTCTGCTGAAATACATGGAAAGTCATTATCAGAATACCAGCCTGAAAGAAATGGCGGATTTTTTCCATTACAGCGAACATCATCTGATCCGGCTGATCCAGGATTATACGGGGATGAGCTTTTCCAAAAATATTCAGCAGATCCGGCTCAATCAGGCGGCGGCCCTGTTGGAAGAGACCGACCTGCCGGTGAGCGAGATTTCCGCACAGATTGGGTACTCCAATGTCAGCCATTTCCGGAAGCTTTTTATGGAAAGGTTTTCCGTCTCTCCTCATGACTTCCGGCAGGCGCATCAATGCCGATGACAGGGGTATGGTAACATGAATCCTAAATATACTCACGGCCGATGAAATCTGCCGTGAGTATTGCGCCGGCCTCTCATTCAGCAAACCGGATCCGGTCGATCAGACTCTGCTTCTGGAAGCTCCGGTTCACCAGATACGTGACCAGCAGCTGCACTGCCAGCACCACTGCCGCAAGGACCAGCGCCGGGACCACCGGATACCGATAAGTCGTAATGGAAAAGATCCCTGTCTTTTTTGACCACAGGAACGCGCCGTACCCCAGCAGGCTCCCAAGTCCCAGCGACAGCACCAGTGTCCCCATCGTGTAGAACAGCCCTTCCATCTGCAGCATATTTACTGTCTGCCGCTCGGACATGCCGATGGCCTGCAGCATTCCCAGCTCCCTGCGCCTGACATACACGCTGTTGATCATAGTATTGACCAGATTCAGGATGCCGATCAGACCGAAGATCAGAAGCACCCCGTAGCATCCCGAGAGAATGATGCCGATGGACTTTTCCGCCTCCTCATAGGCTTCCTCATACGTCCTGATCTCCAGGTATTCCATATCCGCCGTCAATTGCCGGATTTCCTCTGCGGCGCTTTTCTCCATCCCAGACTCCACCGTGATCTCAAAGCAGTCTGTCAGATCCGTTTCGCAGAGGCTTTGGAGCGCGTCCGAGGGCATGGCAAGCCAGGTTCCGCCATAGCTGATCGGGCCGTTTGTCACTGCCGCGATCCGGAACTCCTTCCGCAGTATTTTCTCACCGTCCATCAGCTCCATACGGATTGTTTTCCCGGGCTTCCAGTCCTTCATCTCTTCATACCGATCCCGGAACTTTTCTCCTAAAATAATCCCGGTGCCGTCCGCCAGAGCCGGGTCATCCAGAGAGCCCTCCGAGACATAATCTCTGAGCGCGTCCAATGCCTTTGCGCTGACTCCTGTGATGCTGCTTACCAGCGGGCTTCCGTCCGCCTCCTCGGGGCCTTCCAGCATGGCTCTTACAGATGTGTCCACATCAATATCCACCACTCCGTCAATCTGAAGGATCTGTTCCTTTCGCTCCTCTGTCAGCGGATTATTCTGCTGGATTTTATTCAGCGCCCGCTCCGGGTACATGGGATCCTCCCAGGCGTCCACGGATATCTGGATATTCTCCCGCAGATCGTCCTTCACCATATCCTCGGGGGAGAGACAGCTGCAGACCGCGGCAACAACCATGAACAGGATCCCGGTCGCCCCCAGCGTAAAAATGGTCATAACCGTGCGTTTCTTATTTCGGCTCAGGTTGGTGAGGGTCAGTTTCCGGATGTCGATCTCCTCGTAGCCCTTTCTGGTCTTCCCGGACGCGCTGCCATTTTTCTGCCGGAAACGCAGCCGTACCGCAGATTTTTTTTCGGCAGCCGCAGCATTTTTTTCTGCTTTTGCGCCTGCTTTGTCCTGCCGGGATTTTTTCCGGGAAGCGGCTGCATTTCCTTCGTCCCCCCGGAAGCGCAGCGCCTCAATGGGGGAGATCCTGGCCGCCGTGCGCATAGGCTTTTGCAGTGAAATGTATACCGTCGCAAGGCTGATCAAAACGCCGAACACAATAATCCAGGGCTGGATCAGATTCACCTCTCCCTTTTCAACAATCTGCTTCATCTGCTCTGCTACGGCAATGTCGCCGCTGACACTGTATCTGGCCGTCAGCCGGATCACCTGCACCCCTGCCAAAATTCCCAGAAGGATCCCGATGGGAACCGCAATCGCCGCCACCGCAAGCCCCTCCCGGAAGACAAGCTGGCGGATCTGCCGTTTCGTGGCGCCCACCGCGCGCAGCCTTCCGTATTCCTGCACTTTATCCAGCATGGACACATAGTAAATTCCGTAAATGGTCAGCGCCCCGACCAGCGCGATCAGTGCCAGCACCAGTCCAAGCCCGCTGTATACGGACGTATCCACATAATTTGCCATCAGATATTCCCGATTCAGGACGATCTCATTTTTCGCAATACCATATTCCCCGCCCAGTGTTTCGATCTGCTCCTGAATAGCGTCGGTGGTCATCCCGTCCGCACCGGCCAGCCGGAGGTAGATCCGATATTCATGCTCATTCTCCGCCAGGATCTCTCCGGCAAACGCATCCGAGACGAAGCAGAAGTACAGGCCCTCCCGAATGGAGATCTCGGAGTCCGTGACCATTCCCGAAATGGTAAATTCCCGGTTTTCCCTGGTCTCGCTCCCGCCGTTCGGGCGGTATGGGATCTGGATCCGGTCTCCCACCGTCCCTTCCAGCCCCATGGCTTCCAGGACTCCCTTTGATACCACGATCTCATCCGCCTTCTCCGGCAAATGTCCTTCCGCCAGTTCCTGTCTGGAAAGCTCCGCCGCTGCCTGGTCAATGAATATCATGGTGATCCGGATGTCGGAATCCTGGTCGCAGTACATCGCCGCCGCATCCTCCCGGAGCCCGGCCTGTTCGATCCGTTCATCCGCCAGGAGCTTCTTCGCTGTCTGGCTGTCCACATCCCGGTACATGGCATGAAAGGTTGGGTGATATTGGTTCACTGCCTGATTCCGGATCGTGATAAAGCCGAGAATGACTGTGGGCGCAGCGGTCAGTAAAAGCGCGGTGAGCCCAATCGCCGTCCCGATCAATAAATTCCTGCTTTTATTTTTCCTGAAATTGGAAAGCGCAGTCCTGCTGATTGTGTTCATCTAACCCACCACCTTCCCGTCCTCGATGATGAGGGTGCGGTCCGCCATCTGGGCAATGGTTTCGTCATGGGTAATCATGACCAGTGTCTGGCCGTATTTTGCCACGCAGCTTTTCAGCATGGTGACCACCTCCATCTCGGTGTGAGAATCCAGGTTCCCCGTGGGTTCATCCGCCAGGATGATGGCCGGGCGGGACGCCAATGCCCTGGCGATGGCCGTCCGCTGCTTCTGGCCTCCGGAGAGCGTACTGGGCAGGGCTTTTAAACG
Organism: Lachnospiraceae bacterium; assembly: GCA_009911175.1. Next base: position 52,165 of record QXWX01000036.1, on the reverse strand, counting down.
GTCCTCCATGCCGATGCTCTGGATGATGTCCAGCACATAGTCCTTGTTCACTCGTTTGCCGTCCAGGCCGATGGGAAGGACGATATTTTCCCACACATTCAACGCCGGGATCAGATTGAAATCCTGAAAAATAAATCCGATCTTCCGCCTGCGGAATACCGCAAGCTGTTCATCCTTTAAGGAAAACAGATCCTGTCCGCTGATGATTACCTGCCCGCTGTCCGGCCGGTCCAGCCCGCCCAGCATATGAAGGAGGGTAGATTTTCCGGAGCCGGACCGGCCCACCACTGCCACAAATTCTCCGTGTTCGACAGTGATGCTGGTGTGGTCGATGGCTTTGATCTGATGATCACCGTCGCCGTAAGTTTTTACAAGATCAATGGTTTCTAAAATCGGGTGCATATAAGAAGGCTCCTTTCATGATAGATGTTCAATTGATTCTGTTCTGTATGTGTTACGGGGCGCGCCTGATCAAGGGGCATCCCGCAACCTGTTTTTATCATACTCCGGAAGCCTTACAAGAACCTTTCAAAAAAGATAACAATTTTGTTATACTACGAGTTTACGCGCGGCGGACCTGAAGCCTTTCTACTCTAATCCATATTTCTTCGGAAGCATCATCCGGATCACAGTTCCCCTGCCGTGGGCCGGAAGCGCGCACACATTTCCGCCCTGCTCCTCGAAAATCTTCCGAACCAGATACAGCCCCACGCCCGCGCCCTCCTGCGCTTCGACTTCCGGCCGCTTTCCCCGGTAAAAGCGTTTGAAAATGTTCGGATACTCGGATTTTTCAATCCCAATCCCTTCATCCTCCACCTTGATAAAGACATAGGAGGCCATGGGCTCTACCCGGATCCGGACCGTACTTCCGGCGGGAGAATATTTCACCGCGTTATCCAGTACATTGGAAATAGCTTCCGCCGTCCATCTGGGATCATGCAGAAGCTCCATATCGGAAAATTCCTTCATCTCCATCTCGATCTGTTTTTCCTCTGCCTTGAGATAGATGCCGTTTACCCCGCGGACCAGCGTTGCTTTCAGGCTGGCTTTCCGCGGTTCCAGACGGATCATGTCCGCCTCCAGCCTGGACAGGTTCACCAATGTTTCCATGAGGTGGTTCAGCTTTTCCGCCTCCTGCTTTCCCCGCTCCAGAAATTCCCGCTTTTCCTCCTCCGTGATCTGGTCATCCCCTAAAAGCTCCAGGCTCAGCCCCAGCGCCGACACCGGGGTTTTTAGCTGGTGGGAAATATCCGTGATCATTGCTTTGGTATTTTCCTTTTCTTTCTCCAGCTGACTTTTATACACCTCCACCGCATGGCCGACCCGCTCCATCTGCTCCTGCAGCTGGGATCTGATTCCGGTTTTCAGGGTATCCCCGCCCGCCTGCTGTCTGTAACTTCCTGTTTCAGCCGTCCGCCGTTTGTAATTGCCTGCTTCCAATTCCTCCAGGCAGTCTGATATTTCCAGGTAATCTTTGTATTTCCGACGGTATGTCAGAAAGCACCAGATTCCGTTTGCCAGAACCGTTCCGGCGAACAGCGCGGAATAGTAGGGCAGCGGGATTTTCGCGGGCAGCAAAAAAAGGAATAAGACCGCGATTCCCGCCGTGCTTATCCCTAGATTTTTCTTCCATTCGTGTTCCAGCCAGATATAGCCCCGTTCATGATTGCGGATCATTTTCTCGATGCTTCCGCCGCCAGATGCTCCTGCATTCGACAGTTCCTTTACTTTCTCGATGCTTCCGACGTCCATAGATACCCCAGCCCCCTGACATTCTTGATATACTCGTAATCCTCATCCTCGGCGATCTTCTTTTTCAGGCGGCTGATGGTGACCGGGACCGTGTTGTCATCCACGAACTGCCCGTCCATGTCCCATACGGCTTCCAGGATCTGCTCCTTCGAAATGATCTGCTTCGGATTTTCCAGGAAATATAGCAGGAGCTGTATTTCCTTCTTGCTCAGGAGCAGCTCTTCGTCCCCTTTATAGACCCGCATCTCCCGGCACTGCACCCGAATGTCCCGGGAGCACAGGGCCTGTCCGTGCTCCTTCTGGCTCTGCCCGATCCTGCGCATCAGCGCGTTGACCTTTGAAATCAGAACCATCAGGCTGAATGGCTTGGTGATGTAGTCGTCGGCTCCGGCGTCGTAGCCGTTTACAATATCCACTTCCTGATCCAGGGCGGTCAGGAAAATCAGATGGACGTCGCTGACTCTGCGAATGCTCCGGCAAAATTCCAGTCCGTCCCCGTCCTCCATCGTAATGTCGCTGATAATCAGGGACACCTCATTTTCCCGGAACATTTCCTCCGCCTGAGCGGCCCGGACGGCGCTCAGCACCTCGTAGCCTTCCTTTTCCAGCTTCAGGCTGATGCCCCGGTTGAGGCTTGTATCGTCTTCCAGTAATAAGATTTTTGCCATTGTTGTTCTCCTGCATCCTCCTGTTATAAAAACAGGGACGGAAAATCCGTCCCACTGTTAAATCCGCGTTCTGTTAAGCCAGCGGCATTAACTATATATAGTATATTCAATTCTGCCTAAAATAGCAACCAATTTTAATAAGATTTTTATTTTTCCTCAGCAAAATCTGTTCCTCCGGGGATTGATCTGGCAGGGCAAAGCCGCAATGTCGTGATACTCAGCGTGATGCTTTTCGATGCATGCCCGCACCTGGTCGATGTCCTCCGGCTGGATCAGCAGGGACATGCCGCATCCCAGCTCCCCCTGGATGGAACGGGGCGCGGGAGAAATACGGGAAGAAATGTGTTCTTCCCGTAACAGCTCCTGCAGGAGCATCCCATGTGTATAATTTTCAAACAAGATATAATAATTGATTCTGCTTTCTTCTTCCATCTTAGCCCAACATCTCCACAAAGGCCTGGATCCTGGTACGGAGCTGCTCCGCATCGGCATCCGTATAGTCCGTCTCGATCCCCAGGACCGGGATCCCCGCGTCCTTCAATGCCTTCTCCACCGTGTAGCCTTCCGTATCGTACAGACAGCAGAACTTTAAGTTCACGTCGATCACGCCGTCCACGTTGTATTCCTTTGCCAGGCGCAGGATGTCGTCCACACGGCCGGTATTCGGCGTGAAGCACGCACAGTTCACACCCATATACCGCTCGGCAATGGCCGCGTACTGCTCATCCAGGGTCGTTTTTGTCTCATCCACCAGATTTTCAAAATAGCGTGTTCCTGTACAGGTCTCCTCGCATACCACCGCGGCGCCGCTGGTCTCGATGATCTGATGCAGCTTCCAGTTTGGAATCGCCATCGGGGTTCCGGAGAGCAGGATACGCTTCGTCCCTGCTGGAAATACAGACACGCCGTCGGCAATCCGCTGCTCCAGCTCGTCCGCCAGCTTGTTTGTCATCTGCGCGCAGCGCGCCGGATCGTCGAAAAACGCGATCTGCATCACCAGAAGCGCGTCTCTTCCGCTGATGGGGATATTCTTTGCCTTTCTCGCCTCGTACAGGCGGGCCAGGGCTTTCCTCTTTTCATTGATAATATGGATCGCGTCACCCAGCTTCTCCGGAGTGATCTGATTTCCTGTAAATTCTTCGACAACATGGGCAAATGTTTTGATCTCGTCTTCCCATTTCTTCACGTCCTGGGGCCGCTTCATCTGGGGCATGTCCATGATGTGCATGGAACGTCCTGGCCCAGAATTTCCCAGGCTTTTTTCTTGCCGTCGCAGGTGGTCTCCCCTACATACATATCCGCAATTCTGAAAAACGGGCAGGTTCGTTCCAGGCGCGCGCCCACGGATGCCTTGATCAGCGGACAAGTGCTTTTCGGCAGAACCTTTTCCCCGCCCGGAACCCAGAACTGAGAACCGCCGCACAGCCCGGTCACAATGCCGTCTGCCGCGATCACTACCTCATCCGGCACATAGACGCAGAACGTACCGAATACCTTCTGCCCCTTTTTCTGCGCCTCAATCAGCTCCGCCGGACGGATGCCGTGGATGTCCGCCACGACCATATCCCAGAAGCCCATGCCCTCCGGGCGGTTTTCCTGTGAAAGGTATACGTCGCCGAATGCGGTGGGGAGCACCGCGCAGAGCGCGTCGTGGGCCTCCAGATCCATCCCTAAGTCTTTCCACATTTCTGCATAATTTGCCATTGTTCTTCTCCTTTGTTTTTCGTTTAGGAGTTATTTTTCTGCAACTCCTTGTTCTCTGTCTTTTAGTATAGCTTTTATTTCAGCTTCCGTCTAATTGCAAAATGACATAAGGACAGCCGGCTTATAGAAAGACTCTATAAGCCGGCCAGGAAAAATGCCCGGAACATCAAAAGCATTCCCGGATCTGCTACCTTACACGCAGAATACATTTTCATATTATTGCACTCAAGAGTTTCCGAGACCGCTCTAAGAAGCTGCCATCTTCTTATGAAACATATACCAAAGTATAAAAACCGGGAACAATACGCATGCTGTCACCACACCCGCGTCTGTTACCGCGAATATATTGAAAAATGACTCCTGTCTGCTCACACTCAAAATGGCCTGTACAATCGCCGCGGCTCCTGCTGCCATGCCGCCCTGAATCAAACCCTCTTTCATTACCATCCAATACATCTCTTGTTTCCGGATGCCGATTTTATACATGATCTTAAAATCAGTTCTCCTGTTCAGCAGGTTCGTAAATACCGTATTGAAATAGACCAAAAGGCCAATCACCGCAAGGATGATGATAAAAAACCAATGCATCACCTTCTGGCAGTGATCTGAATCAACGTACTTCTGTATTTGCCGGCCGGCATTGCGGAAGGAATATCCGTTCGTATCTGAAATACGCTCCAAGTTGGACACAGCCATTGCTTCCCTGCCTTCCTCAGTCCACACATTGACAACCTGTCGGTATAATCTGCCTGAAAATAACTGTGCAGTTTCCCTGTCCACGACCAGCAGATTCCCCCCTATATGATTTTCCGACAATATAATATTCCGGGCATCCAGAAGCTTTACACGGGCAGATTTGCATTCGTTTTTCGAACCGTTTATAATCAATTGCTCATCATAAATGGTAAACATATCCCCGATCTCCAGGTTTAATGTCTTTGCCAGCTCCGTTTCCATAATCGCGGCAGGACCGTCCCTTTCTTCATCATAGGACGGCGCCAGCGCCTTTATATCATCCGTTGTCGCCAAAACCAGATTGTATAAGCATTGCTTCTTTCCGTCAATCTCCTGTTCCATAGTGAGCATCGACTCATAGTTCCCGCTGTCAGCGTTTAATTTTTCCCTTTCCTCGCAGAGAAAGATCCCTCTGTCGTAATTGATCGCATAATCCTGCACCTGCCTGACTCCCGGAACTGCTTTCATTTCCTGAAAAACCGAATCCGATATGGAGGGAATATCTCCTCCCGCTATATTTTCATAAATGCTTCCTGCCGTCACCTGCAGATCCCCAGGTACATATTCCTTTACAAAAAGAACGCCTTCGTCGCTGTGGTTATCCCGGATTCCCAGCAAGCTGATCAGGATTGCCGAAAGCGACGCAATCGTCAGCGCCAGTGCCTGCTTCCTTACATTTTTTCTTTTGCCGCGCATGACCTCTGCCGGTATGACATTTTGAAGCTGCAGCATCATACCTGCCGCGCCCGGTATGATAATGAACAGGAACAGCGCCCCCGTATTCCATACGCTGTCCCACGATAATTCGGGAGAAACCAGTCCCTCTGCGTCATAAGCATGAGCGAACGCCTTCATGATTTCACCATATACCGCCTGGTTTAGAAAACATCCTGCCAGGATTCCTGCCGCAAATCCAATCAGGACAAGAACCAGGAATTCTGCCCCTGCGATTTTCATCAAATCCTTTGTCTGAAACCCTATTTTTCTTAGAGCGATAAAGTCCCGTTTCCTTTCAAAAAGACGGTTATAAAAAATATTATATACAACCAGGACACACACCAGCCATATGGTGAAGTTCATGATTGTATTCTGCTTTTTCAGGGTTCCTCCATCCGTGACAGCTTCTGCAAGCATATAATTGATCCGCGCATTTAAGGCTTCTGATTCTTCCTCTCCATAGCCTAAATAAGCATTCAGCTTATCTAGATTTTCCGGGATTTTCTCCTCATCGGCAAACCGGACCACAGCGTTTACCCGCCCTTTTTTCTCTCTGAGAATTTTTTCTGCAAGCTCCTCTGAGACATATCCGTTCTTCCGATCCGTAAACCCGGTCATGTTGTCAACGACTCCGACAACCGTAAGGGTAAGCCCCGGTACGCGAAATGTCACATCCCCCGTATCCGCGTCTGTAGCTGTCAGGCTGACTGAAACCGTATCCCCCAGTTCCAGCCCGTATTTTTCCAGATAATTTTGGGTAAATACAGCTTCCTCTTCTTTTTGTGCCCAACGTCCCTTTATGACCTGCTTGATATTCGCCTCTGCTGCGGCTGCCCCTAAATCCCGGAAGCTTTCATCTATATAGTCAAATGCTGTCCCATCCTCCGTCTGCCCCAGATGAAAGCTCAGGCCAGCCTCTGCAACAAAATCACAGGCTTTGATCTTCTGAAACTCTGTCTCTGAAATATCAGAATATGTCACATGCTGCCTTCCTTCCAGGGCTTCCGCATTCAATCTGTCAGCCGTCAGGACGTTTGCAAAAAGCTGGTTCCCAATCAGAAGAAATACCGTGATAAAACAGAGGAACAGGCCAGTCAGGACGGTATTTCTTTTCTCTTTTAAAAGATACCCTCTCACTACTGAAAAGATTTTCTTTCTATCCATTGACAATTTCACCATCCTCTAAGCGAATCACACGGTCTGCATCTTTTACAAGATCTTCATTATGTGTAACTATCAGGATACTGGTTTCATACTTTGCCGCCAGATTTTTCAACAGGTCTATGACAATCCTCTCCGTTTTGGAGTCAAGATTTCCGGTAGGTTCGTCGGCGAAAAGAATAGGCGGATGGTTGATGAGCGCCCTTGCAATGGCCGCCCTCTGCTGTTCGCCGCCCGATATTTGATCCGGATAACATTTTTCATATTGCCTGATTTTAAGCGTATCAAGAAGCTCCCTCACATAATCCGTATCTGCTTTCAGTTCCGGCAGCCGGATATTTTCAGTGACAGTCAGTGAGTGCAGTAATTCATATGCCTGGAATACAAAGCCTATTTTTTCCCGCCGAAGAAGCGTCCTTTTTTCCTCGCTCAGATTAAAAATATCCGTACCGTCAATGTAAACCTTTCCCTCTGAAGGTCTGTCCAAACCGGCAAGGATATTCAAAAGCGTTGATTTTCCCGAACCGCTTCTCCCCAGTACAGCGACAAATTCACCTTTTTGGATTGTCACCGATACACTGCATAGTGCCTGCAATGACACCGCATTTTGGCAATATATTTTTGAAATGTTCTCTGCTCTCAATACTTCCAACTATATTTTCCTCCTATCATATGGAATGCAGAAGCGCCGTTTCTGCCCGGCAGGAAACGGACTGCCTGCATAGATCTATCCAAAAAATCATCTATTTTAGAGTAGTTTAAACCGTATCTCCGTGACAGAATTTCAGCCACACTGCTGCTCAATGATCAATTGCCTTCCATATAATTTTCTATCAAATCATAATCCTCTTTAGAAATCGTATACACTCCATTGTCCGTCTGTTCAATAAAATATTTTCCTTCATCTTCATATAAAAATAATCTGCATATCACATTCTCTTTACTGATAAAGTCTGCATTAATAATATTTTCAACACGGACAGGCGTACCTATTTCACCGCTCTTTGTAGTCGGTTTCGTACCTTGTAAAATGCCCAATATGTCTTCCACATCCTCTTTGCTGCTTATTACGATTGGATTATCAGAATTCTTTTTGAGAGAGAGATTTTCTACTGTCCCCACATTTGGTAATTCAAGTTCATAAGCCAGTTCTTTTGCGTCTGTAAACTTTGGAATGACTGGTTTTCCTTTTTCCTCGAATTTTATATTATAAAACTTGTCTGCTTTTTCATCGTAAATCAATACATAATCAAAATTGCAGATTGGCAGATCCTGTTCTTTTTCTGTCGTTAAAGTCTCATCTATTTTGCATGGACGGACCGTATACGCATCGGTAGAAACTCCAAAAAACGTATATTCAGGCACATATGTCGTCACAAGCATTTCCGTGTCAGAAACTTTCAGAGAATATGTTTTATCATCTTTTATGTTCATATCCGTATAATGAGAGACTGCTTCGTTTAAGCGGTCAACAGTCATTTGCTCCGCAGACTTGTTCTTTACCAAAAGCCAAATACATACGAAACCAACCAATACGACCCCCGTTATAATTATGAACAGTTTCTTTTTCATAGCAACACTCCCTAAATTTATTGACTTGTGTAATTCCGGTTCACAGTCCCTTACTCACTAAAATTTTATCAAATTTCTTCTCCGACAGGATTTCATGGGTCACAAACTGCCCGTCATAAAAAAGAGAGAACGTTGTAAAGGGCGAGGGGGCATTCTGCGCATCCTCTCTGGTCTGAATATGTACGGATTGAAACGCAGCGTTCCTGACTTTTGCCATCTCCTCCAGTATCGGTACATACTTAGCCGTAAAGGGGCATTGGTTTGTATAATACAGCACAAATCCTTCCGGCATATCTCCATGCCCGCATACGCTGTCCCGGAAACGTGGAAGGGAAGCGTCCTCCTCAAAGGGCAAATACATCAGCTCAAAATAAGGCTCCGCCGTATCCGCTGTCTGAAATCCCTTATAGCTCATATACTTTGGATCAGAGAGGAATCCCATTTTCTTTTTGGAGGACAGGGTCACAAGCCCCTTTTTTCCTTTCGCTTTACTGTCTCCGATACACGCATCCAGCAGGAAGTTCGAGTATCCATGCCCCTTGAACTGCCCGGATACCCACAGGCAGTCGATGTACATGTAGCCCTCTGCCCAGATGGGCGCCCATGCATATTCCGCAGGGATATACTCAATGAAGCATTTCCCCCGGACATTGCCTTTTAAGAATACAAGCCCTTCGTCCAGCCGCTCCTTCAGCCAGTTCTTTTTGGACATGACCTGAATATCTTTGTTATTGGATATAGCACAGCAGATGTGTTCTTTATCCATATTTTCGTATGTCAATTTTACAAGTTCCATACTCTATTGCCTCCTGTCATTCAATCTGCATCAAATAAAAACTCATCCTAACCACCCCTGATAAAACGCTGCTGCTCCTAAAATTGCGCCAACGACCATCGCCGCCAATGTTACAACAATAATGATAGGATGCTCTTTCATCAGTTTCACTAATTCTTTTAAATCGTTCAATGAACCTTTCCTCCTTTGTCCTTCAACTTCTTTTCCGTTATCTATTTCCGCTTCTGTTCTTGCAGTAATACCTGATCGAACATTAGTCGTTCGATCAGTATGAATTGCCAACACAACTGCAAAGGATATCATTTGTGCCGCCAAAATCCGGACAATTTGTAATTCGTCTGCGCCATTTAGTGAAACGACATGCAGCATGTTTGCAGCAACAGTATTATTGAATAAATGGTCGCCAAGCCCTGCCCATAGATTTCCTGTTATGCGGTAAAGAAGGCCCCATTTGATTCCCATAATCCCGGCAAGGATCATATAACCAATACCCATAAGAAGCATTGCCGCAAATGACATTTCGCCGTTGATATAACTTCTGATTGGCATTACCATATGCCAAATACCAAATAAAAATGCGGCAATAAAATTCGCCTGCATAAATGGCTTTGTTTCGGAAAGTGTTCTGATGAATAATCCGCGAAAAACACCTTCCTCCATCCATACATTGATCATATTAAATAGCACACATAACAGAAAGAAAACGAAATCCGTATTTTTTATTTGAGAGTCGGTTAACGAAAAACTGCTGATATACATTTCTAAATGTGCGGGATTGCCTTGCAGAATAAAAATTGCTAATTCCAAACCATATGAAATAATAAAGCAAACGCTTCCCAATAACAATCCTTTCAAAATACCGCTTGCAAAACCGTTTCTTTGAAATCCAATATCACTCCACGAAAGATTTACCCTTTTTAGTACCAAAGCCAATATGATAATTCCAACTACTTTATGAAGCACATTTTCTCCAATAGCCGTTTTGTCTGTTTCAATCAGAAAGTATTCTACAAACCTCACGGATAAACAAAGCGTGAATATTGCAATGCACAAATGATCTGGTTTGTATTTTGTATTTCTCTCCATATATAGTTACCTCGATAACTGGATTTTTATCTCATTTCTACAATAATAGAGCCTTCCATAATCTTACTATCCTCAAGTAAACTGCCATACAGGCTTTTTGAGACATCCTCGAAAGTTAAATTCTTATTGTCCGTAAGAACGGCATAATAGCTATCTGATTCAGCGTTGGGCATTCTGCCCCTTAACTCCAATCTAAATTGATATGTTACACCATCACATTTCCATGTTCCGTTATCTATTTCATAATATGTGGCTGAAATTCCGGCATTCTCTGACTTCTCATACGTTTTGACAATATTCGTTTTCCCACACCCTGTAAGCAGTACCGCCAAAAGACCAATCGAAATTAACATCTTTTTCATCATCCGAAACTCCCTTTTATTCATCAATATCAATCATTCGTTTATATACTCCCGATGATTTTTCATCAATCATAATCGCATCCACACATTATTTATAAAAGCTGACAGCGGATTTTGCAGGGCATCCTATTGAAAATAACAGTCTGCTCTTTCATGGATATTTTCCCGACCTGATAACCGTAATCCGTCAATTCCTTTTTGTATTTCAGGAAAGAATGGTCGATGGGTATCCCCGCGATATCCTGAATTTCCTCAAAGGTCAGTCGAAAAGATTCCTTTTCGGTTTTCTGAACATATTCCCATAAAGCGTTATATTTACTCATTATCCTTTTTTATCCCCTCTCTTTTTCTTATAAGCACAAACGGCAGTATTGATGATAGACAGCAGCACAAAAAGGCTTGTAAAGTTTATCCAAATATCCCTGTATGCTGTTTTTGCCAGTGGTTCCCGCAGTCCGGTAGACCAGACATATGCGAACGCCAGCAGCAGGGACGGAATATACGCCGTCACGTATCTGAGAATCAAAGGCTTCACAGGCAGATTCGTACACAGCTCAAATGCCGCTATCCCAATCAAAAGGATCATAGCCCTGTCTAATTCGTGCCAGTTACCGCTTGGATCTTCATAAATACCATTGCAGAGATACAAAACACTGCTCAACAATGTGATTGCCGTGTAGATCATCGAATAAACCGACACGATGTGTCTCCATTTTTTCTTATTCATTTTTCTTCTCCTCTTGAAACAATTCGAACGGCGGAAGCCATTCCGCCGTCACCATATGTCGGACTTTTTAAAAAATCTTTTGATGCCCGGCTAAATTCCTGATAGTTTGTTATTGCATGAATCACTTCATTTTCCCAATTGTATAACCTGAAATTTGATATAGCTTCCACTCCTAACAGCGCGTCTACGATATGATCATGATAGCTGCTGACATGCTTTTCTATCATAAAACGCATCAGTTCCAGCCGTTTATCCATACTTCTTATATTTGATGAAGCAGGAGCTGTACGATACCAAATCAGCGGTTTATCCACAATCCCAATCACAGATTTTGGAGAAGTTTCCAACATACTTAAAAAGAAATCCCAATCTTCAAAGCCAGAACACATAGATTCATCATATCCCCCGCATTGTTCATAAATGTCCCGGCGGAGAATATGTGTCGCCGGACAACAATTTCGGGATAAAAATGAACTTATATTCCCTCCGGCAGGACAGACAATGGAATCCAATACTCCAAATGTATGCATCCAGGAGGAAGCCGCGACCATGGATGGATTGCTGCCAAGCAGACGGCTAACATACTCTGTATATTCCGGTTTCAGTTTGTCGTCTCCATCCAATACTAATACCATTGGAGCCTCTGTTTTCTTAATACCAGCATTTCTCGCGGCAGATACTCCCCCATTTTCCTGGTAATGTATCATCACCGGAATTGGTAAATCAGACTTTTTTTCCATATCTTTTAATACGCATAAGGAACCTTCATCTGTGGAACCATCATCTACAATGATAATTTTCTGTGGCAATACTGTTTGGGCGCATAAAGATTCAACGGCTTCAAGAATCATCATGCCTTGATTAAAACTTGTTATGACCGCCTCAATGTCTGTTCCAAAACAATCTGTGTTATTATTCATTTTTATTTTTCCCTCCAATTTGATATTGCCGGGTAAGGAGCTGTCCCAGCTGTTTTACATTTGCAAACAGTCCCCTTTTTCGTTTTTCGGCAGTAAGAAGCGGCAGATTAATCCATTTGCTGTGAGATGCTTTCTGGATGCTGTGGGATGATCAGCAGTACCTGTAGGATAAATACATCCCCCCGTGTCTCTATACTCATGGCGCCGCCATATTTTTCGGCTACCTTTTTTACATTCGACAAGCCAGTCCCTTTTTTGAACGTATCTTTTCCATGGAAGCTGTTCTCCACTTCTATCATAAGAAAATCTCCCTGGATACGCCCGGACACATAGATATGCCCATCTGTGCCGTCATCCAGATTTTTACATGCATGAATCGCATTATCCAGCGCGTTTGACAGGACAATGCAGATATCAATGTCCCGCAGGCTGCAGGGGTATGGCAGAAGGAGGGAACAATCCACGCCTATCCCCATGCTTTTTGCAATCCCCAGTTTATTTCCTGCCAGGATATCCACTACCGGGTTATTGGTACTGCAGGGGAATGACATTTTTTCCGCCATATCGTCCATATCTTCCATATAGCTTACAGCTTCCTCGACTTTCCCGCTCTGCAGGAGCTTTTTTACCACTGCGATGTGATTCCTGATGTCATGGCGGAATGACTTTGTTTCATCGTAACGGGTCTTCGCCTCCTCTACATACTGATTCAGGGAATGTTCTTCCTGCTCCAGCAATGATAATTCTCTGCTAAGGCGGAAGTTCTGCTGCAATTTCTTATAAGAGAACAGGATGCAGAACACACTTAAAAGCCCAAAAAACTGCATGACGAGCAGCTGCCAGTGGTTGAACAGATACAGGTAAGGTTCTTCCTCCCCTTTCACCTTATACCCGTACTCAAATGCGATCGTATTAATGTACTCACTCATAATAAAGATCATCAGGATCGGGATGAAAACCAGAAACATCTGCTGCATTTCCGCTGCGGTATAATAAGAAAAATAGCGATATACCATATAATAACAAAACCCGGCCAGCAGAAGTGACGCCGCCTCGCTGCCCAGCATGACCGCAATGCCGGCATTACCACAGAAAAAATCCGGCCTCCATGAGTATAAAAGCCCCGTCAGGGAGTTCACAATCCCAAAGCAGAGCAGCATGATTTCAGTCATCAAGGCCGCATACAAAATAGAAAACTTAAAATCCGCGTGACAGACCAGCATCCCGTATCCCGTAAGAAGAAATACATACACCACGAAGCCCGTTATCGTGACGACCGAAAAAAAATCGTTGACAACCACCGCACATACCGCAAACAGGAAATACAAAGGAATCCATATTTTCTTTTTCAGGATTTTTGCCAGAAAATAAAGCTGGATAGATATCTCGGTAACACCCATAATATATCTATTAAAAAAGTCTAAATACTCAGCCATTTTACCTCCCATATGGAAATCTCCCTATCTGCCCGGCACCCTTTCAGGCAGGCCGGCAATCCGAATCAGGACCCTTTCGAATCTCAGATGTTCTTCATATACCGCAGCACAACACTGGAGAACTCTTTACTCCGCAGCCGTGATACGGGAACCTCTTTGCCGTTATCCATGTAGGCAGTCCCGTTTTTATAACCTTTTAAGTGCTTCAGATTGATGAGATAGCTCCTGTGGCATCGGAAAAAATGGCCGCCCAGTTTCGTTTCCAGATTTTCAATCCGCTCATAATAATCAAGAACTTCGTCTGATACCAGGTTCAGATATATTTTCCGGTCTATGATCTCACAAAAGACAATCTCATCCTTTCGAATAATGCGCCCTTCATATCCCTTCTGCACGAGCAGGCTGTCTTCACCGACGCTCTGCATAGAGGCTAACAGGCGCTCCATGGTTCTCTCAAACTGCTTTTCTTCCACCGGCTTGACCAGATAATCGTAAGCCTGCACCTCAAAAGACTGGAATACCATCTCTTTCAGTACCGTGATGAAGATCAAAAATCCCCGGAACTTATCCGCCCTCAGTTTCCTTGCCGTCTCCATACCATCCATGCCATTCATCTGGATATCCAGAAACAGGATGTCGATCTGCCCATCGTAGTTCAGCAGCTCTTCGCCGCTTAAAAACGTCCGGAGACGGATCTCTCTGTTCTTTTTACGAAAAAAGTCGGAAACAAAAGTCTTTATGTGATCGGACATCTGTTTTTCATCGTCGCAGATTGCAATATGGATCAATGTGCCACCTCCTAAATCATCAAGACAGACATTTTATTATAGCCTATCCGAAACACCAAAACAATGGAATAGCTGTGAAATGTTTATCTGTTGCTGTAAAATGGTTACAGGTCACACCTTGACCAGGTGTGCCCTGTAACTCAGGCCGTCATTTAAAATTGCCTACGGCAATGGACGGCCTGAATCCCAGCTTTTATGTGCATCCTCCTGACCAATCAGCGTAGTGATTGGTCAGGGTGTGACATGTAACAATAATTGATTACAGGTCACACCTTGACCAGGCGTGCCCTGTAACTCAGGCCGTCATTTAAAATTGCCTACGGCAATGGACGGCCTGAATCCCAGCTTTTATGTGCATCCTCCTGACCAATCAGCGTAGTGATTGGTCAGGGTGTGACATGTAACGTAAAATGGTTACTGTGTGAACCGTAAAACGCATTATGATGTCATATATTGAAAGAAATCTGCTCTGCCAGAGATTGCTTTTTCTGCCTGCGGACCGTCCAGACAGACAGAATCAGTTCCATGCCAAACAACACCAGGATAAACAACCCCATTTCCAGAAATGGAAACCGATATGGAACAATTTTTCCGGCAAAGGATTTTTTACTCACTTCCATACATATTACCACGGAAACCGGCACTCCTACAATTACGGTCGCCAGCGCCGCGAAAAATGCATAGCACATCCCCTCAGCAATATTCATCTGGCATAGCTGCTTCCCCGTCAGGCCGATGGAACGCAGGATACTGCTCTCCCGCTTTCTTGACATCTGGTTGGAAAGTGTCGTATTGATCAGGTTGACCACGCCAAACAGAAAGATGAGACAGGAAACGGCCTGCATACTGCCGAAAATAATGCTGCTCTGCATTTTCTCATACTCGATATGAGCAGCCAAGGTATCCAGCCCAAGATTGCTGTGTCCGGATACGATCTCTTTCAGTCCGCTTTCCACAGACTCTGATTTTTCCGGGGCGCTGACTATGCTCCAGGAATAGTCAAAGCTATCGATCTCGGGATGGAGATCAAGGAACAGTTCTTCCGGCGCGAACAGAGCTGCCGAATCCATGGTCAGCGCGCCATGTCCGTTTGCCATCTTCTCTGCGTCAAACAGGCCGGATATGGTAACTGTCACGGTTTCCCGGCCCAGGGACAGCCAGATGTCCTCTCCCGCCTCTATATCTCCAAGAGCTTTCTGGTAGTTTGTACCCAGAAGGACGCTTCGGGAGTCCTCCGGCATGATGCCGGATACCAGTGCGGCTTCCACATCCAGCCGGTTCTCGTCCGTCAGCATATCGCACATCCCAGCCCCGTCATCCGCGGAAGTTCTAAATTTGCCGTGCAGGGACCGGCGGGTAGCCAGTACTGACCTCACCCCGTCTACAGAAAGGATTTGCTTCCGCAGTTCTTCATTCAGCGGATTGCCGGCGGCCATGACCTCCTCCTCCGGCTGTTCAGATGACAGATAGATCTTATAATCTCCGTCCGGGAAAAGCAGCCTTGCGATCTGCCCCGGTGACCTGGTCAGAACGATAGAGGACACCACCAGAAGAAGGATCCCCCCAAGACTTAAGGAGGCCACAATACTCACCGACCTTTTTCGGTCACGCTGAAAATTTGCGAATCCCATGGATAAGGGGCTTAATTTTCGATGTTTCTCCCTGCCATGTACTGTTTCCTGTCCGACGGAAAGGCGCACCGCCTGAAGCGGTGAGATATTAGCAGCAATTTTGACCGGCCTGAGAACGGAAATAGATACCATAAACCAGCAGGCCACCGCAGTCAGAAGCGCAGCCAGCCCATACCAGCCGACATGGAACCCCTTTGGAAACAGGAGCAGACCGCCGCCAGCACCCAGCAAAACGCCAGGAAGGATTCCAATGCAGCAGAGCCGCCGGCTCTCCCTTTTCACGATACGCCGGATCTGTTTTGCTGTTGCGCCGATGGTGCGAAGCTGTCCGTAGCTTTGTATTTTGTCATGAACTGAGATACGGAAAATGCTCTGGATGACCACATATCCGCCAAAAAGCGCCAGGGCAGCAATGCCAAAGGTGGGCACAAAATCGATGGGCCTGGAATGATAGGCAAAATAATTGCTGTTCATTGCCACATGGGGGAGGCCATACTGTGCGGCAATCTCCCGGCAATGGGCGGTCATGGTTTCCTCGCCCAACTGCCTGTCATTTTGAAAGTGTACATAGGCGCGATACCCGGAAGGATCAAATCCGGGGTGCTGCGCCAATGCCGTTTTGGAAACGACAGCGACACAGGTATTCGCTTCCTGTTCCCCTTCGCTCTCCAGGATTCCTGTCACGGTATAATCTCCATGAAAGCTTTCGGTATCCAATCGGACTGTCTCACCGATTTCGGCACCAGTGTCGTAAGCGGAGAGAAAATATTCGCTGACAGCGACTTCATTTGCCAGCTCCGGGAGCCTTCCCTTTATCAGCTCCATCTGGCTGCGGGCGATATACATCATTTCGCTGTCGCAGTACACATAGGAGACGTTGTACCCCTGCCTGGAATGCTCCTCTCCCAGCAGATAATATTCTCCCACGCGCGCAAACTCCGGCCGCTTTTTCAGTGCCGCGGTATCGGATGCGTCAACACCGGTGAAAACCGCCTCATAAGTGTCAGCCACCTGATTCCGCTGAATCTGTGCGATAGAAACAGGTATCACCGCCGCAAAGCAGATCAAAAACGCCGCCAATGCGACAGCAGCCACTACCATCAGGTTCCGGCGCTTCTCACTTGCAAGGCTTTTCTTCGCCAGTTTTTTCACAATGGCATCCGTATCATTCTCAAAAGGCCATATCATGATCTTCCGCCTCCTTTTCGCGCTTGCCTTCCTCTACGAGGCAGCGGGCGATCGCCACACGCATCTGTCCGCCGGAAAGGTTGTTCGGCACATTCATAAGCCTATCTTCCAAAGCCAGCATTTCCACAATCTCATCTATGAATCTCTCATCCGCCGTATCGCCGTCCAGGGCACGGGTGACGTTCGGCTCGCTGCCATAATACTTTTTCAGGTCGATTGTTTGTAATACATTCATAATCAAATGCTCCTTCCAAGACTTTTTACTTGTTGATAAGAACATTGTAAACCCCAAATGTCCGCGAAATGTTACAGCGGCCAAAGAAATTCATTAAAAAATTTAATATAAAAGGATTTAAAAGCAGAACTGCTTTTGCGCATGCGGGTGAAGCAGCTGTGAATAGTTACAAACAATTGCTCCTAATGGATTTTAGAATATGAATATAGCTGTATTTCAGCTTCCGGATAATCGCAAAATGACATAAAGACAGCCGGCTTATAGAAAGACTATATAAGCCGGCCAGGAAATTTTTGTGATGGGCATTGTATCAAGGGAACGGGCAATCTCTTAAAGAACCACTGTCATCCTCTCACAGTTCTGCCCGGTCAGCTCCTCGCTTCGGGGATCCGGCTGTGAAAATCCTGCATACAGTTCAAAATGTTTCCCATAGATTGCTCTGTTTCCATCCTCGTCCACGCTTGTAAACCGCATCCTGTCAACCGTCAGACCGATCTGCTTTTCTTCCCCTGGCTTAAGCCGTACTCTTGCAAACGCGGCCAGTGTTGGATGGAGTACTGCTCCCGGATAGTCCAGATCTTTTACATAGACCTGCAGGACATCCTCCGTCTCCATTTTCCCGCCGTTTCGAATCCGCGCGGTGATCTTCACTGCCTCAAGCCGCCCATCCGACGATGCAGTCTTTTCACAGTCCGCACTCTCAACCCGGCATTCCCCATATGTCAGCCCATATCCAAAGGGGTACAGCGCTTCCCCGGCATAGTAGCGGTAGGTCCGGTTTTTCATGGAGTAATCTTCAAAGTCCGGGAGATCCTCCGTACCGCAGTAAAACGTCACCGGCAGCTTTCCGGAAGGCGATGCCATTCCAAACAGTAGTTCCGCCGCGTCCTGTCCGCCCCGCGCCCCCGGATACCATGCCTGCAGGATGGCATTTGCCTGTGCGTCCGCCGCCCGGAGATCCATAGCGCTTCCTGTCATATTCACGATAACTATCGGCTTCCCCGACTGCAGAACGGTTTCCGTCAGCTTTCTCTGGGACAGTGGGAACAAAAGATCCTGCTTGTCGCCGGAAGCATCGGAATTGCCGGTATCTCCTTCCTCTCCCTCCAGGGTTTCATCCAGTCCCAGCACAAGGATCACCACGTCCGAATGCTCCGCAACCGCAGCGGCTTCCGACAGCCGGTCCATCTGTTCCGGAGATGACAGATGCTCCACATTCTCTTTCCAGAGATGACATCCTTCGGAGTAAAGGATCCTGCAGGACGCGCCTGCAATATTTCGGATCCCATCCAATACCGTGATATACTGTGAGGATGTTCCATGGTAGTTGCCGATCAGGGCGCTCCGGCTGTCCGCGTTGGGGCCGATCACGCCGATGGTTTTCAGCCTGGCTGGATCTAACGGGAGGATCCCGTCATTTTTTAATAAGACCATGCTTTCTCTTGCGGCCCTGTGCGCCAATGCAAGATGCTCCGGACTCTCCACTTCCAGATAAGAAATTTTGTCGTATTCCGTCTCCGTAAACATTCCAAGCAGAAATCTTGTCGTAAAAAGCCTTACGCAGGATTCAGTAATATCCGCTTCATCAATGATGCCCTCCTGGTACGCATTCAGGATTTTCTGATAGGTACAGCCGCAGTTCAAATCGCACCCGGCTTCCAGAGCCATTTTTACAGATTCCTCGGGGCGGGCCGTCACCTGATGATTTTCGTGAAAATCCCGAACCGCCCAGCAGTCCGATACATAATGCCCCTCGAATCCCCATTTTCCCCGCAGGTAATCCTGCATCAGGGTTTTGCTCGCGCAGCAGGGCTCCCCGTTTGTCCGGTTGTACGCGCCCATGACCGCTTCCACCTCTGCCTCTTTCACGCAGGCTTCAAAGGCAGGAAGATAAGTCTCTTCGAGATCCTTTTTCGTAGCTTCGGCATTAAAAAAGTGCCGCTTTGCCTCCGGTCCTGAATGTACGGCAAAGTGCTTGGCGCAGGCCGCCGTCTTCAGATATTCCCCATTTCCCTGCAGCCCCCGGATAAAGGGAACGGCCAGCCTTGATGTAAGATATGGATCTTCTCCGTAGGTCTCATGCCCGCGTCCCCATCTTGGATCCCGGAAAATATTGACATTTGGAGCCCAGAAGGTAAGTCCCTTATAAATATCCCGGTCGCCGTGTTTTTTGCTTTCGTTATATTTCGCGCGTCCCTCAGCCGCAATGCAGCTTCCGATCTCTTCCATAAGCTCCGTGTCGAACGCGGCTCCCAGCGCAATCGCCTGGGGAAATACCGTCGCCGTTCCTGCTCTTGCGACTCCGTGCAGCGCCTCGTTCCACCAGTTATAGGCAGGAATGTCTAACCGCGGGATGGCTTCCGCGTCAAATTTTAACTGGGAAGCTTTCTCTTCGATCGTCATCCGCGCGACCAACTCCTGTGCCTTTAGTCTTGCTTCTTTTCTGTCCATGATTCCTCTCCCTGCAACAAATTCATCACCACAACCGTCAGGGAATGCCTTTTCAGATAAATCTTCCCTTCCTCCGAAACCGGATGCGCCTCCCGGATCACCACCTGTTCCGGATCCTGGACGGTATTGGCCGCGTCAAAATCCGGATGGTACAATTCATAACCGACCGCATCCTTCCATACAGCGCTGCTCCCGAATACGGAGACATCCACCGTGTAGTCCCTGTCCTCGCTTTTGTTGATCAGAGATAACGCCAGCCGGGACCTCTCCCGGTTCATCGACGCCGCACAGTCCAGATAACCGGTCTCCACATAACGGACAGTGGTTTTTGCGTTGAGAGCAAATTTTGCCTCCGCCGGACGGTTTGAATAGTCAATGACCTCCGGCATGGAACAGGTGTCACACTCCAGCCGTGTCTCCACATATTCCGTACATTCGCCGAACACCTTTGAGAGCAGTTCAAATACATAGTATTGGGGGCGTTTGAGCACCCGATCCTTTTTGACAGAAATCGCTCCGCATACATTCACGAAGGGCGAATATCCTGCAATCTCCACAATATCGCTGCTTCGGATAAAGGAATGAAGGATTCCGGCTGTCAGGACGGCGTTCCTCAATGTATAATTCCGGTCGTCATCCTTTTTTTCCAGATCCCATGCATGGGTATTCCATTCATCCCAGGCAATCTTGATCTCAGACAGCGCGTCGTTGGTGCCTGCCACCACGGAGGCCCTGGCCGCATTGGTGAGCTTCGTGATATAATCCGGGATATACATGCACTGCCTGTAATCCTCATCTGTAAAAATCCCGTAGCCGATGGAATAATGGTGAATCGCCAGATGGCCGATCAGCGGCTTCAGAACCCGCGCGACCTCATAATTCCAGTCGCTTCCCAGGTCATAGCCACAGGCTACAAGCTCGATCTCCGGATCCATCCACTTCATGGCCTTGGCAAAATCCAGCGCCTTTTTTGCGTAATCCGAGGCATTCATTGCGCCGAACTGCCAGTCTCCGTACAGTTCATTTCCGAGTCCCCAGTATTTTACATGAAAAGGCTCCTCATACCCCAGGCTTTTCCGCAGGGCGGCATAGCGGGTATTCCCCGTACCATTGCAAAATTCCACCCAATGCATGGCCTCCTCGGCCGTCCCGCTGCCCATATTGACACAGAGGTACGGCTCTGCTCCGGTTTTTCTGCAGAGCTTGATAAATTCGACCGTGCCCATCCGGTTATCGTCTTCTGCAAGCCATGCGTAATCAAAACACTTTGGCCGTTTCTCCCTGGGGCCGATCCCGTCTTCCCAGTGATAGTTGGATACAAAATTTCCTCCCGGATATCTCAGCATCGGAACCTTCGCGTCCCTCAATGCTTCCAGCACATCCCGCCGAAAACCGTCCTCATCCGCCAGCGGGCTTTCCGGATCGAACACGCTTCCGTAGATCACATCTACAGAATGCTCCATAAAATGTCCGAAAATGTTTTTACTGATCGTATTTCTCGTATGGTCGGCATAAACCGCCAGTTTTGCGCTCTTTTCCATTTTATCACCCCTTTACCGCTCCTGCAACCAGACTGTTCTGTACCTGCTCGCTGAGCAGCAGATATACGATCACCGTAGGAATCGTGGCGATCATCAGACCGGCGCCGATCTCGCCCCACTTGGTGGTATATGCTCCGACCATCGACATAATGCCGACCGTTAGTGTTTTATATTCCGATTTATTGATAAATGTGACCGCAAACATCAGCTCATTCCAGGAAGAAATAAAGGTAAAGATACTCACGGTCGCGATCGCGGGCCGGATCAGCGGGAATATAATGCGGAAAAACATCTGATAGATCCCGCAGCCGTCAATCGCCGCAGCCTCTTCCATTTCCTTGGGTATGGATGCCATAAAGCTTGTAAACAGGTAGATTGCCATGGGCAGTCCGAATGCCACATAAGGTATGATCAGCGACCAGTAGGAATTCAGCAGATGCGTCTTGCTTAAAATGATAAACAACGGAAGCAGGGCTGCATGGATCGGCACCATCATCCCCAGAAGGATCACCTTGAGCATCGTCTCTCTCCCCCGCCAGATCATACGGGAAATTGCATAAGCCGCAGTTGCCGCCGCCACCAGCGTCACGAGAATGGTAACACCTGTGACCAGTACGCTGTTTAAAAAATACTGCATGATATTTGCGTTGAAAAATGCTGTCGCGTAATTACTAAACCTCCAGTGCTCAGGCAGTCCGGCAATATTTCCGCCGAAGATCTCGCTATTGTCTTTCAGTGAAAATTCAAACAGCCAGAAAATCGGATATACCTGGATAAACGCAAAGATCAGCAGAAATGCATGTGTAATAATTGTTTTTATATTTCTCGGACCCTTTGTATTCATTATGCTTCCTCCTTTTCTCTGAAAAATGTCCTTAGCACAACTGTCAGCAGCAGGCATTCCAGGATCACAAAAATAGAAATGGCGCTTCCATAGCCATAGTTAAAGGAATCAAATACCGTTTTATACATATAGATCGTCGGCACTTCCGTGGAGAAGAAGGGTCCTCCTCCGGTCAGTACGTAGATCAGGTCAAAGATCTTCAAAGCACCGATCAATGAAAATGTGACGCACACCTGAAGGATCGGCTTTAACAACGGAATCGTAATCTTAAACGCGATCTGAACCCGGTTTGCCCCGTCGATCTTTGCCGCCTCACAGATATCCGGCGAAATGGACTTTATACCCGCGTACATGATCAGCATATGATAACCGACATACTGCCACAGATTCGGGATAAATGCTGCCATCAGAGCCGTACTTTCCTGTCCCAGCCAGTCTTGCCCGGCAAAGCCGAACATGCCGAGGACCGCATTTAACAGACCGTAATCTCCGTTATAGATCTTCTGCCACAGCTGTCCGATCACAACACTGGAAATGATCACCGGTATAAAAAAAGTTGTACGGTAAAATTTTTCCCCTCTGGACACATTTGCTACAACAATCGCCAGAAACAGTGAAAACGGAATCTGCAGGCACAATGAAAGCGCAGCGTACAGCAGGGAATTTTTCACCGAATTAACGAACCTGGTATCAAGAAACATTTCTTTATAATTCCGCAGTCCGACAAATATCCCTGCCCCAATTCCGTCCCAGTCCAAAAGGCTGTAATAAACGGACATAGCGATCGGGATCACGACAAAGACTGCGATCAGAAGCATTGTCGGAAGCATGAACAGCACAATTGCCTGTTTGTTGGATAAAATTTTTCGCATTTTTTGCGTCTCCTTCCCTTAGATAAAGTAAAAGGGATTACCTGAAACCGAGTAACCCCTTTCATGTCTTGCCGCAGCCCCCGGGATGTCCGGTCAGGCCGTCCCGGGAGTATGGTCACGTGAAATCCGAATGCCTTAATAAAATTCAGACGGACTTAATTTAGACATACTTTCCGCAAATTCTTCCGGAGTAATCTTTAAAGCCATCAGCTGCGCTACCAGATCCTTGTAGGTCTCTGAATCTTCTGCCGGGAAAATATTATCCCACCATGTAATATACGAAGTACCTGTTTCCATCAGCGCCGCAGATTCCGTATCCAGCACGCTCAGTCCTGATGTATCCACATCTTCGGTATTCCAGCATGGAAGACCCGCGCCCTGCTGGTAGCCGTCCCGGCCGATCTTTTCACTCAGGTAGGAAAGATATTCTACGGCTTCTTCCGGATGTTCACAGTTCACATTGATATAGTACCCGTCGGAGCTGCCTCCTGAAAATTCTGTCTCGCTGCCTGCCATTCCTTCAATCACCGGGAAGGAAACACAGGTAACCTTTCCCTTTGTAGCCGATGAATCTGCCTGGATCGAGGGATGAACCCAGTTCGCCTGGAACAGCATCGCTCCCTGGCCGGCCGCAAACCCTTCTACCATCTCGTCGTAGCTCATACTCATCATATTTTCGTTGAATGCCTTTGCATTGACAAGCTCCTGCATCTTCTCCGCCGCTTTGATAAACGGTTCGGAGTTGAACTTGGACGGGTCGCCGAATGCTTCTTCCAGCCCTTTGTTTCCCGCTGTCCTTGCAGAAACGATATCATACCAGTACATTCCCGGCCACCGGTCTTTTTCTCCCATCATGATAGGAGTCATCCCTGCGTCATTCAGTTTTTCTATAGCTTCTAAGAGCTCATCCCACGTGGTCGGGATCTTTGCGCCCGCCTTGTCGAACATTTCCGTATTGCAGTACAGGTTTGCCAGAAATGTGACCGTGGGCAGGGTATAGACTTTTCCGTCAAATGTACATCCGTCAAGCATCCCCGGAAGCACTTTGCTTTTCGTCTCTTCGCTGAGATATTCATCTATCGGAAGCAGATATCCTGCGTCAATATACGGTTTTACAAAGCTTCCTCCGCTGAACATGTAAGAGATATCGGGAGCTTCCCCTGCGGCAAATGCCGTCTTGATCTTGGTCTTATACTGCTCTCCCGTAACGCCGTCCTGCTCAATCGTGATGTTGGGATGCAGCTTGTGATACTCCTCTACGGAATCCTCAATGATCTTTTTCACAGGATCCGTATCTGATACAGACTGGTGCCAGATTGTCAGAGTAATCTCCTCCCCGGCATCGCTTCCGCCTTCTGCCTGTCCCTCTCCGCCGGTCTTCTCTGTCCCTGAGCCCCCGCCCGCGCAGGCTGCAAGCGCCAGCGTCATAGAAGCTGCCACAAATAAGGCACTTGTTTTTTTGAAAATCTTTTTCATCCTTTTTCCCTCCTCTGGAATTATTTTGTGATGCTTTTATGGAGTTTTCTCTCCTGATATATGACATTATACAAAAAAAGAGCAGGTAAATACATTCACAAACCATGAGAGAATGTTTCATTTTCCTGCTCTTTTCTTCCTTCGGGTTTCATTATTTTGTTTTAGAGAGGACTGATGTTCATGTTTTTCCGATATTCCGTTACCGAATATCCGGAAATCTTTTTAAACCAGATACTGAGGTAATGCGCGTCGTTGATCCCGATCTGCCCCCCGATATCGCAGTCTTTCATGCGGGTTGTATTCATAAGCTCGATCATCCTCATGAACCGGATGTCTGAAAGGATCTCGCCATAGCTCCGTCCTGTGAACTGCTTCAGCAGACGGCTGAGATAACTGGTGCTTATGGAAAATTCCCGCGCAAGGAGGTTCAGACTCAGTTTCTCGTTCCGAATGTTTTCCAGCATATATTTGATGATCCGCACGACCAGATCGCTGTTCCGGCAGTTGCATTCCAGCTTCTTTCTGATAAGGAGTTCAGAAACGATATTATCCACACAGCGTTTCAGCTGATCCATTGTACAGCACCATTTTAACATTTTATCAAACAGGACTTTCTGTTGGTTTACTTCCAGGTCCGCGTACATTTTCTGGCAGCAGATCATAACCTTCTTCTGTTGCTCCGGAAAAGACGGCTCAGGAGCGGAAAAAATCCGCTCTACCATTTCCAGGGATTCCTCAGCAAATCCGTTTTTCACCGATTCTGTCAGTTCTCCCCACAGTCCGTAAAATTCCGTTTCTTTCGCGCCTGCGCCGCCGGCTCTGGTGCCATGTTTCTTTTTCATGTCATCCAGCGCATCCGCATAAGCGCTGTGAATGCTGTTCCAGCCTGGATATCCCTCGGATATTCCGGTGCTTACATGGCAGTGAAATTTTTTCTGGATAATAGAGATCAGGATATCCATGCATTCCTCAAATGGTACGTCCATACTATCCGTCACCGCAACAATCCGGTTCCAGTGATCCCGCAGCACTATGATATCGTCGTCACTCTGGTAAAATGACTTTGCCTCTTCCATGATCTGCTCTGTCAGCCCCAACTGGGAGACGCTTTCTTTAATTGCGATAATCCCAACCTTGATGCCCCGATCCTTCCCTGTATTGACCTTCACTCCATATTTGTCCAGTTCTTTTTCAATATCATCCTCCGCGCGCTCCTGCAGCAGGATCCGGTTGATATAAATGTCCCTTAAGGCAGGAATATTGCGTTCCATTTCTTCCAGCAGCTTTTTCTGTTTTGCCTTCTGCAGTCTCAGCTTCAAGATCTCGTCAGCTGCCTTTTTCAGTGTGGCATTCAGTTCGTCAGCCCGGACAGGTTTCATAAGGTAATCAAAAATCCCTGCCTTAATCCCCCGCCTTGCGTAATCGAAATCATCATATCCTGTCAGGATGATGATTTTGATATCCGGAAATAATTCGATACATTTTTCGCTGAAGCTCAGCCCGTCCACTTCCGGCATGCAGATATCGCTGATTATGATATCCGGCCTGACCGAATCCAGAGCTTCGACAGCATCGGCGCCGTCCTGGTATTCCCCGGCCAATTCCAGGTTCAATCCCTCCAGATCCATTTTCATGCGTATCAGCTTCCTGATCAGCATTTCATCGTCAATAATAATAACCCTTAATTTTTCCATACTATTCTCCCAAAACATCCGTATCTAAATAGAGATGTATCTCTGAAAGCCCCTGATTTCTTATCTCAAAGGAAAAAGCATTTTCATAGATCAATTTCAGTCTTTGGATCGTCCCCCGCAGTCCAAGGCTCTTCTTTTCTCCACAGTCCTTTAGGTTCTGCAGTTCACTGACGATATCGTCCGGGATTCCCTTCCCATTGTCCCGGACCAGGATATGCAGCTTCCCGCTTTCCTCTTTGACGCAGACCTGGATATATCCGGATGTCTTGTTCGGACGGATTCCATGCTGGAATGAATTTTCTACCAGGGGCTGTATGGTCAGCTTAGGAATCTCATATTTTCTGCAGGAATCCTCCACCTCAATATCAAACTGAAACAAATCCCCGAAACGGATTTTTAAAATTTCCATGTAATCATGGACCATACGGATCTCGCTGTCAATGGAAATATATTCCCGGCCGCCGCTTACGCATTTTTTATAAAAACCGCCCAACGCTTCTATCAGCCTGCAGGCGTTGTCTGTATCACCCAGCATGGCAAGCGCTTCTACAGAATCCAGCGCATTGTATAAAAAGTGCGGCTTCATCTGTTCCTGGATTTCATTCATCTCTACGATCCGGATCCGTTTTTGCCGTTCGATCGTCTCCTGGATTAACCGTTTGATTTCATCCACCAGTCTGTTATAGCCGTGGAACAGCGACTTAAATTCCTGCAGCAGGGTTTGCTCCTGAATCTTTTCCAACTGCCCGCCTTCAACATTCTTCATATAACATAAAAGCTGCTGAATCGGGATTGTCAGCATATGCGCAATTGCAGCCGCGCCGCAAAAGATCAGCAGGCCGATGATCAGGATCAGCAGGATGTTGAATCGGACCAGTGTGTTGATATCTTTATTTCTGACAATCGGCGTATAGCGAAAGATTTTCCAACCGTTTTTCGGATTTACGACTCCCAGCAGATAATAGTCTTTTCCGTTTATATGCTCCTTTTTGATGAGTTCCCGGTCCGACAGGCTGATCGCCTCCGCAGCTTTGACCACATCCCCGACCGCCCCTTGTGTCCCGCCCCGGTAGATGATCTCATTATCGAAATTCAGGATCGCGATCTGCTCGTTCTCGTAGTCGATACTATTTGAGATCAGATGGTCTATTTTATCTTGATTGATCTGTACGCCGATAAGTCCGAGACTCGCAAACTGCTCCAGGCTGTTGAAGGAACGAATGAGCATCAGAGAGTTCGTATTTTCCCCCTTCTCCACAACCAGCTCCGGTTCTCCATAGGGTTTTCTCAGCCATTCATATTTTCCTTCGTATCCACTTCCGCTGTCAGTATGGATACTGGCACTGTCCCCGATGATCAATCTCTGCCCCTGCTGATCCGTCAGCCAGATCATATCAATAAATTCAGAAAACTGCAGGACAGAATAGATCCGTTTCATCAGCGTCTGCTGTTTGCTGAAGTCATCCAGTATGTCCCCTGTCTCCATCATCTGCTGTACCACACTGTCGGCAAGTATCATCTTCGAGTAATTGTCCGCGCTTGCGGCCATCGTGCTTAATGATGAATCAATGGAGCGGAGAGTGTTGATATTTTCCTGCCCGATGATCTCATATTCATATTTCTGGTAATGATTCGTGAAAATGAGCAGATATATGATAATGATCAAGAAAATGACTGCGCCCAGCAGGGCGGAAATTTTAAAATTTAATCGGAAATTTTTGTTCCTATCCATCATATCCCCCATAAAATACTGCTTCGGGTGTATTTGTCCTACGCTTTCCGGCATGCCCTTCTTTTGATTCACACAAAGTATATCATTCCCCTGTCATTCCGGCAAGAGAAATATAACGGACGGCGGGGGGCTGGATGCCTGCAGCCGCTATTTTACTGGACGGGTGCCTCCCGGCAAGAGGCCGGATTCCAGCCCCTCGCCGGGAGGCGACTTTTCAATGGGCTGGATGCCGTTGCTGTGAGCGCCCGGCCAGGGTGTGAACAGTAACCCATATTGACAGTAGAGATTTTTTCCCGCAGAATAATACTTGACTTTTTCGTCCGGCGGATTTATGCTTATGAAGGTACACAGGGGCGCTGTGAGACTGTTCCGGGGATATTTTCCGCGGGAATCTGCGGAACGGTTATAAAACGGCTGAGACGTATGTGTTTTCATACGAACCCTTTTAACTTGATCCGGGTAATGCCGGCGTAAGGAAAGGAGAATTTCATAATGTCACAAATTCATTCTGTCACAGGCGGAAGTACGTCTTCTGCCGTCAGGAAACTCGTTTTTTCTGCAATGGGGATCGCTCTTGCGATGGTCACTTCCTACATCAAAGTATGGGAGATGCCGATGGGCGGCTCCGTCACACTGTTATCCATGCTGTTTATCTGCCTGATCGGATACTGGTTCGGCGCAAAATATGGGATTATTACCGGGGTCGCATACGGACTCCTTCAATTTGTCGTTGATCCGTATGTACTTTCGATCCCCCAGGTGCTTTTTGATTATCCGTTTGCGTTCGGCGCGCTGGGATTGTCAGGCTTTTTCAGCAATCGGAAGTATGGGCTTCAGATCGGATATACGGTCGGAGTGCTGGGCCGGTTTGTCTTCTCCACGCTGTCCGGCGCGATTTTCTTTGCCGCCTACGCGCCGGAAGGCATGAATCCGTGGGTGTATTCTTCCCTGTATCAGGGCACCTACCTGGGCACGGAGGGGATCGTGACGCTGGTCATCATCTCGCTGCCGCCTGTCACTAAGGCGCTGAACCTGATACATAGACAGGCTTCCGCATGAAAGCTTGCTGCAAGGGCTGAATCTGGTACATAGGCATATTTCCGCATGGAAACGGGCGGCTGCGCAAGAAAACGGCATGAAAATTTATGAAGCCGTACCAGCATTTTCTTGCTGGAAATACTCAGGCTTCCTCATCAAACAAGGCGCGGGAAAGATTCAGGCTGAGCCGGAAGAACAGTCCCGCGCTTCCCAGCATGACCAGATACCACACCCCTTCCAGTATCCACACAGGCGGCACTTTCTCCGGATCGAAATGCAGGAATTGCAGTTCCGCAGCCGCCTGAATGAGCTCGCTCAAAAGCAGGCCCAGGAAATAGGATCTTACATATTGATATTCCTGGTGCCTGCCCAAGCGGCGCAGAAAGACCCACAGAGACGTAAGGGGCTGCACCAGGCCGCCGATGATCAGCACTTTCCAAAAGCCCGGTGTCACGTTCAAGTAGAACCAGCGCATGGATTCGGTTGCAAACTTTTCCATCAGGGCACTTGCCAGCTGTCCGGCCAGGATCATTGCGGCCATCAGCGACACGCTGAGCAGCAGCCTTGCCAGAAGCCTGGCGCTTTCCGATAAGTCTCCTGAGCGTTCCATTGGATGCAGCCGGTCTTCATAAGGGGTCATGAGGACAACCATCGGCTGCAGCAATCCCAGAATCAGTATGACCACAAGGCCCATGTTGACAAACGCAATTGCCCAGAAAGCATGAGCCCGCAGGAGATCACAGGCAGCCTCCGGGAGCAGCGCAATCAGCAGGAGTACCGCCAGGAATGTACCGGCTGGAATGTACAGCTTATAAAAAAGCTTCCTTGACTCCCATCCCAATGCCCGCTTTATTTGTTCTGCCATGCTCCATTCTCTTTGTTCACAGGTCATCATATGCCTCCTTTCTCCGCCCTGTTCTGACACAGACACGGAGTTCCTATTTTTTCGAAATGCAGATTTACTTTCCAAATATTTCTGTTCATTTCCGAAACCGTTCCAGGTAATACTGTTCCACGGACATTCCGCAGGTTTCCCTGAGTTCCTCCGTATCTTTCTCCACAATTTTTCCATGATCCAGAAAAAGGATCTGATCGAATAGCTGCTCAAAGTCACGAAGCAGATGGGTTGCCATGACGATTGACGCACCCTCGGGCAGATATTCCATCAAAAACCGCCGGACATCCCTTTTAAATGCCGCGTCTGCCCCGGTCAGCGGTTCGTCCAGCAGATACAGTTCAGACTCCACGCAGATCGCCAGGATCAGCATCAGAAGTTCCCGCTGTCCGTCCGACAGCTTCCTGAGCAGCGTCTTCCTGTCAAAACCCATATTTTCAATCAAACCGCAGGCTTTTTCGGACGCAAAGTTCTGATAGTGGGATTGGTAAAACTGTACCGCATCCCTGACACGCATCCATCTGTAAAAGATGTCCCTGGGCATCAGATAGGAGATCCTCTTTGTATAACGGAAAATTCTCCCCTCATCCGGCTTCCAGATTCCTGCCATCAATTTCAGGAGCGTGCTTTTTCCACTGCCGTTTCTGCCTGCCAGTCCGATGATGCGGTTTCGCGGGATCTGCACATTCAGGCGGTGCAGAATGCATTTTTCATCCAATGACTTGCTCACGCCTTTCAGCTCTATTAGAAGCTCCCTGTGACGCCCACAGTCCTGCAGGCGTTCCTGCCCGAAAGGACCGTCAGATCCAGATCTGTTCTGCCCGGACTCACTGCTTCCCTGAAATAGAAAATCATGATCTCTCATATGACGTCCCCTCCCATTCCGCTTCGATCAGGCGTTGAACCTCTTCCAGGGGCAGGCCGCAGTTTTTCATTGTCTGGACAAATTCCCCTGTTTTCTCTCTGGCCAGCCTTGCCTGCAGGCTGCCCGCATGTTCCTCCCGTATGAAATATCCGATTCCTTTTTTGGAAATGATGATTCCTTCGGATTCCAATTGCTGCATCACCCGCTGCATCGTCAATGCGGAAACTTCGAATAAAACTGAGCCCTCCCGCACGGACGGCAGCTTATCCCCGGCCCTTCGCCGGCCGCTGGCGATCTGTTCCTTCAAAAGGGAGGCAATCTGGATATAAATCGGCTTTTCGTTATCAAATTCCATGAGCTGTGATCGCCTCCTTCTGTATATTCCCGCATCGTTATAGTGTTATACTTATGTTATACAGTATAGCAGTATAAGAATATAGCTGTCAAGTGAATAGCATCAATACCAAAAATATAATGTTACTAGTTACAGTTCACGGCCCAACCGGCCGCGAACTGTAACGCATCCAGCCCATTAAAAAGTCGCCTGACGGCGAGGGGCTGGATGCATGCAACCGCTATTTTACCGGCCGGATGCCTTGCAGCATGGTGCAAGGCACCGTGAACAGTAACTGTTACTATTCACAGTAACATTATAATCCCAAAAAGCATTTACATTCACAGCCTTGTCTGCTATACTGAACAGGTGAATACAAATCGGATCGTGCTTTTCTGGCTGTCCGGCAATTCTGGCGTCTCGCCATATTTCACAGTAATTGCAGCCCATTGATTTCTATATTTACAGAAGAAAGGATTTTTATTTATGGTAAAAAACTTTAGACCTGAAGACAAAAATTTATGGGATGCGATCTTCAATACGATTGTGGATGTCATGCCGGAGCAGTTGTTTCCGCTCTTCAAAGAGGTGTATGGAAAGGAATATCCAAAAGGAACGCCTGTCATCCGGCTTTCTACCGTGTCCTCCACCTATCTTGAAGACCCTGACGCGCCGCCCAGTTCCCGGCGTTCCGATACGGCGATTCTGGTAAACGGAACCGACTATTATCATCTGGAATGCCAGATGCACAATGATGAGTATATGGTCATACGCATGATTACATATGACATACATTTTGCAATGCAGCATTCGACTTCCAAAGATGAACAGGAAGGCGGGTTCATTATGCGCTTCCCGAGTTCCGCAGTGATTTATCCGGAAAAGAACCGGGAGCTTCCGGAAACCCTCCGGTGCCGGATCATTTTCCAGGATGGCAGCCAACACATCTACCAGGTTCCTACCGTCAGGATTCAGTCTTATTCCATGCAGGAAATCTGTGACAAACATCTGCTGATCTTTATCCCTTACGTTCTGCTTCGGCTGCGTCCCAAGCTGAACCGAACCGAAAGAATCCGCTGACCGAAAAGGAATTGACAGACCTGGTAAATGAAGCTATAGTTATATTACAAAAGGAACTGGAACAGGGAAATCTGACGCGGCAGGAGTACAGCGATTATCTCAATCTCTTCCGATTTGCTGCCGATAAGATTTTTAAGGATAAAAAGCACTCCAAATTCCGAAAGGAGGTACACCAAATGACGAGCTTATATGACCAACTGCCCAGTGTGCGTGAAAAGAGACTTCGCGCCAAGCTGGAAGGGATGCTGGAAGAGATGCGTCTCGAAAAGGAGAACGCGCTTGACGCTCTTGCAAGAAAAGAAGCCGAACTTGCAGAAAAAGAAGCCGAACGCGCAAAGAATGAAGCCGAACTTGTACGGCTGAAAGAAATACTGGATCAACACCATATTGTACTGACCCCATAAAAACGGATTATATGCCCCGCAGCGAGCTGATCAATCACAGCCGGCTGCGGGGTCTTTGACTTTACCTACGTTGGGTTTCAGGCATTTCCGGACAAGTACCGCTGACACTTTGCGGACCTTTCGGCAGTTACACACCCTGCCGCGGCCCCTTTTCCTCTGCCCATTCTAATCCGTCAGCCCGTAGAGTTCTCCATATTTCTTTTTAAAATGCCGGATCAGCGGTTCTGCCGACACCTCCCTGCCGCAGACTGCCTGGATGACTTCTTTCGGTTTCCGCGTGTTTCCGTACCAATGAATCTTTTCGTTGAGCCACTTTGTGATCTCGGAAATTTTTCCTGCTGCCAGCAGTTCATCCACAGACCCAAGCTCCTGCTCAATCGTATCCAGGTACATTCCGTCGTAAATGCTCCCCAGAAGGTAGGACGGAAAATATCCGAAGGATGCGTCCGACCAGTGCACGTCCTGAAGAATCCCCTGGCTGTCATTTTCAGGGGTGATCTGCAGATATTCCTTCATTTTCTGATTCCAGAGCGCCGGAAGCTCCTCCACCGGAACCTGGTCACGGAAGATGGCCTGCTCCATCTCATAGCGCAGTATAATATGGAAGCAGTAGGTCAGCTCATCGGCTTCAATACGAATAAAGCTGTTTTTTACATGGTTGATCTCACGGTAAAAATCATCCAGAGAAATCTCCCGGAATTGGGGAAGCAGCTCTCCCAGCCTGTCATAAATGGGAAGCCAGAAGTTTTTATTCCGGCCCAGGATATTTTCATAAAATCGGGACTGGCTCTCGTGGATTCCCATATAATTGCAGCTTCCCGCTACCGTCTTGTCGTATTCGGGATTGACGTTCTGGTCAAAGATCGCGTGGCCGCCCTCATGGATCGCGGAAAAGATGGCGGACAGCGGATCGTGCTCATAGTAATGGTTGGTCACCCGCACGTCCTTTGAGGAAAAGCTGGTAGTAAAGGGATGCTCCGTCTCGTCCACGGCCCCGGCGTCCCTGCGGAATCCGATATAATCCAACAGCATCCACTGTACCTTTTTCTGGGCGTCCGGGTCGGAGTACACATGAAATCTCGGGTCCTCCGGCTGGTTTTTTGCGGCAATCTTCTGAACCAGCGGGATCAGTTCCTGCTTCAGGTCTTGGAACAGCCGGTCGATGGTGGCGGAATCCATGCCTTCCTCAAATTCATCCAGCATGGCGTCGTACAGTTCTTTGCCCGGGTCGGTATAGCCCGTGATCTCCCTGCGCATGTCGATCATTTTCTTCAGATGGGGAGCATAGATGGAAAAATCCGAAGACCGCTTTGCCTCCTCCCAGGCCGTCCCGGATTCCGCCTGGGCCCGGACAAACGCCTCGTACACGTCCGCCGGAATCCGACGGTTCCGGTCAAAATCCCGTTTCATACGGCCAACGATGAACTTCCAAGTGTCGTCCAGAGCATCGTATTCCCCGGGCTCTGCCAGCTTGTCCAGCATCTCTCCCAGCTCCCCGGACGTGGACAGTGCGAAGCTCTCTGCCGAAAAATGTGTCAGCGCCTCAATGTGCGCGGCCTGTCCCAGCTTCGGCGCCTTCGTCCTCATATCCCAATACAGCAGGTTTGTCACATGGTCATATTGCTGCATTTTTGATAAATACTGTCTGAACTCCTTAAATAATCTGCTCATCATTTTTTCATCCTTTCTTTTTTTGATTCAAACTACGGCATAATAGAATCATAACACAGTCAAAGCGCATTTGCATCAGATAAACACTCATTTTTTGCATCCTTCAATATTTAGAAATTTCAGAATATTTTCGTTGAACGGCTGGATATCGTTGTACAAAAATCCGATTTCCCGGGGCGGAATTGGATTTGACAACGCAATTTCCATCAGCGTTCCGGCTTCTAATTCCTGTTCCACGAATTGTTTTACAACGCAGGATACCCCTATGCTCATTTTGGCAAATTCAATCAGCATATCCATTTCATTCACTTCCAGGATATGCAATGGAATGATGTTGTTTTTGGCGTAGTATCGATTGATGTGTTTACGGGATACATTATCTTGATCAAGAAGCATAATATTCGCGCATTCAAATATTTCATCATTCTTACAATTCAGCTTTTCCCTGTATGCCGGAGCGCAGACAAATGTATAGTCGATCACACCCAGGGAATGATAGACTGCCGCTCCCGCATTCTCCGGTTTTACCACCAGCGCCAGGTCAATGCCGCACGCTTCTATCATGGAATACGCCTCCGCAGAAGAGGTACAGGTGACCGCCAATTCCGTGTTCGGATATGAGCCGGAAAATGCTTTTAAATAAGGCATAAGAAAATGCTTGCACAGTACGCTGCTGGAAGCGATCCGCAAATATCCTGTATAAAGCGGAAATCTGAGGCTTTTTTCTGTATCCGAAAGCATATCAAGCGCTTTTTTGGCCTGGTCGTAGAGCAGCCTTCCTTTTTCCGTAAGCTCGACGCCCTTTGATTTTCTGATGAAAAGTGTGGTGTTCAGGTTTTCTTCAAGCTTTCTGATCGTAATACTTACCGCCGGCTGGGAAATATAAAGCTGCGCGGCGGCTTTGGATATGCTTTTGTTTTCAGCGACAGAGAGAAAAATTTTATACTTTGTGAGATTCTCAAATGTATCCATATCCTATCCCCATCCTATAAGTTAAATTTATGCTTTTTATAAAAATCATATATTTGAATTATATTACCGCAAACCCTATAATGCAATCAAATATATGCCCAAAAGCCGAATGTACATACAGCATAGACATCTTGCAGCGAGGGGCTGGATGCCCGCCCCCTCGCCGCATTGGCCGGATCTCTCCTGCATTCCTTACAGGTTCATGGCCGTTTCATAAGCCGCCCAGATCGCGTCCATAATGTTGGTCGGCTGTTTCGCGTCGCCGATCAGATGCACATGGCCGCCCTTGATCTTTTCATACAGTCTGTTTTCCGGGATGTAGCCAACCGATACCACCACGTGATCCGCCGGAATCTCGTGCTTTACCTTCATTCCCTGGGGCCCCAGCGCAAACATCCGCTTCGCCCGGTTCGCCGTATTGGGGTAATTCTTTTCCGTCTCAAGCACAACGGCAGTCCCGTTTTCATAGCTCTCGACCACTGCGTTTTTGATCACCTTTACCTGGTAATGATCCAGCAGTTCCATCAGCATATTGTAGTTTGCCGCAGACAGGCCGAATGCATTGAGAATGGTTTCCGTCATTTCCACAAGGGTGACTTTCTTGCCTTCCCTGCCCAGCATATAGGCGATCTCGCGTCCGGTCATAGCTGTGAGCTGGATAAATATTTTCGAACCCTGCTCGTGGATCCCCTCTGTCAGGTACTTCATCTCCGCCACATATTCCTCCGGAAAATTCACCGGATTCATGTAAGCTGCTCGGAGGCGATATCCCCAACCGGGAGGCGCTCATTGTCAACACGCCGAAGAAGTATTCCGGATTGACCGGCGCGGAGATCTTTACCGGCTGTGAAGCGGTCTCCATCGACAGCGCGTCGAAGACAGTCTCATTGAAAAATGCTTCCGGAGAGGCATTTGCGGAAAGCTATGACAAGCTGATCATTGCCACCGGCGCGGTTCCCTTTGTACCTCCGGTGGAGGGCGTCGGCCTTCCCGGCGTTTTCTGTGTGCGCACCCCCGACGACGCAGTGTCCGCGCGAGCCTATGCGGAAGAGCAGAAATGCCGCAAAGCGGTGGTCTGCGGCGCAGGCTTTATCGGACTGGAGGTGGCGGAAAATCTGATGGCGCTTGGACTGGAGGTCACCGTCATTGACGCGGCTCCCCAGATCATGCCCAATGCCTACGATCCGGAGATGGCGGATTACGCGAAAAAACAGCTCAAAGCGGCTGGTATGCGTGTGCTGACCTCCACCAGCCTGAACGGGATTGAAGGCAATGGAAAAGCGGAAAAGGTCCTGACCGACAACGGCCCGCTGGCGGCGGATCTCGTGATCCTGGCCATCGGTGTGCGCCCGGCCACTGCATTTCTGGCGGATTCCGGTCTGGAGATGTTCAAGGGAACCATTTTAGTGGATTCCTATATGAAGACCAATCTGCCGGATGTCTATGCGGCAGGCGACTGTGCCATGGTAAAAAATGCACTGACCGGTCAGCCCCAGTGGTCCGCCATGGGCTCCACCGCCAATCTGGCAGCCCGGGCAATGGCAAAATCGATGAACGGAACCGGACACGGCTACGGCGGCTGCCTTGGGACCGGTGTGGTCCGCCTGCTTCCTTCTCTGAACGGAGGACGCACCGGCCTGACGGAAGCCCAGGCAAAGGAGGCCGGCTATGAGGTCACTTCCGTGATCTGCGTCGTGGACGATAAGGTCCACTACTATCCGGGCGCGTCCTCATTTCTCATCAAGCTGACAGCGGAAACTGCCACGAGAAAGCTGCTGGGCCTGCAGGTTCTTGGAGCGGGCGCTGTGGATAAGCTGACGGATATCGCGGTTGTGGGAACCTCCCAGGGCATGAAGCTGGATGATTTTGATACACTGGATTTCGCGTATGCGCCTCCGTTTTCCACTGCCATCCATCCCTTTGTCACCGCATGCTATATTCTGGAAAATAAGATCGACGGGATCTTTGATTCCATGACTCCTGCCGAGTACATCGCCGGCGCGGCCAAGGGATACACGGTCCTGGATGCGCAGCCTGCTCCGGCAATTCCGAACGCGCGCTGGATCGACCTTTCCTCCGTAAACGGGCCCATCGAAGGGCTGGAAAAGGATGCTCCGCTGCTGCTCGTATGTGCCAAGGGCAAGAGAGGATATTTCCTGCAGAACCGTCTGAAAGCTTTCGGCTACACGAACACGAAGGTTCTCGAAGGCGGCGCCTTCTTCAATGAGGTAAAGGTTCCCCGCAGCGGGAGCAAGCTCTCCGCAGAAGAGATCAAGCGTGTGAAAGGACTGGGCTGCCTGCAGGATAAGCGGTATGACGATGTATTCAATGTCCGTGTCATCACCCGGAACGGGAAGCTCACGTCCGAGGAGCAGGTAAAAGTCGCGGAGGCGGCGGAAAAATTCGGCTCCGGTGAAGTCACCATGACCACCCGCCTGACGCTGGAAATCCAGGGCGTAAACTATGACAACCTGAACGCCCTCTTTGATTTCCTGGCAGAAGCCGGGCTGAAAACCGGCGGTACCGGCTCCAAGGTGCGCCCGGTGGTATCCTGCAAGGGAACGACCTGCCAGTACGGGCTGATCGATACCTTTGCGCTCTCCGAAAAGCTGCATGAGCTGTATTACATCGGATACCACGACGTATCCCTGCCTCACAAATTCAAGATTGCGGTGGGCGGATGTCCCAATAACTGCGTCAAGCCGGACCTCAATGACTTAGGCATCATCGGCCAGCGCCAGCCCGAGATCGACCTGTCCAAATGCAAGGGCTGCAAGAACTGTCAGGTTCAGAACAGCTGCCCGATCAAAGTGGCGGAACTGGACGGCGGGAAGATCCGGATCACCCCGGACAGCTGCAACCACTGCGGACGCTGTATCGGAAAATGTCCTTTCGGCGCCGTAACCGAATCCCTGACCGGCTATAAAGTCTATATCGGCGGACGCTGGGGCAAGAAGGTGGCGGAAGGCCGCTCGCTGGACAGGATCTTCACTTCCGAGGAGGAGGTCATCGACGTGGTGGAGCGGGCCATTCTGTTTTTCCGGGACGAAGGCCAGTCCGGGGAACGTTTTGCGGATACCATCGCAAGGCTGGGCTTTGAATATGTACAGGATAAGCTGCTGAACAGCAAGATTGATAAAAAACAGATATTAGAAAAGCATGTAGTGGGCGGGGCGACCTGCTGATCTGAAGCCGCGGGATCCCCTAAGTGAAGGAACCGCGATCCCTGCGCCGCAGTGGGATCGCTATACATTTATTCTCTACATAGAAGGAGCTGCCCGAAAATGACCGCATACCCGCAATAGATGGTATGCAGATGTCATTTTCGGACAGCTCTTTATTTGCTCATTTCTCTTCTGAGGTATATTCTTTTATAATCGGCGGGATCTGCGCCATCAGATTATCAATATCCTCAAACATGGCGCTCTTGGTCGTTCCCAGCCGCGACGCCTGTCGGATATGCTTCACCACGTCCTGATTCAGGCTCTTGATCTGTTCAAAGAAACCGCACAGCATATCCAGCGCATTCTTGGAATCATCAATGACACCGGAAATCTCGTTATGTACTTTCGTAGCGCCTTCCGCAGACTGGGTGATCTCATCAAACATCTCATAGGTCTCATTGACCTTCTCCAGGCTCTCTCCCAATGCCTCCTGGGAAGCGTTGATGTTCGTGTTGAGGTGTTCTGTCCCCTGCTCCACATCCTGGATGCCGGAATCCACCTCGCCGGTCAGCTCCTTGATCTCATCCGCCAGCTTTTTCACCTCGACCGCAACCACCGCAAATCCCTTCCCCTGCTCTCCAGCACGGGCCGCCTCAATGGACGCATTGAGCGCCAGAAGGTTGGTCTGCTCGGCGATAGACACGATCTTGCCCATGCACCGCTTGATCGTCTCCACCGCGGTCTGCAGATCCTCGAACGTAGTCTCCATTTCTTTAAAGTAAGAGTCCACCTGCATGGAACTGGTTTTTAACTCCTCCACGCCGCCCTGGGCGCGGACGACCGACTGGGAGATGCTCTCCTTCACTTCTGAAAATTCACCAGACACCTGTTCAATACTCATGAAGTTCTGCCCGAACTCCTGCAGCCGCCCCTGAAAGCTCTCTGCCTCCGAGAGTACATGCCCGAAGGACTGGCCGATCCGGTCCAGCTCCCACAGAGAATCCACCTCCTTCTGCACCAGCTCTGAGTGATAGTCCTTCAGGGTCTTCATCACATGCAGCACCGGATTCAGGCTTTTATCGTGTACAGGCATATTCTTTGTCTCCTGCCTGTTCTTTTTCCAAAATGCCATATTCTTTTCCCTCCTATTCAAATGCTGAAAGCGTCAAAAGGTATTTTGGCGCTTATAATACTCTTTTGACACTTGTATCATTCAAATACCACGCAGGTCATGGACTGGTTTACGAAACGGTTGTTATAATGCTCCCCGTATCCTACAAACCCCGCGTGTCTGCCCAACGCGCTCATCTCGTTCAGATATTCCTGCATGTAATGTTCCTGCGTGAACAGCAGATAACGGAACAGGCAGTTCACGGAAAATACGGCTGAAATATTTGGAAAGTCGTGTTTGATCTTGCCGATCGTATTTTTTACAATGGCCCTGTAATCCCCCAGTTCCAGCAACAGCAGGACATCCGAGTCGTTGACCTGCCTGAAGCAGCAAAGTGCGTCACCTTGCACCTCCTTGATCGATACGATGCAGGTGTCGTCCCCGTTCAGCTTTCCAAAGGGATTTTTAAACGTCTGTGTAGTGATATCCTTCTCCGAGATCTTGAGGATGTCCTGGTAAACCTGTCTGGCCGGACGGCCATTGAGGGTTCCCAGTATGTATTTTGTCTTATCTGTTCCGGAGGCGATAAAGCGGTGGTTCTGCATCTGGTGATAGATATTTTCCTTATATGCTTTGACCCTGCCGTTCTGGTTCTTAATGATCCCATAGACCACGGCATCTTCATAGACTCTGCCGTTTGCAGAAACCTTGCCCGCGTCGCCGGTCCCGCCTACCAGGGAAATGTTCCTGCGCTTTAAGACGCTGTAGATGGTGGTCAGAACGCAGGCATCGTTGCCGGTGCAGAAATCGATACAGACCGTATCGCGCTCCGTACCGCTCACCGCCTTCACATCCCGCTCCAGCCGGTCGATGTATTTTACCGGCATGGCCGAAACCTCTTCGAGTACATTAGCCACAGCGCTGACCCCTTCGGAAAACGCAATGACGCCGACCCCCTTTTCTACCACTCTGGTATCATAGCTCATGCCGATACACCCGATACTCGGCACGCCCGGGAAAAGCGCCTCCAGTTCCTTCACATGCGCTTCAAACTGATCTCCGTTTGAAAGCAGCATGATAAACTGCGGCCTGGTCACCCCGCGGGCCGCTTCCTTCAAGTCTCCGTGCTGGCTCATTCCAAAAAACTGTTTCATTATGCAGCATCCCTCTTTCCTGAAATAGTGATGTCCGACTCGTCAGACATATATGTGATTTATATCTTTTTATTGTGCATCCGTATTCCAGTTACACCGTACTGCAATCTCACCTGACCTTTATTGCGGGACGCTGCCTGACCGCCCGCAGATTGCAGCGGACATCTTCCGCGCAATGGCATATCCTGTCGAAATACCGGATTCTATAATCTATTATAGTTGAAATACCTATAGAACGTCAATTAAAATTTTTTTCACCTGCGCGGTTGCAATCCAATAAGTTACTGTTCACCCCCTGATCGGGCGCTCACAGTAGCGGCATCTGCCCAGTAACCATAAGGCTCCATGAGCCGCAAGTGCTGATTCACCTGCGGCTTCATGGAGCCAGAGCTTCTATCACTATTTTATTATCACTAAGGAGCAGTAGAAAAATATTCCAACTGTACGGCAGATTTATCTGGCGCTTAGTATAATATCTCCCGATTCCACCTTGACCGTGATCGTACCCTTCGACTTTCCTTCCAACGTATAAGCCGCCTCACCATCTCCCGAAATCTGATGTCCCGGGGCGCCGTCGGGAAGATTGATACTGCCGTACTCGCTGCGGGCATTCACGGAATATTCCGACAAATCCCGGGGGAGCCGAATCTCAACGTCACCATATTCATTTTTGCAGGACAGGTCCGCCAGTTCCTCGGCATCCAGCTCCAGGTTCCCGGATTCCAGCACAAACTCCGCCTTTTCCGCAGAAAATCCGTCCAGTTCCACGTTGCCGTAATCCACTTTCGCTGTCAGGGAATCACATGTGAAAGCGTCTGCTTTCAGGCTGCCGGATTCCAGCTCTGCCTCTGTATTTTCGACCTTGATCTGCTTCAATGTAACATTTCCATATTCATTTTTCAGGATTAAGTCCTCTGCGGTCACGGACTCCGCCTTGAGATCGCCGGATTCCATATCCAGCTCCAGATCCTGAAAGCTCACATCGCGGAGCTCCGCGTCCCCATAGCTGATCTCCAGCTTCGCGTCCCCGAAGGCCATATCCTCTGCGGAAAAGTCTCCCGAATCGTTATACACATTCAGCTGTCCCATCTCCTCTCCCTCCGGGATATACAGGTTCACCTCCGCATTCTTGATCCCGTCCTGAATGCCGAAAGTCCCGAGGTAAAAGAAATTCACAGCAAAACCGAATTGCTTCTGTCTGCCCGTATGTGTCAGGGTCAGCGTATCATCCCTCACTTCCCAGAAGGGTTCGCCGTACTCACCGTCCAGCTTATATTCCAGATAAAACTGATCATCCCGGGAAGGCAGGATCCGGATATCCGCATAGGATCCGATCCGGATATCCGTGTCGGCAAATGAATCAATCTTTGTTTTCTTCAAGGTGTACGATTTCTGTTTTGCGTATGGGGATGTCACTCCATTTCCGGAAAAGGCAACGCCCGCCCGTCCGCCGAGCAGGTGGCCGACCGCCAGAAGCGCGGCGCCTACGACGATCAGGATGAGAGATACCTTGATTAGTTTATTCGTGTTTATTTTCATGTCTGCGTCCTCCTTTTATAATATTTCCCAGGGATTGTGACATCTTCCTCAGCGCCCAGCGGCACAGACGGAAGGAGCCGTATACGCACAGGATCCCGATTCCCAGCGTGACAAAACTCAACCCGATCGTCGCAATCCCATCCGTAAAGGTACGGAATGTCAGAGCAAATCCGCCTGCCAGGCCAACCGCGGCTCCCCCGACCAGGCAGACCGCCGTCAGGAAAAGGCTCCCCAATACGGCTGCTACGGTGATAACCAGCGCGAATATCACACAGAACAAAGCCAAAAGCAGAGGAAGCGCGATGGGCGCGGCGCACACGCCCAGAATTCCCACCCAGACTGCGTGGAATCCGCGCCTGACGGTTCTTGGCGGTTCCCCGATGTTCTTCTCGGCCAGATTCATGATCAGCTCCCGGGAAGCGTCCTCCGGCGCGCCCAGATCCTGGATGGCCTCCTGCTCATGTGCCGGCCCCGCTTCATTAAAGTATTCTTCAAAATATTCTATGGCCCTGTCGTAGTCCTCCTTCGGCAGGCGCCGCAGATTGTGGGAAAGTATCGTCATGTAGTCTGCTCTGGTCATTTTTCAGTTCCTCCCTTCACAATGTCATCAATAATCGTCTTGTAACGGTCCCATTCCTTCGACAGTTCTTCCTGATAATATCTGCCAGAATCCGTAATGGTATAGTACTTCCGGTTACGGCCCTGATACTGCTCGTCATAAGTCTCAACGAAATGCTGTTCCTGGAGACGGCGCAGGATCGGATAGAGCGTGGAATCCTTGGTGTTGGCTGCCCGCTTGATGATCTGGCTGATCTGGTAGCCGTAGGCGTCAGACTCCGCGATGACCGACAGGACAAGCAGGTCGAACATAGGCGCATTCAACGGAAATGTCATGATATCAGTCCTTTCTATACATTGATTTAAAATATATGTTTTTTTGAACTATATATTTTATTTGTTTATATTATATGAAGTATAATATATTTTGTCAAGAGGGATATTCTAAAGAAAATCAAAAGAAAAAAGTATCGTTGCCGCGAACAATAAAAAAGCATCTGGGCTTTTGGGCTCAGATGCTATAAGTCGGATATCCAAAATTCATTTTTTAAGCTTATCATAGAGGATCTCTTCTTTTCCTGTTGATAGAGTTACTTTTTTCTTAAAAAGTAAAGTCCACGATGCCTGATTTTTTGCATAATCCATTTTATCCTGCGGAAAAAAAGAGCGGCAGCATATCTACTCTGTCTGCTATTTTATGATACAAGTCTGACGACTGGAGCTGTTCGGCTGTTATCCGACGGCTTCTGATCGAATCAAATATTTTTTCTCTGTCACGAAACAATTCCGGTCTGTCAGTTAGATATTGAAGCCCCATTAGAATGAAAGCATTCTTTTTTACCAAAATTTATTTGCAATGAGACAGCTATTCCTTTTCTTCCCAGTATCAAATGGTATTCTTTATTCAGCAGCTTCTCAAAAGCCACCACACAATCATATACATTACGCATCCTGCTCTCTGGCACAACACCTTATTTCAACACTTTGACCGACACTCAAGTTGCCTGTCTATATTATTATACTACAACAGCCCCTATAATAGGTCAATCGCAAGTTTCATGGTTTAAACAAGGAGGTTGCTTCCTAATCTGTCTGGATTTCCAGGATCGTATCTGTTCCGGCTACATAATAGGGCGTCATCCCTGGGATATGTTTCTGAAAGGATTCCCCCTGGACATGCGCCTGAAAGTCTTCTTTCGCCTCCCACTTGGATACAAAAACGACTTCATCCACTGTCGCCGGATCCACGCATACATCCATCATAAGGCATCCCCTGTCATGCGACGCGTCTGATGTAAATGCCTTTGCCAGAGGCAGATACGCGTCTCTGTCCTTTACCGTATTTTTTGTGATTACAAGTACCATGCTTCATCCTTCTTTCTTTTTATTTGTTTGCGAGC
This sequence comes from Lachnospiraceae bacterium, assembly GCA_009911175.1. The sequence goes on along the minus strand of QXWX01000036.1, from coordinate 7,892 downwards.
CCCTTGCATTCTCTCTGTAAATGCTATTGAAAAGACCTGCAGATTCCGGGGTTCCTTTACATTCATGCTTTTGTATGATACAAGTATAATCCGATTTCTGAATAAAGGATTCTCCAATTCTGTCCTTTTTCAGCGTCAAAAAATAACTTTCGTGGATTCAGAATTTCACTTGTGAAATGGTATGGTTCTAAAGCATATACACTTTTCTGACCTGCATGCTGCCTGATAGAATATTACCGTGAACAATAATAATATCCTATCAAAAATTTCACCTTGATTCATCTCATCCAGTAATTTATAATATTACACTTACAATTGACGAAATACACGCGATCAGAGAAGACCATTGCCTGAAAACCCGTGGCTTGTCCTTTGAAGAATATAAAAGACTTTTAGATGCCGAGATCGCTCCTGTACTCCGTTTACTTTGCCAGGCGAAAAAAGCATCTGAAAAACAATGTGTATGAGTTTCTTTTGGGGCTGTTCCGTTCAGCCCCATCCTTTTCTTTATTCCCGGGTCAGCTTCCGGATCCACTTCCACGACCTGCACCGCAGAAATGCCGGCACGCACTTAAAAAACTGGTCCGCGTTGAGGCACCACACCACCACTGCCGGCGATGCCTTCACCACGAATGCCATAAAAAATGACAGCGGCAGCACGATCAGCCAGATGCTGATCAGGTCCATCTTTACCACGAACATGGCGTCCCCGCCGCCCCGGATGATCCCGGTATTGGTGGGCATCTGGTAGGACATCCCCACATCCACGGCGCTTAGGATCATGAGAAACGTATTTGCCATGGCCTTGGTCTCCGGCCGCAGGTCGTACAGGCCCAGCACCGGGACGCGCAGGAAAAACAGGGCGATCCCGGAGCAGATCCCGATTCCGAGAAATAATTTTTGAAGGCGCCTGGCATACTGCTTCACCTGCTCCATATCCCCGCCGCCGATGGCCTTTCCGATCATCACTCCCGCTGCGGAAGCAGCGCCGACCGCGGTAGATTTTACCAGAAGGAACAGATTGGAAGCGGCGCTGTTTGCCGCGATCGCCGCCGCGGTCATGTGTCCCAGGATGGCCGTCTGCAAAGCCGTGTTCACCCCCCACAGACCATTTGTCACCAGGATCGGCAGAGTCACCTTGATATAATCCTTCCAGAGCAGACGGTCAAACTGGAAGAAATCCCGCACCCGCAGGCACAGATTTTTTTCGGTCTTTGCAATATAAATGATCAGCACGGCAGTCTCCAGGATCCGGGCGGTCAGTGTCCCCACCGCCGCTCCTGCCGTCCCCATCTCGGGCATGCCAAAGCGTCCGAAGATGAGCATATAATTGATGCCGCAGTTGACAAAAAATGTCATGGCCGAGAGGTACAGCGCGATCTTCACGATCTGCATGCTCCGAAGCACGGCCAGCAAAAGCTGGGTCACCGCAAAGAACAGATAGGTAAAACGGATCAGCCGCAGATATCCCGCTCCCTCTGCAATGATCGGCCCGTCCGTAGTAAACAGCCCGATCCCCTGCTCCGGAAAAAGGCTGATCAGTACAAATAAAACCACCATCACCGCCAGCCCGAGCTGCATCATCATGGCCGCGATTTTTTTCATGGGCTTTGTCTGCTGTTTTCCCCAGTACTGGCTTCCGAGGATGACCATGCCCTCCCCAAAAGCGGCCAGCAGCATCTGATACACGAACTGGATCTGATTTGCTGCCGCCACTCCCGCAAGGGAGGTCTCACTGTATGCGCCCAGCATGACATTATCCGCCAGATTAACGCTCAATGTCACCACATTCTGCAGCACCAGGGCAATATATAATGTAAAAAACCGCTTATAAAAGGAAAGTTCCTTTTGATTCATTGCTTTTTGGCTCATTGCTTCAGTATTCCTTATCAGCTTCTCACATAGAAATAATAGTTTGTAACGCTTTTCTCCCTATTATATCGTTAATTCCTTATGCTGACAACCAAAAAAATCAAAATATCGTATATATTTCATAAAATAGTGTAAGTATTTCCCACAAAAGTATATTATAATATAATTATTGTAAATAAATCAGCAGCACAATATATCATAGAAGGAGGACACATGATGATTCGAAAGTATGTGTATGGAACACCATTTTCTACAGATGCTGTGACAGCGGAGGTGCCAGCCGGGGAAGGGACACCGGCCTACGGTAAAATTGATACCGGGAATGGATTTTGTTTTACTTATAAGATGGAAGAAACGGATATCGTATACGGGCTTGGGGAGGCCAGCCGGGGGCTGAACAAGCGGGGCTACTGCTATATCAGCGACTGCACGGATGACCCCAACCACACGGAGGACAAGCGTTCCCTCTACGGAGCCCACAATTTTATCGTGGTGTCCGGAAAGGAAACCTTCGGGCTGTTCTTCGACTATCCCTCCGCCATGACATTTGACATCGGATATACCAGGATGGATACGATGCAGGTGTCCTGCGCGGAGGCAGACTTGAACCTGTTCGTGATAGAAGGCGAGACACCCTACGACATCGTAAAGCAGTTCCGGAAGATCATCGGCAGAAGCTATATCCCGCCGAAATACGCTTTCGGCTTTGGACAGAGCCGATGGGGCTACAAGACCAAGGAGGATTTCCGTAAGGTCGCGGACGGCTATCGGGAAAATAACATCCCGTTGGATATGGTCTATATGGATATCGACTATATGCAGGATTTTAAGGATTTCACACTGAATGAGAAAAATTTCCCGGATTTTCCGGAATTTGTACAGGAAATGAAGGACAAAAACCTTCGGCTCATCCCCATCATCGACGCGGGCGTCAAGGTGGAGGACGGCTACGACGTGTATGAGGAGGGAGTGAAGAACCGCTACTTCTGCCAGCGTGAGGACGGCAGCGACTTCGTGGCGGCGGTTTGGCCGGGGGATACCCATTTCCCGGATGTGCTCAATGATGAGGCCCGCGCGTGGTTCGGAGATAAGTACCGGATTCTAATAGATCAGGGGATTGAGGGCTTCTGGAATGATATGAATGAGCCTGCGATCTTCTACACCCCGGAGGGCATCGAAGAGCTGAAAGGGATGCTCAAAGCATTTCTGGAAAATGAAGATCATAACAGCGGGGTCAACGCGGGGACACTGGCTGTTGCTCCTACATCGGATACCAACGACAGCGCGGAAAATGAAATCGCCGGCGCTTCCATCTGGCCGCTGATGGGAAAGATCGGAGGGCTGGCAAACAGCAAGGAGGATTACCGCCGTTTTTATCATACGGTGAACGGGCAACGGATTCGCCACGACAAGGTGCACAACCTGTTTGGGTACTATATGACCCGCGCTGCGGGCGAGGCGTTTGAACGAATTGACCCGTCGAAACGTTTCCTCATGTTCTCCCGTTCCTCCTATATTGGAATGCACCGCTACGGCGGAATCTGGATGGGCGACAACAAGTCCTGGTGGTCCCACATCCTGCTGAACCTGAAAATGCTGCCGTCTCTGAACATGTGCGGATTTTTGTATACCGGAGCGGACCTGGGCGGCTTCGGAGCGGACACCACGAGAGATCTGCTGCTGCGCTGGCTGGCGCTTGGCGTATTTACCCCGCTGATGCGGGACCATGCCGCCGCGGGAACCAGAGATCAGGAATGCTATCAGTTCGAGGATCTTGACGACTTCCGCCATGTGGTCGGAGTACGTTACCGCCTGATTCCTTATTTATACAGCGAGTATATGAAGGCCGCGCTGAATGACGATCTGTATTTCAAGCCGCTGGCGTTTGTGTATCCGGAGGATTCCATGGCCGCGCAGGTGGAGGACCAGATGATGCTCGGAAATGAGGTCATGATCGCGCCGGTCTACACCCAGAACGCGCGGGGGCGTTATGTGTACCTGCCGGAGGAAATGAAGTTCGTCAAGTTCCTGCCGGGCGGATCCATTTCGGAGGAAGTCCTGGCAAAAGGGCATCATTATGTGGAGATCGCGTTGAATGAAGTGCCGCTTTTCATCCGCGGCGGGAAGTGCGTCCCGGTCGCAGATGCCGCGGAGTATGTGGACGCGCTGGATACGGAGCATCTGACCATGCTGGGATATGCAGGAGCGGAGTACACGCTTTACGAGGATGACGGTGTGGGGAAGGAGTATGAGAAGGAAGAGAATTACCGGACGCTGAGGAATGGAAATTGAAAAACTCATTTTAAGGATTGAATCAATTACAATACCTTACTTCTTGAATGTAAGACAGATCAGGATATGATTTTATACCGCAGAAAAGCTGCCGCGTCAGAGGTCATGCTCTGGCGCGGCAGTTCATTTAATTGAAACACGAAATCACTGCATTCACGCAAAAGGTATTGTATCGGCTTCATATATGAATTAAAATAAAATCAACAAACATCGTATCATATATGCCGTTTCCAACGCGGCGGAAAGGAGGCTCATATGTTAAGTTTAAGAAGGCACAAGAAAACCAGGCTCATTCAGAAAAAGGGGAACTTTGTAAATTTGCTTCGGTATATCCTTCCGGTCATTCTGATCCTTGTAATCGCTGTCTCGGCTGTCGGATGCAGGCAGAAGGACGGCGGTCCTGAGCAGCGGTCGCAGGCGGCCCTGGAGCTTCTCCTCTCCTGCACCATGGAGCAGGCAGAAGATTTTGACGCGGCGATGTCCGCGGCTCTTACGGAACCAGCGGAAAGCAGCGGCATTGGACTGATATCCGGCAATGATAGCGAACTGATGAGGCATCTCACAGACCGTTTTGGCGGATTCATGACGAATGCCTGTATCGAAGACCTTACAATGAGCCGAACGATTTACCGCAGTGCTGCTTTGGCTAAAGATTTCGGTTCTGATATCAGCGCCGATGATGTGGAACTCACAAAACGCCCCGGTGAAGAGGAATGCTATGATTTCTCTGCGGAGATCACAACCTCTGCGGGGGATCCTGCCGCAAAAGCATCCGGGACCGTATTAATGGAAAAGGACGGCGCAGAGTGGAAGGCGTCTCACATCACTCTGACGTTGGATGGAATATAAACATGAAAAAATTCATTCGTATCTTATTATGCACAGCACTTTTATCCGGAGCTATGCTCCTGTCACAGGGCTGCGGAACTCGCGGGGAACACGAAGCCGCGCCGGAGGACACACGATCGGATGCCTCCCGGCAGAGCGAACTGGATTCTGACGTGTCAGACAGCAATACGGAGGATTCTGATACGACAACTGCTTACAAAAAAGAGTGTGCCTCTGATGCCGAGTCTTCGGGCCATGCTGCTGACGGCGCCGCGGATTCTTCGGCTGACCGTACATCCAGCGGGCAGTCACAGGAAGAAACCAAAGTCCCCGGTCCGGCCTGCCCTTCCGTAAACGGCGCTCTCCGTGTCGATAGCGCACAGCTTGTGGACAAAAACGGCCATCCGGTACAGCTGCGTGGAATCAGCACCCACGGTCTGGCCTGGTTTCCAGATTATGTGAATGAGGACTGCTTCCGGCAGCTTCGTGAGGATTGGCAGGCAAATGTAATCCGCCTTGCCATGTATACCGCTGAGTACGGCGGCTATTGTACGGGCGGAGACCGGGAAGCTCTGAAAAAATTGATCCATGACGGAGTATCCTTTGCCGAGCGGCAGGATCTGTATGCGATCATTGACTGGCACATCCTGTCTGATTCCAACCCCAATATGTACCTGGAGGAAGCGAAAGCATTTTTCGGGGAAATGGCGGAAAAATATGCAGAATCAGACCATGTCCTGTACGAGATCTGCAATGAGCCGAACGGCGGCACCTCCTGGGGAGAGATCAAAGCGTATGCCGAGCAGGTGATTTCCGTCATCCGCGCTCAGGATGAGGATGCAGTGATCCTGGTCGGAACTCCGAACTGGTCACAGTATATAGACCAGGCGGCTGCGGATCCCATAGCAAGCTATGAAAATATCATGTATACGCTTCACTTTTATGCCGCAACCCACACCGACGACCTGCGCGGGAAGCTGATCGGATCTGTAGAAAGCGGACTTCCGGTCTTTGTATCGGAGTATGGGATCTGTGACGCAAGCGGAAACGGCGCCATTGACACAGCGCAGGCAGATCTGTGGATAGAAACTTTAGATAAATATGGGATAAGTTACATCGCATGGAATCTTTCTAATAAGGATGAAACTTCGGCGATGCTGAAAAGCGGCTGCGGGAAAACCAGCGGGTTTACCCAGGAGGATCTCAGCGAATCCGGGAGATGGGTGTATCGGATGCTGAGGAAATAGTTGAAAAGGGAGCACATGTGATGTATGCCGTGCCTTTGCAACCTACGGGATTTCAAGAAGCGCCTGTTTTTTCTTCATTATACATAATCTTTCCTGTCGTACGTCACATCAAACCGCAACTTACTTTATAAACCTTTCTGTTTTCTAAATCGAAAACCGTTTACGGATATAAGTATCTTAGAATTTTTGCCACCTGTACGGTTGCAATCCGAAGTCACATTTTTATGCAATTTATTGCAATGAAAATGCGACTGCGGATTAGCAACCGTACAGGTGGAATTTTTGTGATAATTTGTCAATCATTCTTTTCAGCAGTCAAAGTTAATCCTCCGATAAAACAATTCCCTGATCTTTCCCAGCTCCTTCGTCTGCCCCAGAGCCCACATCAGCTTTGCGCTGATGGCCTCCAGCGTCATGTTGCCCGCTTCCAGGATCAACGGGTGGTTGTGGTAGATGTGGCCCACCTCGTATACGCTGAAATCGCATCCTTCCTCCGGAACCTGCGTAGTGATGACCAGGATCTTTCCGGAATGAATCCAGTCGAAGATCGCCTCCTCATAGGAACGGTCAAAATTGGGAATCCCTCCCAGCCCGTAAGCTTCCAGAATGATGCCCTGGTACTGCTCCTTGAGCAGCCTGAAAAAGTCCGGCGTCATGCCTGGAATCAGTTTTATGGATAAAATATTTCCTTCCAGATGATCGTAGAAGCGAACTGGCCCGAAAGGCTTATCCGCAGGAAATACACGGATGATCTCCTCGTCCTGAAACCGCGCCAGAAGCGGAAAGTTCATACTGGTGAACCCGTCAAAGCTCCGGGTTTTCTGCTTGCGGCTTCTTGTACCGGCTATGACCCTGCCGCCGAACACGACGCTGACATCACAAGACCCGCTGTCCAGGGCATACAAAATACTTTGATAAAGGTTGATCTTTGCGTCCGTATAAGGGTGGGACATGGGCTTTTGCGAGCCGGTGATCACGATCGGCTTCGGGCTGTTCTGAATCAGATAGGACAGGGCCGCCGCTGTATAATCCAGGGTATCTGTGCCGTGGAGCACGACAAAGCCGTCATATGTATCATAATTTTCCGCAATCGCCTTTTGAATCGCCATCCATCCGTCAGGCTTCATGTTGGTGCTGTCAATGTTCATGAGCTGCAGGACATGAAGCCTGCAGTCCTCCGGCAGACCTGCGATCTGAGAGATCAGATCATCTCCGGTGGAAGTCGGGGAAAGCCCCTTCTTGGTCTTATTGGAAGCGATAGTTCCGCCGGTGGCGATTATGAGTAAATTCTTCTGCATTTGTGTGGTTAACCTCTTTTCCATGCTGCAATTACATCCAGGCCGTCATCATATTTTTACTTCTGTGCAGCCGCGTCTTGTAAGCGGCGCAGTATCCGCGTCTGAATCTTTCCTGTAGTCTCCGCGGACACAGGAACCGTACAAAAAGCTGTGCTGATGCAATTTTACGTCTGCTGACGCATCTGCACAGATCGAATCATTTTCGTTATCAGTATACTCTTTATTCCTTACTTTAACAACCGTCTAATCCGCTTCTTCATGAATAAAATTTTGCTATCGTTACTGGTCAGACCCTGACCAGATTCCATTAAATACTGAATAGTAAAAGTGGGAATAGATACATCTTTGCTCATTT
>QXWX01000289.1 GCA_009911175.1 Lachnospiraceae bacterium | reverse complement strand
CATCAAAGAAGATTGTTGCGGTCGCTCTGACAGCAGCAATGTGCTTAGGATTAAGCATGACGGCTTTTGCGTCAAAGGATACAGTATGGAGTAATGATGATCTTTGGAGCCCGGTTATGCTTCAGCAGCAGGGTCCGAAGCTTACTAATGGTGATACCCTTGGTTGGAATCCGGTTTATGATGCTGAAGGTAATATCGTAGGCTATGATAATCCGTATTTGATAGCTAGAGATTCTAAAGGAAATGCAGTAAGAACACAGTGGAAAGAGCTTAGCGCTAAGACACTGAGATCTATTGATGAAGAATCAAAAGTTGCAGATATTTTTAAGAAGAATGGATATGATGTACCGGACGATGTAGACTTTATTCCGCTTTTCAATGGTAATATTACCTTTACAGACGGCGTACCTGCTGGTGGCGGTCAGGTGACATTCCAGATGGCTAACTTAGGAATTGACTCTTCCAGCTATGAGCCGGGGGATACTGTATATGTTATGCAGGAAACATCTCCGGGATCTGGCGTATGGGAAATCTATACAGGTACAGTAGGTCAGGCTATGGACGTAACTGTTACACTTCCGCGTAATGGATCAATCGTTCTTGTTAAGACTTTATCCGATGGTTCTGTTATTACTTTAGACAGAAGCACTGGTGAAGTTGTTGATCGTAAGCCTGCAGATAATGTAGCTAACAACAATGCTGGAAAAGGCACTTCCACAAACGCTAGTGGAGCAACTTCCCCGAAGACAGGTGAATTTTAATTCATTCTGTTCGGATAAGTTAAAGAAGTAAGAAACACTTAAATTTTATAAAATAATGTAATTTCATAATATACGTTATTTTGTGTGATAGGTAGTTTGAGAGCCGTCTTTCTGGTAGTTAGAAAGGCGGTTCTTCTATGTATTAAGGAAAAGAAATATTAGCTTGAAAATTATCAGTATCAAATAAGTATCACATAAAATTGTGCAAAATATGCAATTATGTATCCCCTTATTATTAATATTTATGTGAATAATAACCAAAAATATGTTGTTTGAAATGTGATTGAAATCTATTTAAACTTGCAGAAACACTTAAGAAATTTTCAAAGAGGATATTTTCATAATCCGTAGTTCCCGCTACATAATTCCCTCTACACGCCCTCAAGACAATCTGATAACAGCATAAAGCCCTTTATT
>QXWX01000288.1 GCA_009911175.1 Lachnospiraceae bacterium | reverse complement strand
AGCATAACTTTTTCCCACTCATATTCACCGCTAAGGCTTTTCAGCCGTTTTACCTGATGAATCTCCACGTCATTTGTATACTGTCCGCAGAGTTCACAGGTTTTCGAGCGCAGTTTCGCCGCTATGCGGTTTGATCTGTCATACCGCTTGTAAGCTGGAAGAATATCTGCCTGCGGCACATTGGGCTTATCCTTGCGGATAAAAGGCCCCCTGTAAAATACGCTCTCCTTCATACCGCTTTTTGTCTTATAAATGACTGTAAACCGTCCATCCCTAAAATATTTCTTCTTAATCTTTCTGGTCTTTGTGCGGTATTTATTTGCGAATGTTTTCAGCATACTGTAATGCATCAGACTCGCAAACTTACTCATTGCGCATACATTACATGCCAGTGAGTAATAGTTGTACAAACCTCTGATTTCAGAGTTGTACTTTGACAGAATTTCAATGTCTTTGCGGTTAATGAGCTGTGGCCTGTGGATGGCTTTCCAATGCTCTTTGTGTGTAACTTTGTCTTTCTTGATACGGATTGCACCATACTCCAATAGTTTCGATTCCCATTTCTCATGCGGCATATATAGTTTCACTGCGCCGCTGTATCCCTTCACTTTCCTGCCTTGGCGTTTTGTGACTTCCTGACTTTTTGAAATTGAAATATCGTAGCCAAGAAACCTCGCCCGGCCAGTTGCGTGGGTGATTTTGGTTTTCTCCACTGACAGCGTAAGGTTCAGTTTTTCTTTGAGGAACACGGCTAAATCTGCTTTTAAGGCTTCAGCGTCCTTTTTGCTCCCGATAATGCTTATGATAAAATCATCCGCATAACGGACGTATTGCAGGTTTTTGTAAGTTTCATCCCGAAACTGCTTAGACGGGATTTCCCTCTGTTTCTCCCGCAGTCTGCGTAATTCCCCGGCACGTTCTTTCTTTTCGGCTTCGGAAAGGCTGTCCCATACTTCCCTGTTCCGGCGCATAAACCTCTGCACCTCACGGTTCCGTCTGGCGTATTCCGGATTCACTTTGCGGTTCATCCTGTTTCCTTTTATAAAGCCTGCCTTATATTCCTCCACGTACCTATCCAGTTCATGCAGATAAATATTTGCCAGAACGGGACTGATGCCAGAACCCTGCGGAGTGCCGCAGTATGTCCTGTTGTACTGCCATTGTTCCATATATCCGGCTTTTAA
>QXWX01000287.1 GCA_009911175.1 Lachnospiraceae bacterium | reverse complement strand
GATTAAAATATCCCATACCTTATTTTATTTGAAGAAAAACTGGGGGTTTTGGTTCAGATAAACTAACGAATAACACGAAGTTTGAGAACGTTCTTATCAGCGGCAGCACGCCGTACACCCTTGAGGAAGTGGACACGGCTATCCGCTACGTTGTCCCTGCATCCCAGACCGCCCCGATTGAGTGGAAGAAAGTTACAAAACGCAGCTTTACCAACATCTTAAAGAAATTCAATGTCACGGTATTAAAGACCGACATGGAAACGGGAAAGAAACCGCAGGGCGACGCCACCCTTGCAGGTGCGGTTTACGGCATTTATAAGGGCGAGGAGCTTGTTGACACTTACACCACTGACGAAAACGGTCAGTTCACAACGAAATATTATATCTGCGGAAACGATTGGAGCGTCCGTGAGATTACCCCGTCCGAAGGCTATCTTCTGGACACGACCGTACACCATGTAGGCGCAGAGCCAGAGCTTTACACCGTGGAATATAACTCTGCCAAGAATGACGTAAACGAGCAGGTCATCAAGGGGAACATCGCCATCATCAAGCACACCGACAACGGCGAAACCCAGATTGAAACACCAGAGGAGGGGGCTGTCTTTGAGGTGTATTTGAAATCCGCAGGCAGCTTTGATGCGGCGGAGGAAACCGAGCGTGACACGCTTATCTGCGATGAGAACGGCTTTGCCCAGACAAAGGATATGCCATACGGCATTTATACCGTGCATCAGACCTCTGGATGGGACGGTCGGGAGCTGATGAAAGACTTTGACGTGTTCATCTGCAAGGACAGCCAGACCTACCGCTACCTTATCAACAACGCCAACTTTGAAAGCTATATCAAGATTGTGAAAAAGGATATAGAAACGGCTAAAGTTATTCCCTATGCGGGCGCAGGCTTCCAGATTTACGACCCAGAGGGAAACCTTGTAACAATGAAATTCACTTATCCAGAAGTGACGGAGATTGACACATTCTACACCACGGCGGACGGCGGGCTTATCACGCCGCAGACCTTAGAATACGGCAAGGGATATTCGCTTGTGGAAGTGCAAGCCCCATACGGCTATGTTTTAGACTCCGAGCCAGTTTATTTTGACGTGGAGCAGGAAAACTCCGAGGAAGAAAGCGGCGTCACCATTGTAAAGGTGGAACGCTCCAATATGGCACAGAAAGCTTCCTGTATAATATAAAGTGCAAAGGGAGTTGATAAAAAAAGATACCTCGTGTATAGTTGAATTATTA
>QXWX01000286.1 GCA_009911175.1 Lachnospiraceae bacterium | reverse complement strand
CCGGCCTAATGCCGATATTTTTTTAATGCCGATATTTTCATAAAAACCATATAGATGCGGATATTTTCTTAAAAATATCGGCATTAATCTTTATTATGGAGAAGTAACAATCAATTCCATAGTCAAGGAGGTTTTTATGGCTCAAAAAGAATGGGATATGCAATCCCTCAGTGAGGTTTTCCTACAATCCGTCAGAAGTTATGGCATTAAGGAAGTAAGCATGGAACAGTATGAAGCTGTCTGCAAAAAGATCATCCGCTTTTCATCAGAGAAGGGCTTCCATACCTACTATCAGGGACTCCGGGCAGATTATGATGCATGGATTGATGAAAAGATCCGCAACCAATCCATCTGTTATGAATACGGAAGGTTTCAGCATCGGGTTATTCGAATGATGGAATCCCTTGCTGAAACAGGACAAACGGACTTTTCCAGTTGCTTTCATTCATCCAGAGAGTATGTGGTTTCTGACCAGTCTGGAAAACTTATTGAAAAAGCACTTGATTACCACTCATTAAAAGGGGAATCCAGGACAGAAATGTCAACGGTAATGAGGCATTTCTTTAAATATGCTGAAGATAAGGTGGAAACGGATGACGTGAAAGTAACGGATGACCTTCTAATGGATTTTTTTACAGAAGAGCTCCCCAAAACTAATAAAGGCAGCATGGGAAGGTCATTACGGGCAATCAAATATCTTTCCGTGTATCTCAAAAATAATGGTAATTCTGACCTTGTGCTTGATTTTACACAACTAAATGCAAGAAGCAGTCATATAAGGATGATACCACCATACTCCCAGGATGAAATCAACCGGGCAGTCTCATCCATAGATACCACGACACCGGAAGGACTCCGTGATTATGCAATCATGCTCCTGGCTTTTGATACCGGACTCAGAAGTGTGGATATACGGAAGCTCTGCCTGAAAGACATCGATTGGAAGAAAGGCCTGCTGTATCTGAGACAGTCAAAGACTGGCGCCCCCCTAATCCTGCCGTTGGGCGGCAAGGTCATGAATGCCATTGCTGACTATATACTTACAGGGCGGCCTGAATGCAGTTATGATGAGATATTTCTGACTGTAAAAGGACCCGCAAGGCCAATGAATAAAAGACATTGTACATTTACAAGCCTTTGTGATAAATATTTTCGTGTAGCAAATGTAGATAAGATTCCCGGACGGAGTTTCCACAGCCTCAGGAGGTCTTTTGCCACCGAGTTATCTGAAGCAGGAGTTCCGCTTGAAACCATTTCACAGATGCT
>QXWX01000285.1 GCA_009911175.1 Lachnospiraceae bacterium | reverse complement strand
GATGAGCTCGTCAAGACCGCGAAAACTGTTGCGTCGCCGGGACGCGGAATTCTGGCGATGGACGAGTCCAATGCGACCTGCGGGAAGCGTCTCGCGTCGATCGGACTTGAAAACACCGAGGCCAACCGCCAAGCATACCGCACGCTGCTCGTCACCGCCCCCGGCCTCGGCCAGTACATCTCCGGCGCCATCCTCTTCGAAGAGACCCTTTACCAATCCACCGTCGACGGCAAGAAGATTGTCGACGTTCTCATAGAGCAGGGCATCGTGCCCGGTATCAAAGTCGACAAGGGTTTGGTTCCCCTAGCTGGATCAAATGATGAGTCGTGGTGCCAAGGTCTCGATGGCCTTGCTTCCCGCTCTGCTGCTTACTACCAACAGGGTGCTCGTTTTGCCAAATGGCGTACCGTTGTGAGCATTCCCAATGGGCCCTCTGCCTTGGCCGTGAAGGAGGCCGCTTGGGGGTTGGCTCGTTACGCCGCCATTTCTCAGGACAATGGTTTGGTCCCAATTGTGGAACCAGAAATATTGTTGGATGGAGAGCATGGGATTGACAGGACATTCGAGGTAGCCCAAAAGGTTTGGGCAGAGGTTTTCTTCTACTTGGCTGAGAACAATGTGTTGTTTGAGGGCATTCTCCTCAAGCCTAGCATGGTCACTCCTGGTGCAGAGTGCAAGGACAGGGCCACACCCGAGCAGGTCGCCACCTACACTCTCAATCTCCTCCGTCGCAGAATCCCCCCAGCTGTCCCCGGAATCATGTTCTTGTCTGGTGGGCAATCTGAGGTTGAAGCTACCTTGAACTTGAATGCCATGAACCAAGCTCCGAACCCGTGGCACGTGTCATTCTCCTATGCCAGAGCTCTCCAGAACACCTGCCTCAAGACTTGGGGAGGTCTCCCTGAGAACGTGCAGGCTGCTCAGGAGACTCTGCTCATCCGTGCCAAGGCCAACTCTCTGGCTCAGCTCGGGAAATACACCGCTGAGGGAGAATCTGAGGAAGCCAAGAAGGGAATGTTTGTCAAGGGCTACAGCTACTGAGTTCATTACAGATCAAGGAAAAGAGTCTTCTACAGATGAAGCAATGAAAAATGTGGGGATGTTTTTGTTGATTACATGTGCTTGTTAACCACTTAATAAACCTAATGCTGATGAGAACTAGATAGTATAAAAGCATGATATAAATTTTTCCAGGCTTTGTGGTTTGAGACTTTTGAGTTGATGTATGTTGTCTGAACATGGCATAAAACATGTAAGCTTATTATTCTTGGAGTTC
>QXWX01000284.1 GCA_009911175.1 Lachnospiraceae bacterium | reverse complement strand
GAAAGATGCCCCACATAAAAAGGATTCCCAGCATCATAATCACAATCTCTTTCAAAACAATATTACTGTCCAGCATCACAGAAACTGCATAGTCCATTACCGTCAGGCATATCCATGCGCCATCTCTATATATTTTTTTTGATATATTACGCTTTTCTTCAAAAGTCTCAATAAACATTCTGCATAGCAGCACATATATGATTGTATAAAAGACACCATATAAATGTGTTTCCATTATATTTCACCTCTGTAGCAGATCCATTCGTCTCTTGTATGAATATATCTTGACTTAGAAATTGCCAGGCTGCTGCCATTTAACAGCTCTGCTTTATACCTTTCCACATGTTCCACGTACCTCAAATTTACCAGACAGCTTTTATGAATCCTGCAAAATCCGGCATCATGCAGCAAATCCTCAATACTGTCTAATTTTTCATACATCGTGTATTTTCTGTCTGGGTTTCCCGCCATATGGAAGATCAGTTTATGTAGATTGCTCTCAACATATAAAATATCCTCGAAAAAGACCGTAACCTTTCCCTCCCGAAATTCAAATATATGCTTATGCTCTACATAATTCAGCTTGTATATAACCGTCTCCAGGCATTCGTCAATTGCTTTTTCTATCCGTTCGTCATCTTTTAAAAGATAGCGTATCGCATCTACCTCATATCCTTCCGGAGCATATGTAATAAAGGCTGTAACGAAAACAATATAAACCTCTCTCGTAATTTTCCTGATTTCTCTGGCTGTTTTCATGCCGTCTATTTCTTTCATGTTTATATCAAGGAATATGATGTCATATTGTGGAATCTTTGATCTTTCTTTTAGCAATTCTATTCCGGAATCATAAATATCTATCCTGAATTTATAGCTTTTACTATCCATATACTTCGCAACCAGTTCTCTTTCTCTAATGCGAAAATATTTTTCATCGTCACAGATTGCAATATAAAACATTCTTCTATTCCTTCCTGTATATGCAGAAACATGTTCATGAAAGAAAATACCTCCTGTGCTTAGATAGTTACTGACACCAATTATTGGTAATAATCTAAGGAACAAGAGGCTTCCCAAATGAATACTACAACGAACAGGATAAAAATGCAACCCCAAACTATCAATTCACAGAAATTGAAACAAAGTTCACACGGCATCGTACACTGGCTGCAGGGCATCTGACCATTACAGTGATGAAGCGGGCATATAAAATACATTCACCTCCGCTCCACTATCATCCATGTGAATCTGTACATAGTAATCCCGTATATAATATGA
>QXWX01000283.1 GCA_009911175.1 Lachnospiraceae bacterium | reverse complement strand
TGTTTTGGCTGGTTGGGAAGCCCCAGGCTATACCTGTATAAACCGCTAGGTTGTGTATCCGCCCTCTGGAAATGGATACCTGCCGGAAAGGATAAAACCATGAAATACCAAAAAGTACTTATGATGCTTGAAAGCATCCCTTACCTCTCAGTCGGGCTTGATGTCGGCGCAGACTTCACCTGGATGTCCATCATGCTGCCCAATGGCATCCTCACTGGAAAACCTTTTAAGATCATTCATTCTGATCCCGATTCCCGTGAGCTTGCTGTCGCAAAAATAAAGGAAGCACAAGAGACGTATTCCCTCGAAAGCCGCTGCTTCCTTGAGTCCACCGGGATCTACCACATCCCGCTCCTGTACTTCCTTCGTGATAAGGGGTTTGACTGCTCAGTCATTAATCCTATCATCACTAAGAATAGCACAAATATGAACATAAGGAAACTGCATAATGATAAATTCGATTCAAAAAAAGCTGCCAAAGTCGGCCTGGATGCTTCCCTGAAGACTTCCATCATACCAGATGATGAGGTCATTGACCTGCGCAACCTGGTACGGGACTACTATTACTTCAAGGACCTGCAGTCCGCTGTCGTCCTGAAGCTCACGGCGGAACTGAAAGTGTCCTTTCCCGCATACCAGAAGGTGTTTAGCAAGGTCACTACCCAAACTTCCTTAAAGCTTCTGGAAGCTTACCCCCTTGCCGCAGACATGCTTGCCGCCCCAAAAGACATACTTGTGGAAACCATACGTAAAACCGCACGTTTCGGTGAAAAATATGCCGTTTCCAAATATGATGCCATACGTGCTGCCGCAAAGGACGCCGCTATTTTCGGACGTGCGCTTCAAAGCAGTGCACTCCGGATCCGGCTGTATATCAAAACCTACCGGGAATACCAGGAGCATCTGGACAGTATACTTGAGGACCTGCATAGGGCTGTTGATAAGCTGGAAGGGACGCCGGTTTATGACCGTATCTTCCTTCTCCAGACCCTGCGTGGTGTCGGTTTTCTCAGTGCAGCCGTCCTGATCGCTGAAATGGGCTCCTTTGACCTGTTTTCTTCCCCAAAGAAGCTTTATGCGTACTTCGGCTTGGATCCTGCCGTGAAGCAATCCGGCAAGTTCAATGGGGACAAAGTCCACATGTCCAAGAGGGGTTCCAGCCTTGCCAGGCGTATCCTGCATATGGTGGCTATCAATAATCTTAAAGTGGATAAAAGGACAAAAACACCAGTAAATCCAGTTATCCACGGCTATTATACCGACAAATGCAAAAGCAAGAAGAAAAACGTGGCT
>QXWX01000282.1 GCA_009911175.1 Lachnospiraceae bacterium | reverse complement strand
GTGGAAGGATGCCAGACGCTCCAACCAGTAAAGAACTCCTCCGGGCTCCTGGAACTGCGCAGCGTTACCCGCAAATGTAAATACTATTACTTCTATTACCTCGATAAAGAGTTTGGATTCATGCATGTAAAACTCCAAACATGGTTCCCATTTCTGATCCAGGTGTACATCAACGGCAGGGAGATGATGAAGCATGTGTTTGATAAAAACGGGATCACCTACCGTATGTATGATAATTCTTTTTCAGAAATCAGTGACATTCCAAAAGCACAGGAACTGGCAGATCAATTTGACTCAAAAAAACTCTGCCGCCAGCTCGATTTCTTTGCGCATAAAGTAAACCCTTATCTTGATATGCTGGAAACCATCTTCCATCAGGGTTACCACTGGTCTGTTGACCAATGCGAGTTCGCAACCGATGTGATGTTTGAGAGCCGTGAAGCTCTGGAGGATCTTTATCCCTCCCTGGTTGGGCACGCATTCTATGACTTCAAATGCACAGATGTATTTTCCTTTCTGGGACGTAAACTAAATGCAAAGTTTCTGGGAGAAGCAGTCTCCGATTACCGAAAACGCCCAGTAGGCTGGAGGATTAAATTCAAGCTGAAGTCCAACAGTATCAAGATGTATGATAAATTTAACTGCCTGCGGATAGAAATGACGATCAATGACCCAAAGGAATTTAAGGTTTATAAGGAGGTCCATCATAAGGACGGAACGGCTTCCAGGCAGTGGGTTCCCATGGGGAAATCCATTGCTAACCTCTATCGGTACGCAGAGATTTCAAAAACCGCAAACAAACGGTTTTTAGATTCCATGTGCCATGTGATTCCTCAAAAAAGCGTGGAAGAGGAAATCAATCATGTCTGCCAGAAAAAGAAAGTAAAGGGAAAAACTTACAGTGGATATAATGTATGGTCCCCTGAAACCTTCCATCTTTTCGAAACGATTTGTGATGGCCGCTATCTGATCCGTGGATTTACCAACCGCGATATCCGGCAAAGTCTCTATAAAAAAGGGGCTGAATCTGCAAAAAGTCGTGGGAAAATGAGCCGGGAGTTTTCAAAACTCAGGGGCCATGGATTGATCCGGAAAATCCCACACTCCAGAAGATATCTGGTCAGCGATAAAGGGAGGCGGGTTATGGGAGCCCTGATTGAAACCAAACGGAAAATCTATCCGGAACTAGCAGCACAATAAACATCCAGCCTGTTAATACTTTTTCTCAAGTCTGCCAAATCGTCAGGCTCAATGTTTATGCCCAAAATCAAAATACATCGTTCTATTTTTATGTTTTGAGAAAGCAATAACAT
>QXWX01000281.1 GCA_009911175.1 Lachnospiraceae bacterium | reverse complement strand
AGCCTGGACCTCGCTTCGCTCGGCATTTTTGTAAAACGCAGCAAGCTGCGGGGAATCAGACCCGTGAGTGATTGAAAAATACGTTCACTCAACTTATCATTCCCTATTTCACGAAAATGATCTGAAATAGCAGAAAACAATATTGTTATAATTGTCAACCTCTGTTGACCATCTACAACATCTAATGTCTGACCAGCCATTTCTAGGTTTCCAATAAAAAGCATAGTTCCTAAAAAATAGGGCATATCACAAATTTTGCCATTCCCATCTATCTTTAAACAGCCAAGCATATCATCAAAAAATTCTTGATAATTTCTTTTCTCCCATGAGTATTCCCTTTGAAATCTAGGGATTGAAAATTGACATCGTGATGATAATAATTGAGTTATAGTCATTGTACTTGGTTTTATGTCCATACTTCATTCCTCCCAAACTATTTTCAAATACACCATAAATTTACCATTTTTATAAAATGTCTCCTTTCTCGCACATTAATTGGCTCATTATTTTTCTCATCTTCGTCCATAGTATACATCAGCACCCTTTTGCTCATTTTCTCTATAATTAATAGGAAATGAATATCCGCAAACCATAATTTCTATCTGTTTCTATTCATTCTCTTCTATGAGACTTATATCTGTTATAATATTTACCTTTCCAAATTTCCTTCTATTCAATGCCTTGATACTCTAGCATTTTTCCCGTTTTCACTTATTTGATTATTCATATTATAATCTATTCTCCGACTATCTTCAATTGATTAATACAAAAAAGAAACCCTGCATAAACTCAATACAAGGTTTCATTGCATGAAAAGCCGAACCTTTACTTTTGCTTCTGTACATTCCGTAGATAATTTTTCCTTCTTTTAATTTTACTTTTTGTCATTCCTAAGCAAGCATAATCCTAAACTACAATTTTCCCATATTGCGCAAAAAGCCACTACTAAACGCCTAATGATATGTTTCAATAAATGTAACTCTTACATTGAGCCATTGAGTATTATCTTTTTCGGTTAACAGTACATTGCTTTCTCGAATCCTTCTCTTCTATCTTGAGTATAACAAAAGCCCGCAAACGCTGACGTATACGGACTTTCCTTAAACTCCCCGAGTTGGGCTCGAACCAACAACCCCTCGGTTAACAGCCGAGTGCTCTACCATTGAGCTATCGAGGAATACACTATTTAATTAGCACACCTTCAAAACTACACACGAAGAAAGAAATCCTCTTTTATCCTATCCTTACTGCTCTCTCAAGCTTCAACCACCTTCTTGGTTATGCCCTCGACCTATTAGTGACGGTCAGCTACATACATTACTGCACTTCCACCTCCGCCC
>QXWX01000280.1 GCA_009911175.1 Lachnospiraceae bacterium | reverse complement strand
CCGTCGAAAATCTGCCTTGTATCTGAAAAATCATCCTGCGCGATATAGCCAGATACTTATTATTCGTTGTACTAGTACAGCAAAGTATATATACATTGGGTTCAAATTTGATTTTGGGATATGGTCTGCTTTGATAAAAATAATGTTTGGATTCTGATAAAATTATCAGGATATCGACGTGCTGACCCTAGAACATAAGATATACTTTTGGATTATAAGCACCAGAAAATGTTATTTGAAAAAGCTCTTTAGGCGTGTACAAAAATATGATACGAGGAGGTTTGAGGGAAATAATATATAGCGCGCCAGGTCAATCTGCTGTACAGCATAACATTCCTGATGCTGTAAAGAAAATCCATATAAAAGAGAAAAGAGCTGTATTTTGGATGTCATACAATCTGAAGGAGGATGAGAAAATATTCCAGCTGTGCGGTTGAATAACAATTTTTCTTTTAGAAGAGAGTCCGATATTACAGCAAAATGAGTCAGGAGGGAAACTATGCAGATATTAAAACATGAATCAAGTTATTATCAGACAACGGGGTTTAAATGGAGACAGCGTATTGGATTTGGTATCAGCGATTATGCCTGTAATCTGGCATATTTGCTTGCCAATACATACCTGCTGTTTTACTATACCAACTGTGCGGGTATTTCCGCGGGAGCGGCCGGCTTCATGTTCGTAGTAACAAAATTTATTGATGCTGTGACAGATTATGCGGTAGGCGCTATGATTGACCATACAGATACGAAGATGGGACGTTACCGGCCATGGATGCTGTTCGGCGCTCCGGTGCTTGCCGTCGGAATGGTCCTTCTGTTTTCTGTACCGACAGGCTGGGGGGCAGGAGCGAAGTTGGCATGGGCTTATATTACCTATATTGTATTTTCCTTTGGATATACATTGGTAAATATCCCATTGACACCTATCGTTACAGCGTTATCCTCGAATCCGGCGGAGCGTACCAAAATATCGACCACCCGGCAGGTTTTTGCGAATCTGGGCTCCTTAACCTCTTCTCTGTTTGTGATTCCAATGGTATATTTTTTCGCGGGATCACCGGATGCCGCAGGGGCTGAATTGGCGTCAGGATACAGGAACACGAATATTGTGCTTGGGCTGATCGTGATTGTCATCATGTGCATCTGTGTATTCACGATCGTGGAAATCAATCCGCCCACACAGGCTGTGGCGAAATCCACGTTCCTGCAGGATTTTGGAAATGCGTTTAAAAACAAATATTATATTATGCTGTTGGTTCTGATCTTTTGTTACTGGTCAGACCCTGACCAGATTCCATTAAATACTGAATAGTAAAAGTGGGAATAGATACATCTTTGCTCATTT
>QXWX01000035.1 GCA_009911175.1 Lachnospiraceae bacterium | reverse complement strand
AATTTTATCACAAACCGCCTCAAACAACAGTAGTTATTTACTTTTTTAGTGCGAAAAAATTTCACCTTTCAATCCTGGTCCTTTTAAAAGCATTTATAAAAATCAATGCCGTTGCTTTCTGACAGGTCTTCTTTTTGAAAAGTAAAACAAAATGTATTTCCGTCGCATTTCGCATAATATGATTTTTCATTTACAACGGCCTTCAGCATCATTTCCTGATCGCAATCGTCAATGCTGCCATATATCGAAATAAATTCCTCCCCTTTCGTATTGTATGACTCAATCTGGATGCCCTGCTCTATTTTCTCTTCATGCACGCCTGCGGGAAATCGTTTTGCAATCCGTTCATTGTCTATGGCGTTCGGTACCTGCAAAACCCGCTCCACAAATTCTGCGATCACGATATCCGGCTGGAATAATGAAATATAATACTCCGCGTTTTTCATATTGTCACTGTGAAGAAGCAGCAGTTCCGAACTGTGGTTTACATAAAATTTAGATACATATTCAAAGTAAGAATCCCCAAAGATCAGTATCCGCGGCAGTTCCTGATTTTCCGTGTTTCTATAGTATTGATGATGCAGTTGGGGCGCTGTCAGGTCAATTTGAGAAAATGTATCTGGTTCTTCAATGGAATCTGCCTTTTTCAAAGTATAATCCGGAACCTTTTCGTCAATTCTGAAATAGGAGTTCTTTAAATATTTCTGGACGACTTCATTGATCTGAAACTCATCTTTTCTCAATTCCCCCATCGTTGGAAAACTTTTATTGAAATAATTTATGATTTCCCGATTTCCATAGAAGCATCCCGTATCATTCCAATGAGCGGCGTCATATTTACGGTTATAAAGCAATTCCTCATGTTTCAACTCTATGAAAAGCTCTCTTGGGAAAATAAAGGGTACCTTCTTCTCTGTCAAAGCTTCCACAATACGATCAGAGCGGTTCGGCTGATCCTTGACAAGATACCCATCCGGAAAATATTCCGAATATATGCTCTCCTTGTTGGGGCATAGAAAAAACAAAAACTCACTTCCCATGTTCCCGCAAAAGTCCTCTAGACTTTTCAGGTACTCCCCCAGATTCTCCACATAATCCTGGTCAACATCGGCATGCTGATAAGTGGTAAGATCATAGTTCATCATAACATGTCCGTCTTTTCCATATTCATATAACGGGTATACTAATTTAGAAAATACCTTGTCGCAGAGTATTTGATACAATGTAATCAGATTTTCCCGAAATCCAACCCTGTCAGACAAATAAAGTTCCACATCTTTTTGAAATTCTTCGCTTTCTGAACCCGGAAATTCCTGCAGCATCCGATTATCCATTTGTGAAGTCTGATTCGGTTGTGTATTCGTAAAAACCCCAGGAATTGATATCACGATCAAAACTACAGCGATAAATATAATGGATTCAATTTTTTTCACCCCTGCAACCTCCTGCTAAAATCTGAAATAAATAAACGGACTGTAATTTCCATTTACGATCATAGCTATACAGCACAAGAGAAGGAACCAGTATACAAACATCTTGATGTGCTCCCACATATGCTCCCACTTCTTTTTCTGCAGACAGCTCATGATTTTTCCCGGAATGCCGACGCTGACTATCAATGCGGCAGCCAATGTAAAAATAATCTGATTGTCCAGATAATAGGCCAGGCTGAAAAATTTAAAATCCGGCGAGCAAATGCCGCACATTGTACGAAGAAATCCTGCTGCGTACGCAAGATCACTGCTTCTGAACAGCACCCATCCTATGATCACAACAAATGCGGTATAGCCCCAGCGCACACATCGAGGAAATGGCGCTGTATATCCTTTCAGCCTTCCTACACGTTCCAGTACAAGAAACATGCCATGCCACAGTCCCCATACGATAAATGTCAACGCAGCACCGTGCCATAACCCTGTGCAAAAGAATACGACCAGAAGATGGATATACACATTACCCTTTCGGTTCCCACCCATGGGAATATAGAGATAATCCCGAAACCATGTGCTCAGCGAAATATGCCATCTGCGCCAGAATTCCGACACAGAGCAGGAGATATACGGCAGATTAAAATTTTCCATAAATCGGAATCCAAAGATGCGGCCCAGTCCAATTGCCATATCTGAGTAACCCGAAAAATCAAAAAATATCTGAAACGTATAGCAAATAATTCCCAGCCACGCCACCGACGTCGTTAATTGCTCCAAAGGCTTACTAAATATCTGATCTGAGACAGAGGCTAAAATATCTGCGATTATCACCTTTTTGGATAAGCCGATAATGAAACGTTGGAATCCTATGGATAAATCCTCTAATTTTGATGTACGTGAAGCAATCTCCGGCGCTATATCGCTATAACGGACAATAGGTCCGGCTACAAGCTGAGGGAACATCGAAATATAGAGTGCTATATGCAATGGATTCTTTTGAACTGGGACCGTATTTCTATATACATCAATGACATAAGAAAGTCCCTGAAACGTAAAAAAGGACAGGCCAATCGGCAAAGCAATCCCCAACGGGCTCCTTGCCGGATAACCCGGAATTATTTTTGCAGATAACTGATTCAGTATTTGAATTGTAAAATCAATATATTTATAGAAAAAGAGTATGGATAAATTAGCAAAAACCCCAAAGGCCATAATCCATTTTGCGTTCCCGCTCTCTCGAAATACATGAATGCCAATTCCGGCCAGGTAATTTATAAAAATAGATAAAAGCAGGATAACTACAAATTCCGGCTCCCCCCAGGCATAGAAAAAGAGGCTCGCCAGCAGCAGGACTGCATTGCGAAGTTCTTTTTTTACTATGAAATAAACTCCAAGAGTAGCCGGTAAAAAATAGAATAAAAATATTACACTTGAAAAAACCACCGTTAAATCCCCTTTATAATATCTGCAAAAACGGTCTCTGCAGTCTTCAATTTCAGATAAGAATGTACTCGTATTTTATGAGGGTAAATAACTATTAATAAATACAAATATAGTTATTGCTATAAATGCACAAGAAACTATCATTGATAAAATCGAGGAATACAACGATCTAATTTTAGAAAAATACCACTCTATTCCTGTGCCAAACATTACAGCCAAGGCTATGACCATTGGATAGCAATATCTCCCTTGCGGCTGGTAATCAACAGCAAAACTATAGTATAGACTCAAACCAATCGGAATGCAAAAAGAAACAGCTATTGCACCGTAAAAGAGAGCAGTCTTTTGACCATTTTCAAAATAAAAATTTTTTCTTTTTATGATCCACATAATAATCTGTCCAAAAAAACCGATTGAGCAAACAATAAACAGAACATGATAAACGGTATATACCCAATCTGGAGGATACACTATCATATACCCAAATACACCTATAAAGCTTTTTAGAGTTAAGTATCCCCAAGTGACCCCAGTCCATTCTTTTGAATGTATCATCTCAGATAAGGACATTCCTTTATTAGCTGCAATATTCCTATTCGAGGGTTTTAACCATTCGACCGCATATTTTTCGGAAGACATATTTAATGATTTCATACCTAAAAAATCGCCTTGATACAAAATAGCGTTTCTGATAAAAAATCCTGCACATACAGCAATAACAAGTATTGCAATAAAGCACCCTATTTTAAACATTGTTTTATAATCCTTTTTCCCTTTTTGCAGCATATAACTAAGGATAAAGAGAAACATGCTGCAAAGTATCCATCCATAAGAATTATAATAAGAAAGTGTAGCGATTATAATGCCAATAGACAGGATGGATGCATTCTTATAATTCCATCCATCCTGCAGCCCGCATACCCATGCATAGCAGATCATTCCTGAACCACAGATGCAGATGATATCATTATTGACATAACTTGTCAAAAAAACGAACTGCGGAATCATTGAAATCAGTATGGTAACCAACCATTTTGTCTCAACAGAAAAAAGTCTTTGACAGATTTTCAAAAGAAAAAATACGGTAAATGCACCGCTGAGTACACTTGTAAATCTTGCGGCAACAAGGAGCGCAAACTCATCCATTGTGAACAGACTGACTATTTTCATAAATACGGTACTTAAAATCGGACCTATAAAATTAGGATAATATGCATAACTGAATCCCCATGTTTCATTCCTTAGTTCTATCGCATTTCCATTCGGCAATGATCCATTTTTAAAAATATACTCCGGTATTTGGTAACGCATTAATTCATCTGGTCCATAATTTAACTCTTTTGCAATACTCCATATAAAGAAAAAACAACCGCATAAAATAACATAGCCTATTTCAAAATATTGTTGATATTTACTCAAAGAATTTTGCTTCTCACAAACTGCTTTTATCATTTCTTTCTACCAATGCCTTTTCTTCATTTAATATACTTTCAATGATATATCTTGGTCTATGCTTTGTCTCTCCGTATATCTTACCAATATATTCACCAATCACACCAAGACAGGTTAACTGGACACCCCCCAAAAACCAGATTGATACCATAATAGATGACCAGCCTACAATTGTTTTCCCCGCAAAATGCTGAAATATACACCATATAAACATAACAATACTTATAAAGCACACCGTACCGCCTAACTGTGCAATCAATCTCAATGGTCTTACACTGAAAGATGTAATTCCATCTATTGCAAATGACAACATTTTCTTTAGAGGATATTTACTATGGCCTGCAAATCGCTCAGCCCTCTCATAGGAAACTGTTGTCCAGCAGTATCCAACTTGAGGTACAATCCCTCTCAAAAACAGATTTATCTCCTCAAATTCCAATAACCCTTCAACTGCTCTACGGCTCATGAGACGATAATCCGCATGATTGAATATGATATCTACTCCTAAAAACTTCAAAACTCTATAGTACATTTCCGCCGTAAATCGTTTAAAAAATGTATCTCTTTTTCTTGAAGAACGGACACCATATACTATTTCATATCCCTCATGATAACAATCGATCATTTGATCCACTGCATCCACATCATCCTGCAAATCTGCATCCATTGAAATTATAATATCCGCATAATTTACTGCTACAGCCAGACCAGCCACCAATGCATTTTGATGCCCCCGATTTCTTGAAAGATTCACCCCTGAAAAAGATCTGTCTTTTGCATGAAGGTTACTGATCATTTCCCATGTTTTATCTATAGAACCATCATTAACAAATAAAATCTTACTTCTTTGGCTGATTTTTTCTGCTTTAATCAACGTCAGCAATTTTTTTTTCAGACGTTTTGATGTTTCCGGCAATACATCCTCTTCATTGTAACACGGTACAACAACATATAATGTATCCATCTTTTCATTCCTCAATTAAATATAATTTGTATTATTCTGTAATCTCTCCTTCTACTGCCCCTTTTATTATTTGGGTTCCATCCGTTTTGACCTCATAGACATGCACAGGATAAATCCCTGGGATATAAGCAAAATCAATAGCATATATCCTTGCAATATACTCGCCGTCATTGATCCATTCTGCAGGATACCATTTACACATGCTTTGGTCATCTGCAGGCCATACGGCACACATATAAGAAGACCCTTCCTCTTTATCAGGGAGCGCCGGGATATGCACTTCAAAATACCCCGTTTCATAATCATATGGTGACACAGTTATAGATAACATTTCGGACTCATTTGATTTGTCCAATTCGTTTTGTTTCCGAAGCATTTTTTCCTGTTCACTTAATCTGGTAGGGTGCGGATTTACTTCCGCTGCCAGTTGATCCATCAATTCTGATTTTCCCAGTATTTCCAGATTTTCTATGTCCCTGCCGTAGATTTCTGTTAATGTCCTTTTCTCTGAAAAAAGATTCGTCCCCAGCCCCAAACGATCTCCATCAATTGCAGCCCCTAATGCTGCAAGTGTAGTCGGGAACAAATCGAATGTTGCATATTCCCTATATTCGTGGATTTGCGGATCCTGAGGAGCATTGATATATGTTGTATATACTTTTCGAACATATTCAGAATCAACTGAATCACAAAAATCGGCATCCATCGTAGGATGATCTCCGGTAATTACAATCGTAGTATTATCATAAAAATCTTGTCTCTGAATCCAACGTACAAAATTTACAACCTGTCTATCCGAACATGCAATTACATTTGCATATTGATTGTCGTCATAAATGTCTCTACATTCTGTACAATAATATCCATCAGGAAAGTGCGTATCTACTGTTAACATGGTTAAATTAAATGGCTGGTCTGATTTATTTAATTCCGTAAGATGTTTTTTAGCATTTTTAAATAAAATATGATCTTCATATCCCCACCACACATAATAATCCTTTGGGATTTCTCCATATCTGTTTGAATACTCCCAGTCAAAAATTTGATAATTTCCATGCTCCTCATAGAACAATTTTCTTCCTCCAAAAACAGCTTTGGATCCAATTAGAAGCGAATTTTGATAACCTGCGTCCTCTAATATATCTCCGATTGCTATGATTCCCGGAAAAAAACTATCCTGACTGTCCATATTGCTGCCATCAATCGGGATTGTCAATGGAAGACCTGTGCTATGACCAAACATAGCTCCCATCGTCCAGGTTGTGTTGCTCATGGCATAACCACCGTTTAATCTGTTTTCATCTCCCGAAAAGCTTTCATATGTTTCAGCCAAGTCCGTCAAGCCTGGAATATAATTCGTTTCAAAAGCACCTCCATTTTCAAAATCTGAATATGTTGTTTCCATGGACTCCAAATATATATATATCAGGTTTCTCCTTTGTTCTGGAAAGGCGATTTCCACATTTTGCGGATCCACGTAATTATCATCAATAAAAGAAGAAGCCGTACCTCGGTTTTTCAAATAACGGCCTATCCCCAGTTCTCCCCATGTATAAGTCACAACTCCAAGTAATACGCTTACTGAGACAGCACTGATCATGCAGAGGATCGCACTATAAATTCTTTTTTTTCGATAATATATCAGTAAACTAATCATAAAAAAACTGAGCAATATCGTAGGAACAGCACATGATGATAAATAATCTTCTATCATTCCTCCATTTGTCCCACTCATTGGAGCATTCAAATGATAGATCAGCTCTTCCATTCGCAGATGCTGCCATGTATCGAACATCCAATCCACGCTAAAGAACAATAATGAAGCAAATGTAAAAAATAAAACGGACAATACTGTCCCTGTATAAATTAATATTTTTTTTATTTTTCTCATTCCTGTTAATTTTCCATCCTCAATACTTATATTATTATTTAAAATTTATACACTTTTTTATGCTACTAAATAATTATACCTTCAATTTTCTGGCATTATGCACACTTTTCCAAGTCAACTCTGCTCAGTGATATTCATTTTAATAGAACATATCCACAAGACAATTCATTTTACATTATAATTATAATTATGTCAATGCTGTTGAAAGTCTGGCTCATCAACTTTCTTTCCGTTCATATCCAAGAAACAGATACATTGCAAATGTCAAAGCAAACCAAAACCAGGTCGTTGGATTGCTGAACCAGGTTGTAAAAAAGGAGAGTCCCATATAGATTGCAAACTGCCCATAAAATAAACAGGAAACCGGGTTCTTCCCCCTTTCCGTCCAGCCGGCCAGCCATGCCGCCGCACTACCCAGAATCAACGCTAGCAGAACAACCCCAAGGATTCCAAAATCATAATATGAATCATAAAATAAAGTCAATGTAGTCAATTCTTCCTTCGTAATAAATAAAGGATACGCTGCCACTTCAGGAAATACAAATTTTAATCCAGTAAGCGCAAAAAACGGAAACAGCATCCGGATTCCCATCGTAAATTCTGGAAGTTCACAGACCATACAGTTAAAGTTCTCATAATTATTCGCTACATACATATAAGGCTGTGTAATAAAGATCGGCATTTTGCTGTATTTCATCTCAAAAATACCGTTTAAGTATGGTATATCGTGTCTCCGGGCAACTGTCAGAAGCACATATACCGGAATCAGGATCACGATAGCTGTTACCACCATCTTCCAGGTAATATGCCGGTAGAGCATCAGATACACGACTGCCGCAAATCCTACTGCAAATAAAAGCTGAAATCTGGACACGCATAAAACAGGAATTGCCACCGCCAGCAGATTTCCCACTACCAGCGCCGCGATCCGCACTGCTGTCCACTTTTCTGTCAGCCTGACATACAGCACGGACATGGCCGGAATCAGGATACAGCTCACCGTAAAATAGTGCACCCCTGAAATGTGAAAATAGGAATAAGCATGAGGCTCCGGAGAAAATAGTGGAATATATCCAAGCACCAGCGCCTCTGTCAGGAAACAGCCTGCAGAGGCGGCTCCTAAAATGACAATGCAAAGCATGATTCTCCGGGCCTGAACCGCATTTTTTATTTCCTTCATGTGATCCGAAGCATGGTCCGAAACATGGCTTACTTTTTTTGTCCAAAAGTCATATCCAAGCATAAAGCAAAAATACGCTAGAAAAAAGCAGATCCATGTAACCGTTTCCCATGGACTGGATAGCCGGCTCAGCTTCAAGCAGGCGATCCCCTCCCCTCCAATCCAGGATAAAGAAAAAATGCCTCTCAAATCCACCAGATTCCCGCTTCTTCTGAAATTCAATATATACAAAAGCAATGCCTCCAGCAGGAATACGATTCCTGCCAGATATACAGCGCCAATACTGGAAAAAATAAAGGCCAGCATAGAGCTGGCACAGTAGGATATATACTCTGCTCTTTTGTCTGCCTGCAGCATAACGCCTTTCCTTCCCGGCCCTGTCAAGCCAGAGCCTGTCTTATCTCAATATGCGTTCTTATTAATAAATCCTTTGAAAAATGTCAGAATGATGATCTTGAGATCCAATCCCAGCGTCCAGTTTTCTATATAGTACAGGTCACATTCAATCCGCTTTCTGATAGAAGTATCCCCTCGGAATCCGTTGATCTGCGCCCATCCGGTCAATCCCGGACGAACCTGGTGCTTGATCATGTATCGGGGAATCTCCTCCTTAAACTTCTCCACAAACTGCGGCCGCTCCGGCCTTGGGCCTACCAGACTCATATCCCCCCTCAGTATATTAAACAGCTGGGGAAGCTCATCAATGCTGGTTCTCCGGATAAAATGTCCGATTGGTGTAACACGGGGATCATCCTTCCTTGTCCATCCCTTCTCCTCGTCCGATTCCTTTTGCATGATCATAGAGCGAAACTTATACATATAAAAAGGCTTGTTCTTCAACCCAATCCGTTCCTGCTTAAAAATAAGAGGACCAGGATCCGTAATCTTGATGATAACCACAACTCCCAGCATAATCGGTGAAAACAACACGATTGCAAATAACGAGCCAAAAATATCCATCGTTCTTTTTATAATGCGGTTCAGCATATTATTCAGCGGAACATGACGAATATTGATTACTGGCAAGCCCTGGATATCCTCCGTGTATGGCTTCGTAGGTATAATATTATTATAATCCGGAATAAACTTTGTATGCACACCCGACTTTTCACACATCCCTACAATCCGTTCCAGCTTGTTATATTCACTCAATCCAAGTGTAATCACAATCTCATCCAGCCTGTTCTGAGGGAGGATAATGGTCAGGTTATCGATAGTGCCAAGAACCTTGATTCCTCTATATTCTGCGCCGTGGGGCATAGTATCGTCCAAAATGCCTCTGACATAATATCCCCATTCAGGATTCACAAGGATCCGGTCAATATACTGTTCTGCGGCACGGCTGTATCCTACCAGGATAATATGCTTCAGATTATGCCCGTTCTTCCTGATACGCCGGAGGATATAACGGACGATATTGCGCTCCAGCACTTCATTAAAGATATCAACACTGGCAAACACAAACAGCATTGTCCTGGAAATATCAAACTGTCTGACCAGATACAACAGAAGGATCAGAGCCATGACTCCAAGTGCATTGGCCTGTATAATGCGCCAGGCTTCCAGCCTTCTTCCCAGAACTCTTTTCGGCGCATATAAGTGAAATACATAATATAAGAGCAAAAAACCCGGAACAATCCCGATCAGGAGCTGCATATAGTATCCCAGCGAAAGGGCCCATGGATCCTGTTCAAAAATACCGGTTTTAAAACGAATATACCAAGCCAGTACATAGGATGCTATAATCACAAGTCCGTCCAGTACCACCTGCAGCCGATTCAACAGTTTTTGATTTTCTTTTATCACTGCTTATTTTCCTTCTTCCAAATATCTCTGACAAATAATTTCCAATCCGTGTAATATCATATAATATTTTCCAGAAAAGAACAAGCCTAAACATGAATTTAATATGTGAAATCAAAACTAATTTTAATTGTTTTGTAATATTTTCGAAATATATTCTGCATCTAACTCAAAAGCACCTTACTCCTCGACCTAAAAAGCCAGCGGCATCTAGACATTTGTCCGTAGCCGCTGGCTTATTCACACAAGATTTATTAATCTTTTTAAAGTGGATAAGTTGATAATTTGTTCATATAATCATTTATAATACTGGTTCCATATCCCGGGTCAGCTGCCCAGCCACAGCCAGGAAGCGGATTTTCCTGAATTCCCAGCCACTCAACATATGGAGCACTGTATCTTTGCACATAACCAAATCTAGGATCCACACAAGGATTGGCCAAAGCCGTACCTTCTTTCGTCGCATATGCTTTCAGGTGCTGCACATGTGCCCTGATACCAGTTCTGATATCGGAAAAGCTTAAACCTGTAGCTCCGTTTCCAGTTGCGCCAAGTCCCGCAAAATTATACTGTGTAATCTTCACATCTCCGGTAAACTTGAGGAATTTCGTCTCCTTCATCGCCTGACAGAACGCAACCGCCGGGTCGATTTTTTCCGCCTCACATTCCTCCACATAGATCTGACAAAAATCTCTTATGGTACGCACGTTGGTATTATTCGCATAATATGTCGGATATGAAGCATTTGCAAGGAAATATGTTACCATCTGATTCACTGATGTCTCAGGATTAGCAAGGCCATCTGTTTCAACCGTAGAAATCCGATGATATGTAAAGCTATTTGCTGTTCTGTTTTCTGTTATTCCACTGCTGATATAATGGTCTACATATGCTTTATTGTTGTCGCCAAAAGCAGCTCTCAAATCAGCATAATTATTCTTATAGGCAAGTATATTGAAATTCTCATGAGCCTGACGGCCTTCTTTGATTCCATAAGTCAAAAAATGCTGCAAAGCACCGGCAGGATCATTTGCAAATGCCGCATTCAAATCCGGGTACTTTCCAATATAATACTCAAAGCTATATACTGCCGAATAATCCACACCCTGATATGTAGTAACCGCAACTAACGCACAAGCCCGTCCTTCTTCAATACCATATGTGAGATAATGGATATAATACTTCTCTAAGTTATCCCCAAACGCTGCCCTAAGGTCACTATAGTTGTTCTTATATGCGTGTACGTTAAAGTCCGCATTACCAGATCTTCCTTCTTCCATACCATGCCTTACGAAATGAGCCAGCGCTTTTTCCGGATCGTTTCCAAATGCCTGTTTAATATCCGGATACTTTTCTATATAATAATTAAAATTATATACCTCCTTGAACTCCAGGCCATGATATTTTGTCACACCTTCAAGCTTACTGTCTGATTCTACGGATGAATTATCATCTGTTGCAATTCTTCCTTCTTTCTTACCATACTCAATATAATGTAAGTAATAAGACTTCAGAGCAGACCCGAAAACCTTCTGTAAATCCACATAGCGCCTTTTATAGCTGGCTACATTAAAGGTACCTCTCGCCTGTCTTCCTTCTGACATACCGTAGACTACAAAGTGCTCCAACGCACCAATTCGGTTATTGCCAAATGCTACTTTCAGATCCGGGTAGTGCTCTATATAATAATCAAAATCATAAACATCCGCATAGTTTACACCATCAAAGATTGCATCTGCATTAACATTGGGAGTCTTATCCGGATCTTTATCTTCCTCTTCTCTTCCATTTCTCCCTTCTGCTTTACCATAATTGATATAATGCATATAATAGAGTTTATAGTCATTTCCAAATGCAATTCTAAGATCAGGATATCTGTTCCGATAAGCGAGAACATTAAATTCCTCACTGGCCTGATGGCCTCTATCCATACCGTAGTTAATAAAATACTGCCGGACTGATGCCTCATCTTTTCCCGCCAAGATTCCTTTATCTATCTCAGCCTTGAGCGTATCCCTATAACTATCCACATAATACGCATAATTGTATACAGATGAATAATCTGCTTCTACATCACAATATTTCAGAATCCCCTTTGCATCAGCAACGCCAAGTTCTTTCAGGAAAGAGTCCTTTTTCAGTTTTTCCACATCATCGGGATTTGTAATAAATGCATGCTCTACGATAATGCCTGGAAATCCTGCTCTTTTACTGTAACGAATAACTCCATAATAATCTGATGCTTCATTATGATTATAAACGGTTGCATTTCTTCCATCAGCGTCTCTGTCGTCAGCATCATATTTTGAATCCTTGTATTTCACTCCACGATTTGTCAGACCAAGCTTAACCAATTCGTCCAAAATATTCTGAGCAACTTCTTTTCCCTCTTTGCTAATAGCGGAACCATCCGTAGTTGTCCCATCGTATCCATTTCCATCATTTGAATTCGGATAATATACTTCTGCACCTTTAGCTGCTGTTGTAGAAGCTGCATTCATATGAATACTTACAAACAGCTTTGCTCCTGCTGCGGTAGCCCTATGTACTCTATCAAGCAATTCTGGATTCTCGTTTTCTCCTCGAGTCAGAACAACCCTTATACCTGTGTATTTCTCCAGTTCTTCTTTGCAATAATTTGCCACTTTCCAGTTCAGCACACTTTCGGTCAATCCAGCCTCTTTATTAACGCTTCCTGGATCATCAGTACCGCCATGCCCCGGATCAAGCGCAATCACCATCGCAGAGGTTCCTGTATATGCCTGCGGTGCACTATAAGACCCCAAATTCACTGCCTGATCCATTGCCGCCGTCAGTTCTGTACTTACACCTGCACGGCTATAAGACATGTCTGTACTGGATGAACCTAATGAAACAGCACCTTCATTGATATTATCTACCGCTTCCTGCGCAGCTTCCTGAATGGTATTTTCAATCTCATACGTCTTTTCCGTTGAGATATCATCCGATGTCAGGGCTGTAACCGTGATGCCCGTTTCCTCTGCACAATCGCCTTCTTCTCCGTTGCTTACGGTAAACTGTGCGGAAAGCCCGACATTTTTGAGATCAATACGCTTTTTATGTCCTTCGGATTCGTATATAAAAGCAGTCACACGATAAGTTCCTGCTTCCTGACTCTCATAGGTCTTATTAAATTGATAGTAATGCAATACCTTCTGTGTAAGCGGAATCTCACTCTGCCTGCCGTCATCTCCTGTAAGGATCAGCTTTACGGATTCCAGCTGCTCTTCGCCTTCTCCGAATGAAAGGATGACATTTAATTCTCCTGGTGCTTGTATTGCCTGTTCTTCAATAATCAGATAATTGATCAATCCGCCATCTTCATATTCCGGCTCAGCCGGCTCTTCTGCAGGTGTCTCCTCTTCCGGTGTCGCTTCTTCTGCTGCCGGTTCACCTTCCGGATTGGTCTGGTCTCCTTCGGATACCGAATCTCCCGCGGCTACCGGATCATTACCATCTACTGGTGCCTGCGGCTCTCCCCCTGCCGCCGGGTCATTCTGATCTGCTGTATCATCCGGATCCGTTACCGAATCCACGCTGCCATCAGCATTATCCTGACCGTCTGTTGTGGCTGCCCCGTCGTCTGCAATCGTATCATCTGCAGTCGTAGTTACGACAGGTTCCTGATCTGTCCCATCCCCTTCTTCCGCAAATGCACGGAAGCCTGTAGAGGGACTCATCAGGATAGCAAACGCAAGCAGCCATGCTACAAGTTTCTTGCTTTTCCCTTTCTTCATAACGTCCACCTCATATTTTATGTATTTGTACAAGCATCGTTCATATTATACATCAATCCCCCCTTACTTTCAAGGCAGAAATTTCCTATTGTTCGACAAAACCCTCTTTTGTAAACTATTTTGTTTCCGAAAACCGACAGTTTTTAAGATTGCAATCCCCCCTAAATATAGGTATTTATTTCCTATTTTCACACATTATCTTGTGGTATTTTTCTTTCTAAATATATTTCTTAAAAAAAAATAAATTTTTTCTTACCTGGCAAATCATTACAATTGATTCAATTATTTTACGTTTTTTTTACAAAATGTTATGTTTTTTTTATTTTTACAGTTCTTCATGGAACAGCACATCTAATTCATTCGTATACTGATCTTCTGACACTGGCAGGCTTTTTTGCATTCAATGAAGTAGAAACAGGGAACCTGCCGCAGATCTCTCCGCACAGATTCCCTGTATGTTCCTCAAATATTGCAAATCGTAACCGTTCAGAACAGCCGTCCGCACGGCTCTTGCTTCACAAATCCCAGACTTAAAACAGTTTCTCCGGATACACCCCATCCTCAACCAGCTTCCGAACCGAAGCGGCCACACTTTCCTTATCTTCCTTATACGTCACTCCAAACCACTGATCCGAAGACTGCAGCACCTTTACAGTCACCCTGCCTTCCTCCAGCAGTCCCCCAATAATTGTGGGAAGCAGATATTCTGCTTTTGGCTCCCCGTCCTCCAGCTTGTCCAGGAACTCTAAAAATCCGGATTCCAAAATGGAGAAGAATCCTGGCTGCATCCCCCACATATTCATAGAAACCAGGCAGTCTGCATCCAGAGTCTTGTCCCCGTCTTCGCTGCGTACAACGGCACTGCCTTCCGTTTTTTCGATATTCCTTGTCTCTACGACCTTCTCCAGCATGCCGTCCGGACCTGCCTGACACAATCCGCGGGTGACGGCTCCATTTTCGCTGAGGGTATTTTTCAGGATAAAACCCACCATACAGAGCTCCCGTTCAGAATGCTCCGAATTACGGGTCAGGTAGCCGTACGCTTCCTTATAAGCCTGTTTTCCATAAAAATCATCCGCATTGATCACCAGGAACGGACTATCCACCGCATTCCTGCAACAGAGGATCGCCTGTCCTGTCCCCCATGGCTTTGTCCTTCCTGTAAAACGCTCCCTATGTACTGGCGGAATGTCTTCCACCTCCTGGTATACATAGGCCACATCCACGATCTGCTCAATCTTTTTTCCGACAGCCTCTCTGAAATCTGCCTCGATATCGCGTCGGATCACAAATACTACCTTGTCAAATCCAGCCTCCACAGCATCATAGATGGAATACTCCATAATGATCTCCCGGTTTGGGCCGACAGGTTCCAGCTGCTTGATTCCCCCTCCGAATCGGCTTCCCAGTCCGGCCGCCATTACCACCAACGCTGCCCTGCTCATATCAAATTCCTCCTTGCTTAGAATCTGCAGAAAAATAACTGACACATCTTGATCTGCACATCCAAAGATATTCCTGCACGATCTGTATCCGTTTTTTCTGCAGTTCCTTACTCGCCAAGTCCATCCTTCACGATCTGGACCATTTCTTTTAATGCATCTTCCTCGTCTTCCCCGTCACAGACTATGGTAATCTCATCCCCGCTCTTGATGCATGCCCCAAGGACGCTGAGCACACTTTTCGCATTGGCGGAAACCATGCCGGGTCTGGCTGTCTTCTCGATGGTGATCTTACAGCCAAACTGCATCGCCGTCTTGCAGAACAGCCCCGCCGGCCTCAGATGAAGGCCGGTGGGATTTTTAATAATCACGCTTTCTCTTACCATATCCAATCATCCTATCCCCCGTCTTTTTCTGTCAGTATGATCCTGACAGTCGGGTTTTTCGTTAATTCCACGCCGGAGGGTGTCTCGATATTTACTGCTATTTCATATGTTCCGGCCGTCTTATAGTTCTTTAGATCCATGGAAGCCGCATACCGGATATCCAGTACCTCCAAAGCCTCCTCTCTACCTGTAAACTGCAGTTCGATATCCATATCCGACTCAAATTCCAGCTTCAGGTCTTCCTTCAGATTTTTGATCTGGATCGCCCCCACCGGGAGCTGGATTGTCTTTGTCCCCTCCTGCTCGATCATGACGGTCACAATGACATTATTGGACACATCCTTCGACAGGCTGATCCCATCCGGAAGATAAGGCAGGATATCTACCGTCACTTCCTCTCTGCCCTGCTTTCCCTGAATATTGACCGCTGATTCCGGAATCTCAATTGAGCTGACGGAGTCCAATGCCTCTTTTGTACCGCATATCTTTACCATGGACGGCTCCAAAGTAGAGCCGGTATAAACAAATCCGTTCGCTGGATTTCCGGATACCCCGTTCAGGATCACCGGTACATTCTTTTCCCGAAGTATCTGCACATTCAGGCTGAGCCCCCGTTCTCCCAGGTTGTTGGTCAGCTGACTCTGATCCATAACGTTGTCGTTGCCGTCAAAAATGATCAGCTCCGCATCCAGCGTCGTATCCTCCGACAGACCGGATAAATCAGCTGAGTCACGCGCCTTTGCCACAACCCGATGGATATTATTGATCTTGGATTCCGTCCCCCGAATGGTGATCTTTTCCGGACTCACGGATGCCTCGCCCACTACAAAACCATCTCTTGGAACCAAATTCGTCGTACTTGCGGAAATTGGATAGGTATTGCTCTTCATATCTTCGATCTTGATCTGCAGATTCACCGGGTTGACCTGTGTTGTCACCGTTTCCCCCTCAAGTCCTTTCACCTCCGCAGTGATCGGCACCAGATATGTGCTCACCTCCATCTGACTCAAATCCGCTATGGCTGAAATATTGCTGGTCCTGACTCTGGCCAGGACGGATCTCTTTCCTGAAACCGTCACACGCACAGTCTGGGGATCCCCCACCAAGTCATAGACCTTGCCCATATTCCTGACAACCTCTTCATTGACGAAATCCACCGGAATGTTGGCATACGTCGCAGTGGTGACCGGATCGTTGACATTAATCACGATCAGCCAGAAAAAAACAGAAAAGATCAAAGCCGCCACTTTCAGGCCCAGATTCCGCGTTATTTTAAATTTCATGTTTCTTCCGTCCTTTCCGCATCGCAAATTTCTTTCCATCGGAAAGACGATTCTGGATCTGCCCCAGTTTTTCCTTCAAATACTCCGGAGTCATATTCCGCACAAGCTGTCCGTCCATGGCCATAGATACGTAACCGGTCTCCTCTGATACGACAAGGATCATTGCGTCACTGACCTCGCTCATGCCGAGGGCGGCACGATGTCTTGTCCCCAATGATTTACTGATCTGCATATTGTCTGACAGAGGCAGATAGCAGGTGGCGGATGTGATCCTGTCTCCGCGTATGATCACTGCGCCGTCATGAAGCGGTGTATTGTGTTCAAAAATATTGAGAAGTACCTGCTCCGATACGATACAGTCCAGCTCAATTCCCGTCATCTCATATTCGGTCAAATGGATGGCCCGCTCCACCACGATCAGGGCGCCGGTTTTTACACTGCCCATACTGAAACAGGCCGCTACAAGCGCATCCCTTGTCCTGTCTGAAAAACGCAGGTTTTCCCTTCCTCTGTCAAACAGAGAAAAGCTACTGAACAGATTCTTCTCTCCCAGCTTCTCCAGCGCGCGGCGCAGCTCCGGCTGAAATACGACCAGTGCCGCAAATGCCAGGATACTGATGGATTCTCTTGCGAGATACAGGATGGCATGCATCTTGAATACATACGCCACCAGAATGAACACCCCCAGCATCAGCAGCCCTCTCAGCAGCATCCATGCCTTTGTGTTCTTGATCCACAGCATGATCTCATATACAACCACCGCAATGATCAGGATCTCCACAATATCCGTGATACGCAGCTCGGGAATATACGGATCGCCGATAAATCTATGAAAAATCTGTTGTAATTCTTGCCGCATCAGCTCACCTCCCACTCCGGATAAAGCGAGTCGCCGCGCCCGGAGACCTTACTGTCATATCTGTCATTTTTTGCCTTTTCCGTCCAGTCCCAGTTCTTTGCTCAGGCTTCTCTCCAGCAGGATCTCATCCGCGCTTTTCGGTCTGTCCAGATAGCCTGTCCCTGCAGACGCAGGTGTCTGTGTACTGTTGTCAACCCAGTTTTTTTTATTTCCAACATTCCCTGTGTTCTGTCTCTCATTGATATGCTTTACGCTCTTTTGAGGAGCCGTAACACCGATCTTCGGAACAGCCTTTACGTAATAATGGTATTCGTCATCCTCAAACTCCAGATACTCCGTCCTGGCATAATCCACGGAAAGGAACACCACCTCCAGCAAAAGCCCTGCTAAGACCCCGATGATCCCGCTGACAACCAGCGGTGTCAGTGAGATATGCAGATTCAGGGTTATATTTCCTGCCGCCGCAATCACCACCGCCATCACTGCACCGGCCGCAGAAGCGATCTTCCATGCATGATCCACGGAACGGATGCGGATTGAATATACAAAGAGGATACAGATTGCGGCTGCGGCAACCATAATCCACATCTCCTGATTCATCAGGGACTGCTTGGTAAAACTAATCAGCGTCTCCACCAGTTCCACCCCATCTCCTGCCTTAAAGGTACTGGAGGACCCTTTGACCAGATGGATCAGATAATAGGAGAACGTACCGCATGCAACGGGAATCGCGCAGGTAGGCGTTCCAAGGAGTCCCGCCGCAATCGGAAGCACAAACGGAACATCCATTGCCAGGGAGCAGGCCATCAGCAAAACCAGCCATGACTTTCCGGTGGAAAACCGGAAATAAAAAATGTACATCAAAAGGAACAGCAGTGCCGCCACGATGGCTACCGGCAGAGACAGCGTATAAAAATGCAGCAGCACCAGAGCCGTCGCCGCCATCACCATAACGATCATCGGCAATATGGCGCAGGCTGCTGCCAACCCAGCCGTACATGCTGTTGAGGATGCGGCTTTCATAAACCCGATATTGGAATTAATCTGGTGAAATACCAGAAACCCCAGCGCAAATTGAAGCCCGATTCTGATAAATATGGAATACTTTGCATAGAATATCTGCAGTTGCTCTCTCCAGACAAGTAATGTGCTCATACTTTCTTTTTCTCCTTCACTTCCATCTTACCCAGCCGGGATAGATCTCTATAGTACTTTTTCACACGCTGCTTCGCCCTGTTATGCCGCCCCCTGTAAAAAATGCCCGCGCCGATCACATAGACGATCAGCATCGCCACATAACCGGCCACTGCTGCCCCGCCCAAAAATGTAATTTTTGAGATGGTCAGGTTCTCCAGGATCTCATCCATATAGCAGACCGCAAACAACGCCGCCAAGATCCCGTAGCCTACCGTCATCCACAGGACCGTGATCAGCGTATTCAGACTGACATAGTCCTTCTTATAATAGGTGCTGATCTTCATATCATTTCTGATGTCATTCTTCTCATACTGAGCCATTCTCGCCATCAGCCTGATTCTCTTCACATCCAGCATATGCTTCCTCCAGAATTGTATTAAATTTTATATTCACGGCAGATGAATACTGCCGAAAGTATCTGAAAAGCCCGAAACAGATACTTATAACCATTACTTTATAGTATAGCATATACTCAGAGCCCTTGTCCAATGCTAATGGTCAAAAAATAAACTTTTTGCACCCCTGCCTTTTTCAATACTTTTGAAATACGGTGGATCGTACTGCCCGTCGTGTAAATATCATCTACAAGTAGCACATTGCGCGGTGCCTTCCACTGTTTAGATACGCCGAAGGCCTGTTTTAAATTTTTCTCCCTCTCCCGGTCATCCAGCAGTTTCTGCGGTCTGGTCCTGCGGATCCGGTATACCGCATGTCTCCCCATCGGAATCTGCAGTTCTTCTGACAGTCGTTCCGCCAGCAACGCAGCCTGATTAAAGCCCCTGGCTCGCAGACGGGACTTATGGAGCGGCACAGGGATGATCTCCTCTATCCCACGGGCACGAATCCAGTCCCCATACCAGTG
The DNA here is from genome assembly GCA_009911175.1 of Lachnospiraceae bacterium. Next base: position 47,562 of record QXWX01000035.1, on the reverse strand, counting down.
TGCCATTTCTTCAGCAAATATATCCGCATAATACCGTTTATTGTGAAACTTCAACTGATAGATCGCCCGCGTCACTGGCGGGACATGCAGCCACAGGCTCCGGCCCTGGTCAAAGGCATAGGCTCGCTTCCCACAGTCACGGCAGTATTCCTGCTCCTCCGTTTTGACCGGCTTCCCGCATATCATGCATCTGGGTTCTTTTATAATAGGAAGTTTTTCCCTGCACGCGTCACAGATTCCGGTCCCGTGCTTCTGCACCTCACCGCAGAACGGACAGACCGGAGGATACAGAAGCTCCAGGAGCCTTAAAACTCCTGAATGCGCTCTGCCAGGCTGGTATATCTGTTTTGTTCGCTTTTGTTTCTGATCATTTCCTGAAATACGCTTTCACTCCCCACAATTGTCAGACATTTTTTCGCTCTGGTCACGGCTGTATAGAGCAGGTTGCGGTTGTACAAAAGCCGTGGTCCCGGTAGTAGAGGAAGAATGACAGCCGGATACTCGCTTCCCTGGGATTTATGTACCGTTATGGCATAGGCCAGTTCCAGTTCGTCCGTGGATTCAAAGGGATAGGTCACCTTTCGGTGTTCATCATATTCGACCTCCAGCGTCCCGCCGTACAGGTCGACCTCCGTAATGCATCCCATGTCCCCATTGAACACGCCCATCCCCTGGTCTACGGCCACTCCGTATTTTGTACGCACTTCCCAGGCGATCTGGTAGTTGTTTTTAATCTGCATCACCTTATCTCCCTTGCGGAAGATCCTGCCGTTGATCTCCTTTTCTTCCTTTCCCGGGTCCGGCGGATTCAGGTAGCGCTGCAGTATGGAATTCAGACGTTCCACACCGAGAAGCCCTTTTCTGGTAGGCGTCATCACCTGGATCTCCGACGGAGGGGCGCCCACATATTTGGGAAGCTTTTTCTGGATCAGCATAATGACCACACCGATGATCACATCGGCCTCCTGCCTTCTCAGAAAAAAGAAATCTCTGCTCTTATTGTCCAGCACCACGGTCTCCCCCGCATTGATCTTATGTGCATTTACTACAATATCACTCTCTCCTGCCTGGCGGAAGATCCGGGTCAATGTGACCACCGGAAAACGCCCGGACAAAATGATATCCCTCAATACACTGCCCGGTCCTACGGAAGGAAGCTGGTTCACATCCCCTACCAGGATCAGGCGGGTACCCGGCACGACCGCGGACAGAAGCGCATGCATCAAAGAGATATCCACCATGGACATCTCATCAATGATCAGGATGTCTGTTTCCAGGGGATTATCCCGATTGCGCTGAAATCCGCTGACGCCCCCCTCTTCCTCCGGATTTCCATTCACCTCCAGAAGGCGGTGAATGGTCTGAGAGTCATATCCGGTCGCTTCTGTCATCCGCTTTGCGGCGCGTCCCGTGGGAGCGGCAAGCAAAATACTCATACCTTCGCTTTCAAAAAACCGTATCATGGTATTGATAGTGGTTGTCTTGCCGGTCCCCGGTCCTCCGGTCAATACCAGAAGCCCGTGGCGGATGGATTCCACCACCGCGCGGTGCTGCATGGGATCCAGCTGGAGCTGCTCACGCTCTTCCACCTTGCGCAGCCGCTGTTCCATCATCTCCTCGGGCATCTCGCAGTCAATGTCCAGGTCATAGAGCATACGGGCCGTATTCAGCTCCAGATAATAATAATGAGACGGATAAATCCGGATCTGCCCGTTTTCTTCCTTCCGGACCGTCTTCCGGTCGATGCAGAGATCCATAATGTACTTCTCAATCTCCGGAAGCTGCACGCTTAGAATCTGTTCCGCCCGTGAAGCAAGCACCTCCTGGGGCAGATAAATGTGTCCTTCCACAGCCGCCTGCTGCAGTACATAGACCAGACCGCTGCGGATCCGGAAATCGGAGTCCTTATGAATCCCGATTCTGGAAGCGATCTCATCCGCTGTCTTAAACCCCACCCCGGAAATGTTGTCCGCAAGCTGGTAGGGATTCTCCTGCATCACTTCATAGAGTCTGGATCCGTAATATTCATAAATTTTCACTGCAAGCGCGGTAGAAATTCCGTACTTCTGCAGAAAGATCATGGCCTTCCGCATGTCCCTTTTTTCTTCCACCTGCACCGCAATCTCCTGGGCCTTCCGTTTGCTGATCCCCTTAATTTCGGCCAGACGCTCCGGCTCCTCCTCCATAATCCGAAACGTATCCTCCTTAAACCTGCGCACAATGCGTCCTGCAAGAGACGCGCCGATCCCCTTTATCGCTCCGGAACCCAGGTAGCGCTCAATGGACACCAGATCTTCCGGCTCCTTGACCTTATGGGTGAGTACTTTAAGCTGTGTTCCGTATACGCTGTGGTTCACGTATTCCCCTTCCAACTCCAGAAGCTCACCCTCCGTAATATAGTGAAAGCTGCCCACACAGGTCACCTCTCCATCGTCACTTTCCAGGTTGAATACCGTATATCCGTTTTCCTCATTCCGAAACACGACATGATCCACATATCCTGTTACTGTCTCCAAAATACTCTACCTCTTTCGTCTTTTGATCAGGAACTGTGAAAACAACTGTTACCGATGACGCAGAATCACAACTCCTTACCTTTCACTCCAAAAAGACAGGCATCCGGTGAAGCCTGTCTATTTCCTTTAAGGATCGCACGGTCACAGGCCGATCAAAAATCCTTTCGCCCGCTCATGAATTCCACAAACTGTCCGGTCCCGATCGCTACGACCTTCAGCGGATCCTCCGCTGTCATAGTATGAATCCCAGTCCGTTCTTCGATCAGTTCTTCCAGCCCGCGGAGCATAGAGCCTCCCCCTGTCAGAACGATCCCCCGATCCAGTATATCCGCGGAAAGCTCCGGCGGGGTCTGTTCTAATACTGCGATCACCGCCTCCACGATCTGGCTGGTAGTCTCCCTCAGCGCTTCTTCGGTCTCTGTCGATGTCACAGTCACGGTCTTCGGAAGGCCTGTCACCAGATTCCTTCCCCGCACCTCCAGGCGTTCTTCCTCTACCAGCGGATAGGTTGTACCGATCTTAATCTTAATGTCTTCCGCCGTCATATCCCCGATCAGCAGATTATGCTTTTTCCGCATATACCGCACGATTGCTTCATCAAAATCATCTCCGGCCAGCTTGATGGATGTGTTCACTACCGCGCCGCCAAGGGAGATCACGGCAATATCTGAAGTGCCACCGCCCACATCTACGATCATATTTCCACAGGGCTTGGATATATCGATCCCTGCTCCAATCGCCGCTGCCACCGGCTCTTCGATCAGATGCACTTCTCTGGCCCCTGCCGCAAAGGTCGCTTCCTCCACAGCTTTCTTCTCCACCTCCGTCACACCGCTTGGTACACAGATGCTAATCCGCGGCTTCTTGAACATCCGCCGTCCCACCGCCTTCTGCACAAAATACTTGATCATCTTCTCCGTCACGGTGTAATCCGAGATGACCCCCTGCCGCAGAGGACGCACAGCGATGATATTCCCCGGAGTCCTGCCCAGCATCAGGCGCGCTTCCTCACCGATAGCCTTAATCACGTTGGTATCCCTGTCAAATGCAACGACGGAAGGTTCCTTCAATATCACTCCCTTGCCCCTCACATACACAAGCACACTGGCTGTCCCCAGATCTATTCCGATATCAACAGACATATAAAACTCTCCCTTCTAAAACAAATCCTTCTCCCAAGAGATTCCTTGACCGGAAACCGTGAATCTATGATCCGCCCATAAGGCGATGACAATTGTTCACAGTTTCATACATCTCATCCTTCGTTTTTTATAGTCTGTTTATCTGATGTTGTCAAACACGTCTGGCCAAGGCGCAACCTGCAACCAGTTATGACCATTCACTAGTATAATCAATTTTTACCAAATTGGAAAGCCCTTTTTTCAGATTTTCCATTTTTTATTCATTTATTATGAAACTGGATCGATTTTCTTCAAATTTGAGCTTTCCGTAAAAATATACTTCTGTTATTTTTTGTTAAGCATCGAGGCAATATACTTCCCGGTATAAGATTTTTTATTTTTAGCCACTTCCTCCGGCGTTCCTTCCGCCACAACGGTGCCGCCTTTATCTCCGCCTTCCGGTCCGATATCGATGATATAGTCCGCAGTCTTGATCACATCCAGGTTATGTTCAATGACGATCACCGTATTGCCGTCATCCGCCAGTCTGCGCAAGATTTCCGTCAGCTTGTGTACATCTGCAAAATGCAGGCCAGTGGTCGGCTCATCCAGAATGTATACGGTCTTCCCTGTGCTGCGCTTGCTCAGCTCCGCAGCCAGCTTGATCCGCTGCGCCTCGCCGCCGGAGAGCTCCGTGGAGGGTTGTCCCAGCTTAATATAGGAAAGTCCCACATCATAAAGGGTCTGCATCTTTCGGCTGATGCTGGGGACATTTTCAAAAAATGTGACCGCTTCCTCCACTGTCATATCCAGGACGTCGTAGATACTCTTGCCCTTATACTTGACCTCCAGCGTCTCCCGGTTATACCGCTTACCGCCGCATACCTCGCAGGGCACATATACGTCCGGCAGGAAATGCATCTCAATCTTGATGATCCCGTCTCCGGAGCAGGCTTCACAACGTCCACCTTTTACATTAAAGCTGAACCTGCCCTTTTTATACCCCCTCGCCTTGGCATCCGGGGTGGCCGCGAACAAATCCCGGATCAGGTCAAAAACCCCTGTGTAGGTGGCCGGATTGGACCGGGGCGTCCTTCCAATGGGTGACTGGTCGATGCTGATAACCTTGTCTACTTGATCCAGTCCCTCAATGCGCCGGTGCTTTCCCGGGATTGTCCTGGCCCGGTTTAACTCCTTGGCCAGCTTTTTATATAAGATCTCATTTACCAGAGAGCTTTTGCCGGAGCCGGATACGCCGGTCACGCATGTCATCACTCCCAGAGGGAAATTGACCGTGATATTTTTCAGGTTATTTTCCTGTGCCCCCACAACCTTCAGAAAACCTGAAAACGGCTTCCTTGTCTCAGGCACCGGAATCTGCTTTCTGCCGCTAAGATAATCTCCTGTAACAGAAGCTTCGCAGGCCATGATCTCCTGTGCAGTACCGACAGCGATCACCCTGCCGCCATGCTCGCCTGCGCCGGGTCCGATGTCTACCACGCAGTCCGCAGCCAGCATGGTATCCTCGTCATGCTCCACCACGATCAGGGAATTTCCCAGGTCACGGAGTCGCTTCAAGGTGGCCAACAGCTTATCATTATCCCGCTGGTGCAGACCGATGCTGGGCTCGTCCAGGATATAGGCTACTCCTACCAGGCCGGAGCCGATCTGGGTTGCCAGGCGGATCCGCTGCGCTTCCCCCCCGGAGAGAGAGCCAGTGGCCCGGGACAGGGTCAGGTAATCAAGCCCTACATCCATCAAAAACTGGATCCTTGCCCGAATCTCCTTTAAGATCTGATTCCCGATCATCTGCTGGGTCTTTGTCAGCTCCAGATTCTGCAGGAATTCCTGAAGCCTGTCGATGGAAAACGCGGTAACCTCCGCAATATTTTTTTCTCCCACCGTCACCGCAAGGGAGGTCTGCTTCAATCTCTGTCCTTTACACTCGGAGCAGGGAGTGATATTCATGAAGGTCTCGTATTCTGCCTTGGAGGACTCTGAATGGGTCTCGCGGTAACGCCGTTCCACACTTCGGATCAGCCCCTCAAAGACCACATCGTACACGCCTTCGCCCCGCTGTCCCTTATAGTGGACTTTGACCGATTTCCCATTTGTTCCATAGACCAGAATATCATGGATCTTCTTCGGATATTCCTCGAAAGGCGTATCCAGACCAAATCCGTATTCCTCGCATAGGGCCGTCAGGATCGCATTGGTAAAGCTGCTCTTATCCGAACAGGACTGCCATCCCAGCACCGCAATAGCGCCCTCATTGATGCTCAGAGAAGGATTGGGAATCATCAGTTCCTCTGAAAATTCCATCTTATAGCCTAGTCCAAAGCAGGACGGACAGGCCCCGAAGGGGTTGTTGAACGAAAAACTCCGTGGTTCGATCTCTTCAATACTGATCCCGCAGTCCGGGCAGGAAAAGCTCTGGCTGAAATTCATGGGTTCCCCTCCGATCACATCCACGATCAGAAGTCCCTCCGCCAGGTTCAGCACGCTTTCAATGGAATCCGCCAGACGCTTCTCAATCCCCGGCTTTACGATCAGACGGTCCACAATAATCTCAATATTATGCTTGATATTTTTATCCAGCGCAATCTCCTCGGACAATTCATACAGGTTGCCGTCCACACGCACCCTGACATATCCGCTCCGCTTGGCGCGATCCAGCAGCTTGGCGTGCGTCCCCTTCCGCCCCCGTACAACCGGGGCCAGAAGCTGGATCCTGGCGCCCTCCGGCATTGCCATGACCTGATCCGCCATCTCGTCTACGGACTGCTTTTTGATCTCCTTTCCGCACTTCGGGCAGTGTGGAATCCCCACCCGTGCATAGAGCAGGCGAAAATAATCGTAGATCTCCGTCACAGTCCCCACAGTAGAGCGGGGATTGTGGTTGGTGGACTTCTGGTCAATGGAGATGGCCGGGGACAGACCCTCGATGCTCTCCACATCCGGCTTCTCCATCTGCCCCAGGAACTGACGGGCATAGGAAGACAGAGACTCCATATATCTGCGCTGCCCCTCCGCATAAATGGTATCAAAGGCAAGCGAGGATTTGCCCGAACCGCTCAGCCCGGTCAGAACTACCAGCTCGTTCCGTGGAATGTCCACATCAATATTTTTCAGATTGTTTTCATTTGCGCCGCGTATTTTGATATATTTTCTGGCGTCTATCTTTACTCCCATATTGTGTCTCCTGTCTTTTCTCAAATTAATGATCTGCCTGCCAAAGAGGTTTCACCGCCTTTATCGGCTGATTTCCCCTGTTGTCTAATTTTCGAACGCTTCACGTGCTGGCCGTCTGCCGCACAAATGACCATCGATCCGCTGCCTGCACTGTTTCTGTCCGAGGCTACCTCTGTTCTGACATCATGATTCCATATCATTCAGTGCCTTTTTCAGTTCGATCAGCTGGTCACGCAGCTCGGCCGCCGCCTCGAAGTTCAGTTCCGCCGCCGCTTTCTTCATCTGCTTCGTCACCTTTCCCACCATCTTCTCCAGTTCTTCCCGGCTCATGGACTCCACGTCCTTCTCCATCAGCATTTCCCCTGTATCTACCTTCTGAGAAATGCTGATCAGGTCGCGTACCGCTTTCTGAATCGTCTGCGGCGTGATCCCATGTTCCTGGTTGTATGCCATCTGGATCTCCCGGCGGCGCATGGTCTCGTCAATGGCCATCTGCATAGAGTCGGTCATCTTATCCGCATACATAATCACATGTCCTTCGGAATTGCGGGCCGCACGGCCGATAGTCTGAATCAGGGAGGTTTCAGAACGCAGGAAGCCTTCCTTGTCTGCGTCCAGAATGGCCACAAGCGTGATCTCCGGAATGTCCAGCCCTTCACGGAGCAAGTTGATCCCCACCAGTACGTCAAAGACGTCCAGACGCATATCCCGGATGATCTCCGTCCGCTCCAGGGTATCCACATCGGAATGCAGATACTTGACCCGGATGCCCACCTCCCGCATATAATCCGTCAGGTCCTCGGCCATCCGCTTGGTCAGCGTGGTCACCAGCACTTTGTTTTTCTTTGCCACTTCTTTGTTCACTTCGCTGATCAGGTCGTCGATCTGGCCCTCCACCGGACGCACCTCCACCTCCGGATCTAAAAGCCCTGTGGGCCTTAAGACCTGCTCGGCGCGGAGAAGCTCATGCTCTTCTTCATAGACGCCCGGAGTGGCGGAAACGAAAAGCATCTGGTTTATTTTACTTTCAAATTCTTCAAAGTTCAAGGGGCGGTTATCCTTTGCCGAGGGCAGGCGGAATCCATAGTCTACCAACGTCGATTTTCTGGACTGGTCCCCATTGTACATCCCGCCGATCTGTGGCACCGTCTTGTGGGACTCGTCGATCATGATGATAAAATCATCAGGAAAATAGTCGATCAACGTGTAGGGCGCCTGTCCCGGGGCCAACCCTGCCAGATGCCGGGAATAGTTCTCGATTCCGGAGCAAAACCCGGTCTCCTTGAGCATCTCGATATCGAAGTTGGTCCGCTCCGCGATCCGCTGCGCCTCCAGAAGCTTGTCCTGACGCTTAAATTCCCTGACCCGCTCTTCCAGTTCTTTTTCTATATCCTGCACGGCGCGCTTAATATTGTCCTTATCTACTACATAGTGGGATGCTGGGAAGATGGCTACGTGCTTTAATTCATCCCGGATCTCCCCGGTCAGGATGTCGATCTCCGTGATCCGGTCGATCTCGTCCCCGAAGAACTCTACCCGGACAGCCGTGTCGGATTCGTAAGCAGGAATCACCTCCAGCACGTCCCCCCGAACCCGGAAGGTCCCGCGGTGGAAATCCATGTCATTGCGGTCGTACTGGATCTCGATCAGCTTCGCCATCAGCTCGTCCCGCTCCTTTGTCATGCCGGGGCGCAGGGAGATCACCATGTTCTGGTAGTCTACCGGGCTTCCCAGGCCGTAGATACAGGACACGCTGGCCACAATGACCACATCACGCCGCTCGGCAAGGGCCATGGTGGCGGAGAGACGGAGCTTGTCGATCTCATCGTTGATGGCGGAATCCTTGGCGATGTAGGTGTCCGAAGAAGGGACATAGGCTTCGGGCTGGTAGTAGTCGTAGTAGGACACAAAATACTCCACTGCGTTTTCCGGGAATACCTCCTTGAATTCTCCGTATAATTGTGCGGCAAGCGTCTTGTTATGAGCTATCACAAGCGTTGGTTTATTCAGCTGGGCAATCACATTCGCCATCGTAAATGTCTTGCCAGACCCCGTAACCCCTAGTAAAGTCTGGAATTGATTGCCCTCCTTGAAGCCTTTGACCAGTTCGGCAATTGCCTGCGGCTGGTCTCCTGTGGGTTGGTATGGAGCATGTAATTTGAATATATTCTGTTCATTTTTCATGACCGAACCTCCTTACTATGTTCACTATTGGCCTGAAAATCTCCTTGATTTTCTGTAAAATTCCTGTCTTAGGGTATTCTTTTTCCGGCCAATACAGCAATTACACGAATAAAGTCACTAAAACTGATTTTCCTGACCAGGCGGTACTGCCAAATCCTGTCCAATATTCCATAGCAAAGAATAGCACAGAGAAGCCTGTATGGAAAGCCTGTATATTCATTTTTCTTTAGAACATTTGTTCTTTTCCAATTGTACCAAAAGACAACTACAAATACAAGAGGGAAAATAAAAAACTTTTTCCGACAAATATGCAAAAAATCCGCAGAATAGACTTTATACCTATTCTGCGGATTCCAACATCCATTTTTCTAAAATTCCTTTTTATCTTACGATGATGTCTTTTACAATCTTTTCAGTAAGACTTCCTTATCATTTTCAGATATCTTTATAGCCGACATAGCCTGCTCTGCATTTAACTTCATAGTCTCCATCAAGTTCTTCACCACCTCATACAAAGCATCTATTCTTTTTGTTTCTGCATACTTTTCTGCGTAGCTTTGCGCATACTTTTCTGCATAGCTTTGCGCATATTTTTCAACAGCTTCGCACATGATTTTTCTACCTCCTTCTTCTTTAAAATGCTTCACACCTTCCGCCAATTCAGGATAATAAATATCTTTAGATTCTTTACATCCAAAGTCATGCATCAGTTTGCCGATTGCATCTTCTCCCTTATAGCTGCCATTTACGTATACGATATGGGAACCATCATTAAATGAATCCTCAATTTCCTCAAAGTGCCGGTTTACCGTATAAACAGGCAGCCCATGGCCAAATATATCCGTCTGTGTGATAAAGACCATATATGAATCCCTTAGTTCTGAAAACTCCTGCCCTGCTTTCAGCATCCGGACATCCATCATACTGCTGTTAAATCTGGCGCGGCGCACATGCGCCCCCTCCGGCTTCTTCTGAACTTCGATATTGTAATATCTTCCTGTGCTGTCTTTGGCTAAAATATCCAAACGGATATCACGGCCGCCTACAATAGGATTCTGAAATCCACACTGAGAGACAACACTTATTACAGTGATATCTCCCTGTTTCAGGATAATCCTTAACAGAAGCTCCGTGGCTGGGATATTACGGTCAAAAACCATGGACATCAGGTCGTCGTCAAACAAATCCATATCATCAACAATCTGCTCTACTATCTTGCTATCCTGTATCATTTCTTTTTTCATTTGTTCACCGCCTTTATCTATAAAATATTATATCCCCTAACACCGGTATTTACAATACTTTTTCCGGCCTGCCACAGCAAAAAGAGGCAGATTCACTGCCCCTCTTCCAAATACCATTCATGGATATCATCCATTTCTTTCACATCTGAATAATCATAACATTTTGACCCACTGCTGTCTTCTTCTACGCTTTGCGGTTCCCTGGGAATTCTAATTTCTTCCTGGAACATTTCTTTCAGCATTTTTGCATCCATGCTGTCATATGGATGGATTTCTCTGACAACTTCCTGGATTTCCACATCGCAATCTTCGATGATCGCCTGCATATCTGTATAAGTGTCTACTGTTATAATGGATTTTGCATGCCCCATGGCCACTGCGACCGCTTTTTGATTGATATTATTTTTCATCAGGAGCGTGGCATATGTATGTCTGAGATTGTGGAAAGGAATATAGGGCAATCCCGCTTCTTCGATCAGTTTCTTATAATGAACGTAATAGTAACCCTTGCTTCTGGGACGGCCATAACTGGAACAGCATATATAGCCTAAATCCTGAAATACCCATTTTCCGCTTTGTCTGCGGCTCCGGTTTCTTTCGTACCGCTTCCTTTCTTCTAAGATTTCCTGAAATACATAATCAGGGATATCCAATTCACGGATACTCGAATACGTCTTTGTCCTTATTTCCTGTTTTGATTTCATGTTAACAGGGATCGTCTCTGGATCCGCATGCAGGTCTTCCCCTAACTGTCGCTGGATTTTCAGCTTACGATGGACAAAATCAATATCGGAATATTTCACCCCATGAATCTCGCTCCTCCTGAGCCCCATCAATAATGCAAACATGATCTGCATATGGATCTTTGATTCCTTTGAAGCATCCATCAGCTTTTTTACCTGCTCTAATGTATATGTCTCCGTCTCCTCCACCTCAATCGTATGATATGAAGTTTTAGATGCATTTTTAGGCAGATGGACATCTTTGCAGGGGTTCGCGGAAATCAGATGTTTTTTTAGCGCATACTGCATAGATGTATTCAAGATGGTCTTCGCCAGTTTTGGGATTGAAATATATTTTTCCGCCAGGTTCCTGTATAGCTTGTGCAAATGCCCCTGGTTTAACGTAACCAGCTTTAGGTTGCCAAGCTGCGGCGTGATATGATTTCTAATACAGTTTCTATATGTATGGTAGCTGTTTGCCGTAAATGAGGGTTCCGGCCTCATCACATACTCAAGCCAGAACTCTAAAAACCCTCCTATTTTAATATTGGGATATACAATATAGTTCCCTGTATGAAGCTGTCCAATGACTTGATTCCGGGCCTTATTTGCCTCGGCCTTTTTTCCATAGCCTGCATGCTGCCTTACTTTCCTTCTTCCGTCCTCATAAACCAAGGTAACGCGGAAACCATATTTGCCTTTTATCGTCAGGACATTCGAAATATCGTATGATATATATGTCTGAAGGTTAATGTCTGATAAATCCATATTTCCGCCTCCTATTCTGTATCAGGGGCAAATTCTTTATTCATAAATTCCAGAATCTTTTTGTCTGCATCCATTACTTCCAAATAATATTCAAACGTAGTATGGACAGAGCTATGCCCCAGCATCCCTGATATTTTTGCAATGCTTACATCACGCTCCAGCAAAATCGTGGCAAACATATGCCTGAGCCCATGCACTGTGATATGCGGCAGGGAATTATTTTCACAAATCACCTTGATCTCCTTATTCAGGGAATGCGGGCCGTGAGGGAGTCCATTCTTTTGACAGCATACATAATCGCTGTCCTGGTATCTGTCTCCCATTTGAGTCTTCTGGGCCTGAATACGCTGTCTTCGTTTTTCTAATTCCACCATCACAATGGTCGGCACGCGTAGAATCCTGTTACTTTTCCCTGTCTTAGGATCACGCTCTACCAGTTGATATTTTTCAACCTCTATGCCTCCACTCTGCAGTTTCATATCTATTGCCAGCTGGCGCTGAATATGAACCGTTCTTTCTTCTGTGTTGAAATCACGAAACTTCAGGCCGCGTATCTCCCCTTTCCGTAAGCCAAGATACAATGCAAGAATAATCTCCAGAAACCAGTTTCTCTGCTTTGCTGCCGCAAGAAAAATTTTAAGCTGCTCTTTATCTAAGATACAGATTTTCGGCTTCTTGCGCGGATATTTTTTTGTATCATGGACAGGATTGTAATGGATCATCCGTTCTGAAACCGCATCCTTGAATGCAATATACAACAGTTCCCTGCTCTTATTCCCTGCTGATTCGCAGTACACTGACGCTCTTTTTAAAACTTCATCCAGATAATCCGCACTGGTCAGCCTTAACTTAACATCCTCATCAATGGATGGCAGCAAAAAGGTATATAACACATAGGCTGACAAATATTCTGTCGTACTTACGATCCTTTCAGAAAAAATACTTTGATACCAGTAAATCAGGTACTCTTTCAAGGATATGTCACTTCCCTGTGTGGATAGCCTGGAACACAGATTTTGATTAAATTCCCTGATATGTTTTTCATAATCCTTTTCTGCTTCTTCATCACTCTGAAAGCCTCCTGCTTTCCCATATACGACACTGTAATCTTCCTTTAATGTTTTTGTCCGATGATACCATGAGCCACGCTCAAAAAAAGCATGAGGACATTTTTTTGATTTTTTATCCATTTCTTTCTCCCTGACTATTCCTCTCCGTCAATCCACCTGTCAAAAGAATCCTTCGGGACCCGATAGATGCGCCCGATTTTGATCACTCTGAATGGAGCCTGCTTTTGATTGACCTCATCCAAAAAATCATAGGTTTTACTCCTTCCAATTCCCAGTAATTGCTGGATCTCCTCGGCATTGTATACCTTTGACATCAAATTCTCTTTCTCCATATATTCTCCTCTCCTATTGTTTTCAAGCTGATATCTAGCTGGACTTTTAGAATTGCCAGGAAGCAGCATTCCGCAATATATTTCCGCAAAAAAACACTAAATCAAGTATATATTGCGGAAATGCCGCTATTTCCCGATGTTTCCTCTCCTGATGCAGTTTTCAATACAGCCTGTCTGATTATGGTGCTTCCTATTATGAAAGAAGTCTGCATAACCTTACTTTCTGTAAAATATTATTTTTTTCTTATTAATTTCGAAGTTTCTGCACTTTACGTTCTCTCCCCTGCATTACGTCCATCAGCAGGGCCCGCCTTCCGCGCCGTGAAAAGCCCCTGCCGGATACTTCCATTCTCCCTGTACATAGACAGAATCCACAGAAAATTCGCCCGTAATCAGGCTGTGGATTGCCTCTTTATCTCCATGATAGACGCAGGATCCTGCATTCCCGATAAATGTATCCAGGTCGCAGTCGTTGTCCAGTGTAAATCCCAATACGTTCTCATCCTGCCGGAGCATCCTGTAGTCTTCCGGGTACAATTCCCGGATGCCTGCAAACAGCGTCGGTGTTGAGAAGATACACATCGCGCAGCTGCAGCGGTTCCACCCGGCACGGTAGCAGGGATGCGGGCTGACCTTGTGCCGTTTTAAGACCTCCCACACATCCTTTTCCGAATAATCAATGACCGGGCGCCACTGGTGGACAATGCGGCGTGATTTCACCGCCGCATTCGTCCTGTGGACCTCCATCTCATTGTATTTGCTGCGTCCTGCCGATTCCCCTCTGCGTTCCCCGGAGACGATCAGCAGGCGGGTGTCCTTTCCTGGCTTCCCGCCCGTTTTTCCGAAATGTTCCAGGCTGTGCAGATTCCGCAGCACCGTGTCCGCCACCATGATCTTTAAGTAGGCGGAACACCACCGTCTGCTCAGATTCCCGGTTTTCATCGGGAATTTCATGCGGTACCCGAACTTCTCCAGCTGCTTTTCTATATCTGCCGGAGCTTTCTCTTTCAGCTTCTGGCATTCTATGTATTTCTTTGACAGCGGGCACTGGATGATCTCGCTCGTCTTCGGTTCCAGCCATTCAATCGGCTCAGATGCCCCGATACGGTATAACTCCCCAAAGAAGCCGTTCTTTCTCCATGACACCCGGAGCGGGATTCTCTCTGCTTCTGAAAAGGCGCGGATATAGTTGGATGTACAGCGCCAGTCCATCCGCCTGGTAGGATTCCCGCCGTCTATATCATGGTGCCAGAATTCAATCTTCTGCTTCGGGACACCTAACTCCAACAGTTTATAATAGCTGGCGATACTGTCCTTCCCACCGGAAATCAGCAGAATGACCAGGTCATACTCTTCTAATGGAAGAAGCTCCTCCAGCAGGATCTTTTTCATATATTCCGAATCCCTGCGCCCCGGCACTCTGGATCGAATCCGTTTTCCAGTCCCGTAGATGGGAGAATCCGGCCGGCCATGGATGACCGGCGTATCCTTCGTACAGTCAGCGTCCCGTATGAATTTCGGCTGGAACAGGGCCAACTGGCCGTCATGCTGTTGGAAATAAAAATCCGTTTCCCAGGGTATCTCCTCTTTCCTAAACATTTGGGAACTCATCCTGCCCATCCTCTTCCGCCGGTCTGCTCCCCTCTTCTAAAGAAGAGAGCCTGCATTCCCTGTCCAGCGCATTTTCCAATACTCCTGTCTCGCGGTCATAATACTGCACCTTGTCCGACAATTGCTCGCACGCTTCCACCTTACCTTCATTGATCTCCTTTACCATCAAACAAAGCCCCTGCGCATCACTGCCGTTGATGTCCGGGACAAGGATTGTCTCATGGATGGAGGATGGAAGCACAAAAAAATCAGAACCCAGTACCTCGCCCGCACGCCTCAGGATATCGTCATGCAGGATCAGGGACGCCCCGTACTGTTTCCGGCTGTTCGTCAGGCACAGCATGGGAATCCCCATGGAATGATATACCGCTCCTTCTGTCAACAGATTTTCCGTCTTTCCTATGCCAAGCATCTCGGAACAAAGGGCATTTAAGTCCGCTAAAACAGGCTGCCCTGATCGATCCGCAAGAAGCGCATCCTTGTGGAACTGCTCCATTGAGACTCCCCATGTTCTTATCAGCACGTCTGTTACCGGCACTTTGAGCATCTTTTCCCTATCCTCATATATGGCGATATAGTAAGCTGCCGCAAAATCCCCATGCATGGTAGAAACCTTGTCTTTCAGATAGCCCTGGTTCCACTGCAGGTCACAAAGCCTGATAAACAGGCGGTCCTTTACTTTTTCATAATCCCATATGATTCCCGGCTCTTTTACGTCTTCCATATCGCCATACGCAATATATACATCCGCAATGTCCCCTACACAGGCGTCCAATTCTTCCCTATCCTGATAGCACTGGTAGAAACCGTCCAGGCAGATATTGGGAAACGTATCCTTTTCTGAGAGACGGATTGCAAGGACATGCATCTTCCGGTCATTCTCCCTTACCCACTCATCGATGGACAGCTGCGCCTCCTTCAAAGACGGCGGCAGGTAATCCTTGATATGTTCTTTTACATACTCAAAAAATTCATTCCTGTTCTTCATTTGTCATTTCCTCCCATTATTATTCCAAGCGGTCTCGGGAACTCTTTAAAGCCTACATTTCCGCTCTTTTACTGTTTTTTACCGAATGTTCATTCCATGCAGTTTCTCCTGATCAATAATGCCTTCCTTCTCTTTCCAGAAAAGCGGGATTCCCCGTTGCAGATCCAGACGCTCCCGCACGGCGCGGTCGGCGCGCCGGCGATCCTCTTCCATCCGGAAGGCATGTCCGTATACAGTTCCACGTCTTTTTTCACTGCAAATGCCACAATCCTGTTGATCTCATCCATACTCATCTTCCTCCTGCCATGCACCCGTTTCCTAAAGCCTTTTCGCATAAGCCTTTAAGTACAGGTTATAATCGCCCCTTCTTGTGATGAAGCGGATCCAATAGTCTGCCGCATGTCCATTCATAAAAAAGCTGTATTCATGTTCCCCTGCCTTTGCCGAGGGGTACTTCCCGCAAAATGCCCTGAGCGCCTCCATGGTATCCAGCTGCGTGACCAGGCAGCGGTAGATATTCTGAGACTCCCTGTCAAAAGCTTTTGTCCGCAGGCCATTCCTGCATGGAAAATACTGTCCCTGCCACTGATATCCATCATGGTACGCGCGGATATGTCCGATCTGGGCATCCGGTATTTCTGACAGGCTCAGGGAATCCGGGGCTATAGAGCAATGCCGGAATACTTCCGGGAAATTGCAAGTCTCCTGGAGTTCAAACGTCCTGTTTTCATTCCTGTTTTTCACTTTCTCCTCCTTTGCGTCATTTTCAATTTCACAGACACCTTTATGCTGAGTGTTCACGCCGCATCCTCACCGGCATCCGGTATCTCCATCAAGTCGGCTTCCAACACATCCGCCAGGTACTGTCCGGCAAAGAGGCCGCCATTGATCCTGACCTTTTTCTTCCGCATATTGGTATAAGACTCGATTCGTGTTTCCCGGCTCTTTTTCGCCAGATCCCGGTCGCCTTTTGTCAGCCTCTCCTGGACAACGGCCTGCCACTTCCGTAAAAATGCCGAAGCCTCGTCAATGTCCTTTTTCTGCCGGTCATACTCGGTGCGTTTCTGGCGGATCACACCTCCGGGCTCTACTTCCAGCGTATAATAGGGCTGGTCCGGCTGCTCTGTCTTTCTCAGGAACAGGATATAGCTCTCCTGGTTATTGATACGCTCAAAATATTCCTTCTTCTTATCAATGCAGTGGTGCAGCGCCTGCCCCTCCTCTAAAATATCCTCGATCTTTTCCGGCGCAAGAATCGTATAGATCTCATCGCGAAACCCGTATTTCTCCGGGAGCCTGGGGAGGATATCATTGACGTAGGGATAGGCTTCCGCCAATTCCATGGCTGTTACGGACAGCCGATTTTCCGCAATGTATTCCACCAGCTCCTTATGCCGCTGGAAGAGCCTGGATGCCCGGTACACGATCTCATCATGGACATTCATCTTCACGCGCCTTGCCATAGAAAGGTAATCCTTCCAGGTGGTAAGCACCTGGCGGATGCTGTCATTGTGCCCTTCCTGCTGGCGGGTCAGGTAATTCCGGATCTGCACATAGCTCATCCGGTCTTTTACGAAATTCAGATCCTTCGGCAGGATATCATTCTCAATAAACCAGCAGATGAGTTCGTCTGGTAAGCAGAGCTTCCGTTTCTTTTCCTCCTGTAACCAGCATAGGAAATGGATGCCTCCGTCCAGTTCCCTGAGCCTCTTCAGCTTTGCGTTGTCGATCTCCAGCCTTCTTGCAAGCCCTCCTGAAAACTCCCGGCATAATAATTTTTCCGGGTATTCCACCACTTCTTCTGTCAGCTTTGGCAGGCCTGCTTTTAAGATCTGTTCCAATACAGGGATCCGTTTCCACGCATGAAGGTATTTCCTTGGGTTTAACACAGGATTCTTTCTGACCCACTGTACCAGCCCGGTCTCTCTTAATTCCCTGCACTCCAGGTCAGGGAGCGTCCTTGGATACACGCTTCCTTCCCTTGGTGCCGGATAATAATTGTAATAGTAATAGAAGCTGTTCCTCCCGCAGTCACTGTCTCCGGCGATCCAACGCAGGCCCCTTCCTTTAAAATCCCCGAAGTGGTACACCGCCTCCTGGAATTTTTCGTCATACAGGCAGCGCTTGATCTCATCGTAATGGATCTGCGGATTCTGAAAATCTCCCTTTCCTATGGTCATCCATACTTCAAACCGTCTCAGAATGATCCCGGGTATGCAGCGCTGAAACAGGTATGCCGTCTCTTTTTGGGTCCGGATATAGCCCGATTTGTCTACCGACTTAAAACGGATCTTCTGCCCGCATCTGCTGCAGACATCCTGCTGGTTGTACTTCGGGTTCCTGATCCTGACCGTCTGGCCGCAGTGCGTGCAGTATCCTTCTGTCGCCCCGCCTCTCTGGTATTTATAGAAAATATAATGCTCCCCGACAGCCTTCTTTAAAATCCAGGTTTTCCAGTCTTTCGGGAGGGCCGGCACCGGCTTCATGGCATCATCCCATACATCGGTCTTCTTTTTGTCACGGGCAAGCAGGCTGCGCATCCTTACGTCCCGTTGGAACTGGAGCAGATCCCCATAGGTTCCGCTTTGTGTACCCAGATATCCCTGGGTCAGTTCCGCGTCCCCACTGCTTATATAATTACCGGAACCATACATATATTCCGGCCAGTCAAGACGGTCCAGCATGGAGTTTCTCCACTTTCCCGTGTCTGTCTCCCAGGTGATGAACGCATCCGCTTTTCTGTCAAAATACACCACGTATGCCGGGTATCTTGCCTCTGCCCGGACATGCTCTGCCAAGAACACGGAAACAATCAGGTATCCGTTCTCCACCTTTGCCAGCAGATAACGCCCATACTGATATTTTTTGGTGGGAGCCCATTGGTTCATTCTCTGCGGCTCATCCTTTCTTGCGATCTCCCGCAAATGCGTCCCCATTTCCGGCGGTGTAAGTGCCAGTAATTCCTTTTTCTTCATTTCTACCTCCATCCTTAATACGTTCCATACACTCCATAATATCTGTTTGGCTGGTATGTTTTCCGGTCAATCCGAAACAGCGCGATCTCCTCGATCTCCGGGCTTTCCGCCTCTTCTTTCAGGAGCAAAAGGATGTCTCCCACTTTTCCGGAAGCCTTTGGTGCTTTTCCTCGTACCACCGCAAACCCGTCATAAGCCAGGCTTATCTCCCTGTGTACCCTGCCGTTCCATCTGCGTGTGGGATGGGCGACCATATAGGCGGCCCCTTCTAAGAGCAGCTGTTCCAAAGTGAGACGTCGGACCAGGCGCAGCTCCGTACAGGAAATCTTGCTGTCACGGCCGTCCTCGTCCAGGTCTCCGGCTGCATCCACCTCATAATAGATGGAGTTTTTCCAGTCACTGTAGTAGGAAAGGCAGTCCAGCGGATCCTCTGCACAATGGAAGCCGTTCCTGCAGCAATTTGCTTCCGATGTCCGGTTCACCCTGTCTTCCCGAAACCGGTATCCCAGGCAGGTCAGGTCACGCCGGAATCCTTTAAATGCCCTCATTCTCTTCCTCCTTCTGAATCTGCATCCGATCCGGACAGGAGATCAAACACCGTAATCTGCCTGCCTTCCAAGTCATCCGCAGGTTCTCCCGCATGTTCCTCTTCCATGACTGGTGTCTCCAGTATTTCTTTCTGCTCAGCCGCTTGTTCCTGCTCTGCTGCCTGATTCTTCTCAGCCGTTTGCTTCTGTTCTTCCGACTGCTTCTTCCCGGCCGCTTGTCTCCGTTCTTCCGATTGCTTCTGTTCTGCCGTATGATTCTTCCCAGCCGCCTGTTCCGCAGAATCCTTCGTTTTCCTTGATGCATCTGGGACTTCCTTTTTGGGAGATTCCGCATTTTTCCTGCGTTCCTCTTTCCGTTTCAGCGCATTCAGGCGTTTTTTCCTTTCCTTCGCCTGTTCCTTCGCTTCCTTCACCTCATCTTCCAGTGCATAATATTCTTCTGCCCACTGGTAGACCTTCGTCTCCGCAATCCCTAAGCCGAATGCCTGGCTCTGGTTTCCTGTCCGGCCTTTCGGGTCCTGCTTTTTGCCAAACTTCTTTTCCCGCTCCTTTTCTGCCATCTGGTATGCCTGTTTCATAATGTAGTCCATACATTTCTGGAGCGACTTCTGCTTTTTCAGCACCCGGAATCCGAACAGGATGTCCTCTTTCGCCCTCTGGATCAGGTACTGCGCAACCAGGTCAGTAAAGAGCTGGTCTTTCAAATGCCACATCTCTTCCCGCAGCTTTTCCGCTGCCGATGCATACTTCTTTTCTGATATGGGCACTTCTGCAAGCAGAAACCTCATCCCGCTGATAAAATCCTCCACGTCCTGCTCCGGCACCAGACGCTCTGCAGCTAACAGCCTCAGTTCCGGGAAATTCTGCGCCATCCTGAGGTGTGCTGCCATCGCGTTTAATTCTTCCGTATTATGTATGACTTTCTCGTACATTTCTGAATCCTCCTTTTTGAACGAAAAATGGAGAGCCTTTCGACCCTCCATCGTTTTACGCAGCTTCTGACTGCCTCCGCATCGCTGCCTCCATCTCTTTCATCTCCCGCTCCACTTCGTGCGCGATCCGCCTGCGCTCGGCCTCGTCTTCTTCCAGAAGGCCGATCAGTTCCACCAGAATCCGGTTGCACCATTTATTCGACTTCCATCTTTCCGAGAGTTGCCTTGTCTCTTCTACGATCGCTTCCCAGTCCGCCTTCTTCATTTCCAGGTTCCGGTACCGTTTATAGACTTCATAGCATTCTTTCATCACCTGTGGGACCGGCACTTTCGCCGCCTCATCCAGGTTGGAGAGGAGCCCCATCAGCATCCGGTGGTAATCATGCTTCTTACAGAGCTGCTCGATCCCTGACCCGGACCTGCCTAAATAGAGTGACATGAAATCATTAAAGATCGTTGCGATTCTACTTTGGTCTACCATACATGTTCTCCTTTCGTTCCTTCGCTTTTTCAATCCTTCTTTTTGCCGTGGACGGGTAACAGCCAAATGCATTGGAGATCTCTTCCAGCGTATACCCTGCCATCCGAAGCCGGTACATGGCATTCCCCGCCGCCTCTTTTCCCATCCCTTCTGTTTCTTCTTCCGTCAGCTTTTTCTTTAAAATCTTCCTGCAGAGCGGATGCCTCGGCCCATACTTGTAGAGCAGTTTTGATTCTGCCGCATCCACGCCGCATAAGATCGCGATCAGCAGGCAATGATAGCCGCTGTCTTCGTTCCAGTCCGACATAGTACACCCCCCTTTATGAATGGCCCATCCGCCGTCTCTCCGGCAGCGTGCCGGAATGCCCTTACGGACAGAAGAGACTTCACCGCAGGTTCTCATCCAGCATCCGGACAATTTCGTCCATATCCTGGTGCCTGATCTCTTCCAGCATCAGATCCAGGCTCAGATGTGAGGACAGATTCTTTATGAATTCCTTCTCCCTGTGGACGGTCAGCAATACGAAGATAAATTCGTGCAGTCCGCTTTTTGCCAGGGAATGGATGATGTTCCTTGTAACTGCCATGTCCAGATCACAGTCCGACGTGCAGATCAACTGCCAGTACCCGCCGTACCTTTGGATCCACTTCAGAAGTTTCCTGCTGCGTTTTCCTGCTTTTTTGTTCCTGTGCATTCTTTTTTCCTCCCAGTCAAGTATCCATGCAAGCATGGCCACTTGGCTCGTTGCTTTGCGGGAATAAACATAGGTTCTGCGCATACCATCCTTTTTACGCTGTTTTTTTATACATCTTTACTACGACCTCCGCCAGGTATTGATCTGGATCCGTCCTTAATACGATACCGCCAAAGTCTGTGCCGAGCATCCGCAGGTCTTCCCTGCTGCCGCCGTTTATGGATTTTACGACCCCAAAATCCTTCCGGCCGCAGGATGCGATATACAGACCTGTCCCCACATCCAGATGAAATCCAATCTTTGCGCCCTTTACAATGTCATACTTTCCTGCCATCAAAACAGACAGCTTCCATTTCTTACCCACAGAACTTCTCCCGTCTCCCAAACATGGGGTAGCTGGTCAGGATCCTAAATCCCCAGTCTGCGTCCGCATCCTTTACAAGCACCAGGCGGGCTTTCCGTAAGTTCTCTTCCAGCCGTTCCTCTCCTTTTCGGAACCCGTACCCGATGGTCCTGGAAAAATGCCCGACCAGCGAAATGCAGTCATCCCCGCCATACCTCAGCCATGTGGTGATCCCAGGATCGAAGAAGCTCTTCATGATCCCCTTTACCACGGCGTCTGCCACTTCCCTGTCCCAATAGGACGTGGCATAACGGATGTCTTCTGTCGTCAGCCGCGTCTTTAACGCCAGTGGCTGGATATCTGCATGCCTGCGCAGCGTATGTCCGCCGTAAAGCCCGACCCGGTCCAGGTTCTCCCGGATCGTCTGCAGCGTGCTCTCCACCGTCTCCCGCGGGATATCAGCAAATAAGTCCACCATAAATACTCCTTTCTTTTCATGGATATACAGGTACTGATATCCCGGCGGATACCAGTACATAAAAAAAGAAGGAGCTCTCCTCCTTTCTTCTGTACAGCCTGTGGTTCTTTCTTGTCTCCGCCTCTTCGTTATTTTTTCGTTCCCTTTATCCGGATTAGCTCGTTCCTCCTTCCTTTCCCTTTTGCAAAGCAATCCCAAAACGCAAAAAAAGACACCAAAAATCATCTCTGAATTTTGATGTCTTTCTGTTTTTTTGCCAGGCTAAGCCTTAAATTTATCTTCCAGTCATCTTCTGGAACAAACACACTTGCTGCTGCATTTTAAGAATACTCATGCGCAAAAATCTAATCCAATTACATAATAGCACAATATATAGTTTTAGTCAATATAATAAATCTATATATTGTATGGTTGTATGGTTTTGTTTTCAAAATCACATAGCCATATGCAGCACATTTTTCAAAAAACATTTATTTTGTTGCTATATATTTCTTTTATATGTATACTTGAGATTAAAAAGTTCTCTTCAGTTTTTTGAAAACAATTCACTCTATATTTCAAAAAAATATAAATTCAAAAAAACTATTGACATCCGTCAAAAAATGTGCAACCGCTCTCGATACTGATGTTTTTTTAGAGGTAGCGAGAGCGGCCCTTTGATTTAGACGTATCATTTCATTCTAATTCAAAGGAGATGCACGCTATGTTAAATTTTATTGGTGATTCTTTATCCACTTTCCAAAACATTTTTTCCAGAAAAGCAGATTTCCACTGGTTTGTTGTCATTGTTTTAGGACTTATGACGTACCTAGACTCCCTTGGTGTCACTTTGATTATCCGGGTACTTTCCCTCGATTCCGCCAAATACGAATCCCTGCTCCACTTTTTCCGTTCCGATGCTTTTTCTTTACAACATCTAAAACATGCATGGCATCGCCTTGTTCGAAAAAATGGACTGCTCTACCGATTGAATGGCAGGTTGCTGCTGATCGGAGATGGTACAAAACATCCAAAAGAAGGACGATATATGCCTGATGTCAAACATTATTCCAAGAATCAAAAACTGCCTCCGGTTTCTGATTCTCCGCGCCGGGGAAGACCCAGAAAGAATAGGGCTTCCGTTTACACAAAAAATCCTTGAAATTTGCGGCATATTTATAAATTTTATATTATGTGGGCTTGATATTATAAAACTCAGACACTATAATGTTTTTAACATACATACGATAAGGAGATAATTAATGTTATCAGAAGGAACTATAGTTAGCGGTTTTGTTTCAAAAATCATTAATGATATTACTGATATTTCAATAACTAAGGCAAAAGAAGCAGTTGAAAACAAGAATAATAGGCATCAAAATATAGAATCTCAAATATATAATATAACCATTAATGTACTTAAGAAAATGACTATTCCTAAATTTGACAACGAATCTGACAAAATTTATGATGCAGCAGAAAAAATATTAATTGATATCAAACGTAACAATAATACTATCGAAAAAACTATAGAAGAAAATTTGAATGCTCTTTTAGTTCCTGCTGATGATGAAAAATGTGAAGAATTTATTAGATTACTATGTCATGAAATTAGCAGTGAAGATTATAATGAATTGTACAAAGAAATCTTATTGCTACATGATAGAAAAGAAAGTCAAAAAACATTCAGAATAGAGCAAAAGGTTAATAATATACTTCAACGTGTAAGTGATATAAAAAGTAAAAACGAGAGTATTCCTATTATTCCAAGCAAAAAATTTCAGAATAATAAAAAAGAAAAATATATCCAAATATGGAATGACAAATTATTTCTTCATAGGAATAATACGGAACGACCTATATTGCTAAAAGATGTATTTATTATGCCTAAATGTTTTTCTGATTCCGATATGCAAATCAATCTAGATACTATTCAATCTGGTAATAGAGTTTTAAACTTAAATACTATCGAAAAAATATTGAATAAAATGGCAAGTTCTAGCGAGGATTATGAGAGTAAAAATTGTTATTCAGATAATACTTTTATGGATGAAAATGTTGAATATTCAAACAATTATACCATAGATAAGATAATACAAAATTTTATAGAACATAAAGGCACATCGAGCATGCTTATTATAGGAGTTCCTGGTATAGGAAAAACGAGTATAGTTTCATGGATAGCAAATGAATTTAGAGATAATAATAATGTGATAATATTAAGATTTCGTGATTGGGAAATTGAAGAATTAAATATTCGTTTATTAAAAGCAATTTATAATACACTTCAATGTTTTAGGAATGACTTAGAAGATAAAATTTTAATATTAGATGGATTTGATGAAATAAAATCCATACATTCTTGTGAAGTCTTATTAAATGATTTTTTTAATGATATTTTAGATTTTGAAAATTTAAAAATTGTTATTACCTCAAGACCTAATTATATTAATCGTTATAATTTTACATATACATATGAACTTTTACCATTTGATATTTTTGAAATACAAAAATTTTATCAATTAATAACGAGTAGTAAATTAGATAGTAATAAAATAACTTATAAAAATTTAGATATTTTAGGAATTCCTGTAATACTTTATATGGCTATTATGTCTAATATTGATTTTACTCAAGATGCCACTAAACCAGAACTCTTTAACCGCATATTTAAAGAAAAAGGAGGCATATTCGATAAATTTTCTTATATAGGAAATGGTTATGATAATGGCGTACATCTTTTAAGGGATAAGAATAACATCAAAATTTTTTTTAAATTTTTACAAGAAGTTTCATTTATTATGTTC
This sequence comes from Lachnospiraceae bacterium, assembly GCA_009911175.1. The sequence goes on along the minus strand of QXWX01000035.1, from coordinate 22,576 downwards.
GAAAAAGATAGCTTAGTATTGTATAAAGAAGATTATCAAACTCCCGAATTACGGTTTTACGATAATAATGTCAGTATTTTGGATTTTCCAATAAAATATTTGTTCGAAAATACAGGAAATGGCATTGAATTTATACACAAATCACTATATGAATATTTTCTCTCCGAGCATATATTTACACTGATGAATGAAGCTATAAATGCAAATCAAAAAAATATGCTTTCAGGTGTCCTAGGCAAACTTTTTAAAAAAAGAACTTTATCAGTAGAAGTTCTTGACTTTTTAAAATTTAAAATTTCAAATAGTAATATAAGCCAAAAAGTTGATATAGTAAATCAAGCGTTTCAGGAAATGCTTGAGCACGGAATGACATATTATACAGGTGAATGTTTTGAAAATGTAATTGAATGTGAAATGAATGTTTTCGCAAATATGCTTGAATTATTGCATTTATGGGATGAAAATATTCTATATATTAATGATTTAATCTGCCACTATTTAAAATATAATACTAAAAAAGGACTCAATTTAAAAAATGTATATATAGAACATGGAGATCTGACAGGTGCTAACCTTGTTAATGCAAACTTGTCAGGCGCAAATTTATCATATTGCATTTTAAAAAACGCAAATTTGGATGAAATAAATATTGATAAAGCAATCTTAACAAATGTAGATTTGAGAGACACAAGTTTATCAAAAGTAAACTTTAAAACTGCAACTTTAGAGAATGTAATGTTAGAAAATGCCAAAATATATGAAACAGTCTTTTCTGAAAAGCAAATTGCTTATTTAGAACAATATTATAATTTAGAATGGGATACTATAACAACTACAGATCTTTCCAGAATATTGCATTCTATAAGAATAAAAAGCAATATATTTGATTTAGATGGTTCTTCCAAAAAAGTTTTATGTCAAACAAGTATTGATATGCTAATTATAGCACTAAATAGGGGGAAAAAGGACATTTAGAAAGCTATTAGAAAGAACCATCGGGTAGCCGGTGTCTGCTCATGCCCTATAAGGGCTTGTTACCGGCACTGGAGCCTAAAGACTCATTGAAAAGTTCGCCAGTCACAACATTATTTACCCAGGGGAACCCCCTGGTTTTTTTATTTCTTTTATTTTACCGTCTCACCCGTAAACGGATTAATATACTCCTTGAGTGTCATTTGACCGTATTCCCAATCTTCTTTTAACTGGTTCTGGATAATACTCCTGTATCTTCTTTTCATTTTTTCCATAAGATTCTTAATGATTTTCAATAGTGTAAAATTCTTTCCGCACTGTTTCTTCATTCATTTGCTGTATCACCAAAGCCACATCAATCGTCTCATCAAATCACCGTACCCTGTAGGGTATGACTCAAAATTATATGCATATTCCATTTAAAAAGATTCCTGCTTCCATTTCAATTTATGCTTCACCTATGATATCACCTGTACCTCGGTAATTCCATCATATAACTTTTCTACTATTGCTTCAAGATACCGAATTGCCTGTTCTTTCATCAGGGCACAGCATCCATTTCCGGCTGCCATGCCCTGCTATTCATTCTCTCAACAACCTATCCTGCAAGCTTCCTGATATGGCTCTCAATCTTCCCACACCGCATCTTTTCCCGCTTTCGTTCCTCCTGATATAACGCAGCTTCCCATGCTTCTCTGTCATTTGGCACATACTCCGAATATCTGTATCGGCCAAGTACGGCATCATCTTTCTTACTGAGAGACTTATTTCTATTTTCGAAACGCTCTCCCTTTTCATAAACCATCCTGATCCGGTCTGCCGGAATGGCTGCATGCTTTACGGAATCCACATGCTTCCGGTAATCCAGCGGATACAGGTTCCCTACTGCTTTTTTATCTTCGATCCCCATCACCTCCACCGCGTAAGCCCGAATCCTCTGGCTTGTCTCATCGGCATAATAACTCCAGATAGTGTGCGCACAGGTGGGCTCTAAAAACACATCCTTTTCTTTCACACACCAGGTTCCGCAGGAACGGGACATCCAAAGATAAATTCTGTCCCTTAACGGCACGGTATCGGCATTTGCAGCCGCATCCATGAGAGTCTCCCTGTCCCGTTCAAAATCAGACTGGTAGCTTCTGGTATTGATCCTCATGATCTTCTCCAGATTCTCCAGTAAATCTATATTTATAAATTTTGGCATTGCATCCTCCTTTACGCTTCCCCTGCCTTCGGGTTTACAAAAGCTTCCCGCAGGAGAAAATACCCTTCCTCGTAGCTCCCTTCATTCTGTACGCCAGCCATACCTCCCAGGCTGTCCAGATACTGCTTCCCGTTCTTGGAAGCAGAAATATACATATAATATTTCGCCCGGATAAACTGCATTTCCTCCAACGCAAAGCCTTTATAGGAATCGCTGAGCACCAGTTCCGCCCCCATCTGTTCCGCTTTTTTCCGAAGCATCCTTACCGTCAGTTTTACTGCTTCCTGCACTTTCTCATCTGAGATCCCTTTAAAATACGGCCGTTCCAGGAACAGGGTCAGATACTCCCGTCGGTTTCTCACCCCGTCCTCCATATCCTCCTGTATGAGGTCTGCGAACTGCAGGCTCTGCCCGCCGCCGGGGACCCGGGAAAATGCCCCTTTGGTCAGACGGACCATGGCCCGGAATACCAGCCGGCTTCCAACAGAAACAAACACCACTTTCTTGTTTGCGTCAAAACAGGACAGCAGGCACTTTTTATAAATGCCACTTTGGTACGAAAGGCAGGTGTGCCCCAGGACTTCCCCGATCTGCATGACCGGCAGGAGCCGGTCCTCTTCCCAGAGCCGGAAAGCCCCCTTTTGGGTTTCCATGTTCTCCATCCAATGCTTCTGGACTTTCTCCGAAGTGCGCAGGGCAATCTCACGCTCCAGGTCGTTCTTATAATATTTCAGTTCCCGGAACCGCCCAGCAATCTCCGCAGCGCAGAGCCGCCGGGCCTTTTCCCATTCGTTCTCATCCATTCCAGATAAAAATGCGTAAAAGATCTCCGAACCTCCGTCATATAGGAACTGCTTCACACCTTCCCTGTTTTTCCGGAGAAATTCTTCTCCGATCTTGAGCATCTCATTCAGCTTCACCCAAGTATGGTCGAGTTCCAGCATCTGCTCCGTGACAGACTGGAAATCCGGGAGATCCTTTAATGCTTCCAGGTTATGGAGCAGGAAATCGGCCTGATGCCCGGTCTGGATCCCGGGGATAAAATGTGCTGCCCGGTCCCAGACGGACAGAAGGAGCGCTGCCTGCCGGTAAGACATGTTTTTTATATGCCCCATATCCTCTGACAGCCATTTGGAGAGCGGCTTCTGACTCAGCATCTTCCCGAGCCGGACCAGCGATTCCTCTTCCATCCTTTCCGGCAGGCACTCCCTCCCTGCGGCCTCACGGATCACCCGCAAGCGGTCGTCGCTCTTTGGGCAGGACAGCAGATGGTAGAGCTGTATATACCTGACTTTCATTTCTGCAAACAGCTTCAATTCCTCAAATGTATACTGATCCCTTGTAAGATACTGTTTCGTCTTATCAGGCAGTGCAAGCAGACGCCCACTTTCCTTCAGATTCTTCGGATTCAACGTATTGACGTTCAAGTAACGAACATAGGTATCCACATCCAACAAAAGATGGTAAGGACGCAGATCGGTAAAATCTTCAAAATGTTCTCGCACCATGGCAAGGAAGTGATTCTTTTTATGTGTGATTCCATAGACCAGCAGGGACTTCTGAGATTCAGACAGTTCCCCAAGGTCCACGCCGTCCAGCTGGTCTCCATAAAGGAAATTCAGGTAGGAAACCCGGTTCTGGGTAAAACTTTTTTCCCCGCCACTGTTTTCCCCATCCGTTGATTCCTTTGCCATACTGCGTGAAACAGCCGGGAGCAGCCGTTTCAGCCTGCCCAGGTCATAGGCCAGCGCCTCATTATCCAACCAAAGGGCAAGGAACTTCCCGATCTCATGGGCCGGGATCACTGGCAGAACCTGATCCAATCCCGCCTGAATCTCCGCCGTATGCTGCCACAGTTCCTCTGCCTGGATTTCTTCTAAGCGCACCCCTGCACCCGCATAGATAGACAGATCTCTTAAAAGTGCGCGGTAAGATGGCTGTAACAGCCGCTTCCAAAAGCTGCGTTCTGCGATCCGCCGGCTTAAAAACGCACTGGAAACAGCCGGTTCCATCAAAAGCCTGCGTTCGTCCTCTTCCAGATCTGCAGCCGTAAGTTCCGTACAGATATCCAGGGCCTCCAGCCCGTACATCAGGTACTCCTTCTGCGCTTCATTCAGAGAGCCTGCGGAAAAATATTTCAGGTACACATAACTCTTTTTGGTCTTTATCTTCCGGTCTGACAGGACGGAAGCAATCTCCTCATAGGAATGCCCTTCCGATAAGGCATCGTCCCTTGCATCAATAAGCAGTCTTCCGGCCCGTGCAGGCTCACAGACGCCTTCCTCAAGCAGCCGGACCAGATAGGCCAGGAAGCCCTGGTCATGTACCAGATATCCCAATGCCTGCTTATCCATGGCCGATATCACTCCTTTTGCGTCCATCCGGCAGATTTTCCGGCTCAGCTCCAAAAGTTCCTCTTCCTGGTATTCCCTGATAAATGTATCTGGCATCCCTGCTTTTCCCATCTCCTGCAGCAGGTTCAGATGTTTCTGGATATTTTCATATAGCTGCATTTTACGCCGCCTCCTTCTTAAATTCTACCTGGTTCAGAATCCACTTTAGTTCCGAAAAATCAAGTTCTGCCTTCACAAACAGAACTGTGGCCAGTTCGCACAGGGCCTCCGCTTCTTTCTGCACAATAAGCATCCCCGACTTCCTTTGGAACAGGCTGCACAGGTATCTCTTTACAATGTATCGTATCTCTTTCCTGGATTTACTTCCTGTATAATATCTCTGTACATAATCCAGCAGTTCTTTAAATTGTGTTTCCGTATTTCTGGTTTTCGCCACCAGCAGGTCAAACTCTTTCCTTATCGCACGTATTTTCTCCCGCTCTTCCAGCCACAGGCGGCGATCCTCCCTTTCTTTTTCCTTTGCTCTGAGAACTTCCAGTTCCTCCTCTGTCAGGTAAATCTCCCGGAGCCGCTCCATCTCTGGCAGTCTTTTGTCCATTCCGGAAAGCTGCAGAAATACGCTGCGAGCCTCCGCCTTTGGAAACCAGGAAAAATTGGCTTCCGTCGTAAGTACCTGGATCAGGAACGGGATATACTGCTCTGGATATCTTTGAAAGAGATACCGCTCTGTAATGCCAAAAATCCGCTGATGCTCTTCAACGCTTAAAAACGGCCGGGAAAAATCCAACCCCGAAAAGGATATCCTCCCATACTGTAACCGGATCCCAAGGCCGTTCCACAAAAGCTCCTCCATGGGGAGCAGGGAATATCCGGAAATACCGGACGCTCTTTCCATCCGAAACAGCATTTCCACTGCCGTCGGGGTTTTTAATCCTTCCATATAGGCTTTCAGGTGTTCCGCCATGAAGCTCCACTTTTGGCATGCCTCCCGATTGCCGCCTTTGTCCTCTTCCAGATATTCTTCTAACAGAGATAGGGGATGAACCAGATCCAGTTCCGCCAGCCTCTGGAATATCCGGCGCAGCTCGGTTCCTGCCGAATCCCAGAAGTGTTTGGAAAATTCCTCCCCTGTCAGGTTTTTATAAGCAGAAAGGTATGCTTTTATCTCATCCTTTCTATAGGATTTCCGCTTTAAAGTCTGGAACACCCACTTATCAAAACATTTCCGTTCCAACAGAGGGTACAGCCCCTGCCACTTAGGCTCTGTCAGGTCAATCAGGAACCAGTCGCTGTGCAGTTCCTCCCGCCCATCGCAGGACAGCAGAAGGCAGTAGGTATGGATGTTCTCTACCTTTAGCAGTTCATAAAGCCTGTCAAAAATGCCAGACGTGTCGTTTAGGCGCACATCAAAGCTTCGGTAATCCTTCAGAAGCTGCCTGCATAAATCTCCTGCCTGGTCAAGGAGCCTGCCGTCCCCGCCCAGGAACAGCATGCAGGTCTCGACCGCCATCCGCTCCGCTGTCAGCCCATTTTTCTTCAATGCTTCCTGCGCCTCCATCTGGTATAAAAGTGACATGCTAAGAAACATGACCTCCTCTGCGCTGTATCCTGCCTCCAGGAGTTTCTCCCGTGCCGTGCTTCCGGCCTTTGCATAGGAAAATGGGAGACGCAGCACATATTTCAGCGTCTCAATATCCTTTTTCCGATATCCGGAAACCCTTGCCTGGAAATGTATGGACAGCCATGCGTAGATCTCCGTATGGGTGTACACGGAAAAGCTCCTGTCTTTTCCCAGAAGCCGATCCAGTTTTCTCTTTACAGCCTCCCATACTGCATGTTCGTCCGGAAGCACCGACAGGATAAACACCATCTCCTCCACGGACTGCGCCGGAAAATCCAGCAGCTTCCCATACAATTCCTTTTGCTTCCCATCTCCGGACAGATACTGGATTCCCAGCCAGTACAGGTCATACTGCCCAAACGTGCGTTTCAGCCGTTTCCAGAAGGAAGGCTTTTGTTTCCCAATGAACATCCCGCCATCCTGCAGCTCTTTCGTCTCCGCCAGGGCAAGCCCCAGCGCGCGAAGCTGCCTCTCTGTCACTTCCGCCTTTTCATCCAGGCGTTCCAGCACTTCCCCGGGATAACGGAACCCGTAATCCTCCTCCATTTCCTGCTCCGGCTTTTCCAGGAACAGAGCCGCCTGCTGTATCCACTTATATAACTGTTCTTTGTTGTTTTTTTCCGACAGGCGGTAGATCAGATCTGTCATCTGGCAGTATAGTTCCACGTCAAAAACGGTTTCATAAAATTTTCTCAGCATCTGCTCTCCTTTCCAAAGGAAAAGGAGCCAGAAACGGCCCCTTCCTTTACTTTGATTTCAAATTTTCTTCCACATCCTAGCCGTCAGGCTGCCGTCCGGATTGGTCCCCTGCAAACTATCCGCTGGTCGATCATACTGGCATCCTGCAGGCCGCATTGTTTCTGACAGTCTGCAGCTTTCTGGTAGCCGGTAAAAACAGCCGCGCTCTCCGGGTTACATGAAAAACCACAGCCGTCCCAATACTGTTCCGGCTCCAGCAGGTCGCTTTCAACCGAGACCAGTACCCAGCACACCTCACAGAGGGAAGCTTCCATCCCTGCGTATCCCAGATGCCGCCGGACAAACTGCTCTGCATCCTCCTTTCTCCGGAACCGCTTTGCCCCTGCCGGTCCGCAGCACAGAATCCTGCCATCCCGGTGTTCCTGGTAATACATGCTTCCTCCAAGGCCGATCACGTAACCGGCAGGAAAGCACTGATCCAGATCCAGCGGCATGTGTGGTACATCCTCCTTTAATTCTTCCATATATACTTTCCTTTCTTCCTAACCTGGATAAACCAGAAATACATAATACGAAAGTTCTGATTTTGCGCAAAAAAATGTTCGTAAGTGCCTGATATCTCCGTTATCTCCTGATCCGCATCAATACCTGCTTCGGCAGGATATACGGGAGCTGTCCGATATCTGAAATGTCCAGGAACCCTTCCTTATATATCCGCTGAATCTGCTCTTTATCGGAGCCGATTGCCGCTGTCAGGACGGTGATTCGTTTCCTTTCCAGAGATTCCTTGATCCGCAGCATGTCCTCTTCCGCCTTGTTCCCATTATAACGGGTCGCGTTGGGAAAGCCGTCACTAATTACAAACAGGAGCCGGATCTTCTCCGGGCGCTTTGCAAGCTTTTCTCCCACAAAGCAGAGTGCTGCCCCGTCCCGGTTGCAGCCTCCGGTTTCCATGGAAGCGATCCGGTACCTGTCGCCGCGGTCTGCGTCAAATTCCGCAAACGAATGGAAAAACACTGTTTCATCCTGTACGCGCCGGTGCTTCCCGTCGATATGATGCCCATAGATCAGAACCGGGATATCCGCACTCCTGCAGAACTCATACAGGCATAAGGCACATAGCCTCGCCTGATGGATGCGCTCCCCATACATGGAGTCCGACAGATCGATCAGCAGCGCCACCGCTGTATCCACTTTCCGGACAATGTCCATGTTCTGGAAAATCCGTCCGCCCGGATCATAAAGCGACTGGTAATCCATCCTGGAGCCGAAGAACAGCTTCCGTTCCATTTGGCTCCCCTGACAGCTTAGTACCGGCAGAAGCCTTGGCTTCATCCTGCGCATGATGCTTTTGACTTCCTTTTCATAAGACTGGTACCGTTCCATTGCCTCCGGCTGGACTTCTGTTTCTCTAATGAGGACTTTCTTTACTTTCTGATGATCCCCGTCGAATACGGTCTCCGACAATTCCCTCAAAAGCCCTGTACAGATTCTTTTATCCAGCTCCTTTTTTGCATTTTCCTCGGCAAGCTCCTGAATATGCTCCATGAGCAGTTCCCCGGCCTCAAATTCACATTCCGCCAACTGGCTTATCTCGATCTGGGAGGGCACTGCTTTTTCACTTACGGTATTCTGCGGTTTTCCAGCTGCGTCTTTTGAATCCTTTTCCAACAGATATTCCGGGAGCTGACCCTGAAATTCCTCCATCATCTCCTCCAGAACTTTTTGGTTTTCCTGCCCATCTGACGATCCGTCCGGTGATTCGTCCGGCTGTTCCTGCTGCTTTTGTTTTTCATCCGATGATTCGTCCTGACGTTCCTGCTGCTTTTCCTGACTACCCGATGGTCCATCCTGACGTTCCTGTTGCTTTTCCTGATTATCCGGCATCCTGTCCTGGCGTTCCTGCTGCTTTTCCTGACTACCCGATGGCCGTTCCTGCTTCTCCTGTTGTTTTTCCTTCCCATCCGACGGCCCATCCTGCTGTTTCTGCCGCTTTTCTTTCCTATTCGACGGCCCATCCTGCTGTTTTTGCTGTTTCTCCTTCCCATCTGACGGCTGTTCCTGTTGCTTTTTCTCCATCTTCCGGATTTTTTCTGCAAGCACCTTCCAAATCACCAGCATGATCCGGTTCACCGCAGCCATCCGAATCTCTGCAGATTCCACATCGGCAGCAAAATCTATCACCGGCTTTACGGTTTCCAGAAGGCTTAAAAGCTCCCCGGTCTCTCCTTCCCAGTTATTGACCGTGCCCAGTAGGGAATACTGCGTCATCAGGTTCAAAAGAATTGCCGCATGATCGTACCCGCTTTCAAGCTGCACTTTCAGGCTCGGGATCCTTTCTGCCCTGCGCACCCGGTTCTGCAGGATCCCCCTGCGGATGCTGCCGGGATACCGCCTGCACATCTTCCGCTCCACATAGGCATCCTCCAGCATGTTCTGGACAAAAGATGCAGTCTCCTGGAGCAGCGTAAGCGCTGGGGCATGTTTTTCCCTGAAATATCCCTCCATCTCCTTCAAATGCTCTTCTTCCTCTCTGGTTTTCGGCTCTGGGGATATGCGGTACCATTCCCCTTTCCTCAGTCCTTCCAGGTATTTTCCACGCAGGCCAAAATCCGAAAAATTCCAATGCCCGCATTCATGCCCGAGAATCCCGAAAAGACTGTCGCTTTTTAGCGGCAATGTGGGGAAGCTTGCGGTAAGCATATTCTTCAGGTTCAGACGTACCCCGTCTGTGCCGCACACCCCGGCCCATATTTCCTCAGGTTTTTTTACAAGCTCCACCCGCTTCAATGTGCCGCCTGTCATTTCCCCTGCCACACACAGCAGCATCTGCCGGTAAAATGCGCTCTCAAAGATTTCTTCATTTTCCAGTTTTTCCTTCTCTTTTTGTACCAGTTCCCTGAATTCCCTGTTTCTTTCCATAGTCCTCCTTTACGCCGCCCCTTCGAAATAGGGAAGGATATAGCTTTTTAAGATTTCCTCCCGGTCCTCCGGATAAGGGGACGCTTTGCTTACGACCGTATGGTACGATGCCTGCAGGACATTCCCGGATGCAAGGTAGTTCCAAATCCAGTTTTCCAGTTCCCGGTACCCGCAGACTCCTCCCTGTACCTGCTTTTTCAACAGATGCCGGTGAATCTTCGTTACCACCTGCGCCATCTCATAAACCATGCCGGACTCCTGGAAGCCGGTCCTTTCCATGGCCCGCTTTGCCATATCCTTCGCGCTCATTCCTTTACGGTGCTGGATCAGGTTCATACGGGATAGGACAGACTCATTGAACATCTGGCACCCGATATAATCCAGGTTGGCCGTCAGGACCACGACCGTATCCGGATGGCGTTCGATCGTCTCCCCGTTTAAGAGGTCCGTCTTTGCGCAGTCGTCAAATAAGGCATTTAAGCGGGTCAGCGTCCCCGGCTTTTCGATCATGGATACCTCCTGGATCTCAATGACGGACGGCATCTTGCAGGCCTGGATGATGGTGGATTCTTTCTTGATAAAGTCTTTCTCACCCTTCGCCCTGTCATATCCCCTCTGGTAGAGCTCTTCCAGGATTTTCCGGAACGCCTCTTCCTGCTGGATGCCTGCCGGATAGGTACCGTTTAGCTCTGCAACGGCAGAAGCCGGATCCAGCAGGAGGTCTTCCATGGTGGGCCACCTCTCCTGGGGCAGCTTACAGCTGTCAACGTTGGGCAGGATGGACACCATCAGGCTGGTCTCCTCCGTATTCGGCCCACATGTGAACACAAAGTGCGGATATCCCAGTGCCTGCGCGATGATCTTGGAATCCGTGGTCTTCCCGGCCCCGGATTCCCCCGCCAGCAGAAAGAAGCGTGCCGGCGTATTGACGATCATGGAAAGGATCTCCTGCGTCTCTGTGTTGACCCGGTACGTTTCCGGAAGGTTCGGGATCATGCACGCATATTCCTTGGAATACTCCCTGCCCTGGTGGAACCTTTCTTTTATCTCCCGTAGCGTCGTTTCCTGTAGGATCTTTCTTGCCGACAGGATCTGAAACTCGCCGTAATCTACCGTATTGGGAGTGTAAACGCCTGTGTCCAAAAGGTAGGACGGAATAAACTCCGGGTTTTCCGTCTGGTTTGTCTCCAAAGGAATTGCGGCGCTGCCGATGGCGCCGCCTGATTCAATCCTGCGGAACAGGTTATCACAGCATACAAACGCACAGTGGAGGAGCCCTTCCTCATCCAATGCCTTATGGCCTGCAAAATACTCATGGATTTTAAAAAAGTGGGTTGCAAACTCGGTATCGCCAAGTTCGTCGCCTCCGTCGATGCTCAGGTAGGCAAACAGCGCCATATATTCCTCCCCGCTGCTTCCTGAGACTGAGACCGGGGGTAATGGCTCCGTCCCGTCTTTCTTCTGTAAAAATCCTTTTACCTTCCCATTCCTGCTGTTATAAATCAGGGCGCATGTCCCGTCCGGCTTTGGATATTCCAGGCAGTAGAAATTCACTTCCCCATTGCTGTCCTGGTGCCCTGCCGCCCCGGGCTTTCTTCCATCCATCAGGCCCAGCAGCCACAGGATTGCCTGAAGCGTAGGCGGATGCAGTGTGGCTGATTTCGCCCTCACCGTATTGTATTTGGAACAATCCTCATTCTTTAAGCTGGACCTTCTTCCCATACATCTTTGCACGATCCCCGCGAATGGTTCCGGAAGCTCCTGCTTCAGGTTCCATGTTCCGTAAAAATTTGACATACATTGATTCCTCCTTTTAAAACCGGCGGCTCCAATTAAACTGGAAGCCGCCGGATCAAGCGTATCATTTGGTAGAATTTTTATTACGCGGACTTTTGATACAGCTCCTGCATGGATCTGTAAGCCTGCCTGAGCCGCAGCGCAAAATTCGTATTCCGCTTTGCCATCCTGTTATTGCGTATAGCCTTTGCAACCGCCTGCCGGCTCCCGACTAAGATCACCTGTCTGGTGGCACGGGTGATCCCGGTATATAAGATGTTCCTCTGGAGCATACGCCAGAAGCAGTCCAATACAGGGATGATGACCACCGCACATTCATTTCCCTGGCTCTTATGCACGCTCATGGCATAGCCATGGGTCAGCGGCCAGTGATCCTCATCCGTAAACTCCACGATACGGCCATCTCCAAAATCCACCCGCATGGCCATCTTCTGATCTTTCCGGTAGATATCTAAGACTTCCCCCAGATCGCCGTTGGAGATCTCATCCTTATTCTCGGTCTGCATGACAATATCCCCTGTGCGGAACAATTTCTTCCCGTTTCGGATCTCTGCCTTTCCCCGCCGCTTTGGGTTCACCGCTTCACGCAGCCTTTCATTTAAGGCATCCGAACCAGCCGCCGTATTTTTCCGGAATGGGGAGAGCACCTGGATGTCATCAATCCGTTTCCCATGTTCCTGCCAGTATTTTACGTAAATATCCTGGATAATCTCCGCCGCGTCCTCGGGTTTCGAAGCCGCAAAGAACCGGAAGGTTTCATCATATAAAAGCCGTGGCTGGTTCTGGTTAATGCGCCTGGCATTTTCCACGATCGTACTCCCTTCCTCCTGCCGGAAGCAGGCGTCCAAAACCGTCACCGGGATCACGCCGGATTCGATCATCTCCTTGAACACATTCCCGGGGCCTACGCTCCCGAGCTGGTCCTTATCCCCGATCATAACCAGGGACGCGCCCTGCCTGATGCAGTGGAAAAAACGGTCTGCCAGGTACATGTCGCACATCCCGAACTCATCTGCGATGATCAGGTCATCCGGGAGCTTTTCCGGCTGGTTCCACGCTTCCTCTCCATCGGCTCCCGTCATGCCCACCGCTTTTTGCATGGTCAGGGCCGGAAAGCCCGTCTTTTCATACATACGCCGCCTTGCCCTTCCCGTAGGCGCGCACATCATGACCATGGAATCCGGATCCAGCCGTTCCTGGATTCGGAGGATAATGCGGATCAGTGTTGTCTTTCCGGTCCCTGGGCCGCCTGTAATGATTGATACCGGGGATGCAAATGCCTGCAGTACCGCTTTCTCCTGCATCCTGCCAAGAGTAATCTGCTCTTCCTTTAAGATCTGCTTTAACAGATTTGTGATATCCTTTCCTTCTTTTTTCTGTGACAGCAGGCGGATCAGTTCCCCTGCCGCCCCAGTCTCTGCTTCGAAAGCCTGCCTGTTATAGATGCCGCCACCATTTCCAACCAGCGTCTGGTCCTGATGGATCATCTCATTCCCGGCATCTTTGATCGCACGTTCAGACACTTTCCGGTTCTTCTTGTCCTTGTTCAAAAGGAGCTCTGCTTTCTCAACCACCTCATCACTGGTCAGAAACAGATGCCCTTCTTCCTCCGCAGCCTGCATCACATGGGCAACCGCGGCTTTGATGCGCATCGGGTCATCGGGACGGAAATCTTTCGCCTTCACAGCAATGGCATCCACCGTCAAAAAACCGAAGCCTTTGACCTCACAGAGCCGGAACGGGTCTTCCTGGATGATATGGTATGCGCCCGCACCGAAATGCTCCTGTATCTTTTCCAGCTTCTTTGCCGTTACGCCAAAAGGTGCCAGATAAACCATCAGCTCCCGTAAGGCCGTGCTTTTCTGATACCCGTCTAAAATTTCCTCCAGCTTCGTTTCTGAAATCCCGGGAATCCCAAGCAATTTCTCAGGCGTATGGTCTAAGACATAGAGGGAGCGTTTCCCAAATTTTTCTACGATCCGATGTGCCGTCACCGGACCGATCCCTTTGATCAGGTCAGACGACAGATACGCCTCGATGCCGGCCTCTGTTTCAGGGATGTTTACATGAAAATAGGAAACATCCAGTTGAAATCCATACTTTCCTTTTTTCCATGTGCCGTCCAATTCCACCTCCAGGTTTTCGCCGGCCGGAAGTTCCATCCCGAAAGCCTGGAATACTCCCGGAGATTCCTGATTCTGCCTGGCCACTTCTGACGGCAGTTCCTCCCTTGTATGGTAAGAAGCCACCGTATAGCCGTTGGCCGGGTTGTAAAATGTCCGGCCTATAAACCTGCAATGAATCATCGTCGGTACTCCTTTCCCCAGGACAGCCACAGATACCTTCCCTTCTGCACAGCCTGGATCTGGTCTTTCCCAAGCTCCTTTTTCAACGTATGCGCTTCCCGGTATGGGAATGCGCGCAGTGCGCCGACCCTGCGGTATCCGTTTTTCTCCCGGACAGAACAGATCCCCTCCGGGCTGACGGAAAAGCTCTGGATGCCTTCCTTCTCCAATTTTCTTATCAGGCGGAAGATCCGGACACGCCCCTCCATCTGATACCACGTTATGGCCATGCAGGAAGAATCGCTCCTGCTGCGTCCGTTCTGTTCAGATCCTTTTAACGGCTGATCTCCCGTTTCTCTGTCCTGTTCCTGTACAGGATCTGCCTGTGGAACTTCCGGACTGCCTGATGTCCCTGTACCGGGAACCTCCGCTCCTGCTGGAATCTTGGAATCCTTTGCGTAGAATCTTTCCTCAGTTCTTTTCTGTCCATGTATTTTTCCCTCCTTAAACATCTGGATCATAGTTCCCGCAGCAATCACCGGGATTGCGATACAGATTGCCTGAAATAAGACTGCAAGAAAAAACGGCCATAAAAAGGGAGCCAGCACCATGGCCGCTGCCCCCGCCAAAACAAGCTGCTTCTTATAGCTTTCCAGCCACTGCCTTACATCTTCCATTTTCTTTCCTCCTCTTCCGGATGATATTCCCTGGATCATTTAAAAAACTGTCCTTAATTGAAGTTGTAATCATTTCCCATGCTTTCAAACTCCTGGTCTACCTGCCGTCCGGATGTCCTACCGTTTCCAGAGCCATTGCTGCGATAGCTGCCCCTGCCGGACGAAGAGCCAGAATTTCTGCCAGAGCGGGCGGAATTCGAATTTCCTCTATAGGAACGCGAACTCCCCCTGTTCCCAGAAGAACCGCCCCTTCTGCCGGAATTGCCTTCCCCTCTGCCGCCGTCATTCTCCTGGGATTTTTTGCTCTCCGCAAACTCAATGGAATCCAGCTTCAGGCGCACGCCGTATACCTTCTCCCCGTCCTTATTGGTATAGTTGTCATTTTCCATGCTTCCTCTTACGACAATCTTAAGCCCCTGGACTAGGTATTTTTCCGTAAATTCCGCCAGCCAGCCAAAGGCCGCGCAGGGGAAAAAATCGGTTTCTTCGCTGAAATTCCTGTCCACGGCGATCCGGAAGTTTGCAACCGCAACTTCGTCCCCGTCCCTGTTTTTGATATAACTGACCTGTGGATCCCGAACCAGACGTCCCATCATGATTGAACTGTTCATACATTCTCCTCCTTAACCGCAAAAAAAGCACCTGGAAATCCCTTTCTAAGTGCTGCCTCATTCGCTCCTTCTCCTTTTGGAACCTGCCCCTTTTTTGTTTCCTCCTTTCCTGCTTGATCCTGAAGCACCTCCCTTTGTTTTTTATGGTAGGCTGATCTTTGTATTTGCCCGCATAAAACAAAAAAAGGCACTTAGAAAAAATCATTCTAAATGCCCCTGGCTTGCGTCTCCCATAGAAGACAGTAATCCTCTGACTCCTGATTGTTTTCTTCCGGTACAAACCGGAACCAAAATGCGCTATCCATCCTTTTCATGGATACAAATACAAATTTCATTCTTATAGTAACGCAATATATAGTATTTGTCAATTATTATTTTTCAATATACTGTGTTTTCCCTGTGCAGCTACAACCAAACCGGTAGCCTACCCCATATACGTTCCGAATGTAAAACGGATTTCTGGCATCCGTTTCCAGCTTTCCACGAATCCGGTGGATATGCGCCATGATCCCCCTATGGTCAGGCAGGTATTCGTTATGCCAGACCGCCTCATATAATTCCTGATAGGGAACAGCCCGCCCGTTCTGTGCTGCAAGGTAATGCACAATGTCAAACTCTATCCGGGTCAGCAGAATTTCCTTCCCCCTAAGGAAAACCTGCCTTTGATCCGGTATGATCTGAAGCCCCTCATAATCCCATACTTCAGGGTTATTTTTAATGCGTGTCTGGAGACGGATCAGCGCTTTTGCCTCCGCAATAATTTCTTCTGCCGACTGGGTATTTACAAGATACCCATCCGCGCCGCTTTGGATGGCCTGCACAGTCTCTTTCCTCCTCGTCTCTTCCGTTTTCGCTCCGGATATAAACAGAAGCGGCGCGTTGGCTTTCCTTCGCATCTCACGGATCAGCTCTGCGCTTTCATCCGTATAACGCAGCATTTCCACCATACAGAGTGCGACACCATGCTCCAAAGGGAGCCTGCCGTTTTTATGTTCCCTGATTCTATGATACAAAATATCATGTTGCCCAGCCAGGCAGAAACAAAATTTCTCATACAGTTCGTGACGGTATGAAAGAAATAGTATTTTCTGAGTCACAGCAATATTTTCGTTCCTCATTTTATCTGAGTCCATGTAATTCCTCCTCCAATCTGAGTATTCATAAAACAAAAAAGAGCAGGTTCTATTTTTAGTTCTCACCCTGCCCTTTTAGCATAGCAATATTTAATCCAAAATTAAGCGTTGCTTTCCTTGCATATCAATACCTACGCCCTCACAAGTTTCTTTTTTGCAGGAAGTAACATGATATTTCTATAGAGTATCAGAATCACTGCTGATACTGGGCGAATCATTTTTGCGTCATAAATTATATCCAATTCCGTCAGGAGATCCAGTCCTATCAGTACACATGTTGGAACTATAAGCATTTTCACAATCAGCGCAGCCTTTATCTTTCCATACGATGAGCAATAGTACAGTGAAAAAATATACTCCAGACCATTGATATGATAAAAAAACAATTGCAGCATCGGAAAAAGTCAGTTTATATTTTGTCAAGACGATCTCCTGGATTTTGGCAAATGACATTATCTGGCAGCAAATCAAAGAACAGAGGCACATCAAAACTGCCAGAAGATATTTTGCTTCAACCATATTTCTTCTTTTATAGGGAAATGCCTTTAAGTAGCGGTTCCCCTTATATTTATCTTCCGTTACGAAGATACTGCCGAACAGGAAATAGCACGAAAACTGACTCCTATCAACAGCACATAAACACTGCTTAAGTTCGGCAGATCCTGAGTGCCGAGAAAACCGGCACTCAGATAGCACAGGTCGGCGAAGGCCAAATATAATCACCTGCTAATAACATCTTTTTTCATCTTCATCCCATTTACCCCTGTTTTTTTCTTTTTGTCACATTCTTTAATCGAATATACAGTTTCTACTTTCTTTCCATTTATATCCTGTATAAGAAAAATCCATATACCTGAAGCTGATAACAACATTATGGATAAGCTTTTTCAATATGTGAAAAAATTATCTGTCTTTCAAAACTCATCTTTTAAAATCATAATGCTTTCAAAAGAATTTCTACTAAAAGCTACATTTATAAGAATCCTTATCTATTGCAATTATACTTAATTATCATCCAATCTAAATACTCTTGGTAATAATTTTCGCTTATGTAGATTTTTGATAAGTTTATTCCAGTCCTTTCAAAATATCTGTCAGATAAAGCAATACCAACTATTTCTTTTTCCATTATCAATTCTCACCTATTCCATTTATCTCTTTTTCTTCATTTAAAGCTACCCTGCACATACTCTACACTAATTAATCATTGAACATTGCTATTCTTTTGCATCGCGGAGACGGCTTGATGTTCATAGTCCTGCTTCCTGCACTCAACGGTCTGTATAACGGAGGCCTTGAGAGTATCCTTCAGTTTGGGGTCATCCCATTTGAGTTTGCTGAGAAAATGGGCAATCGTAGTACGCTGGCAGAGGCTATATCTTTCGAAATCCGTAGTCTTACCGTGATATCCCAGACAGAACACAGAGAACAGAATGGCCAGAAAATGTGTAAGGAAAAATCCTGCATAAATTTAATTGCCTTAAACAGTTGTAAAGAACTTTTGAATTGTGTATACTGTTTTTTATAAGATATTATTCTTTCTAGATTATCGTTTCGGATAAAAACAGTATATATCAAAAAAGCTGATATCTTGTTTTTTATGCATTTTCCACATGTTTGGTAAATTTTCAAATTGCTCATTTATATTTTTTTATTCTTTCTGCCTCATGGAAAACGGAAGTACAACGCTCAACAAATTTATTCCTAAAATAATTATTAGTTCTATTATCAGTATTGATACTGATATATGATATTTCCCAGAAGTCACCTCACCATTAATTAAAAAGCGAATCGGCTCAAGAAAAATTGTAATAACTATCATTTGTATAAATGATAATAAAAATTTTTGGCTCAACAGACTTTTAATTAAATAGTGCTTACTCATACCGATTTTCCATAGTGTCACATAGTATTCTTTTTTCCTTACTAGTAATATTATTTGTCCTAATAACACTAATAATACTCCAGAAAAACCTACTGCAACAATGATGCTAATAAAAACCACCTTTTGACGATCTATATATTTTTTAAAATAATTTGATAACTGTTGATTTCTATCAATATATGCATTTTTATCTATAAATAATATTTCAGTTGCAATGTGGTTACTTATATTTTCAGGAAGTGTATATATAACTGTCATATCAAATTTTTCAACATTGTACCCAAGTTCTTCCATATATGATTCCGAAATAATTCCCAGTGTATTCTTTTTGTATGCATCTTCATATATTCCGCCTACTTGGCAATATATTCTTTCTTCATTTATCAAAATAGTCAATTGATCATTTTCCCTAAAATCAACAATATTTTTGTAAATATTATTTATATATATACCATCTATATTATGCAGTTCATCCAATGCATGTGTTTTCTCGTATACATTTATTTCTCTATTGCAAAATTCTTCAATGCTTTCCTCTTTATATACTTCTGCAATGTTAGGATTTATATACTGTTCAACATCAACCCCATTAATTTCAAGGATTTTTATTTCTTCTATATAAGATTTATAATAGTTTATATTTTTTTCTCTAAAAATATCTTCCACATCCCTTTTTACTTGTGATGTCCTATAACTTATATTCTGTTTTTCCGCAATCGTTCCATTATCCAATGGCGAATATAATATAGGCAATACATCTAGCAAAATAAGAAGAATAACCATCCCAACATTTATAATATTCAATGGCATAGAAATAATTTTTATATCGTTCTTCAAATTCCTGCAGAACAAAAAGTCAAGCTTTCTGTTATAGAATAGAATTTTTGTAATTACTTTTATCAGAGTAATAAACACTAAATAAAACAGCAAAAAAATAGTCCCTATAATCCCAAGGAAGATTATGCCAATAAAAGATTTCATATATATACAAGACAATAATATCATAACTATGCCAACAACCATGATGGTGAATATAGTAGTTTTTCCTGCTATAGTAAAATCATCGCTATTAACTATTTTGTTAATGCTTGATACTGGTATTAAAGCAAAAATTGCTGTTTCAATCAATATCGTCCCAATTACAATTATTATATTTTTTAGAGCAAAAAACATTGTAAAATCGCTTACGATACCATTTATCTGAAAATAAATGGATGTCGCTAATCCGCCAAAAGGTATTCCTAATAGAATACCTTTTATAACTATGGAATATATTTCTAATAGAATCAATTTTGATAAATCACTCGTTCGCATACCTACTTTTTTAAATATAAGAAAGTCAGCTTTTCTATCCATTATAAAAATAAAAAACGTCCAAATCAAACAGATATTGCTTATAATCATCGCTATACTAGAAATCAGTTTAATGACTCCCATTTGCATCTGTATTCTCGGTCGAACAATATTCTTCAGATCACGCAATGTTCGCACCTCAAATGTTGAGCCAAAAGTACTTTCCAATATATTTATCACTCTTTCATTTCCGTTTTCTACATATGCTGTATTAAATCGTTCAAAATCATGCAATACTATATAAGCACAACCTAATGTTTCTTGTGCTACTTCATATTCACTTCCCGCAACACTAAAATATGCATTATCATCTAATATCTGTGTAACCCTAAACTTATCATCTCTATACTTATCAGAATGCAATTTGACATATACCTGATCTCCAATATGAAGTTTTAAACGTTCTGCAATATTATTTGATATCACTATTTCGCTTTCATCCAACGAGTTAATTCCAAATTTTGAAATAATATCCTCTTTATTAAAAATAGTTATTGCGACCATATCGTCTTTTCCTTGAACAACCAAATTGCTATTATTACAATACGCTAATGTATAATTAACTTTCTCTATCTCCTTTTCTAAATTCAATAATTGCTCTTGGCTAAATTCATGTTCTAAGTAATCTCTATCAAGCACTTTCACATCGGCACCATTCATTGCTTCAATTCTATGTGATAAATTGCTATTATATACGTCCAATACATTTTGCATAGAAAATAAAAGACCTACTGCTAATATAACAGAGAAAACACATGCGTATTTAAAAATTATATTTTTTCTTATACTTTTTTCACTATATATTTGATATATGTCTATTATCATACGCCACTAATCCCCCTCTGTAAGAGCAAAAAATCAATGTTATTACCTTATAACATTTATCAAAATCATTATTCATTTTATTTATTTGTTCAATACACCATCTTTTAAAAATATCCTTCTATTTCCATAAGCTGCCATATTTTCATCATGTGTTACTAAAACTATTGTGGTTTTCATTTCAGAATTAATATGTTTAAGAAGTTCCATGATTTTAAAACTATTTTTACTATCTAAAGAGCCTGTTGGTTCATCTGCCAAAAGTAATTCTGGTTCAAGCATAAATGATCTTGCTATAGCCACTCTTTGCTTTTCTCCTCCAGATAAATACATACAGGTTTCATTCTTTTTATCATACATATCTACCATATTTAGCATATAATCAATTTTATCTTCATTATAACTTCTATGTCCCGAGAATAAAAATGGTAGTCTCAAATTGTCATAAACACTTATTGTTGAAATTAAATTAAAATCTTGAAAAATCATACCAATATGTTTTCTACGAAATATCAAAAGTTCATCCTCATTAAAATTCTTCATAATCTGTCCAGCTACAATTACTTCACCACTATATTTCGTATCTAATCCGCCTATTACATTCAGCAAAGTACTTTTTCCGCTACCGCTAGGTCCCATAATAGAAATAAATTCACCTTTGTTAACTTTCATTGATAATGAATCTAAAATAGTATAATTATCATTCCCATTACCAACCATTTTTTTTAATTGTTTTATTTCTACTAATTTCAAAATACAACTCACCCCTTACCATTAACTAATAATGAATATAATAAACTTTTTTTAAGTAATTCCTCGTGATTGCCATGCTCAATTATTTTGCCCTGATCCATTACATATATATTTGATATATCTACAATTGCATTTACTCTATGTGAAATCAATATAACTGTTTTATTTTGTGCCAGTTTCTTTAATAAATTAATTATTTCATTTTCACTCTTTCCATCTAAATCTGATGTTATTTCATCCAGTAATAGTATAGAAGGATTTTTCACCAATACTCTCGCAATTGCAATTCGCTGCTGTTGACCTCCGGATATTTCACCTAATCGAGTGTCATAACCATACGGTAATTTATTTACAAAGTCAATTAGACCTACTTGTTCACATACTTTATTCAAAATTACTTCATCAACGTTTTCATTCCCATACTCCAAGTTTTCCCGCAAAGTCCCTGCTAGTATCATAGGATGTTGCTTTACCATTCCAATATTTTTTCGCAAACACTCCAAATCAATTTTTTCCAAATCATATTTTCCTATTAATATTTTTCCGTCTTGTGGCTTATAGAATTGTTCAATTAATAATAACACTGTACTTTTTCCAATCCCATTTGTTCCAACGATTACAGAAATTTCTTTCCTTTTAAATGTTGCACAAAAATCATCTAACACTTTTTCCGAATCTGTATCGTAAGAGAAATTAACATTATTGAAAATAATATCCCCTTCAAAAACATCTGTCTTTCCATTTCTATTGCTATTTTCATTAGGTATATCTAAAAAAAGTTCAATCCTATCAAGAGAGATTTCTATTGTCTTAAAAGTCATATTTACATTCAGCAAATCTCGGATCGCACTAAACATTGAACCAGAGTAACCGTTAAATGCAACATAGGAACCTATGGAAAATGTTCCAATTATTATTTTCCATGTCCCATAACCAATTATTATCCAATCTGCAATAGAGGAAACCAAAGCATTAAACATACCTGATATAATTTCTACTACTGTAAGTTTCATATTATTTTTTTGAATTTGTTCCGTATATTGTTTGAATTTATCTGTCATTCTATGCTCCATGACATATGATTTTACTTCTGTTATCCCATTAAATGTTTGGCTCAAAAATGTGTAATTTTCGTCACTAATTTTTCTTAAATTTTCTGCTCTTCTACTAAGTCTTTTTCCACATAGCAAATTTCCCATAAAGCCAATTGGAAAGGAAACAAGTGCAATAAGTGTTAGTGAAAACGAAAGTTTAAAGAGAAAAAAAAGGGAAACAATTAATGTAACTGCTGCCACTAAAACACCGATAATTTTAGATACAAAAAAATCGGCAATTTTTATTGAATCGCCTTCTATCAATGAAACAATATGACCTGATGATAACTTTTGGAATTTAGGAATAGATATATTAGCTTGAATTCCTAATATAAAATGGTAACTACAACAGCGTATATGGTATCTTCCATTGTTAAGTGCCATTGAAAAAGCC
>QXWX01000279.1 GCA_009911175.1 Lachnospiraceae bacterium | reverse complement strand
TCTTTCACTTGTCAGTCAAAAAGATTATCCCACAGATTTTAGAATATGTAAAACCGGCAGGTTATTCATCGCTTACTATAAAAAGATAGATCCGGATTGCAGGGAGGGAGTGCGGGCGCAGTTGGAGCGAATGAAAGAACTCTGTAAAGAGCGCAATAATCTGTATAAGAAACAGAACGATTTGAAAGGGCAGAAACAGAAGCTTGAAAAGTCGTTGGAACGATAAGAGATGTGGGGCGTGGCGGTTGCTATGCCCTGTATTTTATAGTGGCAGATACAGAGAGAAAGTGCTATAATCGAAAGCATGATTTAAGATATGGGAGATGAAACGGCATGGAAATAAAGATTGAGGATAATTTTTCGCTGTTATTTGATAAAAATAATAATACGGCATACAAAGCATTACAGACGTTGCAAAAAGAATGTGAGGAATCGGACAAGGTATATTGTTATATGGATAAATTAGCCGAAATGATTGACAGTGATAATTCCTATATTCGGACAAGAGGGCTTACGCTGATTGCCTATAACGCTAAATGGGATATAGATAATAAAATTGATGAAATTATAGATGAATATTTGAAGCATATAGAAGATGTTAAGCCGATAACGGCAAGACAGTGTATAAAATTACTGCCTATGATTGCAAAGAATAAGCCGGAATTAAAGTGTGATATTGTTGCCGCACTGCAAAAAGCAGATACATCTATTTATGCAGACAGTATGCAACCATTGGTTTATAAGGATATTCAAAATTCTTTGGCAGAGATAGAGAAGCTATAAATTTATTGAGATTTTAAGGAGTATAGAGTAATGGATAACTGGTTTACAATAGATAAGATTGATGAAAATACATATATTATCAGTGAATACCGGCATTGGGAGGAAACGCATTGCTATCTGTTGAATGGAAATACCCGAAGTTTGCTTATTGATACGGGGCTTGGCATCTTCAATATCTATGAGGAAGTGCTGAAGCTTACCGATAAGCCAATTACGGCAGTAGCTACGCATATTCACTGGGATCATATTGGCGGGCATAAGTATTTCACGGATTTTTATGCCCATGCTGATGAATTGGATTGGCTGAATGGTAAATTCCCTTTATCAATTGAAACGATAAGAGAGATGGTTATAGACCGCTGTGATTTACCCGAAGGATTTTGCGTGAATAATTATGAGTTTTTTCAGGGTATGCCAACAAAAGTGCTGACAGACCATGACATCATTGATATTGGCGGCAGGGAAATTGAAGTGCTGCATACTCCCGGACATTCTCCGGGGCATTTGTGCTTTTGGGAAAAAAGCAGGGGATATTTATTGTCTGTATAATGGGGTTAAAACCCTCGCCTTAAGGCGAAACCTTTAGGTCAACCCCATAACCTCAAGTTT
>QXWX01000278.1 GCA_009911175.1 Lachnospiraceae bacterium | reverse complement strand
CGGAAGTTTCGACATCAGTATATGAAATCAGCAATATAACAGCTGAAAAACCTCTTAAAATAAGGTGTTTTCAGCTGTTTATTATTTTTGATAATGTAGTGCCCTTATATTATCTATATTTTTGAAATTTATTATTGATTATAACTGATATGTATGCTATATTATTCGAAAGAAAGGTAGGGCACTACATGGCATATATAAGAGAAAAATGGAAAAAGGGAAAACCTTATTATTACATTGTCGAAAGCCAACGGGATGGGACAAAAGTCAGACAGCGTATTCTTGAATATATTGGGACTGTTGACAATCTTAAAGAATACGCATTGAAAGGCTACAAAAGTATCCAGGCCTCTCAGGAACTTGCGTCCCATGGCGCGGAAGCTCAGTATGCCGAAAAGGAGCTGACCTTCAAGTGCTATGAGCATGGGGCCTGTATGGCAATGCTCTGGACAGCCCGACAAATCGGGATCGAGAAGATCTTGGATGAGACATTCCCACAAAAGACCATTAAGGGAATGAAACGGAGCACTGCCCTGCTCCTTTCCATGATCCACAGAGCCATCGAACCGGGGAGCAAACGGGAGTTTAGCTCCTGGGCAAATGGGACGAGTCTCCCTTACCATATGAAGTTCCATGCAGAGGACTTATCTTCCCAGGCATTCTGGGAGGCGATGGATGGCATTTCGCAGGAACAGATCAGCGCGGCATGGGAAAAGGTTATGGAGAGGCTCCTTGACTTATGTGGGATTGACATACCGTGCTTCCATCTGGACTATAGCAATTACTTTACTTACATTGATTCAAAAAATAACCGCTGCCTCATCTGCAAAAGGGGGCACAACAAACAGAAGAGGGACGACCTGAAACAGTTTTCACTTGCAGTACTTACCGCGGCCGAGCTCACCGTACCGCTGTTATGGGAAATCTATCCGGGAAACCGCAATGACACCGAGGAATTTGCGGCATTCACCAGCCATGTGCGGGAAGGGCTGGGCAAACTCTGTGGAGATCCCAGCGACGTGACCATTGTATTTGACGGCGGCAGCAACTCCCGTGAGAACCTCCAGAGCCTGGGGATGCATTTCATATGCGCGCATTCCCTTTCCGGGCTTAAGGATCTCTATGGCATAGATATCGCCGACTATGAAACGGTGACACTTGACAGTGGGGCCGAGAAAAAAATGTTCCGTATCGACGGACTGGAGTTTTCCGGGATGACGGGGACGGGGATACTGACGTACAGCCCTGCGTTGGAAGATGGGCAGAGGGCGCAGATGGAGAAAGACTTGCTCCTGGCAGCGGAAACGATGTCCAGCCTTCAGGAGAAGCTGGGGAACAAAAGGTCTGGTTTGTATAGAGAATTGAAGAGGAAGGAACGGGAAACCAGGAATGCGGCTCG
>QXWX01000277.1 GCA_009911175.1 Lachnospiraceae bacterium | reverse complement strand
GAAAATGAAGAGAAAAACAGAGAATCTGTATAAGCAGCTAGGTTCCAATTTCCATTGCATAGGAATTGAGACAGTTTTTAAGTTTATGAAGCGAAGAAAGATCCACTCTCAATTGCATCCTTGTTAGCATCTCCAAGAGCAGCATCCTTCAAATATTTGTCAGCCAACTGCACCCTCTTCACATTCTCCTGCTCCTGCACCAGCATGTTTCCGTACTCCAGAAGCTTCTCCAACGTCATCGCCGGCTGCGCGAACGACGGGGGGCCGTCGCGCGAGTTCACCAGCTTGCTGCCGATGTTCTCTACTCCCACGTTGCTCACCCACTTCCTCACTTCGTCGTCGTACACTCTAGCCCTCAATGCACCGAAGAAATCGATGGACTGGCCGGGGAAGGTGTCGACGAGCTTGACGACGGCCTCCTCGGAGACTCCGTCGGTACGGAAGATACCCTTGCAGACACCGATACGGTCCTCACGGGTGGGGGCCCAGTAGAACTTCTCCATACGCCCGTCACGGATGAGAGGGGCGTAGAGGGTGGAGAAGTCGTTACCGGTGACGATGATGGGGACACGGGCGTTCTCCTGCTTGTTGTACATGCCGGGGAGCTGCACGTTGGTCGGGTTATCGGCGATGTTCATGAGCGTGGCGTTCACCATCTGGTTGTTCACCGTGTATTGGGTGGTGCCGCCCATACGCCCTGCTCCGGCGTCCAGATCGTTGATGAACAGGCAGCACATTTTCCCCTTCTTGATGATGTCCGCCGCCTCACGGTACCTCTGCCTGATCAGCTTCGCCGGCTCTCCGGCGTTCCCGCTCTCCAGCTCTCCGGCACTCATCATGATTGGGTTGATTCCCATCTTGCGGAAGACAAGCTCAGCCTGGAATGATTTACCCTGTCCTTTGCCTCCCCAGACACCCAAGATGAGAGGAATCTTGATGTTAGGCAATGTCATGAAGTTCTTGGAGAGATGGACGACAAGCTTGTCCATGAAGGAAGGGGCAATGTAGAATCCGTCCAATTTGTTGTCAAGATGGTCGTATGAACGAAGTCCTTGGCTGAGGTACTCGTAGGAGCTAAGGACGGGGTCGTGAGTTCCCATGCCGGAGGGAGCTTGGAAGAGAGGGTCGACCATACCCTTGCCCCTGGTGATGTCCTGTTGGTCGTCGGAGATATCCTCGATGAGACCCTTCCACCTGTCTCCATCGGTCTGCTTCTTCTCATCCACCTTATCAGCCGCCACCACCTTGAATCCGCCGGAGCTAGCCTTGGGGAGGCTGCCGGATTTCGCCACCTTCTTCAAGCTAGTCCCCAAGAAGGATGAGGTCGGCACCGCGCCTCCCCCACCGCTCCCATTCAAGTTCAACGGGACTCGGTTGACAGCTCCGACAGTCGACATGGCTGCCATTGATGAAGTTAAGTCGTCAAGAGAGTGGTGGTGGTGGTGCT
>QXWX01000276.1 GCA_009911175.1 Lachnospiraceae bacterium | reverse complement strand
GTCCGCTAATGAGCTTAAACAGGGGGTTAAAGTAGTATGAAATTGTTTTGAGTCCGTATTATCCGAGATTTAGGTTAAATGTGACAGCATGGATGCGGCTTGGAATTTCAGGTTTACAGGAAATTCGGGCAATATATAAGGACAATGTAATTGATGTTATTGCACTTGATCAGGATTTGGAAAGAGAATGGAAGCGTTTATATAATGAAAACATTTTTATAAGGGAAGAAAGCGAGAAAATCATTGATAGATGAAAAAAATCTGAATGATAAAAAAACATCGGAGAATAAATCCGGAAAATCAAAAATCGAGCGGGTACTGGATCTTTACACAAGGCTCTGTGAAGGCAGGATCATCAATAAGGCGGAGACTGCCCTTGGCTTCGGGGTGGATGGCCGCACGGTCCAGAGGGACATCGCGGATATCAACAGGTTTCTTGAGGAGAGGAGAAACACAGGAACGGCAGACACAAGGGAAGTAAAAAATGTCAAGTCCGTGGACGGCTACGTTATGACCGGTCTGGAGGATACCCTGTTGTCCAACAGTGAGATTCTTGCCGTGAGCAAAATTTTATTAGAGAGCAGGGCATTTACGAAGAAAGAGATCGACGGCATCCTGGATAAGATCGTCAGCGGATGTGTTCCGAAGGAAAGCATGAAGCTGGTAAAGGAGCTGCTCGGCAATGAAAAAATCCATTATGTAGAGATCGACCACGAATCCTACATTGAGGGCAAGCTCTGGGAGATGGCATGGGAGATCGGTCCGGGGCCTGAAAAGTGCAATCTGCTGGAAATCCTTTATCAGAAACAGGAGACATCCACGGAAGCCGTAATGCGTATCGTCCAACCGCTGGCAATTTTGTTTTCGGAATATTATTTTTATCTGAATGCCAATATTGTGGAAAAAAATGAAGCTGGTATATATGTGCCGAAATACGATTACCCGGCCGTTTTCCGGATAGACAGGATCAGAAAATACCACAGGCTCGAGGAAAAGATCAGGACAGAATACAAGGACCGTTTCGAGGAAGGAGAGTTCCGCAAGCGGATCCAGTTCATGTATATGGGGCCGCTGACTACGCTGCGGTTTAAGTATACCGGCAAAAGCATCGAGTCTGTCTTGGACAGGCTGCCTACGGCAAAGGTAAAGTCAAAGCCGACAGAGCAGGATCCGGCCTGGCTTCTGGATGCGGAGGTCTATGGACGGGGCGCGCTGATGTGGCTGCTGACCCAGGGGACCATGGTGGAGGTCGTGGGACCGCCGTCTGCCCGGCAGGAGATGAAAACTATGCTTCAGGAAATGCTGGCGAAGTATGAATAGAAACGGAACACATTAGAAAATGATATCGCAAATATTTGCTATAAAACCAGTATGTATGTTATTGCTTTCTCAAAACATAAAAATAGAACGATGTATTTTGATTTTGGGCATAAACATTGAGCCTGACGA
>QXWX01000275.1 GCA_009911175.1 Lachnospiraceae bacterium | reverse complement strand
GATCGTGGCATAGCGCAAAAGCTCCAGACATTGGCGTGGTATGCCTTTGCAACTGATGGGGAGACATGGCCGGGAATCAGGGCATGGACTACGAAATATGCCGGACTGCTTCCGTACCGTGATTCGTCCATATCGCAGGATATGTATCATGACCTTTTTGTTTACCTTGGTTACAATGAAAGCATCAAACAGTCCGTTTTCAAACACAGGGCAGAAACGATGGGGGACGGGGAGTTGCTGGCTTTGGATTCGACGACCATATACACGGAGTCTGAAAACCTGAATGTAGGAAGGAGTGCTCCCCATAAGGATAAGTTGATAAAAAATGTCTATAAGATTGTTGAGATATATTCCATAACATCAAGGCAGCCAATTGCCTATGCGAGGATACCGGGAAATATTTCTGACGGAACCACTGTGGAGAATGCACTCAAACAGCTAGACATCCTCGGGTGTCCCAAGGTAGAGATCGTGGCAGACAGCGGGTATTCCGCCGAGAGCAACATGATTATGATGATAAAGAATAGCTACCCGTTTATTATGCATATCCCGACAGACACAAAATGGACCCAGCCCCTGATAAATGAATACAGAGACAAACTCATGAACGGTGGAGAGATCATACATTGTGACCCGAAGTTCTCGGGAGTCACCGTCATGCAGATTCATGATTTTGCGTATGAGAGACAAAGGGCCAGTAAGAAAAGCGGTCTTGAAAAGGGGGATACAGAAATCCTTTCCAGACGCGTATATGTTCACATCTACTTCAGCTCGCTAAAAAAAGCGGAGGAAGATATTAAGTTCAGAATGCAGTTCGATGCTGTAAAATCAGATCTTCTGTCAGGAGCATATCTTACTCCAGAAGACCAGAAATTCGCTGACCAGTACATGGAAATCAGTTATTGGGGTGAACGGATAACTAGGGTCGAAGTCAAGAAAAAAGCATATGAGAAAAGATGTAGATATCATGGTTTCATAATACTCGTGGCATCGAAGGAAAAGGATACAAACAGGGCACTGGAGAAATACCGATCACGAGAGTATGTTGAGGAGGATTTCAAGAATAGTAAAAGTCATACCGGAGGAAATCATCCCAGGGTATGGGACGATGATACACTCGACGGTCAGATCCTGGCGCGGTTTCTTGCCCAAAGTATGCATGAGAGTTTTGCGTCAATGCTCAGGAACTTACGTGATACGTTGGCGATACCAAATGGTGATGTAAAGCACGATACCGGAGAAAAACTGAAGGAAGAAAAGCAACTGAAAAATTGGATTCGAAAAACTTCCATGCATAATATACTATCGTGGTTTGATGCAATAGAAGAAACAAAAGTGTCCGGCAAGAAAAAGAGTGGATGGCGGACAGAAGAAACGAAAAGAGATATGTTGTTTGTGGAAAAGCTTGGTATAAAACTTCGAGGATAGTCGGATTTTAGTAACGATTGATTCGAGTCTTTATTATCCGGGTTTTAGG
>QXWX01000274.1 GCA_009911175.1 Lachnospiraceae bacterium | reverse complement strand
TTAGGAGATGTGAGTAAATGAATGTAACCAAGGATGGGTTTAAGGACAGACAACTTCATATGGAAGACTACCTGCAAATGGTACCTGCGGAACAGAAAGAGTATGCGGGAGTGTCCGTCTATCGGCGGATTACTGAAAACAACGACATCATCACGGACTTTTGGACGGACAATCTACTGGAATTGATCTTACGGAAAGACAACTTAAACAAGGCTTACAAGAAAGTGAAAGCAAACAAAGGCAAAGGCGGAATTGACGGAATGCAGGTGGATGGACTTCTGCCCTACCTGAAAGAAAACCAGAGCGAAATAATCCGGGAGATACGGGAAGGGAAATACAAACCCAACCCAGTCCGCAGGGTAGAGATACCCAAGGAAGAAAAGGGCAAGGTCAGGAAGTTAGGAATCCCCACTGTCGTAGACCGCCTGATACAACAGGCGGTCACCCAGGAATTGACACCCCTGTTTGAACCGCAGTTTTCAGAGAATAGTTATGGATTCAGGCCGGGGAGAAGCCAGCACGATGCGTTAAAAGCCTGCAAGAGGAACGTAGACGAAGGATATGTGTATGTGGTGAGCATGGATTTGGAGAAATTTTTCGACACAGTGAACCACAGCAAGCTGATAGAAGTGCTGTCACGGACAATCAAGGACGGACGGGTCATATCGCTGATACACAAATACCTGAATGCAGGAGTATTGCAGAACGGATTCTTTGAGAAGACGGAAGAAGGCGTGCCGCAGGGAGGGCCGTTAAGTCCGCTATGTGGGAACGTCATGCTGAATGAACTGGATAAGGAACTGGAATGCAGGGGACACCGATTTGTGAGGTACGCCGACGATGCGCTGATATTCTGCAAAAGCAGGAAAAGTGCGGAGAGGACGCTTGCAAACATAATCCCATTCATAGAAGGGGAACTATTCCTGAAGGTAAACCGAGCCAAGACAACAGTAACCCATGTGAGCAGGATAAAATATCTGGGATACGCATTTTACCGGAACAAAGGGAAATGCAGATTCCGGGTACACCCTAAGAGTGTCCAAAAGATGAAAGACAGGCTAAGGGAGATAACCCAGAAGAATAAAGGATGGGGCAATGACTATCGGAGACAGAAACTTGCGGAGTATGTCAGAGGGTGGACAAATTACTACAAACTTGCCGACATGAAAGGACTGATGACGGAGACGGATGAATGGCTCCGGCGCAGGATACGGGCAATCTATTGGAAACAATGGAAAAGGGTAAAGACGAGATACCGCAACTTAAGAGCGTTAAAGCTTGAAGAGTGGCAGGTGCATCAGATAGCCAACAGCCGGAAAGGTTACTGGAGGACAGCGCAGATATTAAGCGTAGCCCTCACTAATAAAATAATAGCCAAGCTGGGTTATATCTCCATGCTTGACTATTATCTGAAAGTTACGTGAAAACTATTGAACCGCTGTATACCGAACGGTACGTACAGTGGTGTGGGAGGTCGGCTGCTCAACTAATGGGTAGCCTCCTACCCGAT
>QXWX01000273.1 GCA_009911175.1 Lachnospiraceae bacterium | reverse complement strand
TTTTCGCTTCACTTGCTAAGCTCTTTCATACTGCTTTATTTTCTATTGCAGTTTCAGTGACTTTCCGAGACCACTCTAATTTCTCCCGTTCCTCCAACTGCTTGTAGAGGTTTTCCGATTTATAAGGGCGGATTCCCGGCGTGAGCAGCTTCTGCCGTACCATGAAGTACAGAATCTTCTCTGCCGGGAACCCGTCTTTTTCATACATAGCCAAAAAGAAAAACGGCAGCATGAGGGCTACCATGATGAGCGCCGAAGCCTGTGTTCCCAATACTCCCTTTGTCACAAGGTAAAAAGGGATTCCCACCGCCGCTGCGCCGCCGAAGCAGATGAGCTGGCGTCTGGTAAGGTTCATTGCCACCTTTGTCTTGATGCCGCTTAAATTTTTGGGCACTGCTACCGATATTGCCATAAGCATTGTGACCGGAAATTTTTACATTCCGGCGTTTCCTCCTTCCTGCTGATATTAAAATCCGGTCTGTCTAATGGGCATTCAGCACACTTTTGGCAAGCGAACCTGTCTTGAACAGGCTGAAGCACAGGATAACGGTATATGCCGCCACCGACCAGAGCGCCGTGTGCAGGTTCCCCGCCACCGCAACACTGGCAACAAGTACCGAATAGATGCCCACACAGACCATAATGAAAAATCCCTGAAACGCAAGGGCGCAAAGCCCTTTGATATAATTGTTGCCGATACTTCCCCACTCCCGGTTGCTCAAAGTGGCAAAGGGAACCGGGGCCACTGAAATATAAAGGTATATCTCTATCATGCGCCCATACAAAACGACGGTGATGAGGACGGACATGATTTTCATACACAAGCTGACGATCATGGTTTCTATCCCAAGCCCGATCAGTTCGCCAATGCCCATAGTGGAAAGCTGGTTATTAAACATGGTGGTAAGCGTGGACGTCACGTCAATGCTCGTGGAGCCTGATATGACGCCCGCCGCATTGGTCACGATATGGTTGCCCACGTCGAAAACCGCCATTGTGATGTCAAAAGTCTTGCTGAGTAACATCACGGCGATACACGCTTTCACGAGGTAGCGGAAAAAGAACTCGCTCCCTACCTCGTGCATATTGTTTTTGTCCATTACCATTGTTATCAGTTCATAACACAGGATTGCGCTGATGATAAGCCCCGCTATGGGTATCATGACATTCTCTGAAAGGTTCCGGATCATGGAAAAAATACTGCCATTCCATGCGCTGGGTGTCTGCCCGACTTCCCCGGCAATCTCGCCCACTTTTGTATTCACGTCCGTGAACATCGTGCTGAGGTTGTCAAGCACCCACCCTTGCAGCATTTCCTTTATAAATTCAGTGATTTTGTCAATGATCGCCCCCATGATTTAGGAGAACAGTGTTGTAAGCTGTGGAATCACCGTCTGTGCCACAATTACAATACCGCCGCCCGCCATCAACTGCTTGATCCCCTGGCTTTTTGCTCATGTGAGATAAAGAAGTAAAAGAAATGTAAAAAATTTTGCCGTTCCCTATCCGGCTGACTGCCGGACGG
>QXWX01000272.1 GCA_009911175.1 Lachnospiraceae bacterium | reverse complement strand
CATGATTCCCTTGGGATCTTGCACAATGAAACTGAATGCAACGACAGAAATGATGCCGGTGACATGGCCTGAATTTACGGATATTCATCCTTTTGCCCCCAAGGAACAGGCTGCTGGTTACCAGGAAATGTTCGATAATTTGGGTGACCTGTTATGTACGATCACTGGCTTTGATTCATTCTCTCTGCAACCCAATGCTGGTGCTGCAGGAGAATATGCTGGGCTCATGGTTATCCGGGCATATCACAGGTCGAGAGGAGACCACCACCGTGATGTATGCATCATTCCAGTCTCAGCTCATGGAACGAATCCTGCTAGTGCGGCCATGTGTGGGATGAAAATTGTGGCTGTTGGAACTGACTCAAAGGGAAACATAAACATTGCAGAGTTACGGAAGGCTGCAGAGGATAATAAGGCCAACTTAGCTGCTCTTATGGTTACATATCCTTCGACTCATGGAGTCTATGAGGAAGGCATTGACGAAATCTGCAAGATAATTCATGACAATGGTGGACAAGTTTACATGGATGGAGCTAACATGAATGCTCAGGTTGGTTTGACTAGTCCAGGATTTATTGGTGCTGATGTTTGCCATCTCAATCTCCATAAAACGTTCTGTATTCCTCATGGTGGAGGCGGACCTGGTATGGGTCCCATTGGGGTGCAGAAACACCTAGCACCATTTCTACCTTCTCATCCAGTGGTAGCCACTGGAGGCATACCAGCACCCGAGCAAGCTCAACCCCTTGGTACTATCTCTGCTGCACCGTGGGGCTCTGCTCTTATTTTGCCAATATCATACACCTACATTTGCATGATGGGATCCAAGGGATTAACTGATGCATCAAAGATTGCTATCTTGAATGCAAACTACATGGCCAAGCGTTTGGAGAATGATTTCCCTGTTCTTTTCCGTGGTGTCAATGGAACAGTCGCCCACGAGTTCATCATAGATTTGAGAGGCTTTAAGAACACTGCTGGTATCGAGCCTGAAGATGTTGCTAAACGCCTAATGGACTACGGATTTCATGCTCCAACTATGTCGTGGCCTGTCCCTGGCACGCTCATGATTGAACCGACTGAAAGTGAAAGCAAGGCTGAGCTAGACAGGTTCTGCGACACTCTTATCTCTATCAGGGAAGAAATCGCGTTGATTGAGAAAGGAAAAGCAGACATCAACAACAATGTTCTCAAGGGTGCTCCTCACCCACCCTCGTTGCTTATGGCTGATGTCTGGACTAAACCATACTCACGAGAATATGCAGCCTTCCCTGCTGCATGGCTCAAAGATGCCAAGTTCTGGCCAACCACAGGGCGCGTTGACAACGTGTATGGAGACCGCAACCTCATCTGCACCCTCCTCCCGGTGTCACAGATGGCGGAGGAGGCGGCCGCCGCCTCTGCTTAAGGCTGCAAGGATCTCTGCTTTATCTTCTTGTACATAAACAATATTTATGTTCAAGTTGTACCTTTGTTTATATACATGCTTCTGTTTGATCAGTAATAGCCACTGTTGCTGATTGCAACTCTTCT
>QXWX01000271.1 GCA_009911175.1 Lachnospiraceae bacterium | reverse complement strand
GGAGAATAATTCTTGCTGCCGATTGCTTTCTCCGGTATAAAAGCATCATACCCAAGTGACTGCAGATATCTTGCAAACTGCATATAAGTCGAAATATAAATATTCACTGTATTTACGCTGAGTTTTTCCGGAAGGGATGCAATCCAGCCATCAATGACAGCTGGAGGCAGGCTACGGCCGCTAAGTCCGGCTTTCAGCAGATACTGGTCAAGTGAAATAAAGATATGGCGTATTTTCAAAACCTGGCAGCCTTGGCTTTCCCTTAGTTCCATATAAGAATTTAACTTTTCCTTCAGGCAGCTTTTAAACTGGACGGTATTTTTCATCTGTCACTTCACCGCCTTTCCTGGAAATAAGCAATCAGCTCATTGGGAAAAACGGGTACTTCTATGGCACATTCCCTCAGCCGTTCCGCTTCAACACGAATATAATGCCTGGCGGCGTCAGGAGAAGCATGGCCTAATACCTGCTGGATCTCCGGATAGGTTTTTCCATCTGCAAGAAGATGCGATGCCAGACTCGATCTCAGGGCATGGGCACCATGTCTTCTGGAAGACATATCTATGCCGGCCCGTGCAATGGCTCCGGACACAACGGCATAGATCCCCTGTGTGCTTAAGGCAGAGGCGGCTGGTCTGGGCTGCGTCAGGAATACATGAGGAAGATCGGAACCAGGCCTTGCATTGTCAAGATAATCCTTCAGGGCTTCCGCTATTTCGTCCAGTATCGGATATTCAACGGGAATATCCGTCTTTTGCTGCATGATTCGGATAAAGCCTTCCCTGTGCCGGATGTCTTCAAGCTTTAGTCCGGCTATATCACAGGAACGGATTCCCAGTCTTGCAGCTATCAGAATCATGCAGTAGTTTCTTTTACCAAGACTCGTAGTCCGGTCTATGGAATCGAGTATTCTTTCTATCTCATCTTTTGTATAGACAGAGGGAATCGGCCTATGGCGTGGGACTGTCGGGATCCAACGGCTGTTATCGTTTTCGACCAATCCGTATTTGCAGGCATATCGAAAAAACATCTTCACTGCCTTGCGGAAACCTGCTTTATCGTTTGCAGCCGCAAACCTTTCATGGATATGCTCTGCTTTAACCATAGGGAGACTGGTGATTCCAGCTGATTCCATATGCGACAGGAAGTCAGCAATTAAATGGATATGGCGCCTGGTGTTGGTAATGGTTTTTCCAGTCTGGATAAGATAAGCCTCGTATCTGGCAACAACCGCATCATAGCAGGAAGCAGCATATGGCTTTAACTTTGACTTTGCAGGCCTCCAATGAAAATCTCCGTCCAGCGCATGATTTAACCGTTCGATTGAATTTCGGTTCAAATCTGTCTGCTCCTTTGACTGGTTTTTCCTTTGGATCGTCCGTATGAAGGCTTCACCCGCATCAACAGAATACATTCCCTCAAAATGCTCTTCACAATACCTTGCCAGCCTGTTGTAGATGGGCCTGACATGATGGTCCACACTTTTGGGGGAATAGCCATCCGAATACATTTCATTGAGTACTTTTTCAGATAATCCGG
>QXWX01000270.1 GCA_009911175.1 Lachnospiraceae bacterium | reverse complement strand
CCTCCAATATTTTTCTTTATTGTACTTGAAATTTGGAGGAAATGCAAAAAAACTTTTCCGGTTTATCCGGGTTAGGTAATCTTGAAGATAAAATATTGGATTTGGAACTTAGAATTGAAGCTGAATCTAAAAGAAATGCAGAACTTAAAACAGTTGCTGGCCTTAAAAGGAATCTCACAAATGATAATGCGGCCATTGCACATTATGAGGTTTCTAGCGATATTAAGTTATGGAAGCAAGCCTTGGGGGAACAGAAGAAAGCTGATGAAGCATTAAAGGAATCTGACGAGAAAATCAAAAATCTCAATGATGAACTGAATATCTTAAAATCTCGAAAGAAAAACATAAAAATAGCAGTCAGTTTGATTAATAAGAGCCTTAGATTTGTGTTCTTTTCAAAGGATAGATTAGAAATCAAAGTTGAAGGTGATAAATATGTATTGTATGCCCACGGAAAAGTAGTAAAGCCTAACAATGTGTCTGTTGGTGAAAGAAATATTATTGCTTTATGCTATTTTTTTACAGAACTGATTATGAATCAGGAGGCGAAAGACGGGTATTCAAAAAAACTAATCCTTGTTATTGATGATCCTATATCAAGTTTTGATTTTGAAAACAAAGTGGGAATTATGTCACTGCTGAAAGCAAAGGTAGCCGATATTATTAAAACCAATCCAGAAAGCCAAATTCTAGTGATGACACATGATATTCAGTGTTTATATGATCTTCAAAAAATTGGAGAAGAGGTTTGCATCGAATATAAGCGAGAAAGCAACGGGCAAAAGAAAGTTACATATGCTTGTTGTGAATTAAAAAACAAAGAGATTATTCCATTCAGTTACACAAAACGAAACGAATATTCTGAGATTTTGAAAGCTGTATATGATTATGCTTGTGGCAAGAATGCGAATAACACTCTGACTGTTGGGAATTTAATGCGACGAGTGATGGAGGCGTTCTCAACATTTGTGTATAAAAAGGGAATAGTAGAGATTTCCTGTGATGATACGATTTTGCAACAGATTGGAGACAAAGATTACATTGATTATTTCAAGAATCTAATGTATAGGCTTGTGCTTAATGGCGATAGTCATATGCTAGAGAGAACAAATAGTCTGGATGACATGGATTATTTGAATTTTTTAAGTGATGAAGAGCGACGAAGAACGGCACAGGAAGTTATTTGTTTCGTTTATTTATTAAATAAAAGGCATGTTTTGGCACACTTGGAAGGAAAGCAAAACATTGAAACCAACATTCAAAAGTGGTGTGCAGATATAAAAAGTTTTTGTGCAGGTGATGAAGTGACGGTGTGATTATGATTGCATTATATTCCATGGGAATTAAGGACGTGGTCTATATTTAACCAAAGACAGGTGATAAAATGATTTCTATATTAAGGTATTTTTAAGATTATCGGGGAAATACAATTTGAATGTAAGGAGAAATCGTAATGTATCGAAGTCAGCTCTGACGCATAAATTTAATTTTATTTTTCTAAGCTATAAAAACATTACATTTTTAACAGCTTTTTCTTGGTT
>QXWX01000034.1 GCA_009911175.1 Lachnospiraceae bacterium | reverse complement strand
AGGATAATCGTAAATAACCCGCATTACTGCTACAGTTTTATCACTTTCGTGTCATAATTACTTGCTTGTCATAATGGGTATGAGCATTCAGGATTATATCCAGAAATTCAGGGTGGAGCGCGCGGCAAACCTTTTGAAGTATTCGGAAGCCGATCTGACAGAAATCAGCGATTACCTGTGTTTTCATTCTCAAAGCTATTTTGGATCTGTGTTTAAGCAGTATATGCACATGACTCCAAAACAATACCGGGATGCATATAAAACAAAAGAATTTCAGTCAGAATAGGACAAAGGAGGGACAGCGGGGGATGTGGAATTATGAATATACCGTACCGGAAAATAAAAAAGTACGTCTGATCGTGCATACAGATTGTAAAAATGAAGCAGACGATCAATTCGCCCTTGCGCATCATCTGATGACGCCGCGATTTGAGGTAAAAGGAATCGTGGCAGGGCATTTTTGTAAGAATCCGCAGACTTATGGGGAAGAAGGAACTGCGAAAGCCAGTTATGATGAAATCCTGAAAGTTATGGAGCTGATGGGGGTCAGGGGAAAATATCCGGTAGCCATGGGCGCTGCTATCGGCATGAAGGATGAGCAGACGCCCGTGGACTCAGAAGGAGCAAGGCTTATCATTGAGGAGGCCATGAAGGAAGACGACAGGCCGCTGTACATAGCGTGCCAGGGAGCGGTAACGGATATTGCGTCCGCGCTCCTGATCGAGCCGGGTATCGCGGAGCGGCTGACGATCATCTGGATTGGCGGCGGGGATTATCCCAAGGGAGGTTTTGAGTTCAATCTGGTTATGGATATCCATGCCGCCAATGTGATCTTCTCGTCGAAAGCGCCCCTGTGGCAGATCCCGATGAGTCTATACAAGACGTTTGCGGTTTCTCTGGCGGAGCTGCAGCTTAAAGTGCGCCCCTGCGGCAGGATTGGTGAATATCTGTTCCGGCAGATGGTGGAGTATAACCACGAAGCATCCAAGACCGGCTGGGTCTGGCCTCATGGGGAGATCTGGGGGCTGGGCGATCAGGGAACGGTCGCGGTGCTGATGGAAGAACTGGAAAAGGTGAGTTATGACTTGATACCCGCGCCGGGAATTGCGGAGGATATGACCTATATCCATGGGCAGGACAACCGGGAAATCCGGGTGTACCGCTCTTTAGATGTAAGACTGACACTGGAGGATTTTTTCGCGAAGCTTGCGTTAAATTTTAAAAACGAAAAGTAGGACGGACTATGGATCTGTATACCGTCCGGCAATCATTTTATAGTTCAAGGAGTAGATGATATGGAACGGAATTTAAAAGAATTGATATCCAGGATGACACTGGAAGAAAAAGCCGGTATGTGTTCCGGACTTGATTTTTGGAATCTGAAAAACGTTGACCGCCTGGGGATTCCCAGTGTGATGGTCAGCGATGGCCCTCACGGGCTGCGTAAACAGGATGAAAACGGGGACCATCTTGGCCTGAATGAGAGTATAAAGGCTGTATGCTTTCCACCGGCGTGTCTGTCCGCATGTTCTTTTGACAGGGAACTGATGACAGAGTTTGGCCAGGTCATCGGAAAAGAAGCGCAGGCCAACGATATATCCGTTGTTCTTGGCCCGGCGGTAAATATTAAGCGTTCTCCTCTATGTGGAAGGAATTTTGAATATTATTCAGAAGACCCCTGCCTTGCGGGGGAAGCAGCCGCAGCTTTTATTCGGGGAGTCCAGTCCCAGCATGTGGGAACGTCCGTCAAGCATTTTGCGGCAAATAACCAGGAATTCAACCGTATGAGCAATTCTTCGGAAGTCGATGAAAGGACATTGCGGGAAATTTATTTTCCTGCCTTTGAGACCGCTGTAAAGAAATCGCAGCCTTATACGGTGATGTGCTCCTATAACCGTATTAACGGCACCTATGCTTCGGAAGACCCATGGCTGCTCACCGATATTCTCCGTGATGAGTGGGGATTTGAGGGTTATGTCATGTCCGACTGGGGGGCAGTCAATGACCGGGTTGAGGCGCTGAAAGCCGGCCTGGATCTGGAAATGCCGTCTACAGGCGGGGTCACTGACCAGGAGATCATGAAAGCCGTTCAGGATGGTACTTTGGAGGAGGCAATATTGGATCGTGCCGTAGAGCGGATCCTGCGTATTTCCTTCCGTTATCTGGACAACAAGAAAAAGCAGCCTTTTACATTGGAGTCAGACCATGATTTTGCGTGCCGTATTGCCGAGCAGTCCATGGTGCTTTTGAAAAACGAAGAGGTACTTCCTCTGAAAGAAGAGGAAAAGATCGCGTTTATCGGAGGATTTGCAAAAACGCCTCGTTTTCAGGGCGGCGGAAGTTCCCACATCAACAGTTTCCGTGTCAGCAGCGCGTTAGAAGCAGTTTCCAGTATAGAAACAGCTGCGGGAAATGTAACCTATGCGGAAGGTTTCGGCGTTGATCAGGATGTCTATGACGAGACGCTTGCGGCAGAAGCGATAGAAGCGGCACGCCAGGCGGATAAGGCGGTAATCTTCGCCGGTCTTCCGGAAAGTTTTGAGTCCGAAAGCTATGACCGGGCACATATGAGGCTCCCGGACTGCCAGAACCGCCTGATCTCGGAAATCATCAAGGTACAGCCGAAGACGATAGTTGTGCTGCATAATGGCTCTCCGGTGGAAATGCCATGGCTGTCGGACGTAAAAGGGATTTTGGAGGCATACTTAGGCGGACAGGCTGTAGGTGAGGCGGAGGTCAGGCTTCTCTATGGCAAGGTCAATCCTTCCGGTAAGCTGGCAGAAACGATTCCCTGTAAACTGACGGAGAACCCGTCCTACTTAACATTCGGAGAAAGTGAAAAAACCGTATACAGCGAAGGGGTATTTGTGGGATATCGTTACTATGATGCAAGACAAATGCAGGTAGCCTTTCCATTTGGCCATGGATTGTCTTACACGACATTTGCATATAGCAATCTGAAACTGGACCGGCATGAACTGACAGATCTGGATACTCTGACAGTCAGCGTGGATATTACCAATACCGGGAAGGTCAGGGGAAAAGAAATTGTACAGTTATATGTCCGCGATAACACCGGCGCCTGCAGACGCCCGGATAAAGAATTGAAAGGCTTTGAAAAAATCAGCCTGGAGCCGGGAGAGACCAAGACGGTTATTATGACACTGGATCACAGAAGCTTTGCCTGGTATCACACAGATCTGAAAGACTGGTATGCAGCCAGCGGAAAGTACGATATTCTGATTGGCGCGTCCTCAAGGGATATCCATCTGTCGGAGTCTGTGCAGATGAATACATCCATCAGGCTTCCGTTAAAGCTGGATCTGAATGTGACGCTGGAGGAACTGGCTTCTGATGACAGGACCAGAAAATACGGCGATTATTTGAAAGATAAGTCGTATGCGTACTTTAACCAATATGAGGGAAATGGAGCATTGGCCGGGGATATGAATCATGCCCTGGTGGATTCCATGCCGATGCGCACACTTGTTTCATTTGGAATATGCACGAAAGAAGAAGTGCTGGATGTATTGAATAAACTGATGGAACTGTAGAAAAAACAACGCGGATATAGGAGAATGCATTATGTTTGAAAAATTATTTAGCCCAATTACCATTAAGGATATGGAATTGAAAAACAGGGTAGTCCTGCCTGCTATGGGAACGAAATTTTCCGGGAAAACAAGGGATGTAACAAAAACTTTGATCGATTATCATGTGGCACGTGTAAAGGGCGGCAGCGGTTTAAATATCGTAGAAGTCTGCAGTATACATACGCC
This sequence comes from Lachnospiraceae bacterium, assembly GCA_009911175.1. Next base: position 70,888 of record QXWX01000034.1, on the reverse strand, counting down.
GAGCGCTCCGAAAGGATTTCTTTCACTCAGCGAAGACACATACATTCCAGGCTTCCAAAGGCTTACACAGGCCATTCATGAGGCGGGAGGAAAGGCAGGGCTGCAGCTTTGGCAGGGGAGCTTGGCCGTAGGTATGGATTCGGAAGCACAGATCCTGCTGGCAAGTGATATGGAGATGTCGCCGGGAGTAGTATCTCCGGGAATCAGCAGCGCGCTGGCCGGGAAGATTGCCGCCTGTTATGGAAAGGCGGCCGGCCGGGCCGTGAAAGCCGGGTTTGACTGTGTGGAATTCCATTGCGCGCATAATTATCTGCCCCATTCGTTTCTGTCAGGAGGGATCAATCACCGCGCGGACGAATACGGCGGCAGTTTTGAGAACCGTGCCAGATTTCCTCTGGCATGCATCCGTGCCATCCGTGAGAATATACCCGAAGGGATGCCGCTGCTGATGCGGATCGACGCACATGATGATTATTTGGAAAATGGACTTACCATTGAGGAGGTCATCGCATTTTGTAAACTGGCAAAAGAGGCAGGGGTGGATGTTCTGGATATATCACGCGGAAATATCCTGACCGCGGGTTTAAAATACGAGGTACCTCCGGTGGATATCCCTCATGCGTTTAATATCAGGAATGCTGCCAGAATCCGCAAAGAGACCGGAATGCTTACCATCGGTGTGGGCAGGATCAATACGCCGGAGCTGGCAGAAAAGATTCTCGAAGAGGATCAGGTGGACATGGTTGTGATAGGACGTGCCCAGCTGGCGGATCCGGAATTCTGCAACAAGGCAAAAGCCGGAAAATTGGAAGAAATAGATTACTGTGTGGGATGTAACCAGGGATGTTATGATGGCTTTGAAAACAAAGAGTCTCCACATATTACATGTCTTCGGAATCCTGCCGTTGGAAGAGAAGCAGAATGTAAGATTATTCCGTCAGAGAAGCCCCAAAAAGTTCTGATCGCCGGAGGCGGTATTGCCGGTCTTGAAGCAGCAATTATTTTAAGGCGGCGCGGGCATCATCCGATTTTATGTGAGGCTTCTGATAAACTTGGCGGCCAGTTTTTGACGGCAGGCGAGGCCCCGAGAAAAGAAGAAATGAAAAGGGCTGTTATTTCCATGGGAAAAAAAGCGGCCCGTATGGGTGTTGACATCCGCATGAATACAACAGTTACGGAAGAAATGATCCGGGAGATCAAACCGCATACGGTAATCAATGCAATCGGCGCGGAACCGGCAATTCCTCCGATTCCGGGCGTAGAACAGGAGTTTGTCGCAGACTCTCATGCAGTACTTAACGGGCAGGCTGTAGTGTCAGGGAATGTGGTTGTGATCGGCGGCGTCCTGGTTGGTATGGAAGTAGCGGAGTATCTGGCGGCAAAGGGTTCAACAGTAACGGTATTGGAGATGATGAAAGAATTTTGCGCGGATATGGGAAGTACCCGGAAGATCTGTGTAACGGAAAATATTTATGCCGCAGGGATCACTCCGGTAACAGAAGTCAAAGTGACGGAGATTAAAAAGGGTGCCGTGATAGGAGAAAAAGACGGAAATGTGGTGGAGTTCCCCTGTGATGCTGCTGTCATTGCGGTCGGGGCAAGGAATCGCGACGGAAGCGCGCTCAAGGGGGCATGCAGCAGAATTGGCTGCGGTTACTTAGAAGTCGGGGATGCGGTGAGGGCAAGAAGAGCCATCAATGCAACCAGAGAAGCGTTTGACGCTGCTATGTCATTTGATAAAGAAGAGATACATGTGTAATATCGTGAAGTAAAATATAAGATATAGTTGATCCAGCTTTATAAACTTTACTACGAAATTAAGAGGAATTTGTGTATGAAGGCAACAAAAGCATATCGTCTGTCCATGACAGAACAGGCACAGAAAATTGTAGATCAGATGACTTTGGAGCAAAAAGTCTGGCTGATGAGTGGAAATATTGATATCACAAAACTGTCTGCGGAGGAGTTAGAAGAGACAATTACAGCAGATGAAGAAAACCATTATAATGTAAAGCCGTATGCAGCGGGAGGACTTGAAGAATACAATTTACCGCCCATGCTTTTTGTGGATGGACCCCGCGGTGTTGTGTGCGGAAACTGGATGGCAACATGCTTTCCGGTATCTATGGCAAGAGGGGCAACTTTTGATATAGAGCTTGAGGAAAGAATAGGGCATTGTATTGGAAAAGAAACGAGGGCATTTGGTGGCAATCTGTTTGCAGGAGTCTGTGTCAACCTGCCATATCACCCTGGGTGGGGGCGCAGCCAGGAAACTTATGGGGAAGAAACCTATCAGATTGGACAAATGGGCGCTGCATTAGTCAGAGGTGTTCAGGACGAAGATGTTATAGCATGTGTAAAGCATTATGCATTTAACCAGATGGAAAATGCACGTTTTAAATGTAGTGTAACCTGTGACCAGCGTACAGAACAGGAGGTTTATCTTCCGCATTTTAAAGACTGTGTGGATGCGGGAGCAGCCGGCATTATGAGCTCTTATAACCGCTATCAAGGTATACATTGCGGGCACCATAAGTATTTGCTCCGACAGGTATTGAAGAAAGAATGGGATTTCGATGGCTTTGTAATGTCCGATTTCTGTTGGGGAGTGCGGGATACCGTGGAAGCTGCAAACGGCGGACAGGATATGGAGATGCTCTGGACAGAACATTTTGGAAAACATCTTATAGAGGCTGTAGAGGATGGTTTTGTACCGGAGGAGAATGTAAATGAGGCGGCGCTTCGTATCGTACGGACTATTCTTGCATTTGATAAAGAGCATAAGGAATATGATATGTCGGTGGTGGGATGTCCAGAACACATTGCGACAGCAAGAGAGACGGCAGAGAAGGGAATTACTTTAATTAAAAATGAGAATGTTCTTCCTTTAAAAAGAAGCAGGACAAAGAGGCTGGCTTTGATTGGAAAGCTTGCAGATACGGCAGTGATCGGAGATCACGGCTCAAGCTGGGTACGTCCTCCCTATGTTGTAACACCAAAAGAAGGATTGAGTGCAGCTAACGAAAAATGTGAAATAATCCTTGATGATGGTTCAGACATTTCACGCGCAAAGAAACTGGCAGCAGAGGCAGATGCTGTAATTTTTGTGGTCGGATACAACTATGACGATGAAGGTGAGTTTGTATCTGAAAATGAGGTGGACAATTATATTGGATCTACGGGAGGAGACCGGAAAACCAGTCTCGGTCTGCATGAGGATGTAATTGAATTAATAAAAAAGGTCAGTCCGGAAAATGAAAAAAATACGGTTGTCCTCATTGGCGGCAATATGATCATGATGACGGAATGGTATGATTGTGTCAATTCCATTATTATGGCATATTATCCGGGGATGGAAGGCGGTACCGCGCTTGCGGAGATTATCTATGGGGATGTAAACCCATCCGGAAAACTGCCTTTTGTGGTTCCTTATTCGGAGAAAGATCTTCCCCATGTAGATTGGGAGGCAACGGATCAATATTACGAATATTATCATGGTTATACCCGTTTGGAGAAACAGGGAATCAGGCCGCTGGTGCCCTATGGCTTTGGTCTCAGCTATACTACATTTGAGATCACTGACCCGAAAGTACTCCTGGAAGGAGAGAACCTGAAAGTAACGGCAAAGATAAAGAACACTGGGGAAATGGACGGGGAAGAGATCGTACAGGTATATGTGGGATTCGAGAATTCGGCGGTTGACCGTCCGGTAAAACAGCTCCGCGGATTCAGACGTATCGGTGTAAAAGCCGGGGAGGTAAAAGAGGTTATGATCACGACACCTCTGGAGAAACTCAAATGGTATGATCCGGCTTATCGTGAGTGGCGGCTGGAGTCTATGGAGTATTCGATTTATGTTGGCTCAAGCGCGGCGGATGAAGATTTAGTACAATGTTGCATTAATAATTGAGTAATAAGTGCTCGCTGTCCATGCCATTACTGCGTTGGAGTCAGTCAACGATGCTACCGGCATCGCCTCCTTCCTCCGCCTTGTACTGACATGAACATCGAACGCTTATTACTTCAAAATTAATGCAATATTGTACTAGTACGAACATCAATTCGTTTGTAAAAATTCGGAGGTTCCTAAGTGAGACTCAGCCGCGGATAATTTTTTGGATATGTGACAATGCTGTATTTTGAAGCTGTAGAGTTACTGTGAATAGTAACGCTGTAGAAAAAAGCGTGTACATCGCGGGAGAAGGAGAGGACAACTATGTGCGGAAGATTTTTTGTAGACGAAGAGACAGCCAGGGAGATCGAAAAGGTGATCCACAATGTAGACCTTCAGATACAGAGAATGCGCACAGGCGATATCTTCCCTTCCCAGCCTGCGGGAATTTTGATACAATGCGGTAAGCGCAGGGAACAGACTGCGGAAATCGCTTCGGGCAGCATTTCACCTGCACTGGAACTGAAAGAAATGCAGTGGGGATTTCCGCAGTATCAAAAGAAAGGACTTCTGATCAATGCCAGGGCGGAGACTGCGTTGGAACGGAAAACATTTCGGGACAGCGTGCTGCACAGGCGCTGCGTGATACCGGCAAAGCATTTTTATGAGTGGGATTCCGATAAAAATAAGGTAACATTTTTCAGGAAGGACGCGGCCGTTGTGTATATGGCGGGATTCTACAACCGATTCGGGGATGAGGAACGTTTTATCATCCTCACGACACAGGCCAATGCCTCCGTGTCCCCTGTTCACCACAGGATGCCGCTGGTTCTGGAGACAGGGGAACTAAAGGAATGGGTATATGACGATCAATTTGCGCAATATGCCCTTCATAAGACACCGCCGGTGCTTGGGCGGGAGCAGGAGTATGAACAGCAGAGTTTGTTCCTGACATGAAAAAAAGGGCATTTCCGTAATGGGAATGCCTGAAATGCTAATCTGTCTTTGCCGCTGAGAACTGGTTTTGTAAAGTTTCTAATTCTGCTTTAAGCCGTTTGTTTTCAGCTTCCAATATATTGTTATGATCTGCAGCCTCTATGAGCTGTTCATTTAAGGAGGCAGTTGTCTGAAGGTTCTGCTCATAATCATGATAAAAGCTGGGGAAGTACTTTTGAAGCACCAGCTTTTCTATTTGTTTGTATGTATCAGACGATGGCGGAATCCGCCCGTCTTGCTGGTAAAGAATCCTGTTGATACTGGCAGTCCGGATATCATTCAGCTTTAACACTGAATCATGTGTGATGAATGAAAATTTACTGGCTTTAAGCAGAAACATATTGCTTTTGGAATCCGGGTGGTCAGTGGGATGGCAGACATCAGGATGTTTAAGCGGGGCATAGGAAAAAATCGGGAGGATATAGAGCAGTTTCTGCTTTACGCCAATCACCAGTCCCCTGTGTTCATAGGACATCTCCGGAATATAGTTTTTCCCAAACTCAAACTGGTATATTTCACCCTTATGTTTATGTTGCTTTTTACTCATGCATATGGTAAAGTAAAAGCACCCGCAATTCCAGCGGGTACATTTTCAAACATTCTAAATATCTGATATGAAAATTTCTATTCCATTTTCAAGGCTGTATCGCCTGATTTCAATGTTTGAAACGAAAAAACAAACCGTTATACCGTTGCTGTGAACACCATAGGTGGGAACATAAACTATACTGGGAAAGGAGTGATCGCATGCCTTGATTGTACTTGTATTCCGGCAGCCAAAGAACTATAATATAAGGGAAAACAAAGAGGAGTATGGATGGGACAAAAAGATATCGTAGAAAAACATCTGGAAGATTACAACGATGTGTTTGCCGACATCGTAAATGCGCTTGTTTTTAAAGGAAAACAGGCAGTGAGGCCCAGGGATCTGATTCCTGTGAAGGTCAGATCCCAGTATAAAGCAGACGAGGGGAAGCTGCATGAGGAAGAACGGGATAACGCAAAGTACTGGTCAAAGGGGAAAGTCAAGATCGCCCTGTTGGGACTGGAAAACCAGACGAAGCCAGACCAGGATATGCCTTTCAGAGTCATCGGATATGACGGCGCCGCCTACCGGTCGCAGTTGTTAGATGAGAAGTCAAAAGAACGCTGCCCGGTACTGAGCATCGTCCTTTACTTCGGAGAATCCCACTGGAACGGTCCGAGGTCGATTTTGGAGATTTATAAATGTCCAAAAGGGAAAAAAATCAGGAGGTGACCAAAACATGTGTGAAATACTGGATCAGATTGAAAACCGCGGAATCCAGAAGGGGATGGAGATTATGCGTGCGGAGAAGGATGCGGTGATTGCAGAAAAGGAGGCTTCTCGCTGGAATTATTTTATATCAGAGGAAGAATAGGAAAATATTCCACAGGGAGGTGTGGCAGAAATGATGAAGCTTCCGATTGGGGAAGAATTTTTTGGCAATATCAGAACAAAGGGATTTTACTATGTGGATAAAACCAGATTTATTGCAGATCTTTTAAAAAACCGGGGAAGTGTGAATCTCTTTACAAGGCCGCGCCGTTTTGGAAAAAGTCTGAACCTGGATATGCTTAAGACGTTTTTTGAGATTGGGACAGACGCCGCATTATTTGAAGGACTGGAGATCGAGAAAGAAGCAGAACTATGTGAACGACATATGGGGAAATATCCTGTTATTATGATCAGTCTGAAAGATGTAACAGGAGCATCCTATGAGGAAGCGTTAAAGGTGATGTCCCGAGTCATAAAAACAGAAGCCCGCAGGCATCAATATTTGCTGGAAAGTAATAAACTTACAGAGATAGATAAGGAGTCACTGCGGGAACTGTACGCAAAATATCTGGAAGAGGATGTACAGCAGGAAAGTATCAGGCTGCTTTCAGAAATGCTGAACAAGCATTATGGAAAGGGCGTGATCATTTTAATAGATGAATATGATGTTCCTTTGGATAAAGCATATCAAAATCATTATTATACACAGATGGTACATTTTATCCGGTCTGTATTCAGCCAGGCGCTTAAAACAAATAAAAATCTTGAATTTGCTGTTATTACAGGATGTCTGCGTATTGCCAGAGAAAGTATTTTTACAGGTTTAAATCATTTTAAGATCCGCGGCATTTCCGATGTGGAATGTGCGGAATATTTTGGATTCACAGATGATGAAGTCAGAACAATGATGGAGTATTATGGGGTGGAAGATAGGTTTTCTGATGTAAAGGAATGGTATGACGGATATCATTTTGGAGCGGTTGATGTATATTGCCCCTGGGATGTGATCAACCAGTGCGACAAATTGAGAGTAAAAAAAGACGCGGTCATGGAACCGCACTGGGAAAATAGCAGCAGCAATGCCATTGTTCAGGATATTTTGTCGGAAGCTACGGAAACGACGAAAGCAGAGATTGAAGTATTAATTTCCGGCGGATATGTAGAAAAACAGTTGCTTCCTGAACTGACATATACAGATTTTGACAGTGAGGATATAGATACCCGTCAGACATATTTATGGAGCGCGCTTTTTTCTTCGGGTTATCTGACGGATCAGGGGGAGACGGATGGGGGATACTATCGGCTGGTTATTCCCAACAGGGAAGTTCTGGGAATTTACGAGAAGAAGATTCGCTCATGGTTCAAAGTAAAAATACTCGGCGATACAGCTAACTGGAAAAAGTTCTGTATGGCCGTCAGAGATGGAGAAGCGGAGATAGTTGAGAAAATCTTAAACAAGTTTATGGCAGATTCCATTAGTATCAGGGATACATTTGTAAAAAAACCAATGAAAGAGAATTATTATCATGGAATGCTGTTTGGATTGCTGAAAGCAGAAGGAAGGTGGATTGTAAAATCCAATGCGGAATCGGGGACAGGTTACACGGATATCAAGATTACAATTCCGGCAGAGAAGATCGGGTGTGTTATCGAACTAAAATATGCGGAAGACGGGGCATTTGATTTTGCGTGCCGTGAAGCGATGAAACAGATTGAGGATGGGGGATATGCAACTGCGCTTATACAGGAAGGAATGCAGACAATCCATAAGTTTGGGATCGCATGTTATAAGAAAACATGTAAAGTGATATACAGGGGATGACAGAAGATGTATTTTAAATGAGAAATGGAGAGCAGCTTATGGTCGAGTGCATTGTTGTCGGAGCGGGCGGATTTATTGGGGCGGTCTGCAGATATCTGATCGGATTGATCCCATTTCATGAGGGATGCGCATTTCCGATAAAGACATTTTTAATCAATATAGCAGGATCTTTCCTCATAGGGATCATAGCGGCGCTGGCAATGAAAACAGACTGGCTCAATCCCAGAACAGTTTTGTTTTTAAAGGCCGGAATATGCGGAGGTTTTACGACCTTTTCCTCTTTCGCACTGGAAACGGGAGATTTGATAAAGGGCGGAAGGGCGCATATTGCAGCGCTGTACGCGATTCTGAGCGTGGTGTGCGGAACGGCCGCAGTATTCGCGGGACAGGGAATCATCCGGAAGGGATGATATCGGGCGGAGAGATTAGTGATGCCTTTACGTGACTGATTCCAGTCAGATAAAAAACGTCAATCAGCTTTTTACAAACTTCGCCCGACGAATCTGACTGTCATTTTTATCTGTCTGTGAACAGCAGCGCTTTTACTGCCAGGCCGCCAGATTTTTTTTGACAAACTGCTGAAATGTCCGGGGCTTTTTTCCCATAATCTGCTCAAAGACGGAGGTGACTTCCTTTGCAGATCCAAAACGCGTCATCATATACAGGATTCCCATAACCGTGCTGTATTCTTTTTCCAAACCTCTGATTTCGATCCAGTATTTTTTGGCAAAGGATGGATTTGGGTCTGCATACAGGATTTCCCGGCCCAGTTCTTTTGATAGAATTTCCGCAGCCTGCCGGTAGTCGATTGCTTCAGGGCCTGTTATAGAATACCCTTTATTTTGATGCATTTCCGGTTCACTCAATACTTTGGCCGTGATTTCCCCAATGTCCTCTGCGTCTATAAAGCTGGTCAATGCCTTTTTTACAGGAACGACGATCCGGTTGAAATGTTTGATTTCAAATGCGTGAACTCCGCTGATGTTCTGCATAAAAAAGCCAGGACGTATATGGCAGTATGGAAGGCCGGCCCGTTCTATGTACTTTTCAATTTTGTGGTGCGGTGGGAAAGGGTTATGCTCAACGCCGATCAGGGAGAGGAAGCTGACAAGCCGGATTCCGCCCTTTTCTTTCAAAGCATCTATAAAAGGCTTCAGATCTTCGGGCTTTCCCAAATGCGGCGGGCGCATAATAAATATCCTGTCAACATCTTTTAAAGCGCCGTGAAAGGTTTTTGGGTCAGTAAAGTCAAAATAAACGATCTCTGCCCTGTCTTGAAACATTTCAGAGAGCTTGCCGGTGCGGGTGCCTGCAGCCGTGATCTCCTGCCCATTTTCAAGGGCATATTGCGCAACATATCTTCCTACATTTCCGGATGCACCGGTAATCAATATTCTGCCCATTGCTTTTTTCCTCCAAGAAATTTGATTTGCTGGTTTCATCAGCATTCGCTTTTTCAAAATCGGTCTTTTTATAGAGAGCAACCCATGCTATAATGACCATATCACAATAAAATGATAATACAATCTGGAGGAAATTGGAAGATGAAAATTTTGGTCATTACAGGCAGCGCGCATAAAAAAGGAACATCATCATATCTGGCAGATTCATTTATCAGGGGAGCGGAAGAAGCCGGGCATGAGGTCTTCCGGTTTGACGCAGCATTTAAAAATGTGCATCCCTGTGTCGGATGCGATTCCTGTCAGAAGGGAAGCCGGGCCTGCGTATTCAAAGACGACATGCAGGAGTTGAACCCGGAGCTTTTAAAGGCGGACGCAGTTGTATTTGTTTCTCCCATTTATTATTATGATATAAATGCGCAGATAAAAGCTGTCATAGACCGTTTTTACGCAAATAATTCCGCATTGAAGGGGGCGGATAAAAAGGCGGTTTTGATGATTACATATGGGGATGAAACAGAAGAATCGGCGGAGGGCGCGGCTGCTTCTTACAAGGGCATGGTAAAATATCTGGAATGGAAGGATGCGGGGATAGTCTCTGCAAAAGCCTGCTATGTACTTGATGACATCCTGGATTCAGAATATCCGAAGCAGGCATATGAGCTGGGGAAGAATCTGTAAATAAATTTGGATTTTAAAGGACGTGAGATGGTATGTGGTTCCTATTTGCATTGTTATCCGCAGTTTTTGCGGCGCTCACCTCAATACTGGCAAAGGTCGGCATCGAAGGTGTTAACTCCAATCTGGCGACAGCCATCCGCACGGTGGTCGTGGTAATGATGGCATGGGGAATGGTGTTTCTGACCCATGCCCAAAACGGCATTTCCGAAATAAGTAGAAAAAGCTGGCTGTTTTTGATATTGTCCGGTCTGGCAACGGGCGGTTCGTGGCTGTGCTATTACAGGGCGCTGCAGTTGGGCGAAGCGTCAAAGGTTGTGCCGATTGATAAATTGAGTGTGGTCATCACATTGGTTTTGGCGTTTCTGTTTCTACATGAGGAATTTACGGTGAAATCATTGATCGGCTGTGTTTTGATTGGGACGGGGACTTTGATGATGGTTTTATAAAATGGGGCTGCCTGGAATCAGCCACTTCCCCCACATTAGCAAAAAACCAAGATGTCCAGAATCGGCAGACAGCTTTGCCGGCTGTTTTTGCGCATGCGGGTGAAATGACTGTGAATCGTAATCATAAAAAACATTCCAACTGTACGGTTGCATTTATCTGCGGCATCTGATTCCGCAATGAGATTACATTTCTATTATGCCGTAATATCCACTTTTAAAGCGAACGGCTGCGCAGGCTGTGGCTGCGGCATACCGGTACTGGTATAGGAATAACCGCTGTCGGGGATGATGAGTGCTGCGGCAGATTGGGAATCCTTACCCGCTTCGGACAGTTCTACCCGGTCTGCTGCGGTTTTTTTGGAATCTTCCTCATCTTTCTTTTCATTCAGCTTGCTGGTTTCGTCTTTCTGGTCTTTTTCTACTGCGTTCTGTTTCAAGTCGTCATTTGTCTTCTGGGCTGCTTCCATCATCTGGTCCATGACATCCTGGGCCCGGCCTTCTAATTCTTCCATCTGGGCCTTTTTATTTTCACTTGGATTTTGATCATGTTTCAACTCTGATTTTAATACGTTTGCCCTTCCCTGCAGTTGTGTGCTGGCAGACTGCATAGCGCGCATCTGTGTCAGCGTATTTCCAGCCATCATAAGATTTGTCATTGACATAAAAATTCCTCCTTGCTTATTGTGTGATATTCAAAATATCGGCAGAATAAATGAAGATTTTATTCAAATGAAGCAGACGGGCTTTTTTTTGCTGTCAAAGGGTCAAGAAGATAAATTATTGACAATCCGACATGCATGTCGTATAATATAAGACACATATGTCGGAAAGGAGGTATACTGATGAATAAAAAAGGACAGAAAACAAGGGAGCATATCAAGAAATGCGCTGCAATTTTATTTGCGGAAAAGGGGTTTAAACAGGTCACCATGAAGGATATCTGCGAGGCTGCACAGTTGAGCCGGGGCGGTTTGTACTGCCATTATGAAAGCACCCGCCAGATTTTTCAGGAAATGATCGACGATATGATGAGCCGGCAGGATCAGGAATTTGACCTGAGAATCGGGCAGAACCAATCAGCCGTAACGATATTGGATGATATTTTGGAGGGCTACAGGAAGGAAATGCTTGACAGCCGTTCCTCATTAAGCACGGCAATCTATGAGTACTTCAGCCTTCCGGAGATCGCGGGACAGAAAAATGCATTATACCAGCAGTATCTGATATCCGCGAATACATGGAAAAAGCTGATACAGTACGGCATAGACCGAAAGGAATTCCATGAGGTGGACATTGAGGCGGTATTTCATCTGATCGTATTTTCGTATCAGGGGGTAAGGATGTACAGCAAGCTGATGCCGGTGGATGAGGGAATACCCTCCGGGATTGTCAGACAAATCAAAAAAATATTGGTAAAGGAGTGAATGGAATGGCAACGATTTTTGAACGCTTTTGTGAGGAACCAAACGCAATGATCAATCCATGTGATGTGATGGAAAAAAAGGCCGGTTTTCCGAAGGTGTGTATCACAACATTTTCCGAAGGCGTGATCCAGGAATTTGTCCGGAGGAATCCGGCAAATGTGATTGCAAGCTTGTATACTGCGAATGGGGCGCTTCCTGTGTACGAGATCGAGTACGCGGGCAAAAAGGTGGGATTATTTCTCTCCAGGGTAGGTGCGCCCGCCTGTGTGGCCGGGCTGGAGGAAATCATCGCCATGGGAGCAGAGAAAATCATACAGTTTGGCTGCTGCGGCATCTTGAACCAGGCGGCCGCTGACAACAGGATCATTATACCGTCGTCAGCCGTCAGGGATGAGGGCACAAGCTACCATTATATTCCAGGAAGCGAGGACATCCATGCAGACAGCGCTTCGGTCGAAATGGCGGTGAGATGCATGGAAAGCCACAAGATCCCCTATACGGTGGGAAAGATCTGGACCACCGACGGGATCTACCGGGAGACGCAGGAGGCGGTGGCGGAGCGCAAAAACCAGGGCTGCATTGCAGTTGAAATGGAATGCTCGGCCTCCATGGCCGCTGCCAGATTCCGCAATGTACCGATTATCCAGTTTTTCTACGGGGCGGACAGCCTGGATTCTGACAAATGGGAACCCCGGGATCTGACGGATTACGGCATGAGCGCTGGAGATAAATATATGACCATCGCTTTGGAATCCAGCCTTTTATTCACGTGAAGTAAATCTCCATGCAGCCATGCCTGCATGGAGATATGACATTCGACTATTTCAAAGGAAGTGTGACAAAGAATGTAGCCCCGCCCCCATCCGTGTCTTTGCAGCCAACTTTACCATTCATCATTTTTGCAAGCTCGTCTGCTATGCTGAGTCCTAATCCAAAATTTGATTTATCTGTCCTTGATTCGTCTGCGCAATAGAAACGATTAAAAATATACGGTTTATCATCTTCTGGAATGCCTCTTCCGTGGTCGGTTACGAAAAATGTGATATGTTTTGCCGTTACTGCTGTTTTAATTTCGATTTGCTCATTGTTTATAGAATGGTGAATGGCATTGTCCATAAAAATTGACAATATCTGAAAAAGCCGTTCTCCATCTGCACAGAATTTAGGATAACTGCTTTCACTGATTTCCAAGCGCAGGCAAATTTTTTTGCTGATGCAGATCGGTTCATAAGCTTCATATAAGGAGATTAACAATGTGTCTATATCAATGATATTTTTGCATAAAGTCCATGATTTGGCATCAGATGAAGCCAGAAGCAGCATATCCTTGACCAGTTTCGACATTCTCATGCATTCATTGTCTAAGATGTTAACAGATTTTCTAAATTCAGTATGATCTATTTGTAATTGTTCCAGCTTTTCTGCGTTTGCCAGAATAACGGCAAGCGGGGATTTCAATTCATGCGAAGCAGAAGCTATAAAATCCTTCTGGCTTTTCAACATTACTTCCGTTGGCTCTAATGCTTTCTTTATTAGAAAATGGCTCATAATCGACACGGCAATAAGGGAAAGAAACCATAAGGAAACATAAAGGAAAGCCTGTTTTGTTAAAATATCAAATAAGGACTGCTGCCTGTAAATCAGCGACAGGTGGAAAGCCGTGTTATTTGGCATTACAATCGTTGCAAGTATCCCTAAATATTCGTCATTTCTCGTTCCATGAAACTCAAATATACCGCTTTGGTTTGTAGTCGGTTTCTTATCATTTGTGATTATGAAAATATCTTCTTTGCCAGTCTGTATGCGGAAACGCTCCAAAAGAGTGTCTGCATCCGTAGGAAAGTCAGAATCTGTCTGGTATATCATCTTTCCAGAGGAATCTTGAATATAGCAGAATATAGGGCGTCTGTACTCATGGTAGAAATCCGCAATAGATTCAAAATCCTGGCTGCTATCTTCAAGCTGGTATATCATCTGCGTAGCCATTTTCTGAAAAAAAATAATCTCATTTGATTGCTCCATGTGGATATAGTTTTTGCAGAGAATCATCATAATTGAGGTAATGATTAACATAATAGCCGTTATAAAAAAGGCGTTTAATTTTTTTGACAGTGGTTTCAGCATTTGTGGTCTCCAATCTGTCATGGCTTGTATGACATAAACATTTTATTTCCGTTTCTGGGTTAGAGAGTATCCAGCCCCATATACGGTTTTTATTTCACAGATACTCTTTAATTCCCTTAACCGTTTCCGTAAAAAAGAAATGTAATTATCAACATTTCCCTGTTCAACTTCCGATGATGTACCCCATATTTTCAATATCAATTGTTCTCTTGAGAAAAGTGTTTCTGGACTTTTCATAAGGACATATAACAATTCAGACTCTTTTGCTGTTAAAAAAATAGTCTTTAGGCTGCAAGTCAGTCCACGGTTTGATTTATTAAAACACAAGTCTGCGTAGTAGAGATTATCCTCTGCTTTTATTTCGCTTGGACGCCTTGTTAAAGCCCTCACACGGGCAAGTAGTTCCTGTATATGGAATGGCTTGGCTAAATAATCGTCAGCTCCGCCGTCCAATCCCTCTATCTTTTCATTAAGGGCGGTCATCCCTGTAATGATAATAACAGGAATCTGGATGCCTTTTTTCCGCATAGCTTTAATAATTGTCAGCCCGTCAATAACAGGGAGCATCCTGTCCACAATAGCCAAATCATAGGAATAATCTGTATGTAAGGCATACAGCATGGCAGTTTCCCCATCATTACAGGCATCAACCATATACCCGTTTTTTGTTAATTGTGATTGTATCGAGCTGCAAAGCTCTAAATCATCTTCTAAAAGAAGTATTTTCATTTTTTCAATCCTTTCCTGGTTTTGTTTATTTTCCCAAAGTATAAAAGCAGATCTGCAATTTTGCTGCTATTTGCAACAGTAAATATTTCCAACCCACTTATCCATTCGCAAAAACCGTGCTGACGCACTCTTACGTCTGCTAACGCAGCCGCTTAGTATTAGTATAATATGAAATTCTGTAAAAATCCTCTAAAAAGTCACTTATATCTTTTTGTATTTTACAGGATTTTTAGCAGGGTTTTTAGATACAATGGCTTCGTTATCTGAATGCCGTGCATCCTTGCAGGGCATCTAAAAACCATAATACTAAATACAAACATATCAAAAAGAAAGGCGGAAAAGAATGATGAAGATCAAAAAATTCATGCGGGCATTCGTGGTTGGGGCAAGTATTTTTGCTTTGACAGGCTGCGGTACGCTAAATGGAACAGGCACAAACGGAGAAAGCAAAGCTGAAGATACTTATATTGAAAATGGTACAACAGGCTCTGACAAAAAAGATATTTCCAATGAGAACAATTCAAATAGTGTCGGGAGTATGGATGGTGATGAAATCATTGCGGCATCTGATTTACAGGGAGATGTAATCGAGTTTTCAGATCATGGATGCGTGGTGAACCAAGTAACATCAGATCATGCTGACGAGGCTGTCGTCGCCGCGGAAGGGTACGAAAATGAGGGGGCAAAAGTGACTGTTAAATATGGAGATCACTGCATATTCCAGAGAGCAGTGATAAGCATAGCGATTGGAGAAGCCACGGTCAATGACGCTGCCAAAGAGGATATCAAGAAAAAAACATCATTGCTGCTCTATGGGAATTTTGACAATACAGAAAATTTTACAGCTGAAAAAGTAATCATTACCCAATATGAATAGGAGGAAGGAATGGACATGGCATTCTATCAGCTTGCGTTTCGGTACTTGAAGCGAAAAAGAGCCAAGACAGTCTTATTGTTTTTTGTGCTGCTCATTGTGAGCAGCATGATACTAAGCACAAACATGATTCTCCGTGCAACGGCTGATTCAAAAACGGCAATTGGAGAAAAAACAAAAGCAAAAGTTGTCATGGGGATTTTGAAAGAGGATGACAGGATTACATTGGATGACGTGGAATGGATAAAGGATTTAGAGGAAGTTTCCACTGTAAATTGCCTGGCAAAAAACGATGCGTTTCCTGTAAATTTCCAATTGGTTACGGGCAGCGATTCTACAGAAGCATCCAATCAGAAAGTATCCCTTCTATCCTACGATAATCTGGAAAATGACAGCGGGTTTTCAGAAGGGGTATACCGTCTTGTATCTGGCAGCTATATTGCGGGGGACATAAAAGGGATTGTTATCAACTCTTATCTTGCGGATGCCAATCAATTAAAATCAGGAGACTGGATAGAATTAGAAAATACCAATGGAAAGCGGGTTTCCTTAGAAATTGTCGGTATCTTTTTATCTGGAAATGAAAGCAGGCAGCCTGAAGGAATGGATTCTGTAAACCGTATTGAAAATCAGATATTCATAGATAACAGTTCCTATTCGGATTTATTTGAAACGGAGGGTTATGCCAAAGTTGCTGTTTATTGCAAAAATCCAGAGCAATTAAGTTTATTAGAGGAAAAATTGAACAAATATTTATCTGATAAAGCAGATTCTACGACATCTGATACCTTGTATCAACAAATGTCTCTGCCATTAGAACAGATTACCAGGGCTGCAAAGCTTATGCTTGCCCTGACGCTTCTGGCAGGAACGGTGATCGTATCTTTACTGCTTTGTATGTGGATGCGGACGCGGCAGAAAGAAACTGCTATTTTTATCAGTGTTGGGAAATCAAAAGCCAGTATTTTTTTACAGGTATTTATGGAATCATTTTTCGTCTTCGCATTCGCTGTCCTTGGCTCATGTTGCCTTGGAAACTTTATGGCGGGCATTTTACAAGGTTTCCTTACGGAATCTGGAACAACAGACATTTCTTTAGAAGTTTTATTACAATTCAAAGATGTAGGCATTCTGGCAGGTTTGGGAAGCCTGCTTGTATTGGCGGCAGTCATAGTCTCCCTGCTCCCGATATTAAGAACGAACCCCAAAGAAACTTTATCGAAAATGGAGGGATAGACAATGAATAGTTTCCAAGTGGCGTGGCGTTCGGTTATACGCAAACCAGTCAAAAGCATACTTCTGTTTTTTGTAGTATTTATGATCAGTCTGTTTTTTTTATCGGGCATGGCCAGCCGAAATGCAAGCATCGCCACCCAGAATAAGACAAAGCAGGCAGTAGGGGCTGGATTTCTGATAGAAGCAAACGAAGCAAACAAGCGGAACAGGGCAGATGAAATTCTTGAAAAAAAGACCGAGGGGGAAGAAGGGAATTTCGATGGCGTGAATGTCGAAAAAATAGAAACAAACTATGGGACGTCATGGAGAGTATCATATGATAATTCGTTCCAGACAATTTTAATCCATGATATGGAAAAGATTGCCGCTGTTTCCGGCATTTCCGAGTATAATATTACAACTGCCGTCACAGCAGTGAATCCTGTGGATTTTTCCAGAATTGAGGATGATGATGTAGACCAGAGCTCTGATTTACTTTGTGTCAGCTTAATCGGCAATAAAAATATGGCATTGGATGCCAATGTCCTGTCAGGAAATGTAACAATGAAGGACGGACGGATGATAACAGAGGAAGATATTGACGTATGCGTGATTTCAGAAGAACTTGCCGCAAAAAACAACCTGTCGGTTGGAAACAGAATACAATTTAATGACCGCCGTGATATAGAGAATGGAACCGTCTTTGGGGCGGAGATTGTTGGGATTTACAGGGTTCAGCAGAAAATGACGCCTGTCATGTCCGGAGATACTTACCGTTCTGAAAATATGATCTTTACCGATTTAGGATTTCCAGAAAAAGCAGAAGGAAGTACATCAGGTGCATTGTACGAAAAAGCATATTTCAAAGTGGCAGACGTGAACCAATACGATGAAATAAAAAAAGAGATACAGAAAGCGGATATTGGATGGGAACGCTATGATTTGATTGACAACAACGGAAATATTGATAAGATGTCGAAAAATTTCAATGATTTGGAGAATGTCAGCCAGATATTAGTTATCGTAGTTGCAGGAGCCAGCCTGATCATCCTATTTTTAGTATTTGTTTTTTGGATGAAAGGGCGGGTGCAGGAAATCGGAATTTTATTAGCCCTTGGCACACCGAAGATAAAAATATTGGGGCAGATATTATTGGAAGCATCCATGATCGCTGCCGCCGCCCTATTCCTCTCTTTTACGGCTGCGCCCGCCGCTTCTGATATTACAGCGGATTATCTTGTGCGGCAGCAGGTGCAAAAGGCAACGGAGCAGAATGTCTTAGAGGAAGGAAAAGTCGCAAAAAATGCGGAGGATTCAGAGGAAACAGTTACAGGCGTTTCCGTCGCCGTTACACCAGAACTCATGCTGTACGGTTGGATCGGCGTAGCGTTGTTGGTTGTAATATCGGTTGGGGCTGCCGGCATTCTGATTGCCCGTAAAAATCCAAAAGATATTTTCAGTGAAATTAGTTAGGAGGACAAATAGATGGTATTAGAAGTCAAAAATGTGCAGTATTCTTATAAATCACAGAAAGAAAAAGAAATTTTAAAAAATGTTTCCATGCAGTTTGAAGAAAAGAAGTTTTACACGATTGTCGGTGCAAGCGGGGCAGGCAAAACGACGTTCCTGTCCCTGCTTGCAGGACTGGATCTGCCTGTGAGAGGAACCATTTTGTATAACGGTGAGGATATACAGGAAAAAGGACTTAACTACCACAGGAAGCATCATGTTTCATTGGTTTTTCAAAATTATAATTTGATTGATTATCTGACGACAGAGGAAAACGTACGGCTTGGCGGAACAAAAAAACCGCAGGATTTATTGGAGAAAGTAAACATTCCCTGCGAGGATTGGAAAAGAAATGTTTTGCAGCTATCGGGCGGCCAGCAGCAGCGGGTTGCCATTGCAAGAGCACTGGCAAGCAACGCGAAAGTGCTGCTTGCTGACGAGCCGACGGGTAACCTTGATGAAAACACGGCGGGGGAAATCATAGAATTACTAAAAAGAACGGCGCATGAGCTTGGAAAGTGCGTCATTGTAGTAACGCACAGTAAGTATCTTGCGGCACAGGCAGATGAAATTATCATGATTAAAGATGGCTGTATTGAATCAGTTACAGAGCTGCCAGATTAACCAGATGCAAAGCGCTCTTGTGCCTGCCTGTCAATGTCCGCAAAATTCGTTTTACATCAATCGATCACCTGAACAGATGTGATCGTGGGCTGGTCACCTTTGTCCACCGTTCCATTGCTGTCCTGCACAGGCGTATCCTCGCAGATTTTGTCCACAACTTCCATCCCTTCGGTTACATGGCCGAACGCGGCATAGTTTCCGTCCAAAAACAGGCTGTCCTCATGGACAATAAAAAACTGGGAGGATGCGCTGTCGGGAGCCTTAGATCTTGCCATGGAGATTACGCCCCGCACATGGGAAATCTCATTTTCCACGCCGTTTTCGGAAAATTCGCCTTTGATCGTTTTGTCCGAACCGCCGGTTCCATTCCCCTTCGGGTCTCCGCCCTGGATCATAAAACCGCTGATGATCCGGTGGAAGGTGAGGCCGTCATAGAAACCGTCTTCGGCAAGCTGGATAAAATTGGTGACGCTGATCGGCGCGGTATCCGCATCCAGCTCCAGGGCAATAGTGCCGTAATCCTGCACTTCGATTTCAACATGGTGCAGCCCTTCCAGATAGGCTTCTTCTTCCGAACAGTCGTCCTTTGTACTGCTTGTGTCCGTATCCTTTGAAGTGTCTTTGTCCGTACCTTCTGTACGGTCGGTGTCTGTACTTTCCGTTTTGCCTGTGTCCGCCTGCGCGGAATCATCCCCTTTCGAACCGCATCCGGTGAGGACGGCGGCAAGGAGGGTGACGCACAGGAAGCAAGTAAATATTTTTTTCATAGCATTACCTCCGATTTGTAAAAGATTTCCAGCATGAAACTGTTTGTTTCACAAGGTATGCCCGAGGGCACCCCATCATGGCCATACGGCCGCTTCATAAGGTATATTACCATACGGAAAAGCAGATTTCAATTCATGGGTATTGGAAAGTAGAAATATATGATATACTTAATTTAAGAGCTGATTCCTGGGCCGCGTACAATACTGTCCGGTCACAGGCCAATTTTTTCAGACAATGGACAGAACGCCCATGGGGGCAAAATATGATAAAGGAAAAGGTGCAGAAATTATGAATACAAAGAACAATGAAAATCTGGAGTGGGAGGAGATCAGCACGGAGCACATCGTGCAGGATGAATGGATTGATTTCAGGAGGTCTGCCTACCGTTTCCCGGACGGAAGCGTATTTGAACCCTATTACAGCTACAGCCGCAGGGACTATGTCGTAATCGCGGCATCGGATGAAGAGGGGCGGTATCTCTGCGTCCGGCAGTATCGGCAGGGAATCGGGGAGGTGACAACGGAATTTCCGGCAGGGGGCATCGAGCGGTCGGACGGCAGGGAGTATGGATCGGGAAATGATCCGTCCGTGTCGGAGGATGCGCTGGAGGCGGCCAAACGGGAGCTGCAGGAAGAGACAGGATATGTTTCGGACCAATGGACGCATCTGATTACCGTCCCCTCCAACGCAACTCTGGCGGATAACTATGCCTATGTTTTTATGGCGGAAAACTGCCGGAAGTCCGGGGAACAGAATCTGGATGAGACGGAATT
This sequence comes from Lachnospiraceae bacterium, assembly GCA_009911175.1. The sequence continues at coordinate 50,314 of QXWX01000034.1, read as the reverse complement.
TCTGAATGTCAGAAAATACACCCCGGATGAGATCGAAGATCTGATTGAACAGGGCAGCTTCCAGCAGGCGGTTCATGTGATGACATGGCTGCTGGCCCGAAGACGAAAGGGATAAAATACTACGTTTCAGAAACGGTTAAACAGTGTCAGACAGGGGCTGCCGGGAAATTCAGCGATTTCCCGGCAGCCCCTTTTGGAGCATAGCTGGAACTTTTTTTAAAAATAAAATGAACCGTTCATAAGGTCACGGCGAATATAGAGTGAAAGGGCATTGGAGGTGAGACGTTGGTCGCAAGAGAAATTGAGAGATGTATTGACGAGTTTGGTACGGATATTTATAGATTTTGCCTGAAACTCTGTATGGACAAAGCAGATGCCGAGGACTTGTACCAGCAGTCTTTTTTGAAGGCGCTGGAGACCGGGCAGACGCTGGACTGGGAGCAGAATCCGAAAGCCCTGTTTTTTTCATTTGCATATAATCTTTGGAGGAGCGACAGGCGGAAACAGGCCCGCCGGAACAAAATCGCCCCCTGCGGCAATCTGGACGATGAAGCGGAACAGGTACTGCGCTCCGAGGAAAGCATTGAAGAAAATTATTTTCGAAAAGAGCTGATTGCGGAGGTCGATCAGGTGATCGGGACGCTTCCGGAAAAAATCCGGGTGCCGCTGACATTGTTTTACTTTTCCGACTGTTCCGTCGAGCAGATTGCGGCGATTATAAAAAAGCCGCCCGGAACCGTGAAGAGCCGGTTATTTAAAGGCCGAAAGCTGATTAAAAAAAGATTGGAGGAATCTGGCTATGAACGATGAACGTTTTTATACTGAGAAAGAAAAGAACCTGGATGAACTTATCCGGGCTTCTATGAAGCTGGCCGATGAGCCGGCCCCGGAGCTGAACCAGAGACTCAAAGCTGCGCTGTACCAGAAGGAAGCAGCCATGAAAAAACAGCCTGCGACCCGTGCGCTGTCCCTCTGGTATCTGCCCATGATCCTGAATCTGGCAGCATTTGCGATGCTGGCGGCGGCTGCCTTAATGGTAATCAGCAACACGTATCTGTCTTACTTCGCCGCAGGCATCTGCTTTTACATCGGGCTAGCGGGCGTACTGCTGACCATAGTCGGCGTGAAAAGAACAAACATGAAGGAGGACATTACGATCCATATCAGGAAAAGAGGTGTATTGGCATGAAACATACAAAGAACAGGAAGCTTTTGCTTTATATCACGGTCGGGGCGATTTTCCTGCTGGTATTCCTTCGGTTCGGCCTGTTTTTTCTGAAAAGCGAGGGATTCAGCGGACTGTCCGTGGGGATTCCGCTGCTGCTTTTCGGCGTCGTCATTTTTGCCTTCTGCACGTCCGGTTTTTTGGCGGCATGGGTATATGAGGACTGCGGGAAACGGGGCGACGACCCGATATTATGGGCGATTGTAGTTTTGGTCGCCACCCCCCTGATCGGATGGATGATTTATTTTCTGCGTCGTCCGGAAATAAAAAGGGACTGTCCCGCCTGCGGGCATCAAATTTCTCTGAGAGCAAAATATTGTGAAGAATGCGGAACGCATATGGAACATAAGGAGGATGATACAATCATGGTAAAACAGGAAACGCATCACTTGAAATGGATCATTGGCGGTGTGATCAGCATGGCGCTTATGCTGGTTTGTCTCACTGGCTTTATTGTCACTGTTGCCGCGGGAAATAATATAAACACGAACGCTGCTTCCAATGAACGGGTCTGGAACACGGGTGTTATCGGAATGACTACAAGCAGTTTCATCGACGGTGTCTGGAAGCTGAAGTTCGGCAGCGCCAGCGAAGGATTTATTAAGGAACAAAATATGAAGATCCAGGACGCGGACACCCAAATGCTTTACGCAGACATTTCCTGCAAAACCGTCCCGGACGGCGCAACCCTTGTTTTGTGGCTGGTACAGGGAGACATGGCCCGTTCCGTTGATGTGACAGATCTTTCGGAACCGCTGGAATATCCGCTGGATGAATTTGAAAATGGAAAAATCCATGTAAGGCTTCAGATCAATGGTGTAAAAGATACATCTTCAGAAATATATATACAATGACGGTGAATCCTGACAAACCGTGTATATCGGAAAAATCCGGATGTGCGCCAAATTGCCTTAACAGATTTTCCCACCCTGACGATAAATATTATAAGCAGAAAGCAGAGAAGAAAGGAGTCGGGAAGTATGCAGATTCATATACAATCAGGCAGAGGAAAGACCGGAAGCACCTGGAACCGGGTGCAGATGGCGGCAAATTCGATGAACCGCAAGGCAGCGCGGGACGCCCAGTCCGGAAAGCGGAAGGACGGACAGGAACGCAGGGAGGATCGGGTAAACATTTCTCCGAATAACCAGATGGAGGGCCGGCTTGATTTTTTGATGGAGCGCAAGCGGGAGCTGATCGAGCGGAAGAACGAGCTGATGGCAAGCGGCGGCGACTGGGATTCCATCAAGGCCATGGTGGCTCTGTATGAGGAGCAGATCAGCAATGTGGAAACAGAGATTTCGCAGACCTTGAAGCAGATGGTGGAGGATCAGCTTGAGAAGGCCGAGGAAGAAAAGAAGGACGAGAAAGATCCTAAGACCAAAGAGGAACAGCAGATACAATCTTTGAATAACATCAGCAACGCTTCCCTGGATTATAAGCAGGTGAGCCAGATTCACAAGGCCCATGACCAGAAGGAGCGGGATGCCAGTGTGATCTCCATGGAGGTGAAGCTGGACGACAGCAGGGGCGGAGCCAGCAAGGGCAAGCGGGAACGCCTGGGGGATGTGCTCAGCGAAGCCGACCAGCTTTACACAAAGGCCATGAAAGGGTATATGCAGCTGAATGAGTCCGTGAAAGAGGCGGGAGAAGAGAATGCTGAGGAGAAGGAAAAGCTGAACGACGGGGAGGAACAGGAGAAGGATACGGTTTCCCAGCCCGCGGACGAGGAGCAGGATATATGATCAGCAGGGAAGATATGCTGGAGCTGACGCGGCGGATGACGCCTGCGCGGACATCCATCACAAGGATTGCGGGATGCTACGTGGACAGGGACGGGGAATTTGACGGCAGCTTCAATACGAATTTCCTGAAGCTTTCGGGATCGGATAAGGCCAGGAATCTGAAGCTGGCCAAAGCGGTCCCGTTTTCCAATACGAATCAGAACCTGATAAAATATGAATTTTCAGCGGAGGCCCAGAAGCCGGGCAGCATGTGGCAGCTCCTTATGGCGCTGAAGGAATGCGGCTTGAAAAATGACGCCCTGCTGGATACATTTTACGACGTTGTCATGGAACGTTATCAGACGGATTCGGAATATGCCGTTCTGATGTTCCATGACCGCTACGATATCCCGGCGAAAGCGGCGGACAAGGAACGGCTGTGGGAGTCGGAGGAAGTGTTTGAATATCTGATCTGCGTGATCTGCCCCCTTGCGGACGAATACGAGCCGGGGGAACCGGAGTGCGGATTTTTATTTCCTGCATTTACAGACCGCAGCGGCGACCTGAACCATGTGAATGTATTTCAGAAAAATCCGGACAGGCCGCACAGGGAGCTGGCGGGAGAGATTCTTGGGGCGGAGTGAAAAAAGGAGGAAAAAATGGATCTGAAAAAATTTACCTGGACAAGGGAACCGGAACATTATGAAATAAACCAGGACACAATCGAAATTGTCACAAAGCCCCATACAGACCTGTGGCAGAGGACGTATTATCATTTTCAGAATGACAATGCTCCGGTGCTGCAGATGGAAACGGAGGAGCAGTACTTCAGCTTCGTGGTGAAGACGGAATTTCACGACAGCCATCATCGCTTTGACCAGTGCGGCATCGTGATGTACTTAGACAGTGAGAACTGGCTGAAGGGCTCCATCGAATATGAAAATGACGAGTTCCAGCATTTGGGAAGCGTTGTGACCAACAACGGATATTCGGACTGGGCGACAACGGAGATTGATGCCTCTGTAAAATCCATGTGGTATCGTTTCAGCCGGAGGGAGGATGATTACTGCATCGAGTGCTCCTCGGACGGGACTGCATTCAGCCAGATGCGGATCTGCCATATGCACCAGGGGAAGGGGAAGATCCGGTTCGGCATCTACGCATGTTCCCCGGAGGATTCTTCCTTTAAAGCGGTATTTTCCAATCTGCAGATCACAGAATGCCAGTGGAAGGCGCATGACGGGCAGCAGCCGGATTAGTCAGATACCCTGCAAGCAGCTTTTTCTATACTGTGAATGAAAAGGTTACTATTCACAGCCATATAAAAATCAGCAGACAGATTCGTCAAGCACAGCTTGTAAGAAGCTGTTTGATGATTTTTATATGACCGGAATCAGTCACTTCACCCACATAAGCAAAAAATTAAGACGCACAGCATCGGCAGACGGCTTTGCCGGCTGTTTTTGCGCATGTGGGTGAAGTGGCTGTGAATAGTAACATGAAAAGGAAAATGCATGTGAAGAAAATATTAGTTGTTGAAGATGACCTGGCCCTGAGCGCAGGTCTGTGTTTTGAACTGGATACAAGCGGCTACCTGACCGTGGCGGCTTACGGCTGCCGGAAAGCACGCCGTTTTTTGGAGGACGAGCACTTTGACCTGGCCATTCTGGATGTGAACCTTCCGGATGGAAACGGCTTCGACCTTTGCCGGGAGATCAAGGCTGCTGCGGATCTGCCGGTCATATTTCTGACCGCAAAGGATCTGGAGGAGGATGTACTGAACGGCTTCGACCTTGGCGCGGACGACTATATTACCAAACCCTTTCATACCCAGATCTTAAAACGGCGGATTGAGGTTGCGCTGCGCCGCGGAAATTCCGGCGCAAAGGCTGTGGAGGACGGTTACGACGACGGATTTCTGCGTCTGGATTTTCAGGCGCTGACGGCCGTCCGCAGCGGGGAGAAGCTGAACATTACGCCCAATGAATACAAGCTGCTGCGGCTTTTGACCGCCAACGCGGGAAATATCGTAACACGGCAGACTTTGCTGGAAAAGCTGTGGGACTGTGATGAAAATTATATTGACGACCATACGCTGACCGTCACCATGAACCGGCTGCGGGCAAAGATCGAGGAGGAAGGCCATTCCTACATCCGGACGGTCAGGGGGATGGGGTATATCTGGACAGGCGGGAAGTAAAAAAGGGGCGCCGTTTATGGAGAACAGAGATGGGCAGAATGAAATTTTTATCTGAAAAAAGGATACTGATGTCCACGGCCCTTGTGCTGATTCTGTGCGGAAGCCTGTGGGAATATATTCCCTCCGGATGTCTGCGCGCGCTTCTGCCGGCAGCAGGAGTCCTCATATTTGTTCTTGTTTTTCTGTGGGATGGGCGTCAGAAAAAGGAGCAGTCGGATTTTGCAAATGATATCTGCGGGACGGTGGATGCGCTCATGAACGGGGAATCTCCGGAGAATTACCAGCCCTATGAGGATTCCCAGGTATCGAAGGTTCAGGGGAAGCTTTTGCAGTATTATGACAGAATGCAGCAGGGAAGGGAACAGAGCGAGCAGGATAAGCAGACGATCCAGGAGCTGGTCAGCGATATTTCCCATCAGGTGAAAACTCCGATTGCGAATATCCGGATGTTTACCAATATTTTGCAGCAGCATCGGTTATCTGACGAAAAACGGGCGGAATTTCTCGGTACTATGACCGGGCAGATCAACAAGCTGGATTTCCTGATGCAGTCTCTGATCAAGATGTCCCGCCTGGAAACCGGGACATTTACGCTGCATATGGAAGAGGGCAGCCTGTACAATACCATCGCCCAGGCGGTGAACGGCATCTGGGCAACGGCGGATCAGAAGCAGATCCGGATTGACGTTACGTGCGACAGCCATGCGGTTGTGAGGCACGATGCCAAATGGACTGCGGAAGCGCTGGGAAATATCCTGGATAACGCGGTAAAATATACGCCGAAGGGCGGAAGCATTTCTATCTGCGTGCGTCCGTGGCAGTTTTATACCCGCATTGATATCACGGATACCGGAATCGGAATCGCCGCCGGGCATTACAACGATGTGTTTCAGCGGTTTTACCGGGCGGAGGAAGTGGCGGGGGAGGAAGGCGTCGGGCTGGGGCTGTACCTGGCGCGCGGCATCATTACCCGGCAGAAAGGGTATGTCAGCGTGAAGTCGAAGGTGGGGGAAGGGACGACGTTTTCGGTGTTTCTGCTTCAATGAAATGCGCAGTCACATAAAAGAGATTGTCACATAAGGGAAATTGTGGTATATTGTCATAGGGAAAACAAAGAGCCAAAGGCGGCTTACCCCTCCGTTTTTTTACGGAGGGAATAAATGCCCTCCGGACGAAAGAAAGGAGGGATTGCCAATGTATGTTACATATGCTGACTTATTTCAGTTTTGTATATTCATTTGCGCCCTTATCGGATTGTGTTATACGATTTTTAAGGGAAAAAAGAAATAGCCGCCACTACCACACTAGTGACGGCTTGCCTATAATTAATAGGTAAGTTCCAAAACGAGGGGTAGCCGCTTCTTTGCTTTCCCTCCATGTATACTATAGCATATTTGCAGATAAAATTTCAAGGATATAATTTTATTTTTTCAAAAAATGGGTTACTATTGTTACATGTCACACCCTGACCAATCACTACGCTGATTGGTCAGGAGGATGCACATAAAAGCTGGGATTCAGGCCGTCCATTGCCGTAGGCAATTTTAAATGACGGCCTGAGTTACAGGGCACGCCTGGTCAAGGTGTGACCTGTAACTTACTATTGTTACTGAATGCAGGAAAATCCCTTGACAAAAGCGAAAAAAACGCATAGTATATAGGTAAGAAGAGAATCTTCCCAGGTGTCCCACTACCTTAAAGGTGAATTATGATTGGTGTTCCGCCACCATGAAGGGCGAATTATGATGAATGAGTAAGGATATCTTTCCTTACTCATTACTTTTTAGGAGAAGCAATATGGATCTATTTTTTTATGATGTAGATGCAGATTATGTAAAATACCTCAAAGCAGCCGAAAAAACAAAACGTGGATTTACTCGTGTTCCTGATGTAGAATATGAAAACGAACGAAAAATGGTTTGTGGTGTTGTTTTGGAAATGAATGGATATAAATACTATGTACCTGTATCTTCCTACAAGAAAAAACAACCGAATAATTTACTAATCCGTTTGGAAGACGATAGTTTCAATCAGGTAAAAGGTTCTCTACGCTTTAACTTTATGTTTCCTGTAGATGATCGCTATATAACCAAACGCGACTTCAATAAAGAAAAACCTGGTCGTAAAGAATTTCTTCGTAGACAATGGGTTTTCTGTAACACGATCACAACTGATATAAAAGAGATGGCTGAGGATACATATAATGGAGTTATTTCAGGTGCAGATGCTGCATTGATAAATGCATCCTGCGATTTTAAACTTTTAGAAGAAGCAGCCCAAAATTATAAACCTGACAACCAAAATTAGTACATATTTGCAGATAAAATTTCAAGGATATAATTTTATTTTTTCAAAAATGGACATTGTAACTATACGCAATCTTAAAAAATATTTTGGAGAGGGTCCCCGCCAGGTAAAGGCTTTGGACGGGATCGACCTGACAATAGAAAAGGGCAGGTTTCTCTCCATCGTGGGGGCTTCCGGTTCGGGGAAGACCACGCTTTTGAATACAATAGGCGGCCTGTATGAGCCTACGGAAGGGACTGTGATTGTGGACGGGACCGACCTGTCGGAGCTGACGGAGGAGCAGCTGACCGTATTCCGGCGCAGGAAAATTGGCTTTGTGTTTCAGGACTATAATCTGGTGCCGGAGCTGACGATCCGGGAGAATATTTTGTTTCCGCTGGCAATGGACGACTCCCGCCCGGATGAAGTATTTTTCCGGAAAATCATACATTTGCTGGGGCTGGATGAGAGATTGAACCAGTACCCCCATATGCTTTCCGGGGGCGGGCAGCAGTGCGCCGCGATTGCCAGGGCATTAATCACAAAGCCGGCCATAATCCTGGCCGACGAGCCCACCGGGAGCTTTGACGCCAGGACCAGCCAGAATGTGGCGGGGCTCCTGAAAATGACGGCGGAAACATTTCACCAGACCCTGATCATGATTACACATAACCAGGAGCTTGCCCAGCTTGCGGACCGGATGTTGCGCCTGCGGGACGGGAGGATAGTGGACGAATAGCGAATATAAAATGGAGCGTTCCGTAAAAAGCGGGACGCTTTTTCTGCTGTTCTCGGAATTGGCCGGATGCCCTTGGGTATCATTTATGCAACGTTACAAAAATGTACCTTTCCTGTACCTTCACTGTAACATTGGGATGTTATGATATCAGTCAGTAAGAACGATTACGAAATCACATACATCGGAGGTAAAGACCCATGAGAGAAATGTTGAAAACCCTCAACCGCCGCAGCTTTGCGGCCAACAGGCTGCAGAACCTGATTGCGGTGCTGGCCATCGCTTTGACTGCGGTTTTATTTACATCGGTCACGACGATCGGCATGGGAGTATCGGAATCCATGGCCGTCACCATGCAGATGCAGAAGGGCAGCAAGTCGGACGGCGATTTTCGAAATATGACGGCCGAGCAGTTTGAAATGCTGCGGCAGGCGGATTTTGTGGAGTCCGCTGGGCTGAGGATGCCGATCACCTTTTTGTCAAATACAAAACGCCACAATGTGGAATTTGAGGTGCGGGATCAGGTTCAGGCGGATCTGACATTCAGCAGCCCCACCCATGGCAGGGCGCCGGAAGCGGAAAACGAGATCGTGGCCTCGGATCTGGCGCTGATGGATTTGGGCGCAGAGCCGGAGATGGGCGCGGAGGTGGAGATTGATTTTACAGTCCGGGGAGAGGAATACCATCTCACAATGGTGGTATCCGGATGGTATGAAGCCATAGGCGACCAGATGAGCACGATGTGGGCGGGAACGGCATTTCGGGACGCCCATCCGGAGATTTTCCGATTCACCTATGACCAGGACAGAGAACTGGCAGGAACATATTTTTCCGATTTTACCGCAGACAGCGCAGTTGGGCTGCAGGATAAGATGGAACAGTTTGCCGTCCAGATGGGCGGCGACCCGTATGATATCAATGCGGACAATTCCCTTCCGGCAGTGGTCAATACCGTGACCAATCCGATTCCGGATATGGAACTCATTGCCATGGCAGCCGTGCTCGTCGTTTTGTTTACATTCTGCGGCTATCTTCTGATCTACAATGTATTTGACATTGCGGTGATGAAGGAAATCCGCCGCTACGGGCTTTACCGCACCATCGGGATGAGCAGGAAGCAGGTAAAGGGACTGATCAACCGGCAGGCATTCTGGCTGTCCTGCATGGGAATCCCGCTGGGGGAGGTGATCGGTTTCTTTGTGGGAAAATCGGCGCTGCCGATGATTATGGGGCTTATGTCGATTGAGTACAGCAATGTTGCCATAGAAGTATCCCCTTCGCCGTTCATTTTCCTGGGGGCTGCATTGTTTACGACGTTGACAGTGATTTTGAGCACCCGCAAACCGGTTCGGATCGCGGCCAATATTCCTCCGGTGGAGGCATTTCGGTATGTGGAAAACAATGTGGGAAACGGCTCCAAAAAGCGCGGAAAAAAAGCAGCGGCCCGGAAACAGTCCATGCCCGGCGCAGATCTTTCACATCTTGCATGGTTTAATCTGGGGAGAAATAAACGCCGCAGCGCATTTATCGTCATATCCCTGACCCTTTGCGTGACATTGCTCAACTGCGTCGGGACGGCGGCCGGCAGCATGGATGTGGAAAAACAGGTAGACTTTATGATACGGACGGATTTTGCCGTGACCGGTGCGGAAACCGGAAATATTTTGAAAGGCTTCCGGTTCCGGGAGAACGCGGTGGAGCCGTCGGTGATGGCGGCAATTGAGTCTCAGCCCGGGGTGAAGGATGCCGTGCCAGTCTATAAAAATACGGCGGAAGATACAAATGTGACTTATGAATTTGGCAGGGATATTTCGGCTGAGGAATATATTCATGAAGAAACAGAGATTCCGTTTCGCTGTGACAGAGAGGGCTTCACCTTTGGACTGGGGGATGACGGGCGGCCGCTCTGCAACGTTTACGGGATGGAGGAAAGTACGGTTGCCCGGATGGATCTGCGGGAGGGGGAGACCGATGCCCGCGCCCTCTATGAGAAAATGATGTGCGGGGAGGGGATTCTGGCAGGGATAAATACCGACCGGGCGGATATGTCCCTGATGGAGGATTTTGATTTCATCCAGGTGGGCGACATGATCACGGTTTACAAGGACGGACAGAAGGCGATGGAGCTGCCTGTATTGGCGAAGGCCGCTCTGAACGGGGATGACCAGGAAATCGGCGTTTCCGTTAACGGGCCGACAAAGGTTGGCGGAGACGGGCTGTTCCTGTATTTGCCGACGGACGTTTTTAAGGAACTGTATGACGAACCTGTAATTTATAAATACGCCTTTGATGTAGAAGAGGGGGAACAGGAGCATATGACTGCGTTTTTGGAAGATTATGTAAAAAATAATTCCGATGTCTATTACATTTCTTCCCAGTCCGCCCGTGAACATGCGGAAAACTTCCGAATGGTGATCCGGCTCGTAGGCGGGCTGGTGGGTGTGATCTTTGGATTTGCCGGCGTGCTGAACCTGATCAATACGCTGGTCACCACGATCCTGGCCCGCCGCCGTGAGTTTGCTGTCATGCAGAGCATCGGTATGACGGAGCGGCAGCTTACAAAAATGATGGTGTACGAAGGCATGTTTTATGCGGGAGGGGCGTGTGCCCTGGGGATCGTGCTGGGAGCAATTCTGGATCTGACGCTGGTGAGAGGAATGCTTGGAAAAATGTGGCAGTTTACGTTTCATTTTACGCTGCTGCCTGCGCTGCTCGTAAGCGCCCTGCTGTTGGTTCTGTCAACGGCGGTGCCGGTTCTGGCGCTTCGGTTCTTCTATAAGGAAAGTATTGTGGAGCAGCTTCGGGTGGCGGAGTGATTGATTACCGCAAAGCAACGAGCCAAGCAGCCATGCCTGCATGGATATTTGACCTTAGTCATTTGAAAATCATCAAACAGTGTTTTGCAACATCGTATAAAATTATGATTAGGAATAACAGGAGGATATTTGATATGAAATGTATTTTAAAAGCAACGGGCCTGAAAAAATATTATGGGGAAGGGGAGACGCAGGTGCGGGCTTTGGACGGTATTGACCTGGAGATTGAGCAGGGCAGGTTTACCGCCATTATCGGAACATCCGGCAGCGGAAAATCGACCCTTCTGAATATGCTTGGCGGGCTGGATACGCCCACGGAGGGCAGCATCCGGATCGGCAATACGGAGCTGGCCGGGCTGAACAGCGAGCAGGCGACGGTATTTCGGCGGAAACAGATCGGATTTATTTTTCAGAATTACAACCTGATCCCTGTGCTGACCGTTTGGGAAAATATCGTGTTTCCGATTTCGCTGGATGGGCGGGAGCCGGATCAGAAGTTTATCATGCAGATTGTGGAAATGCTGGGACTGGAAAGCAAGCTGGACAGCCTGCCCAACAACCTGTCCGGCGGGCAGCAGCAGCGGGTGGCCATCGCCCGGGCCCTGGCCTCCAAGCCGTCCATCATCCTTGCGGATGAGCCTACCGGGAATCTGGATTCCAAGACCAGCGACGATGTGATCGGGCTGCTCAAGATGACCGGGAGCGAATTTTGCCAGACCATTGTTATGATCACCCATAACCCGGAGATTGCGCAGATGGCGGATCGGGTGGTGCGGATTGAGGATGGGAAGATTGCGGTGTGATAGCTGCAGGTCATCGATATATTCCCGTTTCTTTTACGGAGTGTTATCTTGCTTCGGGACAGCTTCTGCCGATAAAAATTCCAGCTGTGCTTAGCAGGAGCTATTGTCTGGTGTATCATAATTATTTCACATTGATTGCCGGAATTACCCTTCCAAGGGGGCGGGCTTTTTTTAACGGTTCAGATAGTTGGATAATAAATAAGGACACAGTGATACCTCTCAATGCTTTTAAGCATTTGATACCGCCATATCCTTGAAAAAGGGTGACTTTAACACACCCTCCATATATTCGATTTTTCGCAAAGAAAAACGGCGGCTTTGATTTTATTCAAAACCGCCATTAGGCTATCTTTATTCTGTCGGGCGCATGAAAACTTTGCCGCCGAACAACGGTTTTTTTATTTTCCGTTGGGCGGTTTTATCATTTTACTGCAACAGTTCATTTTGTAAAAATTTTTTGATATAAGGTGTGCTTTCTTCGGTTATAGAAGGCATGAACGCCATATATCTACATTTTTGATAGCGTTCCTTATCCATAATGAAGTCATATCCCATAACACATTTAGGATTGCAGTCATTAGGATTCACAAGGCGTTTGCAGACAGATGCTTTTGCAATTTCTTTTTTCATCTTTGCCGGAAGCGTATCTAAAAACCCCATGTACTCATTAAGATGCTGTGGGAAAATTCTAATCTTTATTCCCGTTTTTCTGCAAACGAAAGTAGCTAATGTCCTTTTTGTATCCCGAAAAAGATAGGAAACAGTAAAGCCGCTTTTAGCTGTTTTGATTTCACGTTTGCAGTTGCTATCCAGAAGAAAATGATTTATATCTTCTACAAAATTTCTGCTTGCACCGATAGTCTCTAAAAATTCATCATAATTTTTGTCTATCATGTTGTAACCTCATATTTTTCTGATTGGCAGCCAAACTTCATATTGCATATTATTGGGGTCAGGGTTTAGATAAACCTCTATATCAGGAGCATTGGCAAATTCAAATCCAGAGGTTGGAAGCCATTCTGTTATGATGCGTTGTTCCAATTCTTGAATGGATATCCCTGTACCAGTTCCGCTAAAAATAGCCCATGTACAAGCAGGAACAACATATTCATCTAAGGAATTGTCGATTTCAGCGGAGGAAGATACCGCTATAAAATATTGCCAGTCCTCTTCGTCAATGCACACGCTTACACCCAAGACACCCATAGGCTGATTATTCATAAGCGGTGCAATTTTTTCTAATGTGCCGTTTACAGCTGCATTTTGCCACATTTGCGGTACGGCTGCGAAATTGTTTTCTATTTCTTTATCCAGCGGATGAGATACTCCCACAATGCGAAAGGCTGCTTTTTCTTCAATGCGATAATTCAATTCCTCTACTCCTTTTACAGTTATTTTAAAGCTGATAGGGGGATAAGACTTCATAGGAACGCCTCCTTTCTTTGCCATTGATGGCGCTATGCCATGCACATTTTGAAATGCCCTATTAAATGCAGTCGGGGAAGAATACCCATATTTCATACCAATATCAATAATTTTTTCAGTTCCGCTTTGCAGGTCAATAGCGGCTAAAGACATTCGCCTGCGACGGATATATTCCGAAAGCGGAATACCAGCCATATATGCAAACATTCTTTGAAAGTGGTATGTAGAGCAACATGCTATGCGCGCAAGTTCATCATAACCTATTTCTTCTGCAAGGTGTTCCTCAATATAAGAAATTGTTTTATTCAGTTTTTCTATCCATTCCATTTTTTTACTCCTTTCCAGTGACAATTATATTTCTTTGGATTGATTATTTCCTCTCTTTTCATGCACAAAAAAGAGAGTGTCAGAAGTTTATATTTGCTTTTTTTGCTTGAGTGCATAAATCACGGACTTTTAATGTATATAATTTATCATCTTTGATAAAGTGTGTACCGCATTGCCTAAACTCAAAGTGTACATTATGGAAAATACATTGCTCCCGGATCTGTAATACCCAGTCATAGTCAAGCGGCCTTGCGTTTTTATCAGATTCTCCGCCGACAACAACTAATTCTATATCGTGCAAATATGCAGAGAGATTGACGTTCTCAATCAATGGCTGGCAAATAATATTTTTATGCCTAATAGGAAGGCTGGAAAAAATGTCTAATCGGTAATCGGCATTTTCTTGATTTTCAACCGTACAGCCAACCGTAACATTTTCGTACCCACTTTCCCAATCATGCGGAACACAATCCAAAAATCTTTCAATTCTTTTTGTCAGAAAGAGAAAATGTAAGTCGGAGCGTTCCCGTATCATTTCCCAGCATTCAGTACGCCATTTATCTGCGTCCTCTATCAAGAAGTCTGATGAAAAACATACATAAACCATTTGCCCCGATTTTATTTTGTAAGTTCCATTTTTGTTTTTTTCAATAGGGTCATAAAATTTTTCGGTTTGCTTAATAATGTTTGTGTCAATTCCCTTTTTATAATCTCCCTTATGTATGTAGCAAAATTTGCAGCCTGTACTGTAACGATGACAGCCACGCCAAGGATTCCATATCGCCATTTTTATCCTCCAATCTACTATTCTATATAATTTTATACGGATTTAGATAAAAGTGCAACTATGTGAATAAGAAATAAAATACTACATTATATCAAATTTCATTACATTTTCATAAGTCAACCCGAAATGTACAATGATATAGGGTGATATGAGAATGAACCAAGATGAAGACGATTTGATTTTCACGGTTTAGGGCTGGCTATCAAGCAGGCCCGAGAGGAACGGGGCTGGACGCAGGCCTACCTTGCGGAATTAGTCGGAAAGACTGATCGCGCGATTATGAGCATTGAAAATAAGGGGCAGCACCCCAGTTTTAATTTATTCTTCCAGCTTGTCACAATGTTTGATATTTCCGTAGACCAGTTTTTCTACACGGAAGGGCATAGAGGCGAGGACAGTTGCCGAAAGTCTATTGATGTAATGCTGGACACCATGAACGAGAAGGGACTCGTAGTTATGAAAGCGACAGCCGAAGGCTTGAAAAAAGCCAGAGAAACGGAGGTTTCCGAGTAGCTATTTTGTACTAACATAATAAATTGATTTTTTGAAAAACTCTCAACGTCCTCTTCCTTACTTTTGCAAAGAATAATGCCAACGCTGGGATTTTCGTGGGGCTTCTTTACATCCCGGTCTAACGCTTCAAGATAAAACTGCATTTTTCCCAAGTATTCCGGTTTGAAATTTTCTTTTGCTTTATACTTTTCCCGAGAGGCCAGCTTCAAATAGAATAATCTCTCTGCATCCGATTTTGTCTTTGGGCAAGAACGTCCCCAGCCATCCTGCACGGCCTTGTTGGAAACAAATTCTCCAATTCCCCAATAAAGGTCAATCATTGTGGCATTCACTTGATAGGAAGCTTTCCGGCGGGCATCTGCTATCATTTGCAGAATGGCATTAAAATCACTTTGATAGTTTTATACAAAAATGAAGATAAAAATTTTGATAGTTTTCACAAAAAAAATTGATATAGATATAAATGGTAATATATTTATATAAAAATGTGACTTTTGTGAAATCAGGGTATATGTTGGGCACACTGCTTCATTTACAGCAGAGTGCCCTTTTATTATAATTTTAAGTGGTTTTAGAGGTTACAGAAGAGAAAATGCAGGCCCGGGATGTATTTCTATTTGTGACCGTAAAAAATGGGGCAGGCAGATATGATCTGTAAAGGGTATATCTATCTGACAAAAAATAAAGGAGTGGAGTTATGATAAAATTATCGCGTATTAAAGTGGCGGTTTTGATGCTGATCTTGTTGTTGTCGCTCACCGGATGTGGAAAAACCGCAGATGGAAAGACACATCTCACTTTTCAGATCTGGGATGTGTATCAACGCCCCGGGATGCAGGCTATGTGTGACGCATATACTGCCCAGCACCCGGATGTGGAGATTGAAGTACAGGCTACCAGTTGGAGTGAATACTGGACGAAGCTAGAGGCGTCCGCAGAGAGTAATACTATGCCGGATATATTTTGGATGCATACCAATCAGCTTTTGTATTACGCGGATTTCGGTATGTTGGCTGATGTGACAGATCTTTATGACGATGTAGAGTCGGATTATTATGAAAAACATTTTTCGGAGATTTCCCGCAGAAATGCCAGTGGAAGTGACGGTCATCTATATGGTGTACCGAAAGATAAGGATAATGGTCTTCTGGTGTATAATAAGGAAATGTTTGATGCTGCCGGGATTTCTTACCCCACCGAAGAATGGACTTGGGAAGATCTGGCCAAGCTGCCGAAATGTGCGGATCCAATAGAGGACAGTGAAAGCCTGGATCAGGATGGACGTGCTACTATGTCCAATGGCTTGTGCTATTCAACCTCGGCCCGCGGCAAAAATCGTGAGGCTGCCCTGGATGTGATCAAGTTTTTTGGTACGGAAGAGGCACAGCGGATCCAGGGAGAAAATGGTGCTGCTATCCCTGCTTATATTGGCTGTGAAGAGACCTGGCGCGCCGCATTTGATTCCTACGATGAAAAGCTGGATCTGGATGTTATTTTCGATCAGTTCGATTATGCGGTGCAGGCCGTTTATAATTCTGCCAGCCCGAAATGGAAGAGCCAGGTAATAGACGAATTGACCAGAATCTATTCCGGCAACCAGGATCTTATGGCCGGTCTGGAGAATATGGAACGTATTGTCAATACAGAAACCGCTAAGAAATTAGAAAAGTAGTAGGAGGAATTTTTATGAACAATAAATTATCTGCCGCGGCCCGGCGGGAAGAAAACTGGGGCTGGTTTATGGTAGCGCCTACGATCATAGGTCTGGTCGTTTTAAATTTGTGGCCTTTTGTACAGACATTGTATGCAAGCTTTTGTGAGCACGAAGGCTTTGGGCATTACAAGTTCATAGGCCTGCAAAATTATGTAGATATGTTTACGAATGCGGAGTTCTGGAAAGCAACCTGGAATACCATCTACTTTTGTATATTGACGGTACCTGTGGGAATTGCGTTGGCGCTGCTGATTGCTATGCTGTTGAACGCGAATGTGAGGTTTAAAGGAGGCTTTCGTACGATTTTTTTCCTGCCTCTGGTCTGTGCCCCGGCAGCCGTTGCCATGGTGTGGCGTTGGATCTTCAACGGTGAGTATGGTATTCTTAACCAGATACTGGGGGTAAAGATTCAATGGATTACGGACCCGAAAACGGCTGTACTGGCTGTTGCCATTGTGTCCGTCTGGAGCAGTATCGGTTATGACGCGGTTCTTCTCCTTGCCGGACTGCAGAATATTCCAAAGTCGCTTTATGAGGCAAACAGCATTGACGGCGCAGGAAAAGTTCAGCAGTTTTTTACCATTACGCTGCCGATGGTTTCCCCGACTTTGTTTTCTGTACTGATCATGCGTCTGATGGCTTCCATGAAAATTTATGACCTCATTTACATGATGGCAGATGAGACCAATCCGGCTCTGATAGATATGCAGAGTCTGATGTACCTGTTCTACCGCTCCTCTTTTGTAGCAGGAGACAGAGGGTATGGTTCCGCTATCGTGATCTGGACTGTTGGATTGATACTTCTTGTGACCTTGGTACAATTCCAGGGGCAAAAGAAATGGGTTACATATGATATTTAATATGATGGAGGTATTGGAATGAAAAATACAAATTCTTTGAAGCGCTCCTATATGATCAATAAGGCTCTTACTTATTTCTTCCTGATCCTGGGCGCGGTTATTATGATCTTTCCTTTTTTGTGGATGATCCTTACCAGTTCCAAGACGGTTCCTGAAAGTATGCTGATTCCGCCGACTTTTTTTCCAAAGCAGCTCATACTGGATAATTTTAAAGAAGCGATCGCCAGCCTGCCGTTTGCCAATCTATATTGGAACACGATACTGATGGTATTCTTCCGGGTGGTATGCGCCGTTTTATTCAGTTCTATGGCGGGATATGCGTTTGCCAAGCTGAAATTCAGAGGCAAGAATATTCTTTTTGGTATTGTACTGATCCAGATGTCTCTGCCAAGCCAGATTTTTATCATTCCTCAGTATCAGATGGTTGCGAAAATGGGTATGGCTAATACTATATTTGCCTTGGTATTTCCTGGGCTGGTCAGTGCTTTCGGCGTGTTCTTTCTGCGTCAGGCATATATGAGCATTCCGGATGAGGTGGGTGAGGCCGCCTATTTGGACGGCTGCAACCAATGGCAGACATTTTATAAGATCATGTTTCCGCTGACGGGGACTTCCGTAGCAGCCCTGACCATTTTTACCGCGGTTTTCGCATACGGCGACCTGATGTGGCCACTGGTGGTAAATTCCGATCTCAAGATGATGACGCTGTCTTCAGGACTTTCCACGCTGCGCGGCCAGTTTACCACCAACTTCCCGGTGTTAATGGCCGGTTCTCTGTTGGCTATGCTGCCGATGGTGGTGCTATACCTGATCTTCCAACGTCAATTTGTGGAAGGGATTGCCGGTACCGGCGGAAAATAGGTGGGAACTTTTTGAAACAGGGCTGTGCGTTTGCCGCGCTGTCTGCGGGAATATATAAAAGTTGTAATTGGATTTTTCATACCAGTCCCGGTATAAAACCAGCCGGGACTGGTTTTATACCAAATATTTATCAGGGGGTATCATTATGATCGTACTTGACCAGGAAAACAAAATCTTTACACTGCATACGCAAAATACTACATATCAAATGAAAGTAGATCAATATCATGTTCTTGAGCATATCTATTATGGAGCAAGGATTGACAACCGCGATCTGTCCGGGCTGATCAAGTGCGGTGAACGTAGTTTTTCGCCTAATCCTGATGAAGCAGGCAGAAACAGGGATTATTCCCTGGATGTGATGCCGCAGGAATATTCTACCTGTGGCGTAGGGGATTTTCGTCTGCCTTCTATTGAATTGGAACTGCCAGGAGGAAGCCATACGGCAGACCTGCGGTATGAGGGATTTCATTTGGAAAAGGGAAAGTATAAACTGGAGGGGCTGCCTGGTTTTCATGGTATGGAAAATGAAGCAGAGACTCTGGTGGTCTTGCTGAAAGATTCGGCTGCCCGAATAGCGGTGGAAATGTATTATGGGGTGTTTGAGGATTTTGACCTTATCACCCGTGCCATCCGGTTAGTGAATGAGGGGACCGAGACAATACGTGTGTGCAGGTGCGCCTCACTTTGTCTGGATTTTACCCGGTCTGATCTGGATCTGATTACTTTTAACGGCCATCATTTGATGGAACGGTGTTTGGACCGCGGACCGGTGCGGCCGGGAATACAAAGTGTAGGCAGTGTACGCGGAATATCCAGTCATCAACATAATCCTTTTGTGATGATCTGTGATCATGACGCAGATGAAGACAGGGGGATGTGTTATGGCGCCATGCTTCTGTACAGCGGTAACTTTGAGGCAGCGGTGGAATGCAGTCAATATGAGAACAGCCGTCTGGTCATGGGAATCCATCCCTATCATTTCTGCTGGACGCTGGAACCGGCCGGGACATTTACGGCTCCGGAAACGGCAATGGTCTGCTCACCAGATGGGTTTGGACAAATGAGCCGTCAGTATCACAAAGCAATCCGGAAACATTTGCTCCGTGATCCGTACCAGTATGAAAGGAAACCAGTTCTGGTAAATAATTGGGAAGCTACTTATTTTGATTTCGATGCTGACAAACTGGTTGATATTGCCAGAGAAGCAGCTGATTTGGGAATTGAGCTGTTTGTAATGGATGACGGCTGGTTCGGTTCCCGAAATGATGATAACAGCGGGCTTGGCGACTGGCAGGTAAACCGGGAAAAGCTGCCTGGCGGACTGGAGGCTCTGGTTCCATGCGTCAAGGATCTGGGAATGAAATTCGGAATTTGGATGGAGCCGGAAATGGTGAATGAGGACAGTAATCTCTATCGTGCCCATCCAGACTGGATACTGCGTGTTCCCGGACGAGCGCCTTCCAGGGGCAGGGGACAGTTGGTACTGGATTTCTCACGTAAAGATGTGAGGGATCATATTTATGATCAGATGAAAGCAGTACTTGGCAGTGCAGACATTTCTTATATTAAATGGGATATGAACCGCAGTCTTACAGATGTCTGGTCCGCCGGACTGCCTGCCGGGCGCCAGGGGGAGGTCTATCACCGATATGTCCTGGGCGTTTATGATCTGTTGGAGCGGCTGCATTGTGACTATCCTTATATACTTATTGAAGGGTGCTGCGGAGGAGGAGGCCGGTTTGACGGCGGGATGCTTTACTATACGCCTCAGATTTGGTGCAGTGACGATACGGACGCGATTGACCGTCTGCGTATCCAGTATGGAACTTCTTTCTGCTATCCGGTTTGTACCATGGGAGCCCATGTTTCAGCGGTTCCCAACGAACAAAACGGGCGGTTTACCCCTTTGGAGACACGGGGAATCACTGCTATGAGCGGAGCTTTTGGCTATGAGATGGATCTGGGGAAATGTACAGAAGAAGAGAAAAGAAAGATCCGGTGTCAGGTGGAAACGTATAAGAAGCATTATAACCTGATACATGACGGGGACTATTACCGTCTCAGCAGCCCTTTCCAGGACAGTTCATATACAGCCTGGGAGCAGGTGTCCGCTGGTCAGAAAGAGGCTCTGGTTAACGTGGTGATGGGATGTACCCACTCTGCTCCGCCTTTCAGGACACTGCGGCTGAAAGGGCTGAATCCGTCATTTCAATATCAGGTTGATGGAATCGGGGAGACTTACAGCGGAGGGGAATTGATGAAGGCCGGTTATCCCCTTCCGCAGATACGGGGGGATTATCCTGCTTTTCAAGTATATTTGAAGGCAGTTGGATGAGATGAAAATGAAAAGGGCTGACTCACTGTGGGTCAGTCCCTTTCCGCGTGATTATGTTTTCTCCACTCCTGGGGAGGCATGCCGTAGAATTTTTTGAAAGCCTGGGAAAAATGAAATTGGTTGGGGTATCCGCATTGAGCTGCTATGCTCTTAATGGGCAGATCAGTAAGACTCATTAACTCGGCCGCGTTTGTCAGACGCTGACGGATCAGAAATTCCTGGGGAGTACAGCCTATGACTTTTTTAAATTTGCGGCTGAAATAATTTCGGTTTAATTTGCAAAAACCGGCTACTTCATCGACAGTCAGTTCACGGTTGAAATTCTGCTGGATATACACTACCGCTTCATTGATATAAAAATCTTGTTCTCTTTTTTCTTCTGTATTCTGCCGGCTGGTGGAGAACTCAATGAGTTCGTCCAGAAACAGGTATAACTTTCCAACCAGGTGGACGGGAGATCTTTTCGAGTTTTCAAAAAAATAGAGCATATGGTCCTGCAGAAGTTTTCCCTCTTCTATGCTCCGTGGGCGGTAAATGGGCTGGCTCTGTTCTAAACCCGCCTGGAGCAGACATTCCTCTGCGCGCATTCCGTCAAATTCTATCCAGACATATTTCCAGGGATCTTTCTCATCAGCGGTGTATAAATTAATTTGTCCCGGACAGATCAGGAATCCCTGGCCTGCATCCAGGCGGTATTCGTGTATATTACCATTGGCGGCGTGAGAATACAACATTCCCTTTCCGCTGATGATGTAGTGGAACAGATAATGGTTGCGGACAAAAGGACCAAAAGAATGGAGAGGTTCACATTCTTCCCAGCCGTATTGATAAGGGCGTATATCCAGAAAATGTTCATGAGGGAAAAGCGCGATGTGAGGTGTGTCCATAGCAGGCGGCTCCTTTCAATGTGTTGAAAGCAATATAAATGTTACAGGTCAGACCTTGACCAGATTCCATCAAAAATAAATACGAAATAGTTAAAAGCGGGCATAGATACATCTTTGTTCGCTTTTTGCAAGTTACTGTTCACACGATGTCGCGCGCTTGCTGCACGGCATCCGGCGTTTTACTTTTCCGGCCATGCAAACAGATATCTTATATATTCCGCCGCCATCTCCATGCGCGGCGAATTTTTGAGCACACCCAGATACACGTCATCTTCAAAGCCTGCCTGCCGGAAAACGCCTGCCTGCGATACGTTAAGCCCCATAGGATATTCCTCCGTCACAGCCTGGTATTCCAGGGAACTGTCCTGCAGCAGTTCGTCAGCATTGTCTTCCAGTATGGCCGTGCCAGACACCAGGTACGGCTCCCATTTGGCCGTGCTCTGCAAATCCGTATCCCGGATCAGTTCTTCCATATTATAGAAATACCCGTTCTGCGCAAATGTGTCAAACGCTTCCCGGTTCATGAGCACCACATCCAGCTTTTCATCATCAATCGAAGCGATGATCTTTACGCGGGAAGCATAGGCGTACTCATGATTGGGGGCATCGGGATCGTCGGTGAGATTGATTCCCGTATACAGTTCCAGCTCCGTTTTGGAAGCATCGGCGCCCAGGAAATCCAGGAAACCGCCGTCCAGTTCGTTGGTGAGCTGCTCCCCTGCGGACACATTTACAAGGGCGGTATAAAGCAAAACCTCCTTTTTGGTAAAATGGCCGTATGCCGTATAGCCGACGATGTATAAGCAGATCAGGCAGACTGCGATGGGAAATTTATAATAATCCCAGACATACCGCGCCTTCTGTTTCCTGTTGAGGGAATTCCATTTTTCATTCGAACTCTTTTTAAAATGAATGTTTTTTCTTTTCTCTTTCATAGCTTCTTAATCCGCAGCCGCCTCATGTTCCTCCGTCTTTTCCTCGCAGAGCAGCAGGACATTGGACAGAAGGTAGGAACAGAGCAGCGCGCACAACCCTTCCCCGAAAATCACAGCCGGGGTAAAGAACCGTACCACGACCAGCAGCATTACAAAATAGATGACAGCCATCAATGCGGTGCAGAACAGAAAACGGATGCCGATAAACAGAGCGTTTTTGAACATCGCGCCGACCGTATTGTCAAATCTGGCCAGAAGAGGGAAGATATACATCAGGACTACGCTGTAAGCAGCCGCAGCCACGAAAAATATTGCCGTGCAAAGCGTCCAGAACGCGTTTTCAAACCGCATATGATACAGGACATACCCGTCGATGCCCAGCACGATCCCTACGCCAAGCAGGATCAGCCAGATGATCGTTCCCTGCTTAAAATTTTCCCGGAAAGAATGGAAAAACGCTTTCGTCAGGTTCCCCTCTTCATTTTTCGCGACTTTTAATGATACATAGAAGAGGGCGGTGGTGGACGCGCCGACCGTCACAATGGGAATACAGCAGATGAACCATAAAATATTCAGATAAACGCTGTATACGAGCTTGTTGATAAACTGCAGGACCGGTCCGTCCAGATTGAATAAATTACCCATAAAATCTTTCCTCCTATTATAATACGGCGCCCCCTCACCTGCGGTACGAGGGCAGGTCATCGAAAGATATAAAAAGAAATACTCCGCATCTGCCTTTCTCCTCACCCCTCCGTAGAGTCCCGGTAGATCAGGCTGGTTTCCGTGTGCATGGTACGGTAATTCAGGGATGGCTCATTGATGCGCGACATCAGCAGGTTCACGGCGGCAAAGCCCATGATCTGGCTGTGGATATGGATCGTAGTCAGCGGGGGCGTGACGATCTTGGACTCCGGGGAATCGTCAAAGCCGCACAGATACACATCCTCCGGAACCGAGTATCCCAGCTTTTTCAGCACTTGCAGCACATTCAGAGCGGCGGAATCATTGGAGCACAAAAACACCTCCGGAAAAGGCTCCAGCTTCTGCAGGCTTTCGGTGAGATACTCCTGATAATCCTCCGATTTGGGATTGCGGATCCCCTTCTTATTCCCTGTGACGCAGTATTCGTCCGGGCAGGGGAGACCCAGAAGCTGCAGGGCATTCCGGTAAGCCATATACCGCTCGAAGAAGGAACGGCAGTGCAGATATTCCCCGACAAATCCGATCCTGGTCTTTCCACGCCGGGCCATTTCCTGTATAAATAAGTAGATACCGGTCTGGTTGTCCATACAGAGCAGGTCCGCCTCCAGCGGTTCCTGGAAGCAGGCCGCCGGCGCGTCTACAAATAAGACAGGCAGCCCCAGGCCGCAGAGCATCTTATCATATTCATAGTCAAACATCTCAATGCAGATGATCCCGGCGGTCCGCTCCATGGAAAAAGAAGCAGGCAGCTTCATGGCATCCAGCTCATCCGCCAGGATCCGGTGCATCGTCAGGCTGTACCCCAGCCCGGAGAGCTCCATCTGAAATTTGTCCAGCATGACGGAAGCGAAATGAGAGCCGTCTATAAAATTTGCGATCAATAACGCAATCTCCGTGTTCTGCTTTGCGGCCGGGATGGAAAGCACGGCGCTTCCCGAGGCAGCGCTTGCGGCGGTCACATAGGAAAACTGCTTGTACCCCATCTCCATCGCCTTTTTTAAAACCTTCTCCCGGGTCGAATCGGCCAGGATGCCGGTATTGTTGATCGCCTTTGATACGGTGTTGCGGGAAATGCCGAGCTCATCCGCAATGTCCTGTATCGTAACTCTAGTACCCATATGTCCCTCCTTTTGCTGTATCGGCATATCCTCAAACCGGAGTCCGGGGATCTGCTGCCGTAAATCTTTTCTAAAAACATTATAATGCACAAAAGAGAATGTGTCAAATGTAAAAATGTAAAAATTAGAGATTTTTCCGAAAATGTAATAAAAAATAGCTGTGAATCTAATCGATATGTGCATTAAGAATAAAAATGCAAAAAATAAATGTGTGCAAATAGCGAAAAAAGTATTGACTAAATGTAAAAAAAGTGATATAAATTTATATAACCAAATCCCAAAATATGTTACAATGATTTTACAAATGCACAAATCATAAAAATGGGAAGGAGAAGAATAAGGTAATGAGAGAAAAAGTGTGCAAAAGAAAAAGGGATTTGAGAGAAAGGAGGAAATTATGAATACAAATGCAACAACTGTTCCAAATCAAAGACAGGACAAGGGATTTCACAACACCATGCTGTATGTAAAGCAGCACTGGCAGCTATATGCGATCTTCCTGATGCCCGCGCTGTTGCTGACACTGATCTTCAAGTACGCGCCCATGAGCGGTATTCTGATCGCGTTCCAGGACTACAACCCATTCCGGGGTGTTTCCGGAAGCGAATGGGTGGGCCTGAAGCATTTTACCAGGTTCTTATCCTCGCCGGACTTTATGGGCTATCTGGCCAATACTTTGAAACTGAGTGTGTACGGCCTCCTGTGGGGATTCCCAATGCCGATCCTATTGGCGTTTCTGTTGAACCGGATCCAGAGTACGGGCATCAAGAAAAAGATACAATTGGTGCTGTATCTTCCCAACTTCGTATCTGTCATCGTACTTTGCGGTATCGTGAGGATCTTACTTTCCGTGACAGGTCCTCTGAACCTTTTGATGGGAACAGAGATTAACTTTATGACCATGCCGGAAGCGTTCCGCTCCATTTACATCATCAGCGGTATCTGGCAGGGCGCGGGCTGGGCATCCATCATGTATACGGCATCTTTGTCCAACGCCAGCCAGGAGCTCAAAGAAGCGGCTGTCATGGACGGCGCGAATATCCTGCAGCAGATCAAGGCGGTAGAGTGGCCGGCGATCAAAGATATGGTCGTGATCCAGTTCATCCTGCAGGCAGGAAATATCATGAGCATCGGATTTGAAAAAGCATACGCGCTGCAGACAGACCTGAACCTCCCGGCATCCGAGATCATTGCCACCTATGTATACCGGAAAGGTCTGATCGACGGAGATTACAGCTTTTCAACTGCGGTAGGGTTATTTAACACCGTGATCAATGTCATCCTTCTGGTTGCCGTGAACAAGATCGTAGCCAAGATGAATGACGGACAGGGATTATAAGGAGGTGCGTACGAAGTGGTAAAAACAAGATATTCCGGTCAGGACAAGATATTATTGACAATTGGATACATACTTCTTGGGCTGTTTGTAGTGGCGATCATCGTGCCCATGATCTACATCATCGTGGCATCCTTTATGGATCCCATTACACTGCAGAATAAGGGAATTACCTTTGATTTCAGCAAATGGACGACGACTGCCTATGAGCGTGTCATGTCCAACAGCCAGATCTGGATTGGTTTTAAAAACGCGGTCATCTATTCCATACTATTTACGGTGGTGTCTGTAGTTGTTACGCTTTTAGCGGCTTACCCGTTATCCAGGGCGGATTTCAAGGGAAGAGGATTTTTCAATATTATTTTCATGATCACCATGTTCTTCGGCGGCGGCCTGATCCCGACCTACTTGATCGTAAGTAACTTAGGTCTGGTGGACAGCATGTGGGCGGTCATCCTCCCGGGAGCTTTCAGCGTCTGGAATATGACCATTGCCAGAACTTATTACCGCGGGATCCCGAAGGAACTCCGGGAAGCGGCGGACGTGGACGGGGCAAATGAGCTGACATTCTTCTTCAAGATCCTGCTTCCGGTCTGTACGCCGGTTATCGCAGTGCTTGCTCTGTGGCAGTTTGTAGGTATGTGGAACAGCTACTTTGACGCAATGATCTACCTCAATGATTCCGCGAAACAGCCTCTGCAGCTGGTACTTCGTTCCATCCTGATCCAGAACCAGCCGGAATCCGGCATGATCTCTGATATGCAGAGTACGGCGGCCCGCGCGCAGCTGGCAGAGCTTTTGAAATACGCAACTATTATTATTTCCAGTTTGCCGCTTCTGATCATGTACCCGTTCTTCCAGAAATATTTTGACAGCGGGATCATGGCAGGCGCTGTAAAGGGCTAAGCTGAAGAGGAAAAGGAGATAGACCATGAGATATAGAAAAGTAAAACGTATAATGGCAGCGGCGCTGGCAGGCTGTATGGTACTTTCTATGGCAGGCTGCGGCAAGGTAAAGATCAATGACGGCACATTCCGTCCGGTGGACGAGGCAACCCTGGAGTTTCCGCAGAAGGAAACCGTGACGCTGACCGGGCTGATCAGTTATCCGCCCAGCACGGAGTCAGAACCCAATAACAGGACGATCTTCAAGCGCCTCGAGGAACAGACCAATGTGCATATTGACTGGACCGCCATCCCTAACGACCAGTGGGCGGATAAGATATCCCTGAATATGTCCGACCCGAACAAGCTGACTGATTTTGTTTTCACGGCAGGCTTTTCAGACAGCAACCTGCTCAAGTACGGGGAGTTTGGCGCAATCATTCCGCTGGAAGAATATATCGACAACTATATGCCGAACCTGAAATCGGTGTTTGACAAATATCCGGAGTACAGGATCATGTGTACGGATGTAAACGGCCATATCTGGTCTCTGCCCTGGATCGAGCAGCTTGGTTCGGAAAAGACGGCGATCCAGACCATTGATAATATGAGCTTTATCAATAAGAAATGGATGGATTTTCTTGATCTGGAGATGCCGGAGACAGTCGATGAATTTGAAGAGGTTCTGATGGCGTTCCGCGACCATGCGTCAGAGCTTCAAGCAGAATTTAATATTGATGGAAATATCATCCCCATGTCGTGTATAATTAATGATGGCGGCCAGGATCCGGCGATCCTGATCAATGGCTTTGGGGAAGGCTATGGCGACGCGGACAAGGCCAGACATATCGCGGTGACGGATGATCAGGAAGTCATCTGCGCCGCTGCGCAGGATGGCTGGAAGAAAGGGATCGAATGGCTTCACAAACTGTATGATGAAGGCTTGATCGACCCGGAGGCATTTACCCAGGAATGGTCCACCTATGTGGCGAAAGGAAAGTCAGGCCGTTACGGCGTATGCTTCAGCTGGGACGTAGGAAATATCGACAACCTGAAGGACTGGGTTCCGCTCCCGGCGCTGACGGCGGACACGAGAAATATAACTCCTACGAACGGCTCCTTTACCAGCGGATTTGAACGCGGACGCTGCGTGGTAACTTCTGTGGCGGAGAATCCGGCCCTGGTATGCGCATGGCTGGACCAGATGTACGCGCCGATCCAGTCCCCGCAGAATAACTGGGGAACCTACGGGGAAGATGACGACTTTGATATCTTCGAGATGAGCACCAACGACCAGGGGGGGGAGATGCTGAAACATGCTCCTTTGGGCGACGCCTCCCCGGTGGAGGTCCGGGAAGCCGAAGCTGTCGGCGGACCTCTCGCTGTTCTGGACGAGTATTATGATGTGTACGTGACCTGCCCGGATGACGCACAGTACCGTCTGGACTGGATCAAGGATATCTACACGCCGGACATGCACACAAAATATGTGTATCCCAACCTTTTCATGAGCAGGGAGGACACCGAGACACTGTCGAACCTGCAGGCGGATATCGAGAAGACGATCAACAGGCATAAGGCGGACTGGATCATGAACGGATTTACGGACGCGGACTGGGAAAAATTCCTGGATGACCTGGATGCGTACGGGCTGGAGGAGTATCTGGGATTATTCCAGAAATATCTGGATGCCTACAACGCGGAGATGGCAGAATAAGTAAAAATGATTTATAATGTCATTATATGACGAAAGAGACAGGACAGCGGCTGCGGACGAGGCTGCGGCCTGCTGTCCAAGCATCTGGTCGGCATGAATTATACTGCGCGCCAGATAAATCTGCCGCACAGTATACATATATATGATGAAAGGAAAATGAATTATGACAAGTCAGACATTGAGAGAAGCAAGGAAGTATGAGGAAGCTTCCGAAAAAATGATCCAAAAAGAAGAAAGGCCTGATTTCCATTTATCTGTCCGTACCGGCTGGATGAATGACCCCAACGGATTTTCTTATTATAAAGGCAGGTATCACATGTTCTATCAGTATTACCCTTATGATACCAAATGGGGTCCCATGCACTGGGGGCATGCGGTGAGCACGGATCTGCTGCACTGGGACTACCTGCCCGCCGCGCTGGCGCCGGATGAGGCTTATGACAGGGACGGCTGTTTTTCCGGCAGCGCAATCGAACTTCCCGACGGCAGGCAGCTTCTGATGTATACCGGAGTGGTAAGGACGCCCCAGTGGAACGGCGGGCACTGTGATATACAGACACAGTGCATTGCGGTGGGGGACGGTGTGGATTATGAGAAATGTGACTGCAACCCGGTCCTTGACAGCAGGGATCTGCCGGAAGGGTTCAGCAGAGAGGATTTCCGGGATCCGAAGATGTGGAAGGACGAGGACGGAAGGTACTGGTGTGTGGTCGGAAACCGCCCGGCGGACGGAAGCGGGCAGATCCTGCTTTTCTCCAGCGAGGATGCGTTCCGGTGGAAATATGAAAAGGTGCTTGCGGAAAATCGGAACCGGATCGGAAAAATGTGGGAGTGTCCGGATTTCTTTGAACTGGACGGCAAATGGGTGCTGCTGACCAGCCCCCAGGATATGCTGCCCCAGGGCTTTGAATTTCACAACGGAAACGGAACGCTCTGCCTGATCGGAGAATATGACAGGAAGACGCTCACATTTTCGGAGCAAAAGCAGCAGTCCATTGATTATGGGATTGACTTTTATGCTCCCCAGACCGTGCTGGCTCCGGACGGACGCAGGATCATGATGGGCTGGATGCAGAACTGGGACACCAGTATGCCCCACTCTCCCTATCAGAAATGGTTCGGACAGATGAGCCTTCCGAGAGAGCTTTCTGTGAAAAACGGAAGGCTGTACCAGAAGCCGGTCCGGGAACTGGATGACATGCGGAAAAATGAGGTGGTGCATTCCGATGTGATCCTGGAAAACGGCACCATCCATCTGGAAGGCGTCCGGGGACGGAGGATCGATATGGAATTGTCCATCCGTCCGGGAGATCCGGACAGCATTTACCGGAAATTTGCGGTGCGGTTTGCACAGAATGAGGAATATCAGACCTCCTTAAGCTTCCGCCCCTATGAGTCGGTGCTGAAGATCGACCGGAAGTTTTCCGGCTCCCGCAGGGCGCTGATCCATCAGAGAAGATGTAAGATCAGCGGCCGGGAGGAGGAGCTGAAGCTGAGGATCATCCTGGACCGGTTCAGCGCAGAGGTCTTTGTCAATGACGGGGAGCAGGTGATGACGGCGACCTTCTACACAGATCCTGCGGCAGACGGGATTTCCTTCTTTGCGGACGGCAAGGTCAGGATGGATGTTGTGAAGTATGATCTGGTCTAAAATGAAAGCTTATTTATTTGTTGCAAAGGTGCGGATCCAGTCTGCCCTGGCTTACCGGTTCAACGTCATCTCCACCATATCCATTCAGTGTCTGCTCATGTTCGCCATGGCCTGCTTCTGGAAGGCGGCCTATGGCGGGACGGGAAATGTCTCAGGAGTAGGGGAACGGGAGATGCTTACCTACACGACGATTTCTGTGATCATGGGAAATCTGCTGACCATGGGCGTGGAGGGCCGAATCGAGAGCAGTGTCCGATCCGGCAGCGTGGCGCTTGACATGTTAAAGCCTGTGAATATCTATGGGATCTATCTGGCGGAGGATCTGGGCGATATGGCTGTTGCCTTTTTCCAGACCGCCGTCCCGCTGTTCCTTATCGGCTCCGCCTTGTTCGGCCTTCCGGCTCCGGCATCTTCTGTCCACGTCATACTTTTCCTCGTAAGCTTTGCGGTCGGGTATCTCATCAACTGGATGCTGGCTGCTCTTTTGGGGATGTGCGCCTTCAAGACGATCGTCATGGGGCCCATAAGAAATGTAAAGGGATTCGTTATGAAGCTGCTTTCCGGCAGCGTCATCCCTCTCTGGTTTTTCCCGGATGGAGTTCGGGTAGTTCTGGAGTGTCTGCCTTTTGTAAATATCTACCAGCTTCCTCTTGGGATTTATATCGGGCGTTATACATTTGGAGAAATGCTCCTGCGCACTGTGCTGCAGCTGTTTTGGTGCGCGGCGCTGTGGCTGATATTTCATGCGGTGCAGAAAAAGGCGGCTGCGGCCGTCCTGATCCAAGGAGGGTGATGAGGATGAAAAAAATAAAATATTACGCTTCTGTGGCGGCCGCATTGACAAGGCAATCCATCCAGTCCCGGCTGGAATACCCGTTTATGCTGATCGGCCATGTGCTGGCCAACTGCGTGCAGTGGGTGGTGGGATTCGCCACCATCAAGTTCGTGGTGGATTCCTTTGGCAGCCTGGGCGGCTGGGGATATGAAAGCCTGGCATTCCTGTACGGCATGTCCGTGCTGAGCCATGGGCTGGCAGTGGTGTTTTTTATCCAGACATGGTACATGCCCTACTGCGTGGTAGAGGGAGAGTATGACATGTTTTTACTGCGGCCCATGGGAGTGCTGTTTCAGTTTCTGTTCGAGGATTTCAATCTGATCGGCATCACCGACATGATCCCCGGGCTGATGGTATTTTTTTATGGGTGCGCAAAGGTGCATCTGGAAGTAAACGCCGCGAACATTGCTCTGATCTTGTTTACACTGGCCGGCGGAACCTTGATCCGGGGCGCGGTGTGGATCTTCTGCGGCTCCCTCTCGTTCTGGACGAAGAGTACGGCAAATTTTACGGATATGGTGGGAGCGCTTTTTGAGCGGGTGTCCATGTATCCGCTTACTATATATCCGAAATGGACGCAGGCGCTGTTTACATTCCTTCTGCCCCTTGCGTGGATCACTTTCTATCCGGTTAAAGACATTCTGGAAATGGAGGGGAGCGTCATTCCGGTTCCTATGGCAGTCATCGGCCTGGGGGTGGGCGCGGTCATGTTCGCCCTGAGCTGCGGACTGTTTCGGATCGGAATGCGCAGATATGAGAGCGCCGGGAGCTGAGGAACTGCTAAGGAACTGTATGGATATAACTTGCCGCTTTGCGCGGCTCCTGAGAGTTTCCGAGAGTGTTTCCTAAGACATGGAGGAGAAATTTTCATGAATATTATAGAAGTCAGCCATTTGGTAAAGGAATACAAGAAGATCAAAAAAGAGAGGGGACTGTACGGAGCGGTGAAAAATCTGTTTGTGCAGGACGTACAGTATGTAAGGGCTGTGGATGATATTTCCTTTGAGGTGGAAAAAGGGGATATTGTGGCTTACATCGGCCCCAACGGCGCGGGAAAAAGTACCACGGTGAAGATGCTCTCCGGTATTCTGCAGCCCACTGCGGGAGAGATTCTGATTGACGGCATTTCTCCGCAGAAGGACCGCAGGCGGGTGGTTAGGAACCTGGGCGTTGTATTCGGGCAGCGCAGCCAGCTCAACTGGAACCTGCGTCTGGGCGAGACCTTCGACCTGCTCAAAAGGATCTACCAGATTGAGGATGGGCTTTATGACAGGAACCTGAGGATGCTGGATGAGATCTTTCGATTCAGTGAATTTATCGACACTCCGGTGCGCCAGCTTTCCCTGGGACAGCGGATGAGAGGGGACCTGGCGGCGGCAATGCTCCACTCCCCGCAGATCTTATTCCTGGATGAACCGACCATCGGCCTGGACGTAGAGGCAAAATATTCTGTCCGAAAGTTCATCAGGGAGATCAACCAGCGCAGCGGGACGACCATCATTCTGACCACCCATGACCTGGGGGATGTCCAGGAGCTGTGCAGGCGGCTGATCATCATCAATGAGGGAAAGATCATCGAGGACGGCTCACTGGACAGTCTGGTGGACCGGATCGCGCCCTATCGGCAGCTTGTGATCGACTTTTATCATCCCGCCGTTATCCGTCACCCGAAAGCGGAGCTGGTGTCCGTGGAGGAAGCCAGGGCTGTGTACAAATTCAAAAAGGACGAGATCACTGCGGCCCGCCTGATCGAGGATATTTCCCATACCGCGCCGATCAAGGAGGTAGGGCTTAAGGAGGCCAGGATTGATGATATCATAAGGACGGCATATTCCGGAAACGTCCCTCAGTAAAAATACTTACGGCCCAATATTCCGGCGCTTAATATAAAACGATTCAGCAGGGCGGCAGACGGGTCTGTGGTCTGGTCATGCATTCTTTGGAGCGGCTGATAACGTAAGGGAAGGAATACTATTCGTATTCCTTCCCTGCCAGTATTTCCTTATAATCCTGATAATTCCGTTCCAGCAGAGCCGGGGTGTCCAGCCCGTAGGGACATTTTCTGCTGCAGGCGTTGCAGTGCAGGCAGTCCTCGGTTTTTTTCATCATGGCCTGGGCTTTTTCGGTGAGCTGTTCTTCGGAGGGGGCCCGGCGGATCAGGAGGGACATTCTTGCGCAGGTGTTGATCTCGATGCCTGCCGGACAGGGCATGCAGTATCCGCAGCCGCGGCAAAATTCTCCCTGCAGCTCGTCCTGGTCGCGGCGGATCACCGCCGACAATTCCCCGTCTAAGACGGGTTCGTTTTCCTGATAGGAGAGAAATTCATCCAGCTCCGTTTCCCTCTGGATGCCCCAGATCGGGAGTACATTGTCAAACTGCAGCATGTATGCATAAGCGGCCGCAGAATGGTTGATCAGCCCGCCGGCCAGGGCTTTCATGGCGATGAAGCCCATATCGGCTGCTTTGCATTTTTTTACCAGCTCCAGCTCCTGGTCTGAGGACAGGTAGCTGAATGGGAACTGCAGCGTATCATAGAGTCCGCTCTCGACGGCTTCCCGGGCAACAGCCAGCCGATGGTTGGTGATGGCGATATGGCGGATCTTGCCCTGCTCCTTTGCTTTTTCCATGGCTTCATAGAGCCCGCTGCCGTCTCCCGGCTTTGGGCAGAAGGGCGTGTTGTGGAACTGGTAAATGTCCAGATAGTCGGTTTTCAGATTCCGAAGGGTGGTTTCCAGATCCTTCCAAAAATCCTCCGCATTTTCCGCTCCGGTCTTGGAAGCGAGGAAGATTTTGTCCCGACGGTCTTGAAATGCCATCCCTAATTTTTCTTCGCTGTCCGTATAGTACCGGGCAGTGTCATAAAAATCAATTCCGTTGTCAAAGGCTTTGTGAAGCAGATATACGGCGTCCTTATCAGAAATGCGCTGGATCGGGAGCGCTCCGAAGCCGTTTTTGTTTACTGTGATATTCGTTTTTCCGAGGGTGATTTTTCTCATAGTCGTTTTTTCTCCATTACAATGTGTGGTCGGCCAGATGCCCGGCAGCGGGGGAAACAGTGAATACAGCGCCTTATCCCCAAGGGGCATCTTGAAATTATTATAGCCCCCAAGCATACCCTTGTAAAGCGAAAAAATGACTGTTGGCAATTCTAACTGGCGCCCTGAGTTACAGGGCACGCCTGATCAAGGTGTGACCTGTAACCGCCCTGCAACGGCGGCTGGTTCACATCAATGACGCCATAGCGAACTCATCCAGACCGCCCTGCTCCTTTTCCTGGCCGGACTCTTGCGGAACCTGGCTCATACGGGCTTCGGCTTTGCTGATCAGGGCTTCCACCTTGGCAATCTCTGATTCATCGCACCAGCCCTTTTCCAGACCGGCTTTGCAGTCGGAAAGATCCTTTTGCAGCAGCGACAGCACCTGTTGGAGCTGCCCACGGCTTTTTGCCGCCGCGATCTGTCTCATCCGTTTTCCCACGTTGACGGCGACCTTGCCGCCCTGCTCCTCGGAGACCTCCGGGTCGTCCTGCTTTTCAGCGATTTCCGTTTCCTCCTGCTCCTTTGACGCACTCTGTTTTTCCCGCGCTTCTATGCCGGAGTCGGCCTGCTCCCGCGCTTCCTGTTCCAGCACCGCGGCCAGTCGGCCTTCGGGTGAGATTTCCAGATCGTCCTCCCTCAGATCCGAATACATTTTCTCCGTTGTTTCCGCGCGTGATTCCTTTTCCTCTTTCTCCGCCTTTTCCAGTCTTTTGATATCAAAAAATTTCTTATTGACCGGATTTCTATAAATATTGTTTTGACCTGAAATATACATTAGACCATCCTCCTATTTTTGCGGGCGCTTCCGGAGACTCCCCTGCACCCATTTATGACTTTTCCTGAACCATGACCGTAACCCGAAAGATCTGGCTCTCCGGACAGACCTCCATCTCTCCCATATATTTTTCCGCGATCCGCCGCACGCTGGACAGGCCGATGCCATGCATGGACACATCCGTTTTTTTATCCGTGACAGGCAGGCCGTCCGCTCCAAATACCAGATCTCCCGCAAAAGAATTTTTTACCTCGATCAGAAGGAAGCGTCCTTTCCGCCTCCCTGCCAGGGAGATAAAACGCTCCCCTTCCGATATCTTTTCACAGGCTTCCAGCGCG
This sequence comes from Lachnospiraceae bacterium, assembly GCA_009911175.1. Next base: position 15,478 of record QXWX01000034.1, on the reverse strand, counting down.
TTTTGAAGCAGGTTTTGAAGAACGATCCCCACATCAAATGCGTCAAAGCTTCCGGAATCCGGATAGTGAAAATCTGTCTGGAAAGGAATCCCCTGATCCTCGCATTGCTGCCTCTTATCATTGACGATCACATCCGTGACCGGATTTCCTGTACGGAGTGTCAGCTCAAAGCCGCCCATACTCTCGTCCATCCGAAAAATGTAATCCTCCGCACATGCGTATTCTCCGCTATGGAGCATTCCTTTGATATTGTTCAGATGCCCGCGCGTTTCATGCCTGATCCGCCGGATCTGGCTGTAAAACTGCTCCGCCTCCTGGATCCGCGCCCGGATTGCCTGAACCTGCTGGCGCTCCACGAAAGCGGCGGCCTGTTCTTCCCGAAGCGCGGCCATTTCCTGCTGGAACAGGATGGTCAGATAACCTCCTGTGTAAAACAGCAGGGCAAGCAGCGGCACAACCGCCAGAAATGCCGGATGCCGTTCATAAAGCTGAAGCAGCTGTCCATCCTTGATCTCATACAAAAGACCGGCGATCATCTGCCCAAATAAGATTCCCGCGGCCGGGATCAGGCTCATATAGCACAGCCCCGGCAGGCCTGACGGCAGGAACTCTCCCGGCGCGTCAGGAAATCGGCCGTTGCTGCTGTGCCCCGACATCTCAGAATACACGCTGCTGCTGTGGTCCATCAAAAATGTACATCCCGTCGTCCGGCTTTTTATTCGGCGCAGAAGGGCATAGAGCATAATGATAAATAAAACGAGATGTGAGAGAAGGAGCAGTGTCAGCAGGACCGTGGTGCGTAAGTAAACTGCCTCCGGGGGTTCTGTCGGCGCAGGAACAAGCTCTTCTCCTATGAAAAACAGGCTTTCTGCCATCAGACCGCTGGAAATCTTGGCATTCCAGTAAAGCAGTCCCAGAAGAAAGGCCATATGTTTTCCCAGCTCCAGAGCATTCGATGCTGCCGTCAAAAACAGGAGCAGCACCAGGATAAACGAACCCTGCGGGGCGGCGATCCGGCTCAAAAACAAAGACGTCAGCAGGTATACGCAAAAGACGGCCGCACCCTTTTTCCGCCGGTGCTCCCGCTCCCCCATAAAGGGGTATAAAAATAAAGTCAGACAGAGCGCATACAGCAGCTCCGCCCCGACGGCATAAGCCTGATGAAAGATCTGAAATCCTGCTTCACTCATAGGCCGGCCCCCTTTTTCAGAAAGCGGAGATACGCTTTTGTAAAATCCGGATACTTATACTTGGAGAGCAGCAGCCTTTCTCCATTTGTTAAAGTCACCTCCGTTTTGCTGTACCCACTCACATAGGAGAGATTGACCAGATACCCTTTGTGGATTCGGAAAAAATGCTCCTGCAGCTCCAGCTCCAGATCCCGGATCTTCATGTAGCAGGCAAATTCCCCGTCCTTCATATGCAGGACGGCTTTATGGTTGCTGCTCTCGATGTAATAAATGCTGTCCAATGGAACGACCTTATTTGTACCGGCAAACGAGAGCACGAGCGGGCGGGCCCTCTGCGGAACTTTCCATCCGGTCATGACCTGCTCAGCCGCGCGGGCAAAGACACCGGCAAACTTCCCTTCGTCCACAGGCTTTACCAGATAGTGGAAGGCCCCTACGTCAAAAGCGTCAAATACATACTGCTCATAGCCGGTCACAAAAATGATCACCGGCTGTACCGCCGAACCCCCTTCCCTGATCTTTCGAGCCAGCGCCATCCCGTCTGATCCAGAGTCGTCAGGATCCAGCTCGATGTCCAAAAAAAGGAGATCGATTTCCTTCTGATCCGCAAGATATTCACCCGCAGAAGCATATTCCGCAATCTCACATGGAAAGGGCTGCGCCTGAATCAGTGATGAGAGGTAGGCGCGGGTCTTAGGCTCATCGTCACAAATCGCTGTTTTTATCATGTTGATTTTCCTCTATGTCTGTCGAAGCACTTCCGGAAACTCTCCCGCACCCATCTCACAGATCTGGGGATAAAGAATTTCCGAGAATGTTCTATCTGTTTTTTCGTTCAAACCGGCCCCAAGATAAACCCATCCGGCGTGACTGGACGGTTTCGGGGCGCGACTGGACCGGGAAAGGCTGCTGTCCGCTCCCGGGCCGCGTGGCATGCTGCACGGTCACAGGCCGATACGGCGCCGGAGCTGGACTCCAGCCTGTGATTCAATCCCTTCCCTGACTGTATCTATTGTAACTGCCGGATACTTTACATGTAAAGTGGAAAAACAGACAGTTGAATTATACAAAACGAGAAATGATTTTGAATGTAAAAATGAAAAAATGGAGGTAAAAGAGATGAGGAAAAAAGTAATCTGTATGCTGGCGGGCGTGAGCTTATTAGCGGTGACGGTATCAGGCTGCGGCGGAAAGGGTGACACACCGGATAGCGGGAGTTCGGAAGGAGGAAAAACGCTGAAGCTCCTGACCCATTATGACGCCGCGTTTGCGGAGGCGGCAAAGAAGTATGAGGAGGAGACCGGCGTAAAGGTTGAGGTGGAGCAGACGGCGTATGAGAATATCGGGGATACGCTGGAGGTCGTCTTAAGCTCCGGCTCGGATGAGTATGACCTGATCATGGCGGACGGCCCGAATACATCTGCATATGTGAACAGAGGGTATCTGGAGCCTTTGGCCGGGTATTTTACGGAGGAGGAAAAGGGAGAATTTTCCCCGGAGCTTTTAAAACAGGGAACCGTGGGCGGAGAGTTTTACGCGGCCCCGCTGGGAGACAGCTCCACGGTGCTTTACTACAATAAGAATCTGCTGAGCGAGGCAGGGATTGAAGTGGACTGGAGCCAATATACCGGAGAAAACCGGATCACCTGGGAAGAGGTGACAGAGCTGGCGAGAGAAGCGGTGAAGGAGCTGGATCCCGACGGGAGCAAGGGGATCTATGGGATTGAGATCGGACAGGTCAGCTCCGTCTATCAGATGAACCTGCTTGCGAACAGCATGGGCGGTAAAAACATCAGCGACGACGGCAGCACGGTAAAGGGTGTGATTGATTCGGACGAGTGGAAGGACGCGATTGCATGGTATCAGGGACTGGTGGAGGAAGGCATTTTTTCCAAAGGCGTGTCCGGACTGGAGACCTACAACAACTTCTATGCCGGGAAATGTGTATTTGAATGGATGACGGCGGATTCCTATACCTTCTGCCTGAGCGCGGACATGACAGAGGATGATTTCGGATGGACGTATCAGCCATGCTTCGCGGGACATGAGGATGAAGTGGCGACAGGCTGCGGCAACTGGGCACTGGGCGTCAGCGCGTTTTCTAAAAATAAGGAAGAGGCCGGTAAGTTCGTCAACTACATGACCTGCGGCGAGGGAAATGATATCTTCCTGTCCATCGAAGGCATGAGTCCGAATACGGCGGAAAGATATACGGAAGAGCTGACCGGGAAAAATCCGGTATTGGAAATCGCAAAGTATGAGGCGGAAAATACGGCGTATGTCCGCGCGGTGACGCCTGCGTTTAACGAATATTCAGCGGCGCTCTCTACGATGTGGGAGGATATCCGGAACGGGGCGGACATGGATACGGCGCTTGAGCGCACGGTGGAACAGATCGACTCAGCCCTCGGCGAATACAGCGAATCACAGTAAAGGGGGCGTTTTAAATGAAAGGAACAACAGCCATATCGGCAAAAATGAAAAAGAGCATGCTTCCCTATTGCCTGCTGCTGCCGGCCCTGGCTTTTGTACTGGTATTTAAGATCTATCCGCTGATCTACTGCTTTATTCAGGGATTCCATTATAAAGGAAGCTGGTCGTTGGAAACCTTCCGAATCTTGTTTTCCAATAAGTCTTTCTGGCATTCCCTGTGGGTGACGGTAAAGATGAACCTGGTCATGACACCCCTTCAGATCGTGCTTTCCTTTCTTATGGCATTGCTGGTCAACCAGGCAGTGAGAGGAGTAGGGACTTTCCGGAGTCTCTACTACCTGCCGGTTACCATCTCTATGCCGGTGGCGGCGATCTGCTGGAGCCTGATGCTTTCGGTAAACAACGGACTGGCGAACAGCCTGATCGGGAGCTGGTTCGGGATGGAGCCACAGGGCTTTTTTACAGACGCGAACCAGGCGCTGTGGTGCATCGTGGCTTTGAGTACCTGGAAGGGGTGCGGATACTGGATGATGTTCTACCTTGCAGGATTAAAGGGCATTGATACCAGCGTGTATGAGGCGGCGAAGATCGATGGGGCGGGCGCGTTGCAGACACTGTGGGATATTACGATCCCGTTGGTGAAGAAAACCACGCTGTTCGTCATGGTGGCGGATACGAGTATCAATATCCTTCTGTTCGCCCCGGCGCAGCTGATCACAAGCGGCGGCCTCAGCGATTCGACAAATGTTCTGATGTATGAAGCCTATAAGCAGGCGTTTAAATATGGAAGCTATGAAAAGGGAGCGGCGACGACCTGCGTGCTGGTGGTCTTGATCCTGATCATCGTATTTTTCCAGTTTAAACTGACGAACCAGGAAGATTAGGAGGGATGGGCCTTGAAACGTGTTGAGAAAAATCTGTTGGGAAAAGCGGGGATCTATCTGCTGCTGGCAATCGTTTTGCTGATCTCGCTGTTTCCGATCATTTATCCGCTGCTGTCATCATTTCGGACAGACAACGAATTATTTGAAAATATGGCGCCTTTTAACTGGCATACGATCGTTCCCATCCACTGGACCTGGGAGAATTACATCGCTGTTTTTCAGGAATATGAGTTTGGCCGCTATCTGAAAAATACATTGGTCATGATCGCGCTGATCATACCCGGTACGATCGCAATCTGCTCGCTGGCGGCGTTTGCGTTTTCCTTCTATGATTTTAAAATGAAGAAACAATTGTTTGCGCTGTTTCTGCTGACATTTATGATTCCCGGAGAGGCGATCGCGCTTCCGCTGTACTCGCTTGTAAATTCTATGGGACTGATCAATACTTATGCCGGCCTGGTGCTTCCGGCGCTGGCGAACGGCCTGGTGCTTTTCCTGTTTGTGCAGTTTTTCAGCGAGACTCCGAAGGCACTGCTGGAATCCGTAGAGATCGACGGGGGCGGATGGTGGACGTCATTTTCCAGGATCGTCCTTCCTCTGTCCAAACCGATCATCATAACGGCAGGGCTTATGATTTTTGTGAACCAATGGAATGATTATCTGTGGCCTTTGCTGGCGGCGCGGGCGCGGGAGGTGAAGGTTGTGACCGTGGCAGTGGCGAATTTTAAGGAGCAGAATGTGATTCACTGGGGATACATTTATGCTGCAGCGACAGTATCGGCGATCATCCCGATCTTTCTGTTTTTGCCGCTGCAGAAGTATTTTGTACAGGGAATTACAAGCGGCGGGGTGAAAGGATAAACCAAGATGTATGATGACAAATATGGATTCCTGGGAGCTGCCGAAAAAGCGGCGGATATTGTCATACTCAGCATACTGTGGCTGCTGTGCTGTATACCGGCAGGCGCGGCATTGTATTATACGGTTGTAAAGTACCTGCGGCGGGGAAGAGGGAAGCTCTTCCAGGTTTTCTGGGGAGCCTTCCTGCAAAATATGAAGCAGGGGATCGCGCTGAGCGCGGCGGTATGCGTATATGGGATCATCACGCTGAATTGGCTGGCGTTCGCGGGACAGTTTGAAGTGACCTCGGCTCAGGGGATGATATTTACGATCACTTCAAGAGTGCTTCTTGTATTCGGCCTGTTTTCGCAGGTCTATCTGTGTCTGGTTCTGTCAAGATTCCGGGGATCCGTGAAATCCATACTTCTGGGCGCGGTATATATGGGGTATCGGTACTTTTTTTCAAGCCTGTGCGCGGCTGTGCTCCTGGCGGCGGCTCTGTATGCCGTGTATGTACTGCCGGTAAGCGCCGCGGCCGTGCCGGCAGTGTACATGCTGCTTCTGTCTTTTCCAGCAGAAAGGAACATGAAAAAATATATGAAGGGACTGGAGGCGGAGGACGCGGACCAGTGGTACCTGGAATGAAGCGGCGGGCCGGATGCCGCCCGGGCTTTTTGGCCTGTGCGGCCGGAGAAACAGACAAGTCAGGATGGAGCGGCTGCGCAGAACATGACATGATGATTGGAGAAAGAAGGATGAATAACGAAGAAAGAAAAAAAAGACTGCAGATTCCGACAGGCAGGCTGCGTCTGGTGATCGATACGGACGCGAAGAATGAGGTGGACGACCAGTTCGCGATCGCATGGGCGCTGAGGTCGCCGGAACGATTTCAGGTGGAAGCGATATATGCGGCGCCGTTTTCCCATGAATGCTTTCAAAATTTTCAGGCGTCCAAAGAGATGGTTGAAAAGTCGTCGGATCTGATCGGCCACGCCGTGGATCCGGGGGACGGCATGAGGCAGAGCTATGATGAGATCCGGAGGGTTTTTGATCTGCTGCATATGGATCCGGAGAACAGGATTTTTTACGGCTCGGACCGATATATCGGGACGGATGGGAAACCGGTGGCCAGCGCCGCCGCTGAGGATCTGGTCCGGCGAGCGAAGGAATCGGAGGAGCCGCTGTATATCGCGGCCATCGGGGCGATCACGAATATTGCGTCAGCCATTCTGATGGATCCGTCTATTATCGACAGGATCGTCGTGGTCTGGCTTGCGGGGCAGCCGCTGGAATTTGGGCATGGGATCGAGTTCAACATGATGCAGGATGTGAAGGCGTCCCAGATCGTTTTGGACAGCGGAGTGCCGCTGGTATTGGTCCCCTGTATGAATGTCGCGTCGGCGCTTACCGTATCGGAGCAGGAGCTTAAGGCGAACCTGGCGGGAAAGAATGAACTGGGGGATTATCTGTATTCCATCGTAGCCGGGGCATTTTGCAACGAAGAGGCGGAAAAAGCATTTATGCAGGTAGACCGGGGCGGATATCTTCTGGGCAGAGAAGACTACAGCGAGGAGTATCTGGGGAAATTTCCGACGGAGCATATCAGCTGGAGCAGGATCGTATGGGATATTTCAGTGATCGCGTTTTTAAAAAATCCAAACTGGGTACTGTCCAGATATGAAAGCGCGCCGGTCCTTAAGGAAGACCTGCGTTACGAGCGTGAAGAAAACAGGCCAGTGATCAAGGTCGCGACCTATTGCTGGAGAAATTATATATTCGGAGATTTATTTTATCGGTTAGAGCGTGTTTGAAAATGTTACAATTCACGGCCTGACCGGCCGTGAATCGTAACTTGAAAATTGCTTTCTGCAAGATGCCGTCCTGACGGAATAGATTTTTTCATGCGGCTGTGGTACAATATCTGTGGTGAGGGAAGAGGGCAAAAGGAGAAAATCAGGGCATGAATATCAAGGATATCGCAAAGCTGTGTGATGTTTCCGCGTCTACCGTATCAAAGGTGCTGCATGATGACAGAACGATCAGTGAGGAAACGAGAAAAAAAGTTCTGGACGTGGTCAAGGAGTATCATTATGTTCCGTATTCAGGTGTTATAAAGAATGCGGCTCCCAGGATGAATATGATCGCCGTTGTATTGGACGAGGGGCAGGCTTTTCACAAAGAGCTTTTATATGCGATTGAAAATAAAGCGTTTGACTATGGCTATAATATCGTAGTCTGCAATGCGGCGGAAGAGGAACGCAGGGCGAAATACCTGCGGATATTAGAAAATAAAGGGATCAACGGGATGATATTCCTCGGACAGGGAGGAAGAGGCGGGTATCTGCTTCCGACGGTGGAGGTTGGCGTACGATCCTCCGCCGCGCGGGAAGAAAAATTATCTGTAATACAGTACAGCGCCGAGCAAATGGGATATGTTGGGATCCGGTATCTGCTGGATCAGGGACATAGAAAGATTGCCTGTTTTTTGAAGCAGGGAGAGGAAGAGATCAAGGCAGGATACCGAAAGGCTTACGAGGAGATATTTACACAGCCAAAGGAAGAATGGATTTTTGAGTTGGAAGAGAGCTTGACGGAGGAAATGGTTGGAGGCTGCGTGGAAAGCGGAGTGACGGCAATCTTTTGTTCTGATATCAGATTCTGCAATTATCTTTATGCAGGCCTTGTAAAATGCGGTTTATCTATTCCGGGTGAGGTATCTGTGGTATGTATGGGAAACGGCGGCCTAGCAGAGCAACTGATACCGCCTGTTACGACAGTGGAAGTGTCTGTCTCACGGATCGCGTGTAAGGTAATGGATGCTTTGAATGGGATGGTAGAATTTCAGGAGCCGGGATGGATCTACAACGCTGCCGCGGAGCCGGAAATCATAGAAAGGGGCAGTGCTGAAAACCGGTCGGAAGATGGAAGGACCGAAAAGATCATTGTAATCGGAAATATGAATATGGATTGTAATGTTATAGTGGACAATACCCGTACAAGAGGCGGAACTCTTCGTGTAAAGAGGACCATGCAGTTTCCCGGCGGGGACGGGGCCAATCAGGCGGCCGGGATCGGGAAGCTCGGAGGGGCTGCGTATATGCTGGGGTGTCTGGGAAACGACCAGGAAGGGCGGATGATTTATAACAGCCTGACAGAAGCGGGGGTCCGGATGAACGGGGTTGTGTTCTGCCCCTTCCAGACAACCGGAAAGGCCTACATTACAGTTGGGACAGGCGGGCAAAATACGATCATTATCGAGGAGGGCGCAAACCAGTGCCTGGACAGCGGACACATCAAAAAGTACGAGTCTGTTTTTGACGGGGCGGGTTTTTGCATTATCAATATGGAACTTTCCGAAGAGACGGTTTTTACGGCCATGGATATGTGCCTGAAAAAGAAAGTGAAGATGATCGTGAAGCCTTCCGCAATCGAAGCGCTGGAAGAAGAACTTTTCGGAAAGATCGATTATTTTGTGCCCAATGAGGATGAGGCGGCGCGGCTCGTGCCCGGAGACATGACAATTGAAGAACGGGCGGAGATCCTGTTTTCCAAGGGGATCAAGAATATCATTATTACACTTGGGGAAAAGGGCTGCTATCTGAAAAATAAAGATTATGCACGTTTTTTCGAGTCGCAGAAATTTTCGGTTGTAGATGTGACAGGCGCGGGGGATGCATTTATCAGCGCGATGGCGGTATGCCTTTCCAGAAAATACGATATCGTCCGGTCGATCCGGCTGGCAACCTATGCGGCGGATGTCAGTGTTACCCGGTTCGGCGTGCAGCAGGCGATGATCGATCAGGAAGGGCTGGACGCGTATCAGGCGTATCTGGAGCATGGGGTGGCCGAGAAGCACGGAAAAGAATAAATGCGGTAACAGTATCCAGCCCATTTTAAGTCGCCTTCGGCGAGGGGCTGGATATTATGGCAAATGTTACTTTATTGGCCGGACGCCGTGCAGCAAGTGCACGGCACCGTGTGAACAGTAACTGACCTGTAGTTACAGGTCACACCTTGACCAGGCGTGCCCTGTAACTCAGGCCGTCATTTTAAATTGCCTACGGCAATGGACGGCCTGAATACCAGCTCTTATGTGCATCCTCCCGACCAATCAGCGTGGTGATTGGTCGGGGTGTGACATGTAACGACCTGTAACGTCAAAAAATCGAAAATACATTCGGGGTTGTATATTCGACAGCAATGTGTTATTCTTGTCAGGAAGAATTCAAAAAGGTATTCATCTTTTTTATTCTTACCGGTAGATCACCGGGTTACTCAATCAAAGTTTTTTACAAAGCAGGCTTTAGGGTTGGTCTTATTTTAAGAGTGTTAATTTGGCTTTTTTCGGGAGAATTTTACTTTTCTGAACGGATATTTCATGTTATGATGAGTTCAGGAAGTGAGACAATTCTTTTTAGCTCTTCAGGCGGCCGGCCGGAAAGTTACTGATCACATTTTGAGGCTTATGTACATCCTCCTGACCGCTCAGCGTGGTGATCGGTCAGGGTGTGACATGTAACACCGGAAAGCACTGCAGGAGAAAGGAGAATTGCATGACTCAGAAAACTAAGAAAATTCAAAAAACGGACAGTGACTTTATCATGTCCCCGAAGGTGGATGTATGCTTTGCGGGGCTGATGGAGAACCCGATCGTACGGAAAGGCTTCTGCGCCGCGATCCTGCGGGTTCCCCCGGAAACGATCGAAAAGACGGAGCTGCTTCTCACCCATTTACAGCGTGACCACGCAGACGATAAACTTGGGATCTTAGATGTGCGTGTGCGTATGCTGGACGGTGTCCAGATCAACATGGAGATGCAGGTGAAAAAGTATGATTTCTGGGATGAGCGGACTTTGTTCTATCTCTGTAAAATGTTTTCAGGGCAGCTGAAATCTGGAGGATCCTATGGAAACCTCAAAAAATGTATACATGTCAGTATCCTGGATTTTATACATTTTCCGAAGGATAAGAGATTTTACCGCAGGATCGGCTTCTGCGACAGGAAGACAGGAAAGCTCTACAGTGACAAGCTGGAGATCCAGGTTCTGGAACTGAAGAAGCTGCCGAAGGAGATCAAGACCGGGGAAGATATTGTCAACTGGATGCGTTTTTTTGACGGGAAAAGCAAGGAGGAATTTCAACAGATGGCGAAGGAAAGTATCTATTTGGAGGAGGCGTATGATACGCTGCAGAAGCTGAGCGCGGATGATATCAAGCGGCTGGAATATGAAGCTAGGGAGAAGGCGCTGAAGGATTATAATACGTTTGTTGTCGATGCGGCGAAACGTGCGGCGGAACGCGCGGCGCAGCGTGCGGCGAAACAAGGAGAGAAGCGAGGAGAAAAGCGAGGAGAAAAGCGAGGAGAAAAGCGCGGCAGGAAGATCGGTGAAGAAAACGGTATCAAATTAACAAAAAAAGTATTCAAGCTGCAGGCGCAGGGGGAGAATGAACAGAATATTGCGTCCGAATGCAATATTACAGTTGAGAAGGTACGGCAGATTTTATATTGAGCGTAAGAGAAATCTCCTGCGCGGTATCATGCGATGCGCAAGCCGTATAAGGAAACAGGCCGATTTGCGGCTGTGGCCGACGGAATACTCACAGTAGATTTCACCGGCCAAAGGATAGAATGATCGTGATTTCGGCAACGGACTTTTTGCGTCAAAGAGGGCAAGGGCAGAATAGGAGGTTGGAAGTATTTTGGAAGCGGTTATGGAATATCTGCGGGACTTGAATGTGGTATCAATATCACTTCGGATCCTCCTGTCCATTCTGATCGGGGGGATCCTGGGAGTAGAGCGGGGGAGGAAGAACCGCCCCGCCGGACTTCGGACGTATATCCTGGTGTGCCTGGGCTCTGCGCTGGTGATGATGACGAACCAGTATGTGTATGTTACATTTGAAACCGGAGACCCGGTGCGCCTGGGAGCACAGGTGATCAGCGGCATCGGTTTTCTGGGCGCGGGGACGATCGTGCTGACCGGGAGAAATAAGATCATGGGGATCACTACTGCGGCGGGCTTATGGACTGCCGCCTGCAGCGGCCTTGCGATCGGGATCGGATTTTATGAGGGTGCGGTTCTGGGCGGCCTTGCGATTGCGTTTACCGTGTCCGGGCTTTTAAAATTCGACATCTGGATCCGGAAAAAGTCCAGATATCTGGATCTGTATATTGAATACAATGTAGAAAAAGGCAATTTCAGCGGTTTCCTGCAGTATGCCAGGGAGCATGAGCTGGAGGTAAGCAATATCCGGGTAAATAAAGGATTTTCCTGGTCCGAACAAAGCGGAAGGTCAGGGATCCTCAGCTATACGGTCACGGTCACCAGTCAGATCTACCGTACCCACTCGGAGATATTGGAAGTGCTGGCGCATGAGAAGGGGATCCAGTTTATTGAGGAATTGTAAATAAGTGTTCTATCCGGCCAGATGGAGCGCCAGGAGGGAGATGGGCCTCAGCTCCCATTCACCCCATAATTCTTCCGAAACTGCTTCGGCGTCGTTCCGGTCTGCCGGCGGAATACAGAGATAAAATGGCTGACGTCATGAAACCCGCTCATATGGCTGATGCTCTGCACTTGCAGGTAAGGCTTCCCGACCAGCAGCTCCTTCGCCCGGTTGATCCGGAACCGGGTGATATAATTCTGTACGGAGTATCCGGTAAACCGCCGGAACAGCCGTGTAAGATACTGAGGGCTGACATGAACCTCACGGGCAAGGCTGTCCACATCCGGGACAGCCGCGGGATCTGTTTCAATTCTTTCTATTATCGGAGCCACATACTGGCGGTAGAGCGGATGCTCTGTCTGCGAATGCTTTCGGTAAATGCCGGAAAAATGCATCAAAAATTCGTAACACTGGACAGAAAGAGTCAGGTCGTCCAGACGGTTTTCCTGATAGGAAAGAAGCGTCCGGTCAATCCACTCTTGGAAATATTGTCCCTCTTCTGCGTCAATGAAAAGGTAAGAAGCTTCCCCGCATATTTTCCGGATGTCATTCGCCAGTGTTCCGCCGAAGGTCAGGAAAGCGGTCCTCCAGCTTTTGGTGTTGTTCCGGTAGCGGTGTGGCGTGTGGGGGGAGATCAGGATCCCTTCGCCCGGATTCAGGATGATGTCCTCCCCGGCCAGGGTGACCGTCCCCTGGCCGCTCTCCGTCTGGAGCCAGTGGTACAGGGGAAAGCCTTTTGGGCGGGAAATGGATTCCTGGAACCAGCGGTTGCCGATGCTGTCAATGGTCAGGGGCAGCTCCTGAATGGAAAGCTTGAAAAAGATGGGCATGGTTTACCTCCGCTTTTGTTTCGAATATTCATATTTTTTAGTCTAGCTTACCATACTTTTCATTCCAAAAAAAGACTATAATAAATAAAAAGTGATCAAGCACATACGGAGGTATCTGACAATGGGAGCAAAATTCAAAAAAATGTTATACGGCGGAGACTACAACCCGGAGCAGTGGCCGAGGGAGATCTGGCAGCAGGACATGGAGCTGTTTGACAAGGCGGGGATCAACAGCGCCACCATCAACGTATTTTCCTGGGCCCGGCTCCAGCCGTCGGAGGAGGTTTACGATTTTCACGAGCTGGACGCGATCGTGGACACGCTGACAAAGGCGGGGAAGCAGATCGTGCTGGCAACCTCTACGGCGGCCCTTCCGGCCTGGATGGTGAAGCGTTATCCGGAGGTGGCGCGGGTGGATTATGAGGGCCGCCGCCACAAGTTCGGACAGCGCCACAACGCCTGCCCCAACAGCCCGGTGTACCGGCATTTTATCCAGGAGCTGACGGCAAAGCTGGCAGAGCGCTACGGAAGTAATGAAAATGTGGTATGCTGGCACATCAATAATGAGTACGGCGGGGAATGCTATTGCGAGAACTGTGAAAAGGCGTTCCGGGTCTGGCTGCGGAAAAAATATGGGACGATCGAAGCCCTGAATCAGGCATGGAATCTGACCTTCTGGGGCCACAACATTTACGATTGGGATGAGATCGTGCTGCCGAATGCCCTCAGCGAAGGGATCCCGTGGCAGGGCACCGGAGAATTTGGATGTGAAAAGACTGCGTTTGCGGGGATCTCCATCGATTACCGCCGCTTCATGTCGGACAGCATCCTGGATAATTTCCGGCTGGAGCGGGACTCCATCCGGCAGTACGACAAAGCGACCCCGGTGACCACGAACCTGATGGGCACCTACAAGGGGCTGGATTATTTCAAATGGGCGAAGGAGATGGACATTGTTTCCTGGGACAACTATCCCAGCTACGATACCCCCTGGAGCCACGTGGCCATGCGGCATGATCTGATGCGCGGACTGAAAAACGCCCCCTTCATGCTGATGGAGCAGACCCCCAGCCAGCAGAACTGGCAGCCCTACAATTCCCTGAAAAAGCCGGGGCAGATGCGGGCGCAGAGCTGGCAGACCGTTGCCCACGGCGGGGACACGGTTCAGTTCTTCCAGCTCCGCAGGTCTGTGGGTGGATGCGAGAAGTTCCACGGCGCCGTGATCGCCCATGCGGGGACGGACCAGACCAGGGTATTCCGTGAGGTGGCACAGCTCGGGGAAGAGCTGAACCGGATCGGAGATTCCATCATCGGCTCCGGGACGGAATCGAAGGTGGGCATCCTGTTCGACTGGGACAACTACTGGGCGCTGGAATATACAAGCGGCCCCAATGTGGATCTGAAATATGTAGACCAGATCTCCCGCTATTACGAATATTTTTACCGGAAAAATATTTCCGTAGATATGATTCCTGTGGATGCGGATCTCTCCAAATACGATCTGGTAGCTGCGCCAGTTCTGTACATGGTGAAGGCAGGCATGGCGGAGGCCATCGAAGCATACGTGGCAGCAGGCGGCACCTTCGTCACCGGTTTCATGAGCGGTATTGTCAATGAATCCGACAACGTGCACCTGGGCGGCTACCCTGGCCCCCTGCGTAAGCTGGCAGGCGTGTGGGCGGAGGAGATCGACGCCCTGGCGCCGGAGCAGTCCAATGAGATCGTATTTACCGACGGGAGCAAGGATCAGTGCGGGATGCTGTGCGATATCCTCCATCTGGAAGGGGCGGAAGAGCTCGCACGGTATGGGAGCGATTTCTATGCGGGGACACCGGCTGTCACGAGAAATGTGTTCGGAAAGGGACGCGTCTATTATGTGGGAACCGTGCTGGCGGAGGACGGGCTTGAGAAAGTGCTGGATCTGGCCTGCGGCGGGGCGGGGATCATGCCCGTGATCGGGGAAGAGACAGAGCTTGAGGTGACAAGACGGATCTCGGATGCAGGGGCGGTCTATTTTGTGATGAACTTCAAGGATCAGGAGCTTCCGCTGCCGGCGGTATTTGCCGGGAAGAAGGATCTGCTGTCGGAACGGACGATGGAGGAAGGGGAAATGCTGAAGAAGTATGATGTGAGGATTGCGGTGTTACAATAAGGCTAATGGTCAATGTAGTGCCCGGATAATTACTCAGCACAGGATAGCGCATTTACTGCGCTATCCGTACAAAAAAGTAGAAACTGCAAGAGCAATCGCCATTGCCGTCAGGGTGCTTAACATCCAGTGGATGTTAGTTCAGCACGGACCGAAACGGAGTGTAGACATTTTCATGAGATTGCGGCGTATCTGCGGAGGTACTGAGCAGATACGTGACTGGAAAAGAAAATGGAACTGGAAGCTTTTGGCTTCCAGTTCCAGAATGAAAACGGCGATAAGGTATTGGGGATCTATCAGGCAAATGCGATATGATGCTTCTTCAATAATTCCATTGCCCTGGCAAGGTCGGCTTCCTTTTGGACAAGCTCAGTAACTGCGGCGTCCTTTTCAGTAAGAGCGGCATTCTTTTCAGTAAGAGCTGCATCTTTTTCGGTAAGAGCTGCATTCTTTTCAATAAGAGCAGCATCCTTTTCAGTAAGAGCAGCAGCTTTCTCGGCAAGCGCGGCATTTCTTTCTGCGCGCAGCGCATCATTCTCGCCCTGCATAAGCTTTATTCCCTTTTGAATCCCTCTGTTCTCAACCTGATCCAATATCTCACACATATTCGGTCCACCTCCTGTAGTTTTTGTGTGCTCTCGGAAACTCAAAGTTCTTATTTTTCAAGGCTTCTACCATTTCCAAAATCACTTCATTACCTCTATT
>QXWX01000269.1 GCA_009911175.1 Lachnospiraceae bacterium | reverse complement strand
TTTGCAGCTTGGAATATCCTGCTTATTTGTGAAGCTGCGTTCCTCCAGGGATTACTCCGCCCCAGATCAAGTCTCACCTGCCTTGCATGCTTTGTCACAACCCCGGGGGTCATGATGATCCGTTCAACTACCGTGCGTAGCCTCCGGCGGTTTACGGGTCTTTTCATGGGGATATCGCTGATCCTAAGTGATGCCTGTCCTATCATCCGCAGGAGATTGTAGGCCAGCTGGATCAGTTCCAGGACAAGTTCGTTTGTTTCGAACTTTCCAGATGGAAACTGCTCTGCACATAAGTCCGTCTTGATTTCACTGTGGTACTGTTCCATTTCTCCATGTTTATGGTAAAGCTCTATGATGTCTTCGTCCGAAAAGTCTACATTGACGGAGTACATATCACAGTCAATTTTAGGGCTGATATAGTACTGCCCATCATGGTCACAGGCACGCTCTGTTATATCGTAAATGGTTCGGATTCCAACGGTCTTCCTGCTATGGCCGGATTTTGAACTGGCATCAGGTACATTATAAGATACGTCCCGGAATGTCTGCCCAATGTATTCCTTTTTCCCTTCCCGTGGAGACTTTACATTTGTGCATACACCGCCTACTTTGTCCAGCCACTCCCGCGGATTCTCCTTGCGGATGTTGCGCTTAATGATGAAATGCACCCTGTCCCCCCGGAAACACTCTTCCATGAAAATGCCGATATTATCCGCAGAATCGTTTCCGGAGTCGAGACGAATCAAGAGTGGTTTGTCCGTAATCTGACGGGCAAGTTTTAATACTTCGACCAGAAAGTTTGGTGTCCCTTTCTGGCAGTGCTGTTTTCCCTCCCGTAGTTCGCATGCAATAAGGTATCCTTCTGTCCCAATGTAGGCGAAGATAGGCGCATAGCCATCCTTCTTTTTATAAGTTCTCGAAATGCCTTCCTTATTGCATTTCTCATCAAGGAAAGGGCTCACGTCGATGTCGATTGGTATATAGCCATTTTCCAATGCGGACGGTTCCACGCCAAACTTTTTGAACAGATCCACATTGATCTGACGCAGCGCACCCCGCATACTGGCGCCGATTTCGTCCATACGCTGCCGCATGGTTGGCTCCGATGGGATATGGCGCATATGAAAAGCATTGCAGAAAAACTCAGGGTCATCATCGGTTTCATGGATGGATTCGAAGTCAGCGTTCCCACAGAGTATACCGATAAGCATGGCCTTTAGTACATCACTGTTCTTATATTCCTTGGATGGCGAAGAATATTTGTCAATTTTCGTGTCAAAATCAACAGCTTTTAACATCTGTCCTGGAATCAGCAGACCGCCATAGGGTGTAATCCTGGAATTGCTGAATGTATACTTTATGGTGTTATATGCAAACATAACATGTTCTTTCATGCTCATTTTAGTTGGCCTCCGTGTGTATAAGATGATGATATCATTATACACCGAAAGCGGAAAAAAGCCAATAATTATCCACCTATTCGGTGAGCACCATATCTTAGCCGATATATATCAAGATATTGAATTTTAGAAGCATGCCAAAGTATTACTTTAAACGAAGTTCACGGATTCAGG
>QXWX01000268.1 GCA_009911175.1 Lachnospiraceae bacterium | reverse complement strand
TGTGATTGACATTTTCTTTTCTCCTTCATGCTAAATATTCTACATATATTTTAGCATATTTAGTGCAAAAAGTCAAGCGCTTTTCGTATATTTAGCATAAATTAAAAAATGATTGAGACGCTACACTAGTACAAAAACAGATGAAGTAAAAACAATAACTTTAGATCAATTCGTAAAAACAAATCATATTTCCCGAATTGATTTTATCAAAGCAGATATTGAGGGCGCAGAAAGATTACTTTTATCAGGTGCAAAAGAGGTTTTACAAAAATTTGCCCCTAAGCTTTCATTATGTACATACCACTATCCAGAAGATACAGCTTTATTAGAATTTATAATCAAACAAGCTAATCCAAATTATGTAATAGAAAAAGCGTATCATAAATTATATGCATATGTAAATAAATAATTCCTGAATCCGTGAAACTGGTTGTTTTATGAAGCCAATCCTAAATCGGATTGGCTTACTCTTGATAAATGGTCCTTCAAAGACTGTATTTTAATGAATGATGATTGATTTTGGCTCTAAATGACGGTTAGGAATCCTGGAAAACCTTAAAAAATGGCATACTTTCCCCTTGGTTTTTCATATGGTTACCTGGTAGGACGATTTTACAATTGGAAATCTGCGAAAGCTGTATATACTTCCGCAAAAGCATGCCGCCATATATTACTTCGCCCAAGACCTATCAACAACTGACGGGCATGCTCTGTAACGTGGCTTGCCATCATGATCATGTTTCCGATTACCGTGCGCAGCCTCCTGCGTCTGACTTTATGTTTTGTCTCGGTTCCCTTCCTGCCGATGCTTTCCTGTCCAATCATTCGCAGGATGTTATAGGCCAGGATGGTCAGTTCCAGTACCAGTTCGTTGGTCTCAAATTTGCCGGATGGCAGCCGCTCCACATCCATATCCGTCTTGATCTCGCTGTGGAACTGTTCACATTCGCCATGGGCATGATACAGGCCGATGACTTTGCGGTCCGTCATCCCAAGGTTTGTCCACCAGGTATTGACCTCTGTGTCGCCTTCCAAAAGGAATTGCCCATATTTATCGTAAGTGCCTCAAAAGATGGCGTAGTGTAATTATCGCTCTAACCTGTTATACTTGTGTACATAGTATAACGAAAGGAGTGGTAGCTTCTTGAGTAAAGTAAATCAGGAATCAACCGTTGCATTCGCAGAGATCCCACGCTCTATGAAATCCTCCGGCCCACAGCATTCATCTCCGGCCTTTGATGGAAGATTTATGGTCTATTGCCAGGGGCTGAAACTGTTCATCCCGGAAGATTTCCAGACAGAGTCCCTGCTAAAAGTGCTCCGGGTGATGAAGCAGTTATGATGAGACGCCTGGCAGAAGATGCCAGCCACATTTATCTGGCGTAAGTGCCTCAAAAGATGGCGTAGTGCATTTCCCTGCAATTCCTGTTATACTGATGAAAATCATATAACGAAAGGAGTGAAACCCGAATGGGAAATGGAAAACAGGAACCAGCCATTGCATTCGCAGAGGTATCCCGTCCTGTGAGGTCATCCTGTCCACAGCATTCCTCTCCTGCATTTGATGGAAGGTTCATGATCTGCTGTCAGGGGATGAAGCTATTCATACCGGAAGACTTCCAGACAGATACACTGTTGAAGTTACTTCGGGTGATGAAGC
>QXWX01000267.1 GCA_009911175.1 Lachnospiraceae bacterium | reverse complement strand
GCTGATCGTATTGATATATTTAGCAATCCTGCTGATTGTGCAGTTTACCTTGATTTCTTACACAACTGGAAATCTGAAAAAGCAATCTCTTGTTGAGCAAATCAGGGAAATAGAATAAACGTATAAAATTTGGAGGAATTATCTATGGATAACGATAAAAGGAAATTAACAGCAAAAGAATTGAAACGTAAAAATGACTTTGAAAAACTCAATTCTGAAATGCAGCAAAAAGGATATAAAATTAAGAATATGACTATCAATATTCGACAAGCGAATTTTTTAGGACCTTTGAGTATGCTGCCATTTATAGCTTTAACATTTTTGTTTTACTATAATGTGAATAGTTTTGATTTAGGGGGGATTTCTTTGAGATTTGTCGTAGCGGCGTTTCTTCTTCTTCCTCTAACTATTTTACACGAATTAATACATGGCATCACTTGGGGGTTTTTTGCAAAAAATCATTTTCATTCGATTGATTTTGGATTTATTTGGAGTAGTTTTTCTCCATACTGTACTTGCTCCGAACCGTTGAAAAAGTGGCAATATTTGCTGGGAACTGCTATGCCTACATTAGTTTTAGGCGGTGGAGCAGCAGTGGTTTCTGTAATGACAAATCAATTACTGCTATTTATTCTGGCAGAATTTATGATTATTTCAGGTGGCGGAGATTTTCTAATTATACTGAAAAGTATGTTATACCACACTGATAAGCAAGAAAGTGTGTATTGCGACCATCCTTACGAATGTGGTTTTGTAGTTTTTGAGAAATAGGAACGAATACTATTTAATCATGGTGTTACTGTTATAGCTTCCCATAAAAGGGAAAACAAATGCCACTGCGAATGAATATGCAAAGCGGAAGAAAACACAAAAGTAAATTGGACATTTGGGAAAATCAGTGGAGCGGTTCATTAGCTGTGCCACTGATTTTTTGCTATCCCTTGACAAAATATTTTGAAATGTCCGAGCTTTGTAACAATTCAGCCTGTTTTTCTGTCGAAATCAAAGACCCCTCGGACATTTGTGTAACATTTGTAGTTTATGCTTGTAGTAAATCAATATTGGGTGTGAGGACATATGAAAAAGATACTGCTGATCGACGATAGCGACACCTATATATGGTGTCTGCAAAAATATTTACAACGGCGAGGCTACCCGGTAGAAACGGCTTCCACACTGAAAGAAGCTCGGACAGCCATCCAAGAAGAAATGCCTCTGGTAATCTGCTGTGATCTCGACCTGCCGGACGGTTCCGGCATGGACTTTCTGGACGAGGTGCGGGCCACAGACAAGGAGCTGCCTTTTATTCTGGTGTCCTGCCATGATAAAGAGGACTACGAACAGGAGGCCAAGCAACGGGGTGCGACGCTGTGTATGGACAAAATGAAAGCTTCCTGTATAATATAAAGTGCAAAGGGAGTTGATAAAAAAAGATACCTCGTGTATAGTTAAATTCTTACTGACCCGATAGTTGGTAAAATTCAAGAACACAAGAGGTATCTAATATGAATAGTAAAGCAAAGAAAGCAAAAAAGCAAGCAGTTATTAACAATTCAACAGCAAATATTTTATCAAAGGAAGAACTGACCAGGAGGACTGCCATGCTTCAGGAAGGCATGAAGGCTGCGACCTGGCGGGAACTGGAAACAAATGGCAAATTCACA
>QXWX01000266.1 GCA_009911175.1 Lachnospiraceae bacterium | reverse complement strand
ATCCTAAAATCCCGTTGAATTATACACAGGTCATACGGTGACCTGGTATAACTCAATAATCTCCCGTTGACGTTTGGTCGGTGTTGTTACAAGCTTTTTACGTTTACCTTCAATGGATACTTGTTTTAGAGATTTCATTTCACTAAAGATTTCTTGAAGGTTATGATTGCGTGTCCATCCGTGTTCTTCCATAACATTTTTCAGATAGGTAGTCAGGATAAGCGCAATAAACTGGATAAATATACGTCCCTCCATGGTTGCGTTTGAGTGAATCCTCAAACGTTTCATATCCAGATCGTTTTTGAGATCGTCAAAACCTTTTTCGACAGCATCCTTTTGGCGATATGCCCGCAATGCCTCGGCAGCATCTTTGGTTTTATTGCTTATCATTACAAACCAGCCAATACTATTCTGCTTATGTTTGCTGATTGCCCCTTCATTATACTCTACCTTCCGTCCACGTTTCGGAAGGTCTTTGACAATGAAATAGTTGTTATAAAATGCCTGGTTTTCAGATTTCTCCTTACAGTTTACCAACTCGTCATAGCACTGGAGCAGCTTATGCGTAAATTTTTTGTGTTCCAATTCCGCCTTCAGACTATCATAATACGTATGGATATAACATCTGTGCCCATTCCACTTCGTACATTTTGTTACCGCGTAAAGGTCATCCTCACCAATACTGATAAAATTTTTATGGGAATCCATTCCTGTCCGGTTTTCCTCTACTGCGTTTGTAGCGATAGAAGCAGTAAATGGAATGCCAACGCTAAAACGATAATGGCTGTTATATAGCGCATTGATATTTGCCTCACTAAAAAACCCCTTATCCATGACCAGATGAACAGAACGTGATCCCAAAAGCTTTAAGTTGGCAAGACTTTCATCTATTGTAGATACATCTTTGATACTTCCTGAAAGTATCCTATAGTATATAGGCAGATGGGATTCTTCACTGGTCAACATCAGGAGGTTGACATGGGGAAGATCCTCACCATCCCGATTATATCCCCAGCGAATATAGTCAATAAACTCACTGTAGGACGAAATACTTGTTATATCAAGGGCAAAATACCCTTTATTGTGTTTGGCCGCAATCCATTTCCCGAAAAAATCCTGTTGCAGTGAAGAGGTGATACGACTTAGTAGTTCGCTGACACGCTGGTCTGCAAGTTTAGACTGGTATGGATGTTGGTTATAGGCAGACCATTGTTCTACATGGCAAAGCGCATTTCCTTCACTGGCAAGATAATAAGCACAGGTAAGGATACGCTCCCAATCTTCTGGAAAAGAGGAGCGTAAGATTTTGACAAGCCCTGTTTCGCGAGCAGCTTTATCAAGAAGCAACGCCGGCCCGATTGTAGACACGCGGCAATGTTCTGTTTGTGGATCCGCTTTGTTAGTGGCAACAGATTTTTTTCTGGTTGGAATGATTACATTTGTTTCAGGATGCAGCTTGCCAACACATTTACGATGGTGCTTTGTTTTTTGCTCCGTTTTATCCCAATAAGATTCATTCTCGTATACATAAGTGGTTCCGTTGGGGTTTTTAACATAAACATATGATGCCATACTACAATCCTCTTTCCTGTGTATAATATATAATTATATTATATAATTTATACACAGATTTGTAAATAGAAAAAAGTAAAAAACATCAGTATTTAT
>QXWX01000265.1 GCA_009911175.1 Lachnospiraceae bacterium | reverse complement strand
CGGCTAGAACTTTTAACGACGCAATGGTGCGGAACAGGCAGTTCAGGAGTTCAATTTCTGGCCGGATGGAGTACTAGTTATATCTGTATTATAAAATGCATATTGTCCAATAAATGTTAAAGGGTCAGGTAATGTGGCAGATGAAAGATTCGTCCAATCATAATCAGAATCAAAAGCACTCACTTCAAGTCTATCTACAGTTGAACAGATTATTACATGCTGTACGTTCTCACGCTCAGACTCAGGATATTCCCAATCATAATCTGTTATAGTTAGAGTTTTGCTAGACTCATCAAATGTACAGCCATGACCTCTTGTAAAATCACTTGCATCGTTATCAATGTCAAACGGCGAAGCGAATAAGACTATCTCGGGTGTTTTGAAAACGATTATTCCAAGTGCTGCTATAAGTATTGCTAACTTGATTCTTGCTTTCATCGATATTGCCTCCGGATTTATTTAAAGTTTCTATCAGCCTGCAAAAAGAACCACTGTAAATTGTGACTGCTCTAAATATTAGCGTTATTATGTGTAAAAAAATTACGACATTATTTGAAGGTTGAAGAACCATTTTTGTAGAATAGTAGCATATGTTGTAACTTCTAAAAAAATATATTTAAATGAACCAAGTAAAATATACAATAAAATTCAAAAAAATCAAGAAAATTGGCACTTTTCAGCATTGCTTTTACCGTTTTCAACAACCATTATTACTGCTCATCATGCATTTTTATACATCTACCAACTGAAAAAACATAAATTAATAGAGAAAATGCAAAAAATGATTTACTGTGAGAAATATCTTGACAGTAAAAACAGATTTATTGATAATATAAAGTATTCGATGCAGAAAATAATTACTTGCTAGGAGTGAGATTATGAAAAAATCCTTTTTGCTCTACAATAATTTAGACTCGTCATGGGGGGAGAGGAAAACGGGCGGTATATTATGTTTATCGAGTAGTGTTATTATTGTGTGCTGGCTTCAGTATGGGGATGCTGTTGCTCATTCTTGCACTGGGGCCTTATGCCGAGAAGAATTTTACACGATTTGCCCTGCCAGAATATTTTACACAATGGGATATAGTCCTGCTTAATGCTGTGCCAATAGCAATATTTGTTGTGCTATGCTATTTTATTACAGCCAGGGTATGGGCGGGCTTTCTTCTAGGGGGGTATTTCTTTAGGACTTAGTATGGGCAATTATTTTAAACTCTGGTTTCGGGATGACCCGTTGTATTTTGAAGATATGTTGCTTCTGAGAGAGGCGAAAAACATGGTGGTTGATGGAGATTACAGATTATTTGTGGATAAACTGCTTATCATTGCGGCATCGGGTTTAGTTGTGGGGACAGTATTGCTTTACTTTGCTGCTCCGGGGGTATTGTACTGCTGGAAAAAAAGAGTTTTATATATCGTTATCATAGGAGTAATAAGTATTTGTATACTGCCTGTTTACTTAAATACAGCAATTTATAATCCCTAATCTCCCGAAATTGTTATACATAGGTTTTGAGCTTATTCCCCAAATCCCTTATAAAATCGGTGTTTAGCCAATGTTTTTCTTTACAAACATATGTATAAATGGTATACTAAAAACAGAAAATTATACATATGTCGGAGGGAATCAGCATGGCATCTCTGGTCTATCTAAAACACAAAAATGGCACCACATACGTT
>QXWX01000264.1 GCA_009911175.1 Lachnospiraceae bacterium | reverse complement strand
CCGCTAATGAGCTTAAACAGGGGGTTAAAGTAGTATGAAATTGTTTTGAGTCCGTATTATCCGAGATTTAGGTTATAAAAGCGGGAAACCGTTTATTATTACAACAAACCTGTCACTGGAAAAATTACAGAATCCGGCAGATTTGGAGCATGGGCGCATCTATGACCGCATTATGGAGAGATGCATTCCTGTTGCTTTTTCGGGGAAAAATTACCGGACGGGTAAAGGCAGGGCAAACATGGAGAGTGCTTCGGGCATTTTAAAGGCTTAAAAAATAACAGTAACTTATGGGTATGGCAGTGCCAATAAGTCCGTATCCTTGTACAGCGTCAGGGCAATTACGGAGAAATCTGTACTTGTCTTTATTTTTGCAAAAGATGAAGGCGGTACAGGCGGAAAGGGAATAAATATGGGTAACATGACAGGTAATTGCACCGATACAAAAAAAGGCATTACAGTAAAAACGGTCTTTGACGGAAACCAAAGCGGACAGCAGGCATTTATGAAACTGATACAAAGACAGTACCATATCAGTGGTTCAGATATACAGAACGATATTGATAATAATAGATATTATATTGACAAAACACAATATATAGATTATACTAAAGGCAGTGAAGCAGATGTTGGCGGTACAACTGTTGGTTTTGCGGAAAACGGAGGACAGCATGATGGATTCTAATTTCGCAGCATTACAACAGCTTCACAGCAGTTTACGGGTTGCCATATATTGTAGGCTCTCAAAAGACGATAACCTTGACGGGGAAAGCGCAAGCATACACAACCAGCGGGATATGCTGGAAACATGGTGTCAGGAGCATGGATATACAGTTGCAGGCGTGTATGCTGATGACGGGTATTCCGGCTTATACATGGACAGACCGGACTTCCAGAGAATGTTAGCCGACTGCAAACAGGGCAAGATTGACATTGTGGTAACGAAGGATATGTCAAGGCTTACCCGGAACAGCACACATTCAGGGCAGTTGAGGGATGAATTTTTCCCGAAGCACCATATCCGTTACATAGGTGTGACAGACGGCGTAGATACGGGAAAAGATGATGACCTTATCGCATTCCGCAGCGTTTTCAATGAGATTTATTCAAAAGACATCGGGAAAAAGGTACATTCCTCTTACATCATCAAGGCGAAAAAAGGCAAGTTTACCGGATGTATCGCACCGTTTGGGTACATGAAGTCACCAGAGGATAAGAATTTCCTGATACCAGACAAGGACACTGCCTGGATTGTGCAGAAAATATTTGGATGGGCGGCTGAAGGGCATGGCACGAACTGGATCAGGCGCAGACTGGAGGACGAGAAAATCCCCGCTCCCTGTTGGTGGAACAGGAAGAAAGGCTTGCGCAACCATGTGACAAAATGGGAAAAGGAATACGGCGAAAAGGGCATTTATATGTGGGATTTCTCCACAATCAAGCAGATAATCGCCAATCCCGTCTATATCGGCACGATAGCATCGCAGAAAGCAAACTACCGTTTCAAGGTCGGCTGGCTTGGGGATAAAAAGCCGGAGGAATGGATTCAGGTAGAGAACGTGCATGAACCGCTTGTGGATATAGACACTTACAATCTTGTGCAGGAAAAGGTAAAGATGCGCAAAAGACCGGACGCATGGGGCAATTATGTTATTGCTTTCTCAAAACATAAAAATAGAACGATGTATTTTGATTTTGGGCATAAACATTGAGCCTGACGAT
>QXWX01000263.1 GCA_009911175.1 Lachnospiraceae bacterium | reverse complement strand
CAGCATTGGCATAAGTGTTTTTCTTATGCAGAAATTTTGCCATTTTGCGTCAAAAAATATTTATAAGTGGCCTAATTGAACAAAATCGCTGTGCGATGGCCTGCCAAGGCTATGGCATAGCGATTTTCTATTTTCTATAACAAAAGCAGTGGAAAGCAAGTCCTAAAAGTAGTATTGTTAAGTCACCACAACAAAACAATCAAACAGGATCGTTCCCACTGCCTATGAAAAGAATACCACCCTTCCGCTTGATTGGCAAGCGGTTTTATGACCCGAATGCACCTCCATGTAAAGCAGTGTTTTTGATTGTTACTGATTTTACATGGAGGATTTTATTATGTACGAAAAATATTTAGAACAGCTTGAGGAAGCCGGAAAAATCCGCAACCTCAAAGAACGTTCCATCAATTGTTATAAAAACTATGTTTCTTACTTTCTAAAATATCAAGGTAAGAGTCCGGAAGAGCTTACCTGCCAGGATGTCAGGGCTTTTCTTCTTGCAAAAAAGGACGAAGGGCTGAAAGCCACTACCCTGAACCTTTATAATTCCGCCATCCGCTTTTTCTATCGGAATGTCCTGCACATCCTTTGGGATGACATTACAGTCCCGCGCATGATTCCGGAACACAAACTTCCAACTGTTTTGACGATGGATGAAATCGACCGCTTGTTGGACGCTGTTGATGACATAAAATATAAAGCTATGTTTGCAACGATGTATTCTTCCGGAATGCGTGTTTCCGAAGTAATCCATCTGCATTATGATGATATCTCTCGCACAAATATGCAGATCCATGTCCGGGATACAAAAAACCGGATGGATCGCTATACGATTCTTTCCAAACGGTGTCTGGACATCCTTACACAATACTGGTTTGAGAAAGGACATCCCCGTGGAATCCTGTTTCCTAATAAATTTACCGGTAATTACCTGACAGTCAATACACTGGAGCAAGTGATGCGACGGGCAGTATCCGATGCTGGACTTCCAAAGAATGCAACGCCACACTCTCTCCGTCATAGCTTTGCAACTCATCTGATGGAGCAGGGAGTAGAACGACAGAATATTCAGGCACTGCTTGGACACCGTGACTCAAAATCTACGGAAGTTTATCTCCATGTCAGCAATAAATCCCTCATGGGAATCCAAAGCCCATTTGACAGGAAAGAAGGCGCGGACTATGAATAAGCCCACCATTCAGGATATTTTCCAGTGTTTTTATCCGGCATACCTTGAAAAGTATTCTCCTTCTCCAGAACAGGCAAAAGTCGCTCGGAACATCTTGAACTGCAAAACCGGGGCATATGGTGCAAACGTCAGTATATGCGAAGACTGTGGTGCTGTTCAGATTCACTATAATTCCTGCCGTAACCGTTGTTGTCCCATGTGCCAGGCTGTTCCAAAGGAAATGTGGATGGATGCCCGCAGAGAGGACGTGCTTGATGCACCTTACTTCCATCTCGTATTTACAGTTCCGGATATCCTGAATCCGGTTATTTACAGTAATCAGAAGCAACTGTATGACACACTGTACCACGCTGCTTCTGCTACAATCCGTGAACTGGCTGCTGACCCCAAGCATCTTGGTGCTTCTGTTGGATATATCTGCATCCTGCATACATGGGGTTCTGAAATGAACTTTCATCCCCATATCCATTATGACAAGCTGATTATTATGGGAAGAAATTGAATCAACCCTTCTATTTCAGCTATATCCAGCTTTGT
>QXWX01000262.1 GCA_009911175.1 Lachnospiraceae bacterium | reverse complement strand
TTTTCCCGGCCATGTACATCCTTTTTCCATCCGCCGTCATCGGTCATCCGGAAACCGTGGCTCTGCATGGATTTCACTGCAAAACAGGCAGCACGTTCTACTTCATCCTCCGGTTCCCTCAGGAATACATCATCATAGACCTGCCTGGCATATGGCGTGTAAGCGATCCATTCCTGCAGCTTCTCCCGGCTTCCGGGATTCCGGATCACCCGGAAGAAATTCACCACTTCCCCGTCTAGGTCGTTGACCGTTTCGATCGGGGCCGGTTGCTTTGCAAACAGCACGGCTCCACATCCAAAATATGGTTCCAGGTAGCTGTGGTGGGGCGGCATATGCTTGATGATCCAGGAGGCGATCCGCTTCTTGCTTCCTGGATAGCTCAGTACGGATCTCATTAAGCATCCCCTCCTTACTGCACCAGGCATACAGAGCAGGAACATTTCGTATCCTTTTGCGTATCCTTCTTGCTGACCCCGTGAAATTCCAAAGCAATATACCCATGCCTCTCCAAATGTGAGATACAGCGTTTTATACTGCTCTCCTTCACCTCTTCCAGCGGGCACCACTCCGGCCTGCATTTATTTTCCCTATAACCTTTAACATGTCTTCCTGTTGCCAGGCAATCATCAGCCAGACTTCTAACCGTACAGTCCCTGCAGTCTGCCGGCGTATCAATGATCAATACTGATTTACCCATTCGAATTGACCTCCGCTTCTCATGTTTCTCTATTTCATCAGCCATCTGAAGCAACAGCTCAGCCGTTCCCATTATTTCCCGCCCTAACGGGCTTTCCGTATATGTCCTTGCATAGATTCTCGCCTTGTCACTTAATTTACTCATTCGCCTCATCATCCTTCCTAAACAGCTGCTCTACACGGTTCCTGATATTGTCCAATGTCCTCTTTCCGACTCCCCTTGCAGACGCAACCGCTGTCATGACCTCTTCCAGTTCTACTCCCGGAACGCTCTCCCTGCCGTCCTCGTATCCGTACTTGTACAGGTCCGTGCAGAACCCAGTGAACTGCTGGCGGTCGAACTTTTTGACGTTCTTGTATACTTCCCTGGTAATCTCCGGCATGACGCCCTTTTTATTCCTGTTCATGATTTCTCTCCGTTTCGTTTATTTTGGCGTTTAGCCTTTAATATCTAAATTGGTTTTCATCTTCAAGGTATTCGCCCATCAAGCCCTCTATATTCTCCAGAGACTGGATTTCATTTTCAGAAACCTCTCTGCCGGTTACTACTTTGAGCAATACCGCAACTACAAAAGCCAATATCTTTGTTTTTGAATAACATGCCTCCATATCTGCCTCCTGTGCTTATTCTTCATCCTTCACCCTGACCGGCGCGCCCTTCTCATACTTGTCGCAGTCTTCCACATCGCATCCCCGGGAACGCTTCGTCCCGGATTTCAAAGCATATTCACATTTGATCCCTGATCCGTTTTGGTAGTAAGCCGCCGCCCTGTATTTGCAGGTCTTGCACAGATGGCGGTCAGCGTTCTTCCCCTTTGTTTCCGCCAGCCGTTCCCGGATCTTCTTAGCGGCCGCCCAGACCGTTCTGTATTTTATCCCTGTCTTTTCTGCGATCTCTGAATCAAGAAGCCCCTGCCTCACATAGGGCTCAATGATATCCCCGGCCGTCTTTTTCTTGGGCTTCACCTTCCCGACATCTTCTTTTTTCGTTCCCCTGTCTTTGCCAAGAGCCTGATCTGCTGGAGAGATCACCG
>QXWX01000260.1 GCA_009911175.1 Lachnospiraceae bacterium | reverse complement strand
CCATAAATAAAGGGCTTTATGCTGTTATCAGATTGTCTTGAGGGCGTGTAGAGGGAATTATGTAGCGGGAACTACGGTTAATTGAGGCTCACCGAAATATTGGCTTTTTGGAGGGACTCCTTAAATATGCTCCCAATAAAAATGCATTCAGCGAATTGATGTTGTTAAAAGAGTGTGCATATTCTCTAATGATTGACTATGATAGCCCTACTTTCCAAGATATACTTGTTAATCATGGGAGTGGCAAAGGGGATATTGCACCAATTACTAATCTCGAGTTGGCTTATAAGGCGGCGAGAAATATGACGATTTCTGCTCTGAGTCTGAGTAAACTATGTGGAATTGCACTGTATGGTGATAACGTTGACAAGACGGTTGATGTCAGAAATCAGCAGATCTTTTTATACCGTGCTAAAACGAATATCAAATCCTATAATCCTACTGCACCTACTGAAGTTTTACCAGCATTGGCTGATATTTCTGCCTACTTATATAATGACCAAGATACAGACCCCTTAATTAAAACTGCATTAGTGCATTATCAGTTTGAGATAATTCATCCGTTTGAGCAATACAACGGCATTGTTGGACGAATAACAATTCCGATGATATTGCATGACATTACCAGCGGATCATTTCCACTGATATGCTTATCAGAATATTTATATCATAATAAAAACGAATATTTCGACTTGCTCAGGACAACGCAATATAGCGGTGGATATATTCGGTGGATTAAGTTTTTAGTAAAAGCTATAGGAGAAACTGCGAAACAATCTGCAGAATCATTGATTCAATATGAACATACAACAGCAAAGGATGAAGAACTATTAATAAACAGAGGCAAGATATCCCGAAGTACTTCCATAGTATATGAGTATTTTAAGCGATTTCCAATAACAAACATTCCTTACGCTTCAAAAGGAACAGGACTTTCTTTTAATTACTATGTGTTTTAAAATGAGGAGAGAATATGCCACAGTCAAACATACTTATGTATACTACAGAAGATGGAGGCACAAAAATAGAGGTAACATTTGATCATGATACGGTTTGGCTTTCCATAGATCAGATGGCTGAATTATTTCAACGGGATAAAAGTGTAATTGGAAAACATGTAAGAAATATTTTTAAAGAAGGAGAATTGGTAAAAGAGACAGTTTGGGCAAAATTTGCCTACACTGCTTCTGACAACAAAACTTATCAAGTAGATTTTTATAATTTAGATGTTATCATTTCCGTTGGTTATCGAGTAAAATCCCTTAGAGGAACACAATTTAGAATATGGGCCACTTCTATTTTGAAAGAATATATGAAAAAAGGTTTTGCTTTAGATGATGATCGACTTAAGAATCTCGGAGGCGGAAACTATTTTGATGAATTATTAGCTCGTATCCGTGATATTCGTTCTTCTGAAAAAGTATTTTGGAGAAAAGTTCTGGAAATATATGCAACAAGTATTGATTATGACCCGAAAGCTGAGAGTTCGATTTTATTTTTTAAGCAGGTACAGAATAAAATGCACTGGGCAGCTCATAAGCATACGGCAGCAGAAATAATTTATCAACGGGCAGATGCGGATAAAGACAATATGGGATTGACATCGTGGGCTGGAAAAGAAATCAAACGCTCTGATGTAGAGGTTGCAAAGAATTATACTCACGAGCAATAAAATTTGCCAATATTAGCTATATTTTCCTTCTTACTAATGTTATAATTAATAAGGAAAGCATCTGATTCATCGAACAAAAAAAGCAGGGGAAAACCTGCTTTGAATCTGATGATT
>QXWX01000033.1 GCA_009911175.1 Lachnospiraceae bacterium | reverse complement strand
GGCTGTATCCTTCCCACTGCCGGGCGGATTGGGGACTTTCACCCGTTAGAACGTGTGCCCACCGGGCACACCAAAAAGGGGCTTTCTGAATTATCAGAAAGCCCCTTAAAATCACTTTTTACTGATTTTTTATATAACACAAAAATCCCCTCATAAACAATAATGAATTCATGCATAATTTTTTATTACTGTCGCCAATTTTGCCAATGTTTTAGCTTGACTTTTTGATAATTGAATTTCTGTTTCTGATTTTTGAAGTAACGCATGATATTCATTTTCCCCATTTATCGGATCAGGAACAACACAAGCCTCAACTGAATCACACTGCGAATCGGTTAGTTGAATAATTGCTTTTAATTCCTCCCCTCGTTCTCTAATTTCTACGTCAGATAATCCATTAGTATACAAAGAATGCAAACGTTCTTCATCTGCTATTATACTACATATTTCTCTGCTACCATCTCTATCAACCGATACACCTTTACTGTCTTTAAATAGTGCCGATGATGGTCTGCCCTCTTTCATAAAAATTGGCTTACTTTTTACTCTACGGTATATTGCGCCCCAGTCTCTTTCAAGCATAAAAATCCACCACCATTTGCTTCATTCTATCAGTTGCAGAAATACCATGCAAATTAAATTCTTGCTCTCCACCAGATGTATCTAAGAAACATTCAATTCTATCTTCATAAATTTCAAATTCCAAATAGTCTCCATTTTCCTTTTCATATTCGAATTGAATTGAACCACATGCGGTAGGGCAAATAAACGGTTCAGAAGCCAACTGCATTACAATCCCTCTACACTTCTCAATCAACTTTGAAGAAAAGGCACTTGCACCGTTATCATTCCAATTATCCTTCAGTTTTTCTATTTCACTCAGTGTCGCATTTGCTTTCACATAATTTTTTTCTAATGAATTAATTTTCGTATATGCCATCGAATATATCTTTTCCAATTGCTCATATTTTTCACTATTATATCCTACAGCACTACTCTTTATTCCTGATTTAAATTCGAATATATTTTCTAGTCTTTCAAAAAGACCATTCATTGCATAAGAGACAATGCTGCTTACCTTATTTGCCCCTACAGTTGGCTGTCTTAACACCGCATTATTTGAATTATAATACATTCAGCATCTTTCCCTTCAACTTTTCTGCACACCTGCTTATTGCTTCCTTACCTAATACTCCTTGCTCGCTCAATTTGCTATCCGGCAAACTGTTTATATCAAATATAATCTTATTCTCATTCTTTGATTCATTAATAATGATATAAGTCCAAACATTATATAAATCAATATTTTCCAACCATGACATATTAACTTCACTAGCACCATTGAACTTATCTATCTTTACATACTCATTTAGTAGATTATGTAGATTATCAAAAGACATTAATTCCGAAACTAATCCGACCCTATCAATAATAACATCACATTCATCAAATGCATTAGTGATTTTATCATTAAACCTAACTAATAATTGTTCCCAATTAAATCTCGATGGAATATTAAAAGAAAAATCTAATCTTAACTTATTAAATGTCAACGATGTATTAACATCATTCCAAACACAACGCGGAACATCGTCAGGTGCATCGTCAGGAATAGGTATTGATTGTGGTTCTGTTTTAAAAACATCTTTCAGCTGATTATACAAGCTACTAATAAGTCCAAATGCTCTAATTTCACTTTTCTCCCTAAAAAAATAAGCCATCTGAACTTTGTAAATATTTACATTTGGGCTTTTCATTTTCTATTCCTTCCTTCTGTATGTTAATATCTAAATTATATCAAATTGGTGGATTTCTTCAATACTTATTTCTAATTTCACAAATTTTAAATTTTTCTTAGCACCGTTTTGGCACCAATCTTCCGCTCTTTTACTATTACAAAATTTCAAAAGGGGCTCCCCGATTTCTCAGAAAGCCCCTTGAAATATCACTTTTTACTGATTACTCAATAATCTTAGCTACTGTACCAGATCCTACTGTACGTCCGCCTTCACGGATAGCGAAACGAAGACCTTCCTCCATAGCTACCGGATGGATCAGTTCAACTGTCATCTCTACGTTATCTCCAGGCATACACATCTCTACGCCCTCCGGCAGATCGCAGACACCTGTAACGTCTGTTGTTCTGAAATAGAACTGCGGTCTGTAGTTGTTGAAGAACGGAGTATGACGGCCACCTTCATCCTTTGTCAGTACGTATACCTGGCAGGTAAACTTTGTATGACACTTTACGGTACCTGGTTTGATCAGAACCTGACCTCTTTCGATCTCTGTTCTCTGTACGCCACGGAGCAATGCGCCGATGTTATCACCTGCGCGAGCCTCGTCAAGCAGCTTACGGAACATCTCGATACCAGTTACAACAGTCTTACGGATATCCTCATGAATACCGATGATCTCTACTTCGTCAGATACGTGAAGTGTTCCACGCTCTACACGGCCTGTAGCAACAGTTCCACGTCCTGTGATGGAGAATACGTCCTCTACAGGCATCAGGAACGGCTTATCTGTATCACGCTCCGGTGTCGGGATCCACTCGTCAACAGCCTTCATAAGCTCCATAACCTTGTCGCCCCATTCGCTGTCCGGATCTTCCAGAGCCTTCAGAGCAGAACCCTGGATAACAGGAGTGTCATCTCCCGGGAACTCATACTCGTCAAGCAGCTCACGGATCTCCATCTCAACCAGTTCAAGCAGCTCTTCATCGTCAACCATATCACACTTATTCATGAATACTACGATATACGGAACGTTAACCTGGCGGGAAAGCAAGATATGCTCTCTTGTCTGAGCCATAACTCCGTCTGTAGCAGCTACAACCAGGATCGCGCCGTCCATCTGAGCAGCACCGGTGATCATGTTCTTAACGTAGTCAGCATGTCCCGGGCAGTCAACGTGCGCATAGTGACGGTTGTCTGTCTCATACTCAACGTGAGCGGTAGAGATTGTGATTCCACGCTCTCTCTCTTCCGGAGCCTTATCGATGTTGTCGAAAGCCACCTCTGCGTTACCTTCTACTCTCTTAGCAAGAACCTTTGTGATCGCTGCTGTCAGAGTTGTCTTACCATGGTCAACGTGGCCGATGGTACCAATATTAGCATGTGGTTTTGTTCTTTCAAATTTAGCTTTAGCCATTTTGAATGTCCTCCTTAATAATAGCACCTGTCTATCAGGCATTTTTAGATTGTTTCGGTTTTTTTACTCGGCTATCCTTGATTATATTTCAAACTCATAGGTTTTTCAAGCCTTTTTCAAAAATATTTAATCGTTTTTGTTCGATAATACCTTTTCTGTGACTGACTTCGGAACCGGTTCGTAGCTTTCGAAGAACATGGAGTAGTTTCCACGTCCCTGTGTTCTCGAACGCAGGTCTGTCGCATATCCGAACATCTCGGACAACGGTACGAATGCGCGTACGATCTTGCCGCCGCCCAAGTCATCCATACCTTCGATCCGTCCCCGGCGAGAGTTGATATCTCCGATGATATCTCCCATATATTCTTCCGGCATGGTCACTTCCACCTTCATGATGGGCTCTAACAGGATCGGAGCGCCCTTCTTCATTGCATCCTTGAATGCAAGAGAGCCTGCGATGTGGAATGCCATCTCACTGGAATCGACTTCATGGTAGGAACCGTCGTATACATTCGCATAGATGCCGACTACCGGGAATCCGCCCAGAATACCAGACTTCATCGCTTCCTCGATACCTTCGCCTACCGCCGGGATGTATTCCTTCGGAATCGCGCCGCCGACTACGGAAGACTCGAACTTGTAGATCTCCTCTCCGTTGACGTCCATTGGTTCGAATTTCACCTTACAATGTCCGTACTGTCCGCGACCACCGGACTGTTTTGCGTACTTGCTGTCCACTTCCACAGGCTTGGTGATGGATTCCTTGTAAGCAACCTGAGGTGCGCCTACATTGGCCTCTACCTTGAACTCACGCAGCAGTCTGTCTACGATAATCTCCAGATGAAGTTCTCCCATACCTGCGATGATGGTCTGTCCTGTGTCCGGATTGGTGTGCGCGCGGAATGTCGGGTCCTCCTCCGCAAGCTTTGCAAGGGATTCTCCCAGCTTGCCCTGAGAAGCCTTGGTCTTCGGCTCAATGGCAAGCTCGATAACCGGCTCCGGAAATTCCATGGACTCCAGGATCACCGGATGCTGGTCGTCACAGATGGTATCACCTGTAGTCGTCAGCTTGAATCCGATGGCTGCCGCGATGTCTCCGGAGTACACCTTGTCCAGTTCCTGTCTCTTGTTGGCGTGCATCTGCAGGATACGGCCAACACGTTCCTTCTTGCCCTTCGTCGCGTTCAGTACGTAAGAACCGGAGTTCACGGTACCGGAATACACACGGAAATAAGCTAACTTTCCTACGAACGGGTCTGTCATAATCTTGAATGCCAGTGCGGAAAACGGCTCTTCGTCAGAGGAATGTCTTACGACTTCATTTCCGTCCGGGTCTACGCCCTGAATCGGCGGAATGTCTGTCGGCGCCGGCATATATTCAAGAATCGCGTCCAGGAGTTTCTGGACACCTTTATTTCTATAAGCGGTACCGCAACAAACCGGTACTGCAGTACACTCGCATGTTGCCTTGCGAAGCACTCTCTTCATATCCTCAACGGACGGCTCGTTACCTTCCAGGTATTCCATCATGAGGTCATCATCCAGATCGCAGATCTTCTCTACTAATTCTGAACGGTACAGTTCTGCTTCGTCTTTCATTTCTTCCGGAATCTCTGTAATAGAAATGTCATCGCCCTTTTCATCGTTGTAGATGTAGGCTTCCATCTCCATCAGGTCAATGATTCCCTTAAAATCATCTTCTTTGCCGATAGGCAGCTGAAGACAGATCGCATTCTTGCCGAGTCTGGTTTTGATCTGTTCTACTGCATTGTAGAAGTCTGCTCCAAGAATATCCATCTTGTTGATGAATGCCATTCTTGGTACATTATACGTGTCAGCCTGACGCCAGACGTTTTCTGACTGCGGCTCAACACCGCCCTTTGCGCAGAATACGCCGACAGCCCCGTCCAGAACACGAAGTGAGCGTTCTACCTCTACGGTAAAGTCAACGTGTCCCGGCGTATCAATGATATTGATACGATGCTCCAGAGCGCCTTCCTTCGGCTTTGTATGATCCTCCAAAGTCCAGTGACAGGTTGTGGCAGCAGAAGTAATCGTGATACCCCTCTCCTGTTCCTGCTCCATCCAGTCCATGGTCGCAGTTCCTTCGTGAGTATCGCCGATTTTATAGTTCACACCGGTATAGTAAAGAATACGTTCTGTCAGTGTTGTCTTACCCGCATCAATGTGAGCCATGATACCGATGTTCCTGGTTCTCTCTAATGGGTATTCTCTTCCAGCCAAAATCTTCTCCTCCTATATTTATGCAACTTTAAAATCTGTAATGTGCAAACGCCTTGTTTGCCTCTGCCATCTTATGCATATCTTCTTTTCTTTTTACAGATGCGCCTGTGTTGTTGGACGCATCCAGAATCTCGTTCGCAAGCCTTTCTTCCATGGTCTTCTCACCTCTCTTGCGTGAGAACATGGTCAGCCAGCGAAGAGCAAGCGCCTGCCTTCTGTCCGCCCGAACTTCGATCGGTACCTGGTATGTCGCACCGCCGATACGTCTTGCTTTTACTTCCAGTACAGGCATGATGTTGTTCATTGCTTCCTCGAACACATCGATAGCCGGCTTGTCAGCCTTAGCCTCAACTCTTTCAAATGCTCCGTATACAATCTTCTGAGCTACACCCTTCTTACCATCCAGCATGATGTTGTTGATAAGCTTGGTAACAACCTTATTGTTGTATATTGGGTCCGCTAATACATCTCTTTTTTGAGTATGTCCTTTACGTGGCACGGTCCTTCCCTCCTTAATCATTATTTTCCGGACAACCGGAGATTAAATCATCGGTACTCACATGTGTCTCTCTATGGAAATCGCATAGCATGTGCTCGTGGCTTAAGGAACCAATCTATGCCCGGGAATGCCGGGCTGTTTAATCCGCAACCTACGATTAGTCATAGTTCTGTTTGTGATACGATTTAACTTTGTAGTTTTTGGGTTGTTCTTCACTGCTTCGCATCGAAGAACAAAAGTTCTCACTAAGTTCATAACACATTTCATGCGTTATTCACTAAGTGATCACTTTTTTGCGTCTTTTGGTCTCTTTGCGCCGTACTTGGAACGTGCCTGTCTTCTCTTGGCAACTCCTGCGGTATCAAGCGTACCTCTGATGATGTGGTATCTTGTACCAGGCAGGTCCTTTACTCTTCCTCCGCGGATCATAACTACGCTATGCTCCTGCAGGTTGTGTCCTTCACCCGGAATGTAGCTTGTTACTTCGATTCCATTAGACAGACGTACTCTGGCGATCTTCCTCAGAGCAGAATTCGGCTTCTTCGGTGTCGCTGTCTTAACTGCTGTACACACACCTCTCTTCTGCGGTGCAGATGCGTCTGTCGCGCGCTTCTTCAGAGAATTGTATCCCTTCTGAAGTGCAGGTGCTGTAGATTTCTTCTCAGAAGTCTGACGTCCTTTTCTAACTAACTGGTTAAATGTTGGCATTTTTTCACCTCCTATGATTCTTTCGTTTTCCCCGCGCTGATATGGACTTTTGCAGCAGGCGGGAATGGTTGCAGATAATTTTCATTATCTATGGTAAATCCGTACACAAAAATGAATGCATCTTCATGCACGCTAGACTAGTTTATTACGTTTTTTTCAGAAAGTCAAGGACTTTTGGATAAAAATGTGGTATTCGTGGTTACTGCGAATAGGCTCTTCAAGATTTCCATTGATTTATTTCTTACAAAGTCCGGATTTTCTTTCAAAATAACGGTATGACAGGGCTGACACAGCAATCAAAACCAAAAAGTAAAGTATAAAATTCCAGCTTGAATCCATATAAAAAGGCAGAAACTTTTTTTCGATCATAACATAAGTCCTGACAACCGGAATATGCCACAGATAGATTGAAAAGCTGCATTTTCCAATTGCCTGTAAAGGCGGGAACGCCAGCG
Source organism: Lachnospiraceae bacterium (assembly GCA_009911175.1). The sequence goes on along the minus strand of QXWX01000033.1, from coordinate 10,169 downwards.
CCTTTACTATAAATCTTCCATACACCGCTATAAAAATCATATTTGCGCACAGACATGAAACAATCCAGTTCAGATTTACAGGGATTGCTTCCAGGCCAAACAGAAATACGGAGAACATAATTACGCAAAAAATCAGCAAATTTACAGCAGCCGAAATTTCTTTTTTTACTGGGCTGCTCATTATGACTTCCGCAAGGAGCACCCCGAGAAAGAAGTTCATGTATCCTTCGCCGCAGGTACGGTAATTGAAAGGCAGATCCCAGTCCTTTGTCACTAAAAGCATCCCCCATAATAAAAGAAACGCACACATCGGGAAATACAGTTTTGGAAAGCGGGATGAAGCCTTCGCTGCAGCGTAATACAAAATATATAGCAGAATCAGTACACATAAAAACCATGTCGGAAAATTATACGGCATTTCCCTGCCGTCAAACCAACCGTTGGCAACCATCAAAAAAGTAACAATCAGTTTTTTGGCAGCCGGTTTTGTTCCGCTTAAAATCAAAAGGAGCACAGCAAAAAGATTTGTCTAAAAATACAGGGGATATATTTTCCGAATGCGCTTCTCCATAAATGTGCGAAAAGTGCTTTCTTGCTGTATGATTTTATTTTTATAATGGTATGCGGTAAGCAAACCGCTCAGCATAAAAAACATGCTGTTCCCAAAGTATCCGCCATATTTGTACACCGGGTCCAGCCATTTTACCCCGCCCCACCTCAACGGCTCATTGACGTGATATATGACGATTCCAATACAAAAAATTGCTCTCAATCCATCCAGTCCGGCAAACCGCTTTTTATACTCCATCTGCATTCATCTCCTATAAGCCCAAAATGCCGCAGAAAACCTCCCGGTCAACTGTCAGAATTTCAAACACATTTTCATATAATACGCATCTGTTCCTGACAGGTGGCCGCTTCTGCCGCTTTCATTGTAGGATACCTTTCCGCGCCTGTCAAGCGTACCTCCATCTGACACAGCAACAGGCCATGAACAATCATCAAACCATGTCACTTTTATGAAAAAATCTGATAGATGTCTGGTCATCAATATTAAAGTATGATAAACTTATTAATAAACCCAATAATTATTACGTGCGGAAAACAGATTTGGAAAGGAGACAAAAGATGAACTTTTTAGAAGAGAGGATTTTAAGCGACGGCATTGTAAAAGAGGGAAATGTCTTGAAGGTAGACAGCTTTCTGAATCATCAGATGGATATCGGACTGTTCGATCAGATGGGGGCGGAATTTAAAAGGCGTTTTGCGGATACGCCTGTCACAAAGATTCTGACCATCGAGGCTTCCGGCATCGGAATCGCCTGTCTGGCCGCACGGCATTTCCAGGTTCCGGTCATATTCGCGAAAAAGTCAAAGAGCATCAATCTGGAAGGCGATATGTATGTGGCAGAGGTGGAATCCTTTACACATAAATGCAAGAACAACGTGATCGTAGCGCAGAAATTTTTAAATCCGCAGGACCATATCCTGATTATTGATGATTTTCTGGCAAACGGATGCGCGCTGCAGGGGCTGATCCAGATCGTCCAGATGGCAGGGGCTGTGGTATCCGGAATCGGCATCGCTGTCGAAAAGGGCTTCCAGCCCGGCGGACAGATCATACGGAATCTGGGCTTCCAGTTGGAATCTCTGGCCATCGTGGAAAGCATGGATGCAGAGACCGGCGTCATCACCTTTCGGGAACAGGCGTAGACACTGCGCCGTCCCTGGCCGGATAGCGCCTACAATGCCGGATGCCGCGGCTTTGGAACATTAAAATACGACTTATGACAGTTCAGAAACGAAACTCATCAGGCATACATAGTATTGAACAGAAGCGAGGCGAATGTATATGGAAAAAAATAAAGAAATGATCCAGAAGCTGAAAGATGTAAAAAGTATCATGGTTTCCAGGGAACTGCGGGGCGACGATTGGGATGAAATGCAGGCGGCCGTCTCAAAGCTGGAGGAAGTTGTTTCTTATATTAATGACTGCAGCGGAAAAGGAATCGAATTTTAGGGAACTGCCCAGGCAGTTCCTTTTTTTAATTTTATTCTCTTGACAAACGCAGACTATTGGTGTAGTCTATAAGCAGACTATTGCAATAGTATGAAAGCAGGTGGATACAGTAATGAAATTTTATGATTCCGAATTAAAAGTAATGGATCTGTTATGGAAGAAGGGCGAATTGTCTGCAAAACAGATTGCCGACGCATTGAACCAGTCCATCGGCTGGAACAAAAATACGTCCTACACGGTCATCAAAAAGCTGGTGGACAAGGGCGCCGTCAGACGAACAGATCCCGGATTTCTCTGCACCGCATTGATCGGGCAGGAAAGCGCAAGGCAGTCTGCACTGACGGAATTTTTGGATAAGTTTTACCAAGGCTCTGTGGGGCTTTTGTTTGCCTCCCTTTTGGCCCAGGAGAACTTATCGCCAGAGGAAACAGCGCAGCTCAGAAGCATGATTGAAGATAAGAAGTGAGGTGACGGCATATGGCAGCATTACAACTCAAAGCCGCATTGCTGATCCTCGGAATTGCCGCGGGCCGGAAACTGCTTTTCCGCTTTTTTTCGCCCCGCCTCCCGGAATGGCTCTGGATGCTGGTCGGCATACGGCTCCTTCTTCCCCAGGGCATCGGCATTCCCATCCTGTCTGTCCGGCATTTATGTGCCCCATATCCATGTGATCCTTTCACCGCCCCTCTGTCGGGCGGGGCTGTATGGGTACGCTGGGGCGGAGCCGGCGCTGTGCTATTGATCCTTCTGGCAAATGTCCTCCGCTTTTACGGCAGGATGAGGCAAAAAGAGGATCTGCAAAATGATGCCGTCAGCGGTTGGATACAGGCGCATTCCCGGGGACCGCGTTTCCGCGTCTATACCTCGGCGATGGCCGCCTCACCGATGGTATATGGACTGTTCTCTCCGAAAATCGTCCTGCCCGCGCAGCAGTACAGCGAAACGCAGTACCGATATATTCTGCTGCACGAGTGGATGCATATCCGACGGAAGGATCTGTGGAAAAAAGCATTGATGCTGGCGGTTGCAGTGCTGCACTGGTACAATCCGGCATGCTGGCTGATGCTGGCGCTTTTCAATCGGGATATAGAACTGGCCTGCGATGCGGACGTGCTCCGGGCACTGGGGAGGGAAGGGCATGCCGGATATGCTCGTGTTCTTCTGGACTGCTATTGCCGGATGAACTCGTCTGCCACATTGAAAACCGGATTTTTAAGCGGAACGCTTCAGGAAAGGATTGGTGCAATTATGAATCAGAAAAAAATATCTATGAAAGCTAAATGCGGTGTTGTTTTTCTTTTCGCGGCGCTGTTTCTCGCGTCGTTCGGAAAAGTCTCCGTCCAGACAGAAGTATCGGAGAGCATGCCGATATTGATAGGAAAAACAGCTCCGGAAACGGAGGAGATCTTGCAGGAGGAAGGGTATGCCTGGAAAGTCGAAAAAGCCAGATATATGATTCATTAGTCCGGAACCGGCTGAAAGACAGACTGTCAATCTTGCCAGTCTGCTTTCAGCCGCAAAGAACTGCAGGCATACGTCATTTTAAGTTATTTTGGATTTCCTATAGAGATATTCCGCAAACCATTTTGTCAGGGTTATGTGCCAGCGTTACCAGAACCCCCGGCAGCTCACAGCCAGATACGGCCTGTCAAAATTTTCTGTCAGCCGGATTCCCAAAAAGCGTGCGGAGCCGATGGCGATATGTGTATATCCCGAAAAGTCACAATATATCTGCACGGAAAATACCACAGCGATGTAAAGCTCATCTTCTGCCTCCTTGATCCCCGTATAATACCAGAAACGCAATGATACAGAAGCCGCAGGAAATATCCGCAAAGCCAATTTCAAACCAGAGTGCCGCGAAAAGCAGCACCGGCAGCGCTAAAGCTGAGAGAATCAGGCAGCAGACTTTCTCTTTCCGCAGTCCGTACATGCCTGTGATCCCAACTGCAGCCGAGCAGGTCAGAAACATCCCGGTTCCGCCCATCACATTTTTTTCCTTATCTCTTCAAAAATCATCAGGTCCCAGTCGCCGATCACAGCCTCTTCCCCCTCCCGAAATGTTTTTCCGGTCAGCAGATCCTTCACCTCTTCCCAGATACATCTGATGTTTTGTTCCTCCTCACTGTAGTTCAAAACATAGTACAGACGCCTTCCATACTGGTTTTTTCCCTGCCGTACAATAATCGGCCATTGATACTCCATCGTCCTTCCCCAGATTCCCGCATCCTCTGCCGCCCTCTTTAATATCTGCTTGAGTACCGCTTTTTCCGTATAGCATCCAATGTAATAGGCGGCGCCTTCTCCATATGCGTTCCTTGTGATCCCCGCATATTTTCCCCAGTATTTATGCTCATAGTCCGCAAGGCTTTGGGCACCCTCAGGCTTCAAAAGTTCTGCAAAGTATTTGACCCGGCATTCCATCAGCTTTGTTTTTCCCGGTTCCGTAAACTGGTTATAGCTCATACCGAAGCAGGCGCGCAGCCTGTGAGGCTGTTTATCCGCATAGACGCTGGAATACTCGTCTGCCACAAATGATTTAAACGTACTGACCAAAACTCCACCGTTTCTTACAAATCCGTCCAGCTTCTCCAGAAGACCTTCGGGCGCACAGTACAGCGCCGGCGTCACAATCATCTTATACCGCGCGGGATCCAGGCCATTGACATCGACCACATCACACTCGATATTCATCTCGTACAAGCTGTCATACACCCAGCGCACCACATCATTGTAGCTGAGATCCCGGTCAATGGGAAACCATTGAAAGGCTGTCATAGAACAGTTGTCCACGAGAAGCGCCGTCTTGTTGTCCTTTTCCAGATGGATCAGATGCTTCCCAATCTCCTTCCATTCCTGCCCGATCCTGCACGCCTCATCATAGGCCGGGTTTTCTTCCAAATCATGACTGAGCAGCCCCTTCCAATATGTCTCAAATCCATTATGTATCGAATGCCAGTTCCAGTACGAGATGCCGTCCGCCCCGCCCGCCAGATGGCTGTATGCCTGCAGGCGCAGCTGTCCTGGATATGGTGTCCAATATTTAAACGCCTGTGCCTGACATTCCAGAACCAGATAATTTTCATGCTTCAGGCTCCGGGTGGAATCACCGCCAAACGCGATCTCGGCTCCGGTCAGATCGTCCTGGGTCGGATGATAGATATCTGTCCCCAGCCTGGTAAGGTATTTTGCCGCCTCATAATGATTGATTCCGGGCTGAACACCATATGAATAGCCATCTTGGGCGATATCAGCTCCAAATTTCTTCCATTCAAAGTCAAGGTTGTGTGTGATAAACTGGTCCTCCCTTTTGTATTTCCGGACGATATCCGACTGCCAGCCAAGGTAGTCCGCAGCAACCTTCCTCTGAAATCTCTGGAATTCTCCATCCAATCCTCCATTTATACAGCCTGTGATATCCGGGAACTGATCCCAGTCACAGATGGAATTGCTCCAGTAGGACAGACAGAACGCCTTGTTCAAACGCTCTGTTGTCTGAAATTTTTCCTTCAAATATTCCCTGAATAAACGCTGTATTTCTTTTCCTTTATTATCATAGTGTTTTGTTTCATTATCAATCTGAAATCCGATCACCATCCCATGCCGGGCCGTATGGGAAACAAGCACCTCAATTATACGCTCCGCGTGGAACCGGAAGGTTGGATTCAGCAGGTCAAAGATCTGCCGGTGTCCGTATTTTTCCTGTCCTTTGGAATTCACTACCAGCACATCCGGATCCTTCTGTGCCAGCCAGGACGGAACGGCATAAGTCGGCGTCCCCACGATCACAGACATCTCCCACTTCTGCGCTTCTTCCAGTATCCTGTCAATGAATGTAAAATCAAACTCCCCGTCCCTCGGTTCCAGTGTGCTCCATGTAGATTCCGCCACCCGGATCGTGTTTATCCCAGCTTTCTTCATCATGGAAAAATCTGCTTCCATCCTGTCATATGGCATATATTCCGGATAGTATGCCGCTCCAAACATCAGTTGATCTGTTTTCATTCTACCATTCTCCTTCATCAGTTTCCAATATCATCATTGCAATATTATCCTATTTCTTTTTGTTTTTATATTACCATTCTCAGTTTTTTAGTACATTTTTCAGCAAAATATGATACAATACGTTGTAATGAAACGCAAACAGATCCATATTTTCCCTAAGACATGCTTTTCTTGTTTTGTAAGCCATGCTGACATCACATGACGGCAGAAAGGAGGAGCCCATGAACCGACACTATCTAATGGAACACATTTCCCGCCGCCTGCATACACTGGTACGCTTCTATACCGCGGCCTGGGAGCCGGTCGAGACATTCTGTGCCCGCGCAGATCTTCAAGATGACCATCTTGGGACAGTGATCGCAAACTGGTTTTGCTCCCGGGAGGCTTCTTACAATATTCCCAAAAATATCCCAGTTTTTTTATCCTTAAATCAACAGGCCGTATATGCCAGGATTCCTGCAGGCAGCGGACTTTTTTTACTGGGTCCTGTCTCCTTTTCCATCCCTGTGGAGATCCGGCGGCAGGATACGGTTCCTGCATTCAGCAGCGCTTTTAGAGCTTTGATTCCGGTCTGTGATTTTCATGAATTTATGGCGGATGTTCTGCTTATTGCGAACCTTTTCCGTTCTAAATGTATTGATGAAGAAGCCATCCTTCTTGAAAACTGTATCAATCCGCAGGTCAGGCAAGATCTCGAGATAAGATATATGGAGCATACATTTGAAAATCAGGAAATTGGAAAACTGCATAATCCTTATGACCAGGAAATAAGGGAATTTTCCAGTATCGCAAAGGGAGATCTCGAAGGGCTCCGAAACAGCCTTTCCGAGGACTATCCTGGCGAGGTTGGCACGCTGGCCAGAACCCCGCTTCGGCAGATGAAAAACCGTGGGATTGTAGTGGTCGCCCTTGCCAGCCGCGCAGCCATGAAGGGCGGAATCCTACCAGAAGTGGCATATTCCCTTTCTGATTCCTATATTCAGAAAATCGAAGACTGTGACGATATTCCTACAATCCTCCACCTGTTTCATTCTGCGGAATACCGCTATGCACAGATGGTTTTTGACCATAATGAAAGAAAATCCTCACAAAAAGTAACCGGGCCGAACGGATACGCCGAGAAATGCAAAACTTATATTTTTTCGCATCTTCATGAGAAAATCCATGTATGGGAGATCGCAAAGGAACTGAATATAAACGCAAATTACCTGTCAGAAATATTTCACAAACACGAAGGTATGACCGTTACAGATTATGTTCACACGCAAAAAATAAAACTGGCGCAAAATCTACTGGTTTATTCAAGATATACTTACAGTGAAATCGCCTCCTACCTCGGCTACTCATCGCAAAGCCATTTGGGAAGACGGTTTAAGCAGCATACCGGAGTGACAATGTACCAATATCGAAATAAATATGGCACAGGTTCTTTTTGATTTTTTCCTTTTCGTCGCGCGTCCCTCCCATTTCTTTATTTTTGTTCTTTATTTTTTTCAAAAATTTGTAATCTTTTCTTTCATTTTGGGATAAGATGTGCTATAATAGCAAAGTCAGTAAGAAATAATCTTGACTGGGGTATTAGCGCAGTTGGGAGCGCGCAACATTCGCATTGTTGAGGCCAGGGGTTCGAATCCCCTATACTCCATGACAAAAAGCATAGCATGAACGGGTATGTTCAGCTATGCTTTTTTATAATTAGGGAAACAAAAAAGCGGGTGATGGGAATCGAACCCACGTATCCAGCTTGGAAGGCTGGTGTTCTACCATTGAACTACACCCGCATAATCTATCTATTCAGTTTAACATCAAATACCGGAATCCTTAATATGTGGACTCCGGTAATCTTCACCGAATGCGGAAGAAGAGACTTGAACTCTCACAGGATAAACTCCCACTAGAACCTGAATCTAGCGCGTCTGCCATTCCGCCACTTCCGCTCGACGAATGATAGTATATCATATACCCAGGTATTTGTAAACCCCTATTTTAAAATTTTTTTAAAATTTTCGTATTTTTGTAAATTCATGTAAATAAGAATACGGCAAATTTCAGCTGTTCTTAAGAAACGTCGTACTGCACTTCGGACATTTGACCTCAATCTTTCCTTTTCCCCTTGGAATCCGGATCTTCTGCTTACACTGCGGACATCTGTAAATGTGGTAGACTTTTTTCTGCCGCAGCATGGAAATCTGCTTCCGGAAAAATCTGCGGATCCCGCTGGTGCGGACAAGGAATGCCTGATTCTGGGCATAACATTTTGTCACATTCTTTGAGATCAGCCGATAATAGCAGTAGATGATGACTGACCAGCCGATCAGAAAGCAGACCAGACCGGTATTCATCCCCGTGAATGCTGATGAGACCAAGATCATGATCAGACCTGCTGCCATAAGAAACTTTGTTAGCGCATCTGCCCCATAAGCTCCGTATCTTCCCTGCATAAAATGTATGATTTTTTCTTTCATTGCCAGCCCGCCTTTTTATTTTCTCCTCTGAAAAATCCATCTAGTACAATGTTGCATTAATTTTTGAAGTAATAAGCGTTCGATGTTCATGTCAGTACAAGGCGGAGGAAGGAGGCGATGCCGGTAGCATCGTTGACTGACTCCAACGCAGTAATGGCATGGACAGCGAGCACTTATTACTCAATTATTAACGCAACATTGTACTAGTACAGTATTGCGTAATTAACGGTGAATTCTGCACCATTATATACGCAATGCTGTACTAGCCAAAAGCCTCCGCAAGAAAATCGAGCTTTTGACCTTTGGATTCTCAGTTTGTATGACTGCTATTTTCCACTGTTTTTCCGTAATTGTCAATAAATTTACTATAAAATCTTATAAAATCTCTGTAGCAATTACTGTAAGGCCCTTGACCAACGTTAAAACAACTGCCGTCATTTTTACTCTGTCTCTTCCGGCTCCTCTACATTCAGGATGTTATCACACACATCCACAGAGATCAGGTACACGATCCGGGAATCATTCAGCATGACATATCGGTTCCCTTCCCCGTCCTCGCTGCCGATATACAGCGTCAGGGCTTGTTCTTCCTCATCCTTTGTATAGACTGCCTCTACAGTAGTCCGGGAAGCTTCGTCTAGGCCGAAGCCCTTCAGGTCTTTATCCTCTACAGAGTAATCTGCCGCAGAGCCCAAGGTGACTGCGCCAAGACCGCCTGCCACGGCAGCAATATTTTTCGCATCATCCTCATTTTCTGAGTCGTAGATCGTCGTCTCGCCACCGCGGGTGATCACTTCCTTTTTCAGATTGCCGCTTCCGATATTCGGATAGTCGTCCAGCCGCGCCATTTCCTCCAGTGTATGCTGCAGCGTTCCAGTTACGGTGCTGCTGACGGTGTAGATCTTCTCCGTCGTTTTGTTCAGAAGATAATAGGCCTCATCCACCGCATTTCCAATACTCAGCTCCGTTTCCTTTCCGTCCATGTCCGTCAGCTTCACCGTATAGGCGGGGGTATCCAGGCCGTAAGCTTCCAGATCATCGCCATCTTTCAGCTCCCGCAGAGCTTCCAGCTTTCCAAAGGATGAGGCAATTTGTTCCGGGTAGGTCTGGGCCAGTGGAAAATCCGGATCCTGCTGATAGATCCAGGTGTCCTTCTTCTTTTCAAACGTGAACTCGCCGCTTTCTGTTTTATAGCTGACCGAACCCACTTCGCTGATATCTGTTGCATAGATTCTTGCCGCTTCCTCCTCGGCTTCCTGCTTTTCTTCCTGCTTCTGGTTATGATTTTTCATCAGGAAAAGTATCACCAGAAGCAGGGGCAGGATCAAAAGAAGACACAGCAAACGTTTCTTTTTTTTCTCCATAGATCCCTCCTGCTGTTTTACGCTTTTCTCCGTTTAAACCATACGGTGAATCCACCCACCAGGATCACCAGCGGGATTCCGAAGATCGCAAACAGGCTCAGAAGTCCCACATGCTGGATCGTATTGTACTGTACTGCCAGACTCTTCGGCTCAATGGATAGATTTTCCACCCCGTCAAAGTTTGCGGTCACCGCGTTCATAAATAGCGCCGTATTTTCCAGAGTCGTAAACGTCTCCGTAAGCTGGGAATCAATTATGTTAGCCGTGGAAATCACGGTCAGGCGGCTCTCCTTTGTATCCTCGGCATCACCGCTG
>QXWX01000032.1 GCA_009911175.1 Lachnospiraceae bacterium | reverse complement strand
GTATCGGTATCTCCCGCATCCGTGCCGGCATTCTCCGTATCGGTATCTCCCGCATCCGTGCCGGCATTTTCTGTGTCTCCGTCAGTATTTTCTGCAGGCTCACCTTCATTTTCACTGTCCGAATGACTGCTGCTTACGGTCTCCGTGGCCACGGCTCCCAGGGTATAGGTTCCCTCCGTCTGTGTATCCTCAGTCACGGCCGCGCCGGAATTGCTGGTGGTCATAAAGGAGGTGGTGGAGATCGTATCCCGCGCCGGATCTGTCAGGTTCAGCCCATGGGCATTGATCAGCAGAACCATTTCTGATGCCAGGCCCTTGGCCATGTCTCCGCTCACACTCAGCATCGGGAAGATATAAAATGCATTTCCCTGGTAGCAGCGCTGTGGGTCCGCGATATAGCCGTCCGCGGCCTCCATGCCGTATTCCTTCATCACTGCCGACAGATTCGGCAGGTCTTTGCTGCTTGTATCTCCCAGCAGAAGCATCATCTTGCCGCCTCCTGCCAGATAATCGAGCACTGCGTCCCTCTCATCCTCCGTCAGGTCATTGGCGGGAGCATTCATCAGAAGCAGGTCACAGTCCTCTGGAATATCCGGGTTCATCAAAAGATTCCACTCCGACACCGTATAATTGTTCTTATCCATCAGTTCGGTGATGTTCGCGGGAAGCATGCTCTCCCCATGCCCTGCCGTGCGGTAGATCTGCTTTTCGGCCTCGCTGGTCACATAATTGACCGCACTGGTAAGCTGGCCTTCCCCGTCAAATTCGTTTTCCGAAATACTGCCCGTATAATAATAGGAAGAATAATCCACCACCACGATTTTATCAAATGTCACTGTCGTGTTTCTTCCTGTCTTTTCACAGGACACCACGATCGAATTTTCCGACGCGTCGTAATCCTGCAGCGCGGAAGGATGCAGCACCGGGTCGATCCATTCCACAGAAATATTTTTGGAAAGGGAGGCATATTTGCTCAGAAATGTCCGAATCCGTTCATCTGCCTCTTCCTTCACGGCCAGCACCGTAAACTTGACCTCTGTATCCAGGTCTTTCAGGAAATTCCTGCTTGTATCGGTAATCTCGTAAATCTTCGAACTGCTCACATCGATATTGCGGTATTTTTCCGGAAGCTGACCAAAGATCAGATTGACCACAACCACGATCGCAACCACCACTGCCGTCAATCCCACGCTGTATATCCCATGCGCTGTTCCTGTCGTATGAAATAATTTTTTCATTTTTTCCACGGTCTGTTCCTCCTAACTCCAACGTCTTTTCTGGATCGTCTGCACGGTCAGGAATATAAAAACCGTGATCACAGACAGATACAGGACAATTCCGCTCAGGTCCACGATATGATTCTGCGTGATCCCCGTAAATACATCTGCAAACGCAAGTTTTCCAAGCAGATTGGACAGCAGATTTTCAAACAGGCCGGGCTTCACAAAGTACGCAGTGACGCACCCGATCACGCATACCGCTTCCAGGATGGCGCTCAAAACCCAGTTCAGCGTCATTTGCCAGATATAAAGGATGATGACGCTCAAAATGAGCAAAAGCCCTGCCATACAGCCGGACGCCGAAGACGGCAGGAAGCTGACGATCCCGTTCCACAGATACAAAAGCAGCAGCACCCCAAATGTACTGACAAAGGCGATGATCTGGCTCTCCGTCAGTGTTGACAGAAACATGCCGATGGCGAGGTACACACAGCCCAGCAGGAAGAATACCCCGATGGAAATGTAATCGACTTTCAGGTAAGCCGTCCCGTTCATTTTGATGATCAGCGGAAACAGGCAGAAGATCAGGTTCGGTACCGCAACCACTGTCGCCATCGCGAAATATTTTCCTAAAACCACTTTCGTCAGGCTGACCGGCGCCGTCAGAAGAAGCTGGTCCGTTTTATTCTTTCGTTCCTCCGAGAAGCTCCGCATGGTGATCAGCGGGATTCCCACGATAAAGACGATCAGGGAACCAGATAATGTATAGGAAAAGTACGGATATCCCGCGGTCAGGTTGTACGCCGTAAAATAAATTCCTGTAAACAGTACCAGAAACGCGACAAATACGCAGCCGATCATGGACTGAAAATAGGAACGCAGTTCTCGTTTATAAATCGCCAGCATCTGCGGTCGCCTCCTCTCCCTGTGTCAATTCCATAAATACTTCTTCCAGGCTTGCTTTGGATGCCTTCAGCATCAGGAGTGGGCAGCCGGCCTCTGCAAACGCAAGAAATATGGCTTCGCGGATGTCCTGATCTTCACCGGACGCCGCTGTTCCTGTCTCGATCCTGGCGTATGTCGTGGCTTCCTCTGTCCGTTCGAGTTCTATTTTGTCAATCCCCGAAATGCTCCGAAGGATCTTCCTGACTCTCTCCGGCTCTGCTTTCGTCTCGATCTCCAGGCTATTCTGCCCTGCCATCAGATGTTCCAGATTCTCAGGCGTATCGCTGGCAACCAGCTTTCCCCTGGAAATGATCATGATATAGTCGCAGACCTCCCGTACCTCCGCCAGGATATGGGAACTGAGGATCACCGTATGCTCCTTTGCCAGTTCCCGGATCAGCTCCCGGATTTCGATGATCTGCTTCGGGTCCAGCCCCACCGTCGGTTCATCCAGAATGATGATATCCGGGAAGCCCAGGATCGCCTGGGCCAGCCCCACCCTTTGGCGATATCCTTTTGACAGGTTCTTGATCAGACGGAACTGAACATCATTGAGCTTCGTAATGTCCATGACCTTCTGGACGGAAGCTTCCCGCTCTTTCTTCGGGATCTCCTTCAACTCTGCCGCAAATTCCAGGTATTCCAGTACAGTCATATCCATGTACAGGGGTGGAAGCTCCGGCAGATACCCGATGTGTTTCTTGGCTTCCTCGGGTTCCTTTAGGATATCATGCCCATCGATGACAACCGCGCCTTCTGTTGCCCCCAGATAGCCGGTCATGATGTTCATAGTGGTTGATTTTCCGGCGCCGTTCGGCCCCAAAAAGCCGTAGATTCTCCCTGGTTCGAGCTGAAAATCCAAGTGATCTACGGCAAGATGCGTTCCATATTTTTTCACTAAATTCTTTACCTCAATCAAATCCTTACCTCCCTGGCATTGATATAGTATCTGTTCTGAACAGCTACATAATATGTACTATGTGTTCTAAATGCAAAAGAACCGCATAAAAATAACCTGTTCATGCTTTCTCATCTGTTCAGGTTACTTTTGTACGGTTACTAAGGTAACAAATGTTTGTGAAATTTTTGTGTATGAAGTGTGAGAATGTTGTTTACTTCAGGTGCCGGATCTGGTGTGCTTCTACGTATTTTCTATACAGTACATCTCCTGGAGGGTTATTTTTTTCACAAGGGACGGATCTGTATTTTCCCGAACCCATTCTGAAAAACCGCTCTTCGAAAACAGAAGATATTGTACAATCATATATTCCCTGGAAATCAGGCCGTTTCTATCCATCAGGTCTTCATATACTTTTTTATCAACAGGCTCATTCTTAAATTTACATTCTCCCAGCACTGCTTTTTTTGACATCTTGTCAAGTCCGACAATGTCTATATCCGTCTGCATACGTTTTCCGGGATTTGTTCCCCACCATTTTCCAACTGTCGTCACATAGCAGTTCAAACGGCCCATAATCCCTGAATGCAATGTATAGAACCTGCACATTTCTTCAAATACATTTCCCATATATTCGGCAATTCTGGGTTTTACCGCGTTTTGATAATAGAGCTCGCCTTTGTCCAGCTCAATGGCGCCTATGCCGTTCGGAACATATTTATACCAGAATCGAAACATATTGTCCTTCAGGTTATATTGAACCTTCTTTTTATTTTTTTCATCTGTAGCCGCGGTCTCCCTGACCACAATGCCGGTTGTGATCAGGTTAGACAGCGCGTGTGAAACCGCCGTCTGGGCGATATGTGTCTTGTCCGAGATCTCATTCAGCCTGTTTGCGCCTGAGGAAATTGCTTCTATTATGTCGCTGTAGCTGCTGACATTTCGAAATTCCTGCGTAAGTAAGTTATTCGTCTCTTCATAAAGATATCCGGATTTTGTAAAAAACTGAGTAATTATATTTTCATCCAGGCTTTTCGAATCATCGAAAAGGGAGAGATATTTTGCCACGCCTCCTGTCACGCCATAACAGATAGCCTGTTCTTCTCTGGAATAGCCGGGTACAAATTCCGCGGCATCCAGATACTGAAATGGTTCCAGTTTGATCTGGGATGTCCTTCTGCCGAAGAGGGGACTTTTCTCGCTCAACACCTCGTTTTCCATAAAGCTCACCGAAGACCCGCAGAGAATCAGGTCCATCTGTCCGTTCAGCCATTGATTGTCTATATAATTCTGCAGAACGGACAGGATACTGCCGTCTGCTTCCGCCAGATAGGGAAATTCGTCTATCACAATAATCGTTCTTTCCTCCTGGCACGAATCACCGATAAAGGAAAACAGAGCGTCCATATTTTCAAAGGCCAGCGCGCCCACAGCCGGCGCCAGAACTTCCAATGCCTGTTTTCCCAAAAGCTCCAGATTCCTGTGGATGCCCGCCCGGGTTGCTGTAAAAAAGACCGCTTTTTTTTCTTTGATAAACTCTTTTATCAAGGTAGACTTCCCGATTCTTCTCCGTCCATAAATCACAGTCATTTGAAATCCGGGGGTATTGTACAGCTTTTCCAGTGCATCCAGCTCATTTTTTCGACCAATAAATTTTTCCATGGCAGATTCCCCTTTTATTGAAATACGCTTTATTGAAACATATTTCATTGAAGTATGTTTCAATAAAATTTATATCAACAAAATATCATTGATCCTGCGATCTGTCAAGCATATTTCAGCCATTGTCATTGAATCGGCGTTATTATTCACGGGTATTTCACCCACATGCGCAATAACAGCCAGCAAAGCTGTCTGCCTTACATTTTCTCAGCATAAGCACGGACAATCTCCATGAATCTCTCCCCGTACTTGTCATATTTCACTTTTCCGATGCCGTTGATCTCCAGCATGGCATCTTTGGTCGTCGGAAGAAATGTGCTCAATTCCTTTAAAGTCTTATCTGAAAAAATAATATACGGCGGTACGTGTTCTTTCTGGGCAAGCTCGTAGCGATATTTTCGAAGCTGTTCGAACAGGTCCGGATATTTGGCGTCTGCAACCGCTTTTTTCTTCTTTTCCTGCCCCTTGGACGCTGTCCGTTCCTGTTCTTTCGGAAGCTTTAAGATGATCCGGAAAGCCGGATCTGTCACTCTGCCATCCGAGCCGGAGCTTTCCTGACTTGTCCATTCTTCCGGATTTTCCGCCTTGTTCTCCTGCTGCTCCCAGTACGCCAGCAGTTCCCGCCCGCTCTTTGTCATTTTCAACACCGGATAATCGCTGGTCGTGAGAAACAGATATTCTTTCAGCAGCAGGTCATTTAAAATCTGACGGAGCCTGACAAGTGTCCGGTCTTTCAGGCTTCCATATTCCGGGTTCTGGTTCAGCCGGAATTGCCGCACCTTTGCCGTATCCGAGCCGTGCACCCCGTCCAGGACGGCATTGATCCCGTAGCGTTCATGGCTGGTCAGCACCATGCGGATGATATGGCATGCCTCCTCCGTCACATCCATATCTTCAAATTCTGTCCGGCAGTTTTCGCAGTTGCCGCAGTAATTTCCGCCATACTCTCCAAAATAACGCAGGATATATTCCCGCAGGCATTCGTTGGTAAAGCAATAGAACGTCATCTTTCGAAGCCGATCCAGATCCCGCTCTTTGATCAGCTCCCGCTCCTCATCATCCAGCTCGCTGTTCTCCGCCTGTGTCCCGATGAGAAATTCATTGATCCGCACATCCTGTCCGGAGTAATACAAAAAGCATTCCGCCGGCTCGCCGTCCCGTCCCGCACGCCCGGCTTCCTGATAGTAGCTTTCAATATCCTTGGGCATATTGTAGTGAATGACATAGCGCACATTGGATTTGTCGATCCCCATGCCGAATGCGTTGGTGGCTACCATCACCGGCCTGCGGTCGTAGATGAAGTCCTCCTGGTTCTGCTTCCGCTCCGCATCGGTGAGACCTGCGTGATAGCGTGTGACCGGGTAGCCCGCCCTTCTTAATTCCATCTCTACTTCTTCCACGATTTTTCGGGTATTGCAGTAAATGATTCCGCTTTTCTCCCTGTTTTTGGACAAATAGTCGAGAAGCTGGGCCTTCTTGTCCTTTGGTTTTTTTACTGCGAAGTAGAGATTTTTCCGGTCGTATCCGGTGACTACCACCGTCGGGTCATTGAGCCCCAGAATACAGAGAATATCTTCCTTGACCTGCTTCGTGGCCGTAGCTGTATAAGCGGCGATCACAGGACGTTTCGGCAGCATGCTGATAAATTCCACGATTTTTAGATAGCTGGGCCGGAAATCCTGCCCCCATTGGGAAATACAGTGGGCCTCGTCCACCGCTGTCATGGAGATGTCCACCTCCTGCACCAGAGACTGGAAAGAATCCGTCATCAGCCGTTCGGGAGCCACGTAGATGATCTTATACTGACCCCGGCGCGCGTTTTCCATGGCTTTGCGGTACTGGCCTTCGGTCAGAGAGCTGTTGATATAGGCCGCGTGGACGCCTGCCTGGTTCAGGGCAGCTACCTGATCTTTCATCAAAGAAATGAGGGGCGATACCACAATGGTAATCCCCTCAAACATAAGCGCCGGAACCTGGAAACAGATTGATTTTCCCGCCCCCGTCGGCATGATCCCCAGAACATCCCTGCCGGAAAGTGCGCTGTTAACCAGGGTTTCCTGCCCTTCCCGGAAGGTATCATAGCCGAAGATATTTTTTAAGATTTCGTATTGATTGTCCATTCTTTTTTCCTTTTCATTAAACGACCGCTTCTATGAGTATCTTGTCCCGATGCGGAACTTCCTTTACCCCGATCTCCTTCTTTTTGTTGAAATTAAAAGTCAATGCCGCATCGTAAATTTCTTCCTGCTGCATAGGCGGAACCGAGAGAAAATAATTGTACAGCAAAGTTTCAAATATCCTGTTGGCAATCACAACCCGGCTGTCCGAAACCTTTACAAAGCCAAACATCAATGCAGACTCGACCGAGCGCACTCCGACCACGTATACAATTTCTTTTCCTGTAAACAACAGGCCGCGAAGCATTTCCTCCAGTTCCGGATAGTCTGTCAGCTTATTGAGCAGTGATTCAAACAACGTATTGGTTTCTGAAAGCAGCATGCGGACTGCTTTCAAAAAGCCGCTTTTCGACCATGCAGTACCCAGCCCTTCATTCTCCCCGGCTATCCTCTCATCCATCAGTTTGCAGAGGCGCGAGACCAAAAACGGGTAACCAGAGGTGTACGCATAGAGAAGCTCTGACATCTCCATAATATTCATACCTGTATGGCGGTCATGCTCATAGTCCGCCAGCATCCCCGCAATCTCCCCGGCTGAGAAACTCATGTCCACCAAAAAATCCGCTGCAACGTTCCATGGAGAGTTATTCTTATGCTCCTCATCCGTTCTGATCTTCTGCCTGATATTTTTAATGTCATAAACCCCTGCCAGAATTACAGAACGAAATGTCGGTTTCACATCTCTGTTGATATAATAGCCGCGAAGCTGCGCCAGAAAATCCATAAATACCTGATTATTCGACGCGCTGTCCACTTCGTCTATGAGCAGAATCACAGGCTTTTCCAACTGCCCGCACCATCCGCTCAGCACCTTAAACAATGCCGACAGGGTACGGTTTCTTTCCGTTTCCTCCATAAATATGGCAAGCTTTTCGCGGATTTCCCGCGGAATATCCGGAACGCAATCCAACAGTTCACCGGAAAATGCAGATATGAAACTCGGCTCATCTTTAAAATCCGCATGGCTAAGCATCTGGAAATCCAGACTGATCACCAGATATTCTTTTTCCAGAAAGCGCCCCAATGCACGCAGTGTTGTCGTCTTTCCGTACTGACGGGCGCGGTTTATGGTGAAATAATCTCCCCGGTCAACCATCTCTTTTATCTCATCAAGCTTTGCCCGGATATCGACCATATAATGCAAGCCTGGTTTACAGTCGCCATTTACATTAAAGAACCTGCCCATCACATCACCATGCCTTTCTATCCCATGCTTCTCTGTTTTTTATACTACCATGCGGTATGGAAAATAGCAAGCAAATGCGCCTTCACGAAAATAAAAAACAGAGCCGGGATATCTGGCTGGGCTCTGTTTGTGACGGCTGCAGATTTCTATGTAAACTGCAGCCGGATCATTTTCTTTGTCGGATAAAATGATAAAACATAATAATATTGTTTTTCCTGGATATGTTCCCAGTCTTTTTTTGTAAAGCTGCGTGGTATAATAGGAAACGTTAAGGTTATAGATCTTGTTTCCTGATCCGCAAGTTCAAAAATAGATTGCATATGATCCTGATTAAAATATGCCAGCGCATTGATTCCAACTCCGCCTGACCATCCAAGAGTTTCAATCCTTCTATAGGCTGCTTCTACTTTTTTGCTTTCTCCGCTCACGTTTTTCATCTGCACTTCAAAGGTAATCAGACACAATCCATCTTCGTAGATAATTTCTTCCGGAACCTGAATCTGCTCTAACTCTTCCGTTGTATAAAAATGAGCCTTTTTTACAAGCATCTCCACTCCGTCCGTCTCAATTGGTTCTTCCATTCCTGCGATTTCTACTGCAGCCTGCGGATATTTTTGGTTAATCCGATAATATCCAAAGAAAAATGAAATCAGAATAAAACATGCAAACGTTATTACACAAAACCGTTTCCTTAATCTGGTTTTCCTCATGATACAGTCTCCTTTATCTCTTTCAGATGCCCGTTTTCCATATGAAAAATAACATCTGATAAATACTTTAACTCCTCTGTATCATGGCTGCTCAGCAATATCAAGGCTCCCTTTTCCTTAAATTCCAGCAGAATCTTCCTCAGACGTTCCACGCTTCCCTCATCCAGCGCATTGGTAGGCTCGTCAAGTACAATCAGCTCCGGATCCTCTACAATCGCAGCGGCAATTCCAAGCTTCTGTTTCATTCCCAATGAATATTTTTTATACTTTTTCTTCTCCTCCGTATCCAGCCCTACCTTACGCAATGCTTCTGCAATTGCATCGTCATCGGCTTTTTGCTGAATATCTGTCAGCATTTTTAAATTATCAAACCCAGAATATCTGCCAAGGAATCCCGGTGCTTCAATCAAAGCGCCTGCATTCGGCGGAAATGAAAAATCCTTACCAAGAGTTTTTCCGTCAATCATGATCCTTCCCTGTGTCGGCAATATCAGTCCACAGATCATACGCATCAGCATCGTCTTTCCTGATCCATTCTTCCCCTTCAAGCCATAGATCATCCCTGATTCCAACTCCATACTAATCTGATCCAAAACTGTCGCCTGTCCAATTTTCTTTGTCACATTTTCTACTTTTATCTGCATCCTATTCTCCCTGCCATATCCGTTACTATCTGGCACTTAATATAACCATGTATCCAGCTTACCTGAATCTGCGAAGCCACTTCTTAACAGTTCCTTATTTTACATCATACCGCCGTATATACAGCAGTCCCGCCGCAATCGCCGCGGTAATCATAAAAAAAGCCGCACTGATACCTTGTCCAAATGTCACTCCCTCCGCTCCGATCAAGCTGCTGCTTCTGAGAAGCATAAGATAATTTCCCGGCAGAATAGGATCGCACAGGTATGCGGATGTTATAAGAGCCACAAGCGTCACTATGTTTCCGATTGCCTGATTCAAACAAATTGTAAATGCCAATTGCGTCAAAACCAGCCCCGTGGAAATCAAAAAAGGAAGCAAAATAGCCGATACCGACAGCCATTGCGGCAATAGCTTTTCCGATGTCTCTGCAGATAAGCCATGGAGGATCGGCTGTATTTCAAATGATAATTTTCCAAAAAAGGACGAAAAAATAAGAATCATCAGTATCAAAAATATGTAATAAATAAAAACGTTAATCACTGACCAAATACATTTTCCGAGCCACCACAATCCTCTGGATCTTACCCGCAAAAGTACGGATCCGCCCTGAAGCTTCCAGTTCCTGATCACATAAGCACTGATCATAAAAGACGGCCACCAGTGAAATATCAGCCAGCTCCCTGGAATCTCAAATCTTGTCTGCGCGCCCGCTATGACAAATACCGGCATCCCTTTCATAAAACAAAAGAGAAAGTCCGCTGAGGAAGCCTTCCAATCAGTTCCGCTATATACGCTCATACTTACCACATTATTCCGGAAAATCAGACAGTGGAATACAATCAAAAGAAACGGAACCAGACACGCACAGTAAGTATAATTCCTGCCGCATTTCATATCGTAAACCGCCAGTTTCCCAAGCATGGAGCAGCCAGGCTTTTTTATTTCTTTCATAGAAAAAAGTCCTTTCGCGTAATATTGCTTTTCCCCATATACCAAATCAATATGCACAGCACGATGCCGTAAATGATGCTTTCTGCCATCTTCCAGACTGAAAGCCACTTATCATAAGACGCGTTTAATATGTTAAAAAATAATCGCACAGGTTTCTCCTGCAGGAACAATTCTGCTCCTGCAAGAGTGATAATAAACATAATCATTATTTCTTTGTTTTTTGCTGCCCAAACCGCAAATATGGCCGCCAGGCTGATCATGAATAATTTCAAAAATACTATGGCAGAAGAGACTGCTAAAAACAGGGGAAAGCAAACCATACTGGTGCTGCATTCTGTCTTATAAAAAAACAACGATGACGTACTGCTCCAGTTTATATAGCTTTTTGAAGCAAGCCCCCCGAATAAAAATATACAAGTATGAAAGTAAAATGTCATCATTACGGAAAAAAGGAATCCCTTGTATCCTTGTTTTCTCCATATCATCCGGCGGCTCTCCTCTCTTATGAGAGAACAGGTTCTTCCCTGCGCGCTGAAAAAGTGCAAAAGGAAAAGAAGAGTGACCGGGATGACCAGCACTCCAAATACCCATACTTCGTGCATCGCAATATAGCAATCCGCCAGGCAGTAATTCATGCATTGCTGTTTCCACACCCTCACACGGACTGACAGGCAGCATACGATCAGAATCGCTGTTGATATCAGATAAAGGAAGATCAGCCATGCACAGGCACGGCAGTCTCTCCGGTATTCCCTTGTCCAGTTTTGCAGTTTCGTTTTAGTATACGTCGTCCTTCAGTCCCTTCCCGAAAAAAACAGCCGTTTCAAACGCAAAAAGGCTTATAAATTCTAATAAAATCACCTTTCCGGAAGCCATTCCAGATCCCGGCAGCAAATAGTAGACCGGAGATATATTTCCATATAATGTCAGATTTGCCAATGCATAAAGAAATATATGAATCAGGAGCGGCATTGATATCACAATGTATCTATAGTCTGCCAGCAGGCCAAATGCCATCCCCAGCCCTGAGATCAACCCTCCAAATACAAAAAGAATGATCAGGAAACCTCCCACGTATAAAAACGGATGTGTGTAAAATAGCTGATACCACATCACCGTTGCATATATTGAATATAGGCACGACGATATTTCCGGCAGAAGTGCAGGATAAATCATAAGCATAAGCAAAAAATTTATGCAGAGAGGTGCGATTGCCACTACCCCTCCGCACAAAAAAGCAACGGCATACTTTACTTTCAGATAGGGCATCCGTTTTGTTCGAAGATAAACATTTTTCGCAAAACCGCTTTTTATATCATCGAAATAAGACGCTCCATATGGAAGCACTGCCAGTAAAGGCAGAAGCATGGTATAGATAAAGCCCGGCAGATTATAGGTATTCCCTCCCATCCAGATCATAAAAACAGAATATGGCGCGCGGTACGGATTTTTTTCTAATGACAGCATCCAGTCTACTGTTCCGAGATCGCCGATTCCATATATAATGAAATGAAGAACTGCCAATATACATTCAAACAGAAGCACAAAAGCCATTGTATGTCCCAGAAAAGCCCTGCGCATTTCATTTTTGAAAACTTTTTTCATTTTCTCCTCCCCATGCCGCAAGGTACAGCTTCGTTCATTCAAGCAATATGCATCTTGTATCTTCATTGTAGCCTATCGCTCCTGATGGGCGGATAAAATATTCGAATGAGGCTTCCTGCAGTAATTCATCCGACACAATATATGCAATTTCACCTTCATACTTCTCTCCTGGTTTCAGTTCGTATATCGCAACCATCTTCCCCTTGCTGGAATCCCATCCGGAAAATGTGCGTAATTCCTCCATTCGAATTTTGTCCTGGCTTCTGATTCGGATATGGTTGTTTATAAGACACACCTCACAAGTGTGACTGCTTACATTCTCAATAGACACATCAATTATAAAATACGAATCTTCACCCACCATATTCCCGTTTTCATCTAACTGTGTATATTGCTGCCATTTCATGGAAGGTTCTATTATAAAATCTCCTTTTTCCTTCGTGATTCGCCAGGAATTCACTTTATATTGAATCCCTCTTGTCACAGGACTTTCAGACATTTTATAATAATTTTCCTCCGGAATTATTTCTTCCCCCTCTAAGAGCTGCTTTTCAGGAACTATTCCTTTATCTGTAGATATCATAAGCTCTTCGTTTTCTTCTTCGGTTATCCGGTCATTATGTTTTGAAAAAACGTGGTCGGATGAAAAGAGCTCTCCGGGTTTCATGAAATATATTAGAATCACCCCCAGCATAAACACCACTGCGATTCCCCACACAAGTTTTTTTAACATTCTGCAAATGCTCCTGTCTATTTAATATTATACACTGTCCGGGCTCCACAATCCAATCAGATATGTAGGTCTTATAAGCTCTGGTGATAAAAGAAGCTGTACTTGAATGTCTATATTACCGTAATGTTCCTTCACATCATTAATAAAGAAATATTCCTTACCAATTTCCACTCTATAATATGGCGAACAGTTTCTACTATTTTCATCCCTTAGACTTACACGTGCATTTAGATTTCCTTTGTGAAAGACATAAAAAGAAGTATTATCCTCTTTAGGACGCAACTCCGTAGACACATTTCCCCCGTCTCCACTATATGGAAGTGCATAGCTGGAATCAACCGCCGAAGCCTGTCCTACTAATGCCTGAAAAGGTCCAAAAAGCATCACTAAAGATAACACTGCCATTGCTCCAAATAATTTTTTTGTTATTCTCATACCTTAAATCTCCTTTTTCAACTATTATTCAGCTTTCGAAAGTTTTTTTAGTATATCGTACCTTTCTTGTTTTGTCAATATTTTTTTATTAAATTACTTATTTTACATTTATAAATGTAATTAATATAAAATCAAACAATAAATATATCCTCATAATATTGACTTATACTATTTATTATGGTATTATCATCATCATTATAAGTTAATTAAAGGGAGGATATATATGGGGATTTATAAAATTACGTCTCGTGAGTTAGAAGTTCTGCGTGTATTTTGGGAATCGGATGTATCGCTGTCCGCTACTGATATTCCCAAAATAAATCCCAAGCTCAAAATCAACACTGTACAGGGAGCCATCAAAAACCTATTAAAGAAAAATTTTATAGAGGTCGATAATATTATTTATCACAATACGGTTCTCACCAGAACCTTCAAAGCCGTTTTGACAGAGGAAGAGTATATGATGGATCACTTCGGATCGGGTTCTCTGGATACGAATACCTTTGTTGCCGCATTAATAAACAACGAGTCTGATCCAGATACTTTGAAAAAATTGGAGACAATAATTCATGAACGGTTACAATCCATACAAAAGGAGTCTGAGTAAAAATGATTCTTTCCGTTACTTCATTTTTTACGGCGGTATTTTGGGGTAATCTGCTTATTATTTTCCTATATTTTTTTTGCAGCAGAAAAAAGTATTTATATAGGTTCTCTTACAATATACTTCTATTTTCTACTGCGTTGATTCTATGCAGATTTTTCATACCTGTAGAATTTCCTTTCACAAAAACAGTACTTCTCGCCAAGCTGTATCCGCCTATAATCTGGTTTTTCAGACTGGAATTATTGAATTTTGCTTCTTATACAATACATACTTATGATGTGTTACTCCTTATATGGGGAATTGGTTTCATTTATCGTATCCATAGGCTTTGGCAGCAATATAAAACCTTTACTGCAGCTTTACACTCGCTGCCGGTTAATATCCCCCTTTTAAACAGGTGTAAAAAGATATTATGTTATGAATTTTCAGCTGATGATTCCCCCCAAAAAATTGTAATATTGCAATCTTGTTATATCTCATCACCGTTCATAACCGGATTTTTTAAACCTGTTATAGTGCTGCCTGACATTGATTTTACGGATAACGAACTCCGCTATATCCTTTCTCACGAAGTGCAGCATTTCAAATTTCGTGATATGTTTTTAAAATTGAATATAGAAATTATAGCCTCGCTTTTTTGGTGGAATCCAGTGATACACTTATTAAAACATCAGGTAAATAATTTGCTGGAGTTACGAGTTGACACAGCGATTTCTATAAACTGGAGTACTCAACAAAAAGTGGATTATCTGCAATGCCTGGCAAATATTTATGAACGTAGTTCAAACCAAAAATATCAGCAGCTTGTCATGGGATTTTCAAAGGAAAACCGAGACTTTATTTTAGTGAGAGCGGATTCTTTATTTTACAAGAAAAAAACACTTTGCCATTCTGTCACTTTTGCCATGCTTTCCTTAGTTTGGGTCTTAATTTCTTTTTCCTTTGTATTCGAGCCATATAGTATTTCTCCTGACGTTGAAAAAAATACCTTTGCCCTAACAGATGATTGTTATATTATGCTAGACTCAGATGGGCAATATTATTTATATATGGATAATAAAAGGATGGGGATCGTAACAGATCCAGATGTAGAAGATTTTGAAAACATAAAATTCTATAACGATGAGATGGGAGAAATTCGAAGATGAATAAAAAATTTGTTATTTTAATATTTACTTCTATAATAGTAATGTTTACACCTATATATACTTTTGCGTCAGAAAATAATCCTTGCCAGTTTCAAGAAAACACAAACCTTTTATACGCTAATCAGAATTTACCAGTCGCAAAGAAAACCTCACAAAACAGTACGATTTCTCCTCAAAGTGACTATATCAACTGGAGATATCAATATATTAACGGTGTTTTGTATAAACGCTTGTATAATTATTCTACAAATAAATGGGTTGGGAATTGGATTAAGGTATAAAATTTACGATAATATCACAACCTATTCGACATGCCTTTTACCGAAATAATTTTGCATTGCTTTATAGAGCTGCCCGTCCGGGCAGCCCCTTTTTATCCAATATTTTCCAAAAGCTCCGCAGTATCCACAAACAGCACTTCATCCTTCTCTCGTCCCTTTTCCAATACCTGCTCTGTGAATCCACTCTTGGAGAACAGCATAAAGTAAGATTTTCCCGGCCGCCAAACACCTCATATCCTCTCAAAATACCTGTCCCATATAATGGTTGTAATCCGGTTCGATCTGTAACAACTACTTCCCTATTTTCCCTGATATAACTTTACTACTCCCCTTCCTCCAAAGGCTCATAAAAATTCGGCAGCGCTCCCCGTGTATCCGCACAGAGTTCCAATCTGTCCATCCGCTTTTCTTCCAATTTTTTACTCTCCTGCAGTGTCTTTGCCGCATCGCTTAACTGTGCCTGTTCAACTGCAGTTCCATCCTCCCTCTTACTCACCCTGAGCTGGCCTGTGATTTCTTCCAGCTTCTTTTCCAGCAGTTCAATTTGTTCTTCCGATGCCCCGCTGTCTCCGGATGTTCCTTTCATAAGGAGCAGTGCGTTTTGAATCGACTGTTTTTCTGCCTCCAGGGTTTTCTGCTGCTTTTCCGCCGTTTTCTTCGCTGCCGGATTCAAGCGATCTGACACTCTGTCGTTTTTCATCATTTTCAATGGATTTACATAATTGGGCCTTACATTGTTTACCATAAGCTTCACCTCCGCTTTTACTGAATACCCACCTCCGAACAGTATGGATATTTTTATGTTCATTCCGTATATCGGACACATCTCCCACCATAAAAGCGGTTTTCCGCCAACGGTCACCCTGCTTTCGTAAACGGCGCAAGACACAGCAGCACCGTCAGCCGGAATGTTTCACCGTCGTTCTCAATCTCCATCGTCCCCTCATACTTTTCTGCGGTGCGCCTGATATTGTTCAGCCCGGTTCCATACTCCAATCGGCCTTGTGCCTGCACCATCGTATTGACTACCTCGATGATCAGGAAATGATGCCGTCTCCGAACCATGACCGAGATCTCCGGCTGTCTTCCTGCAACCTTTCTGCAGGCATGTACCGCATTGTCCAGCGCATTTGCCAGAATCATGCACAGATCCATATCCTCCGCACCGCAATCCGGCGGAATCTGTACATCGTGTTTCACTTCAATGCCGCTTGACACGGCGAAGCTGATCTTTTCCTGCAAAAGGATATCCAGGATCGGATTGCCTGTTTCAATCCCGATGAGCAGTCTGTCCGCAGAGCCATGCAGCTTGTCAAAATATATTTCTGCCTCCTCATATCTTTTTTCCCGAATCAGCCCGGATAACACCAGAAAATGATTGTTGATATCATGCTGGAACGTGCGGTACTGCTCATTCCTTTTTTTCGCTTCCTCCAGGTATGTATACTGCTTTCGTATCTGATCCTCCAGCCTTTTCTGTTCCGTTTCCTGAACGGACAGCGCCAGAATCCTGCTCACCAGCCTCAGAATGATAAAGAAGATTACGCAGGCTCCCAGAATCCATATCAGTGCCCACAGTCCCTGCCGTTTCTCCCAAAAAGAACTTTTCCTGAAAGCCGGTTCCATCCACATGTCCAGCCCAAGCCCGCTGCGGATGACCCACACGATAAAGCTGCACGGCAGCAGCAATGGATACATATAGGCGGACAGCTTCTGCCTTCCCGTATATGCATAGCGTTTTGATACAAAATGCAGAGTCAGCAGCAATACAGCCGCCAGTCCTCCGGACAGGAGCATCTGCATGAAAACAGCGGTATGCATTTTCATAGAATGCCCTGCCAGCCAACGCATAAAAACGGTCTGAAATCCTTCCATAAAGGTAAACAGCGTCAAAATGATCATTGCCGGAGCGACCGTCTCCGCCCATTTGAGCTTTAGCACAAATCTGGAAAAGCAAAGTATGATCCCCATATGCAGAATCAATCTGAGAACTCCGGAGCTTTGAAAATACATGGCCAAAAATGTAAGTAAGCCGCTGGTCAATACATAGCATACCATATATTTCTTTTCCTGAATCCCGGTAAAACTGCGTATAAAATAAAATTCAGCCAAATAGAGAATACCATTGAGCAGCAGCCACCAGCTATAAAATCCGACAGAAAACATGTGCGGGTATTCCAATCAGATCACCTCATTTTTCAAATTGCGCAAAAGCCTTTGCATAAACTCGGCCTGCTTCCGCCGTGATATCAAAACCCGGTTCCCGTTTGAGACCAATGCCGTCCCTTTTTCCTGGCCGACCACGTGGCTCATGTTGATGAGATAGCTTCTATGGCATCGAAAAAAACGCCCGTCCAGCTTTCGCTCCAGCATGTCCAGCGTTCCGGAATATTCGTAATTTCCCTGCGCTGTATGGATACAGACACGATGGTCAAACACCTCGCAGTACAAAATGTCGCGTATCGGAAGGATGTGGGTACTTCCCGATTTTATAAGCGCCAGTGTCCTGTCGTCTTCCTGTTTGGATCGGTTCAGCGCCCTGTCCATTGCCTGATACAGACGCTCATCCGTCACCGGCTTGAGCAGATAGTGGACCGCTTCCACCTCGAATGCGTCCACCGCATATTCCCTGTAGGATGTGATAAAAATAATACGGCTTTTGCTGGAAAGCCGCTTCGCCGTTTCCAGACCGTTTATGCCCGGGAGCACTAAATCCAGGAGAATCAAGTCGAAGGGGCGCTGTTCCTTTAACAAATCCTCACCAGACGTAAAGGTGCGGATCTGGGCAGGATAATGTCTGGTTTTCAGATATGCCTCTGCTTTTTTGCGCAGCTCTTCCAGCAGATAGGTTTCATCTTCACATATGGCGATTAAGAACATTTTTCTGCCCCCCTGTTCTGAACTGTTACAAGTATACTATACAGTACAGGTTATTTTCAAGGTCTCGGATTTCCTTTCATTCTTAAATATTTAGTCAAATATCCATGCAAGCATGGCTACCTGGCTCGTTGCATCCCGGGAATGAAGTATTTTCTGCGCAGATATTACCGGCGGTTCTTGAAGGCCGGTCATTTTTTTAGTATAATAGAGCCACAGCAAAAACAACGAAACGTTAGAATTTGCGGAGGTGCTGCAATATGGCAGAGAGGAAAAAGCTTCCCATCGGAGAAGAATTTTTTCGTAATATCAGAACAAAAGGATTTTACTATGTAGATAAAACAAAATTTATTTCGGATCTTTTAAAAAACCGCGGGAGTGTCAACCTGTTTACAAGACCCCGCCGTTTTGGAAAAAGCTTAAATCTTGATATGCTCAAATCCTTTTTTGAGGTTGGTGCAGATGCCTCTTTATTTGAAGGATTGAAGATTACCCGGGAAACGGAACTGTGTGCGCAGCATATGGGAAAATATCCTGTGATCGCATTCACCTTGAAGGATGTCAGTGGAGAGTCCTATGATGATGCATTGAAAATCATGTCCCAGGTTCTAAAAAAAGAAGCCCGCAGACATCAATACCTGTTGGAAAGCGACAGACTCACAGAGATTGACAAAAACTCCTTACAGGAACTATATGCAAAGTATCTGGAGGAGGATGTACAGCAGGAAAGCATTGCACTGCTCTCGGAAATGCTGGCGAAGCATTATGGAACAGGCGTCATCATTCTCATAGATGAATACGATGTACCTTTGGATAAAGCATACCAAAACCGCTATTATCCTCAGATGGTCCGGCTGATCCGCTCCTTATTCAGCCAGGCGCTTAAAACAAATGAGCATCTTGAATTTGCTGTTATCACCGGATGCCTGCGCATCGCCAAAGAAAGTATTTTCACAGGGTTGAATAATTTCATGGTGCATTCGATTTCTGATATTGATTTTGCGGAATATTTCGGATTTACAGACTGCGAGGTACGAGATATCTTAAAATATTATGGTGTTGAAAAACGTTTTGAAGACATAAAAGAATGGTATGACGGATATCATTTTGGGCATGTGGACGTATACTGTCCCTGGGATGTACTAAACCAGTGTTACAGACTCTGTGCAAATGCGGATGCAAAGATGGACTCCCATTGGGAAAACAGCAGCAGCAACGCCATTATCCAGGATATGATCGAGGATGCTACGGAGACAACCAAGGCAGAGATTGAGGCATTGATTTCCGGTGAATATGTGGAGAAACTTTTGGTTCCGGAATTGACTTATACGGATCTTGACAGCAGGGATGTCGAGATCCGCCAGACATACTTGTGGAGCGTACTTTTTGCTACGGGTTATCTGACAGTTGCCGGGGAGACCGAGGGCGGATATCACAGGCTGGCCATTCCGAATCAGGAGGTTCTGGGGATCTATCAAAAGAAGATTCGTTCCTGGTTTAAAGTGAAGGCTATCAGTAATTCCGCTAAATGGAAGGAATGAGGACGATCCATAAGTATGGGATTGCCTGCTATAAAAAAACTTGCAAAGTGGCATATCGTGTTGTCTGAAAAGTCCTTTTGCACTTCGTCATCATCCTATTCATGAAACTGCCAGAAGTTTGCTGGATTTCAGCCTTTACAAGCTTCTGGCAGTTCAGATAATTTACAGCATAATCTGACGTTCTCAATGTCCTCCCGGTAATATCCTTCTTATCCATTATTTCCTAAAAGTTCCTCAAGATCTACAAGCAGCACCTCCTGCTTCTCCTTTGCTTCTTCCAAAACCCGCTCCGTAAATCCCCGCTTGGAGAACAGCATAAAGTAAGATTTTCCCGACTGGCCGCCAAACAGCTCAGATTTTTCCTGTAGTTTTTTCAGCACCTGGTAATCCACCGGTTCATTTGTCCACTTGCATTCACAGAACAGAAATGCATCCATATCCCTTGCAATCAGGTCGATTTCAACCTGTTCGCGGGTTTTGGGATTGCTTCCCCACCAGCGTCCGATCTCTGTAAACAAAATCGGCAGCACGCCCTTACTGTTTTGACGCAGCAGATAGCCGCGGCAGACTTTTTCAAAAATATGCCCCATATAATGGCTGTAATCCGGTTCGATCCGCCGATTCCACACAATCTCCTGAGCGTCTGTCTCCAACAAAGTTCTGTTGCTGGATACATATCGATACCAGAAGCGGAACATAAAATCTGATAGATAGTAAAGCGCTTTTCTCGAAGTCTCTTTTTCTCCAAACGGAACTTCTTTATATACAATTCCCAGTTCCCGGAGTGTACTGATATATTTCAGGCATTTTGCGGATTCCGCCCCTATTTTCACTGCAATTTCATTTGCCCTGGATGCGCCTCCGGCAATGGCTTCTATAATTGCGCAGTACACGCCCGGCTCCTGAACCTCCTGTCTCATAAGCAGGAGCGGTTCCTCATACAGGTAACTTGTTGGTCTTAAAAATGCATCTATAATATTCTCTTTTACGTTCTTACCAGAGCGGATCTGCTGCAGATACAATGGCGTACCGCCGAATGCGCCATACAGCATCAGCTTCTCCTCCTGTGAAAATCCATCCATGAACTTGATACTGTCCAAATAGTCAAAGGGCTTCATATGAAGCTGCGCGGTTCTTCTCCCAAACAGAGGGCTTTTTGCGCCGAGCACTTCTTTTTCCATAAATCCCATATAGCTTCCGCACAGGATCAGAAACAGTTTTCCTTTCCGAAGCCTGTGGTCGATCAAATGCTGCAGTGTAGATAAAAGTGACGAATTGATCATCGCCAAATATGGAAATTCATCAATCACCAATACCATAGGTTCCTCCCTCTGTCGTTCCTCTATATAGGACAGAGCCTTTTCCCATGACCGGAATGGTTCCAGAGCAGTTTCACTGTAATGCCGAAAAATCTCCGCAGAAAATTTTTCCAGATTTAATTTTTCATTACTTTGTTCCGCCGAATAAAAAATATGATTCTTTTCCCTGCAAAACTCCTTCAACAGCGTTGTTTTTCCGACACGTCTCCGGCCATAGAGGATAAGGAGCTGAAAATTCTTTTCTGCGTACCTTCGGTTCATTTCCGAAAATTCTTTCTCTCTCCCTATAAACATCATACCACCTCGCAGTATAATTAGTTTTATAACTAACTTCAAAGTAATTTACTTTCGAGTTAATTATATATTTTTTTATATCGGCAGTCAAGACTTTGTTTCGTCTATGATTCCTAATATTCTTTCCTACAATGGGAATTGTGATAGGATGTGATATCGACTCTATTTCATTTTCCCAATCAGAACTTCCTTCCCCCGGAAAGCAAACCCATATTTACGTATACGCTCTGGTGGAAAACCTCTTGCTATAAGCGCCGCCTCATAATTCATATCTTCAATTTGTTTCAACGCCGTATTCACCGTATCTGAAAGGTCTTTTTCCTTTTTTGGCTGAAATACTTTAAACTCGAATATGATTGCGTCATCATTCTGCTGATTCGGTTCCAACATCACATCATATCTTCCAAGCCCGCTTTCCCTGTTGGATGTAAGCATATATCGGTTTGTCAGTTCGACCATAAGTCCCAATACAAATCCATGATAAAATCGTTCCGGATTTTCTTCTGACGGCTTTTTACCGGTATCAAAATAACTGAAGCTGTCCATCGCTATCTCATTCATATAAGTATTCATTTCATCCAGATCATCCAATAGCAATGCCTGAATGAAATCATTATAATGGTCATTCTCTGAAAACCAGTCACGGATCATATCTTCAAACATAATCCGCACTTCCTTGTTAGTTAATGCAAGTTTATAATAAAAACGCCTTGTTTCCTCTGAAAAACCTGTTCCGGCAACTTTCAGATATCCACTGGCAAGCAACAGGCTCCACACAGCATTTTTCTTAAAATATAACTGCTTATATACAATCTGCTCCTCAATCGCGGTCGTTATTTCCTCCCCTGAAAGAAGTCTTTCAAAATCTTTTTTTACTTCCTTACTTCCCTCTCTAATCAACGTTCCAACCAGTCCGTTCGAACTGGTATTTGCCCAATATGTGTCAAATTTCTCCGTATCCAGATAATTAATGATTGACCATGGATTATAAATATCCATACACTGTCCAAATGTAAATCCATCATACCAGCTTTTTACATCCTGCTTTTTATCAGACAGGCCAAATTCATCTAACGCCTGAAAAACTTCCTTTTCTGTAAATCCAAAACAATCCGCATATTCTGCTGATGTAGTGGTGACTACTTTCAGATTATTTAAGTCTGAAAAAACGGATTCTTTACTGACCCTCGTGATTCCCGTCATGATTGCCCGCTCATAATAGGGATTTGTCTTAAATGTAGTGTTAAACAGACTTCTAATGAAATATACTATTTCATCCCAATATCCATTCATATACGCTTCCTGCATCGGGGTATCATATTCATCCAGAAGAATAATTGCCTTTCTCCCATAATACCGTGAAAGAAAATCTGACAGTTTATGAATCGTCCATATCGCAGTCGTATCCTCCATTCCATTTGTCACGCTGTGAAAATAGGCTTTCTCATTCTCTGTCAGAATAGTTCCTTCAAGTAAAAATGTATGTTTATCGTACAAATCCGCAAGAATTTGGCAAATACATCTTTTTGCCCCTTCCAGATTCGTCTCCTTCACATTCGCAAAGGTAAGGCCTATCACCGGATATGTTCCCTGAATTTCCCTGTAATTTTCTTCCTCCCATATAGAAAGCCCTTCAAATAAATCCCTGCGCCCAGAGTATTTCACTGAAAAAAACTTCTCTGTCATACTCATATTCAGAGTTTTTCCAAACCTTCTGGGACGTGTGATCAACGTCACATCATCATCCGCTTCCCACCATTCTTTTATAAAACAGGTCTTATCCACATAGAAATTATTTTTTATCCTTATTTTTTCAAAATCCTGGCATCCGATTCCTACTGTTCTCGCCATATAACCCATTTCCACCTTTCCTCCCCGACAGGCTGCATTCAATCATGGTCTGTGAGGCTCAGGCCGTAACCTGACAACATGAATGACAGATTTATCTTTTCCTAAAGATATTCCAACGCCTGCCGGATTTTACATCATCTTTCTGCTTATACTGATTATACCTTATCCATTTTTGAAGTACAATCCTTACTTTGCATCAAAAAAACAGAAAGAATGCAAAAGGTTACTGTTCACACGGCGTCATGCGCTTGCTGCACGGCGTCCGGCCAATAAAGTAACATTTGCCATCATATCCAGCCCCTCGCCGAAGGCGACTTAAAATGGGCTGAATACTGTTACTGGAGCACCCGTAGGGTGTGAACAGTAACTGCAAAAGTATTATGGAACAAGCGTCATCATTCTCATTCCGATTTCTGATATTGATTTTGCGGAATATTTCGGAGCATGACCTTGCACCGCTTTTTATAGCAGGTAATTCCGTATTTCAGGATATTCTCTACCCCATCATCTTCAAGGTCGTCTTCATACTTTGGATATTCGATCTGCTTTAAAGCTTCTTTACATGCCACGTCCAGATTCCCGTCATGGGCATATTTCACTTCTATGATAATTCCCATATCCCCGGTATCCGGTTCTACAAGAATACTCAATTTTCCACTTCATCTGCGCAGCCCCTTATTCAATTTCTACTTCTACATCATCCAAATCTTCTCTTGTGAGTCCCAGTTCCCTTATCATATCATCCTGGGATATTGTCTCCTCTGGATTGCAGCGTGCCATCCTGTTGTCTGCTTCTTCCTGCATAATATAGTCCGAGAGCATTTCCATCAGAGATTCATACTGATTTGGCGACATCAAAACGCATATCGGACGGTTATTTTTCATCACAATCTTCGTACCGCCAGACTCCACCTCCTCAAAAATCCTATTTGCCTCTCCTTTATTAAAACGGGTAATAGGTACAATGGATTTCATAACGCCCATAACAGACAGTTCACTCATAATCTGTCTCTCCCTTCTAAAAATGACTACTTATCTTCTAAAACTATATTATATGGAAATGCATCAAAATGCCAATTTTTATATAGATATTTTTATCGATAAATTTAACTTTCTAAAAGTGCCTCAAGATCTACAAGCAGTACATCCCGCTTCTCCCTTAAATCTGACACCGCACACCTTTTCCGCATCCTTCAGATAAAAAAGGTTCCGAACCGCACCTGCGGTCCGAAACCTTTTTTACTGTTTTATTCCTTCTGCGAATATCCATGTGCCTCTTCGAGCATCATATCCTTCACCTTCATCAGCCGGATCTGGGTACTTCTCTCGTTCTCATCCAGCTTCATGGTAATATACTTGATATTCGTCTCCGTTTCCGGGATGATGACATGTTCCAGCGCGTTTACACGCCTTCTTGTCTTTTCAATCTCCGCCGCCATCAGCTGGCAAGCTTTTTCGCATTCCGCGAGACGGATCATGTCCGGCAGGATGTCTGCCAGGGATTTGACCGCCCCGTCCAGGTCGCTGGAGGTAAATGCGAAACCATAGGAGTAGATGTCATTCTCATCTGCTGTCCTTGTCTTATACTCAAATGTCGGGATGTTTACACTCATGACATTCTGTTCCCCTGCCGCAAGGTTGATCTCCTGCTTGGGGGCCATCAATGCCGTCTTGAGGGCAGCCTCCGACATACCGGCCTTGGCGATTACGAAATTCTTGTTTGCGGAAAGGATTCCCGCTTCCACCCGTTTGCGTACTTCCATGTTTTCGCGTACCAGGTCAAGATACTGGCGCATCAGTTCATCACGCTTGTCTTTTAAGAGCTTGTGACCGCGGATTGCAGTGATCCGTTTCTTTTTTAGACGCGTCAGCTCCATACGGGTAGGATTTACCTGTTTTGCTGCCAAATGTAATCACCTCTCCTTCTTGATTCTTGCTTACTGCCTTATGCTCTGTACAAATTTCTGCGGATGTGCGCGCATGATATTTCAAATATCGGCGGCCTGATTCAGCGCAGTCGGCAATCACAGATTGCATTATATTTACACAAAGCAACCGGGGGGTTAACCCTGATAATACTTATCCAGGAACTTGTCGTCGATACGCTTCAACTCGGTTCTCGGCAGCATGGAGAGTAATTTCCATCCGATATCCAGTGTCTCCTGGATATCTCTGTCAGCATTGTATCCCTGGGATACATATTCTGCTTCAAATGCGTCTGCAAACTTCGCATAGAGCAGGTCGATCTCTGTCAGCGCAGCCTCACCCAGGATAACCATCAATTCCTTGGCATCCTTTCCGCGGGCATACGCGGAGAACAACTGGTTCATGGTATTGGCATGATCCGCACGGGTCTTGCCTTCACCGATACCCTTATCCTTCAGACGGGACAGGGACGGCAGTACATCGATCGGCGGTGCGATACCTTTCCGGTAAAGGTCACGGCTCAGGATGATCTGTCCCTCCGTGATATAACCTGTCAGGTCAGGGATCGGATGGGTCTTGTCATCCTCGGGCATGGTCAGGATCGGGATCATGGTGATACTTCCCTTCTTTCCTGTCTGACGTCCGGCTCTCTCATACATCGTCGCCAGGTCGGTGTACATATATCCCGGATAACCACGGCGTCCCGGTACTTCCTTACGGGCCGCGGAGACCTCACGCAGGGCATCTGCGTAGTTGGTGATATCCGTCAAGATAACCAGAACATGCATATCCTTCTCAAATGCCAGATATTCCGCAGCGGTCAATGCCATCTTCGGCGTTGCGATACGCTCAATGGCCGGGTCATTTGCCAAGTTAATAAAGAGGACGGTACGGTCGATGGCACCTGTCTCCTTAAAGCTCTCGATAAAGAAGTTGGACTCCTCGAAGGTGATACCCAACGCGGCAAATACAACGGCGAAGTTTTCATCTGTTCCCAGAACCTTCGCCTGTCTTGCGATCTGCGCCGCCAGGTTGGCATGGGGCAGACCGGAAGCCGAGAAGATCGGCAGCTTCTGTCCGCGGACCAGTGTGTTCAGTCCGTCGATGGCGGAAACACCGGTCTGGATGAACTCCTCCGGATAGCTTCTTGCCGCCGGATTCATGGGCAGACCGTTGATGTCCATGCGGGCATCCGGCAGGATCGCCGGGCCGTCGTCAATGGGATTGCCAAGGCCGTCAAAGACACGTCCCAGCATATCCTCAGATACGCCCAGCTCCATGCTCCGTCCCAGGAAACGAACCTTGCTGTTGGACAGGTTGATACCTGTGGAGCTCTCAAACAGCTGTACCAGTGCATCACTTCCGTTGATCTCCAGTACCTTGCACCGGCGGGTTTCCCCGCTTGCAAGCTCGATCTCTCCCAGTTCATCGTAGGTGACATTCTCTACGCCGCGCACCAGCATCAGCGGGCCTGCAACTTCCTGTATAGTTCTATACTCTTTCGGCATTTAGAATTCCTCCTTTCCCAATGAATTGGAAACCTCAACATGAAGTTCTTTGTTTACTTTGTCATATTCTACATCCAGACTGTCTTCTGTCACATATTTGAAACGTCCGATCTGCTCCCGCACCGGAAGGTCTACCAGCTTCTGCAGCGGCGCGCCCTGCCCCAGTGCCTCGACAGACAGGTCATAGTACGCGAGAACCAGATTCATCATCATATGCTGCTTCTTCAGAGAGGTGTAAGTATCTACCTCGTGGAAGGAGTTCTGATGCAGGAAGTCCTCACGGATGGAGCGGGCTGCTTCCATCTTCAGGCGGTCGCCTGCAGACAGCGCGTCCATACCTACCATCTTTACGATCTCTTCCAGCTCTGCTTCTTCCTGGAGCAGGGACATCATCTTCTGGCGGTTTTCTACCCAGTCTTCCGCAACCTGCGTATTGAACCAGTCTCTCATATTATCCACATACAGCGAATAGCTGGTCAGCCAGTTGATCGCCGGGAAATGTCTCTTATATGCCAGCGCGGAATCCAGTCCCCAGAACACCTTGACGATACGCAGTGTCGCCTGGGATACAGGCTCGGAAATATCACCGCCCGGAGGGGATACGGCGCCGATTACGGACAGGGCGCCTTCGCGTCCTTCTTTTCCAAGGGAGACCACGTGTCCCGCGCGCTCATAGAACTGTGCCAGACGGCTTCCCAGGTATGCCGGGTAACCTTCCTCACCAGGCATCTCTTCCAGACGTCCGGACATCTCACGGAGCGCCTCCGCCCAACGGGATGTGGAGTCTGCCATCAATGCTACGGAATATCCCATGTCACGGAAATACTCGGCAATGGTGATACCTGTGTAAATGGATGCCTCACGGGCAGCCACAGGCATATCGGACGTATTTGCGATCAGAACGGTTCTTTCCATCAGGGACTGGCCCGTCTTCGGATCCTTCAGTTCCGGGAACTCGTTCAGAACGTCGGTCATCTCATTTCCACGTTCTCCGCATCCGATGTAAACTACGATGTCGGCTTCCGCCCACTTCGCGAGCTGATGCTGGATGACTGTCTTACCGCTTCCGAAAGGTCCCGGTACCGCAGCCACACCGCCCTTTGCGATGGGGAAGAAGGTATCTACAACACGCTGTCCTGTTACCAGCGGCATCTCCGGCGGAAGCTTTTTCTGGTAAGGTCTTCCGCGGCGGACCGGCCACTTCTGCATCATGGTCAGTTCTTTGTCGCCCTGTGCAGTCTCTACAACCGCTACCACGTCTTCTACCGTAAATTCTCCTGCTTTGATCTCTTTGATCTTTCCGGTTGTTCCAACCGGAACCATGATCTTCTGCTCTACAACGATGGTCTCCTGTACGGTACCGATCACATCGCCCGGCTCCACTTCATCCCCAACCTTTACGGTGGGAACAAAGTTCCATTTCAGGTCACGCTTCAGGGAGGGCACTTCCACACCACGCTTCAGATTGTTCCCCGAAACTTTCATAATATCATCCAGCGGCCTCTGGATTCCGTCATAAATGCTGGTGATCAGGCCAGGCCCCAATTCTACGGCCATAGGAACTTCCATAGACTCTACCGGCTCTCCCGGTCCCAGTCCGGACGTCTCCTCGTATACCTGAATGGAAGCCTCATCTCCATGCATTTCAATGATTTCGCCAATCAGTCTCTGGTTGCTGACACGAACCACGTCAAACATATTCGCGTCGCGCATACCCGATGCAATAACAAGCGGGCCTGCGACTTTTTTGATTACGCCTCTACTCATTTGACGAATTACCTCCAATTTCTTTATTCTTCAGAAAACAGAATATCTGATCCGACAGCCTGCTCCACCGTCTTCTTGACGCCTTCCACACCTGCCCCGGTATTCCCGGACACGCCCGGGATCTGGATGATCGCCGGCGTGGTCTGCTCCTGATATTCCGCTATTTCATCTTTAATTTCTGCCGCCACGGCTTCCGTAATATAGATGATTCCATATTTTCCGCCTGCAAGCTGGCGCAGCTTATCCCTGGCTTCTTCGGTGGTCTTTACCGGACAGATGCTAAGACCCAGCGTCGCGAAACCATAGATACTGTCGTAATCGCCGATAACTGCAATCTTATACATACATCTCCCTTACCCTTTCCCGAATCGCCTCATCCGGAAATTCATTCTGCTTTCCGGTCAGGATGATCCGAACTGTCTTGATCTCATTTTCCCTGGCAAGCTGATACGCCACCAGGGGCCCTACTGAAAACGCGTTGTACTTCTGGGGACGGATGGTTTCCATCATCCGGTTGTCGCACCAGCGTTCAAATGCGGACGGAGACTCCTCCAGAGCCTGCGCGCCTTCCGCATAGGCCGTTCCGGACAGGTATTCTCCGATTGCCTCCGGCCCGGACAGAGCCGCCTTGGCAAGCTGGTCCGCGCTGACGCTTTCGCATTCCGCCAGGGCACGCTTCATGAAGTCCAGAGACTTCCCGGTCTTCTGGCATCGCACCGCGATCTTGATATCCGCGATCGCCACCGTAGACTCCGCGTAATTGCGGATGATCTCGTCCTTCGCGCTCATACCTGCCTCATAGATCGCTTCAAGCGCCGCACGGTCTACGATCACGTCGCAGAGCTGACCGTCCCTTGTATGCAGAAGCGTATCATACGCCTCCTGCGCCACGGCAGCCATGTTGTCCGGAAGGCGACCGAACTCCTTATTCTCCACGATCTCCAGCATCTCCCTTCCAGGGATCGCGCAGTCGTCGTAGAAAATATTCTCCGTCTGAACCTCGGTGCACACTTCCTTGATCGCCGCTTTCAGATTATGGTAGATCTTTGAATAAGAAAGCACGTCGAATACGGACAGATCCGGCGCTATTTCCCGGATCACTTCCCAGGTCTTCTCTTCCTCCCGCTTCAGCATTGCAGAGGCGTCAAGACCGGTCTCATGGTCTCCCCAGCCCTTTTCGCTCAACAGCTCCAGGCACTGCTTTTCACTCTGACAGTTCACAAGCTGGTCAATTACAGAATCCGTCAGCAGGGATGCTTCCAACGAACGTATACGCGCAACCGCGTAAGTATATTCTAAATCATTCAAAATATTCCCTCCTGTGTCATACGAAAAACCTGCCTTAGGCAGACTTTTTCGTATACTATGGTATACAGCTATGCGTAATCCCCGCATAGCTATATTCTATATAAATAACACCTCATGAACTTTATCGGACAAATAATCTCTCTTTGCGTCAAACATTGCCCGGATCGTACAATTCTCTTCCACACCGCCGTATACCAGGATAAAGCCGCCGTCCATCTCTTTTGCTTCCGCGGACAGCTTCAGGCTTCCGCCCTTTTTCTGAGCGGCCTTTTCCATCTCGGCTTCAAATCCCTTCGGCATACGCTTCAGATCCTTCGCATTGAAAGAGATAATGCCGTCCCCAGGCTGGGCATATTTTTCGAGCATCCTTGTGATCATCCCGAAATATGCCGCGTCGTCCTGTGCGCACACCTTCTCATATGCGTTCTGGAGCACGTCCGCGATCACTTCCTGCTTTGCCTGGAGGATTGCCTGCTTCCGCTGCATCTCACCGGATGATTTTACCCGGTCCGCGTAAACCGCAACCGCCTCCTGAGATTTTGCCTGCAGCCTTGAAACCTCTGCTTCCGCCTCTGCCTTTGCTTCGCTGAGCATCCGCTCCGCTTTCTCATTGGCTTCCGCAAGCTTCACTTCTGCTGAGTGGTTCGCTTCATCCAGGATCTGACTTTTTATCTTGTCTAATCCACTCATCTATCACACCTCATACTTATCATTTTTTTCTTTCCGCCCGCGCAGCTTCCGGAAAATCCCCTTCCCGGCATGCCGCTGCGGAAGATCAAGCCGAATTATACCTGGATTCCGCTGACTGCCAGAATGGAGATCAGAAGTGCCAGGATCGCATAAGTCTCAACCATAGCCGGGAACAGCATTGCCTTACCGAACTGATCCGGTTTCTTTGCAACGATACCGATGGAAGCTGCCGCTGTCTTGCCCTGAGATTTTCCGGAGATCAGACCTACGATTCCGATCGGAAGGCATGCTGCCAAGATCAGAAGACCTGTGGACGGAGAAATCTCAACCGCGCCGCCGCCGATGATACCGATCTTGGACAGGGTGATGAATCCAACCAGCAGACCGTAGATACCCTGTGTACCGGGCAGAAGCTGCATGATAAGTACCTTAGCGAACTTGCTCGGATCTTCCGATACAACGCCTGACGCTGCCTGACCTGCAATACCAACTCCCAAAGCTGACCCCGCACCTGCAAGAAATACCGCACATGCCGCACCTAAAAGCGCATAAACAATTCCTAAACTTTCTAAAATCATTTCCTAGTCCTCCTTAATATCTGCATATTTTGTATTTTCTTTAAATGGATTGAACATTCTTCCGCCGCCCTCGTAGAACTTACCGAAAAATTCTACATACTGCAGACGGTTTGTGTGAACATACGCGCCCAGCAGGTTGATCGCCAGGTTCAGTGTATGTCCCACGATAAACACAACGATGAATAAAATCACGCCGAAGATGCCGTTGCCGGCCATGCTTCCCATCTGGTTGACAACCTGCGCGATAACACCTGTTGCAAGTCCCAGGGCAAGAAGCCTGGAATAGGACAGCACGTCGCTGAGCCATCCTGTCACATTGTATAGATCATATGCGCCGAGCGCGATCCTGAGTCCGAAGTTCTTGTTCTCTCTGCCTGACATCAGCAGGATACCAACCACTCCGATGATCGCGAACGCTTTGCCCAGAAAGTTGACAAATTCCGGGAATACGATCTTCGCCCCTGCGACGGAAGCAAAAATGTCTGTCGGCAGGAACATGATGATCAGTCCGATCAGGAACAGGAACCAGAGCACCACATCACAGAAGAAATCCAGATATCTGTTGTCCTTGATGCACATATACCCTTTGATCCCCAACCCGGTAAACAGATGGATCAGACCGAACAGCATGGAGTAGATCAACAGCTTCATCGGGTCGTTCAGCGGAATGAACCAAAGAGCCGGTATCTCCACCTGATTGCCAAAGAATGTCCTGGACACCACATTCACCACATCTCCGAAGTAGCCTCCGAACATGACGCCCCAGAACAGTGTGGACAACCCGCACCAGAAAAACAGCTTCAGTGACTTTTTCATACCTGCTTCCATCCTCGGGAACTTCTTAAGCGCCGCGCCGCACGCAATGGATACGATTGCTCCATATGCCGCGTCGGACAGCATCAAACCAAATAAAAATACATAGAATACGGACATAATCGCCGTAGGATCGACCTCTCCCTTTGCCGGGAGGCCGTAGGATTCCAGAATCCCTTCTGCACTCTCTGAGAACGAATTATTCTGAAGAAGCACCGGCGCTTCCTCGTCCTCTTTCAGTTTTTCCACATCGACTACACAGTCATACCTGCCTTCCAGCGCGCTTTTCAGCTTATCCGTATATTTTGCCGGCACATAACCGCTGATAAAAAATGTACGTTCTGACTGGGGCAGAGTTCCCAGCACCTCATACTTGTCTGCGCGGACGCGGTAATAGTCTGCAAGAAGCTTTAAGCTTTCCCGGCTGACTCCCAGGCCGGCCAGCTGCTGCTCGATCTCTTCGATCTTAAGCTCCCGGCTGTTGATCTCTGACTCCATCTCTGACCTTGCCGCGGCAGGTACCTGCTGCAGGATCTGAGACGGCCTTGCAAACCCTCTGCCGCGGAGCGCTTCTTCCACCTGACGCGCTTCCTCTCTCAAACAGAACACCGTCAGGTAAGTCCCTTCCTGACCCGCGGAGACGATATGCGCTTCAACCCCCTGGGCCTCCGGCGCCTTCTCCGCGATCGCAGAATAAATCTGCTCCAGACTGCATTCTCCCGGCATGGTTCCGAGAAGCATCTCCGTATGCGTTGTCCCCTCATAGTCCATGGGGACTTCCAGCGGAAGCCATGGTGTCAGGCTTTCAATACTGTTCTCCAGCTTCAGGATCTCGGACTTCTGCTCTGCCCGCTCACGGTCCAGTGACTGGATCTGGTTCGCTGTCCGAAGCAGGGTTTCTTTGTCTCCGATGATCTGTTGGTATCTCTTCTGATCTACCAGTTCTTTCCCGGCGAGAGAAGACAGCATGGATTTTTTCTCCGGTGCGTATATCTGAAGAATATCCAGCGCACGGTCAACAGAGGCTGCTGCTTTTTCAAAGCTGCTTCTGGCATTCGCCGTATCCATCCGCCGGAAATCTTCATCTTCCTCCAGGAATTGGCTGACCTCCATGACGCCCATGCTCTGCAGCTTTTCCAGAATCGCTTTCCGGTTCTTCTTCAACGCGCAGATACTGATTCGCTGCATCTGCAATACCGCCATAATCGAATCCCTCCTTTTTCTTTCCTATTTTTTGACTTTTCCAGGCGGCCTGTAATCCCTCCTTGAAAAATCATGCTTGATATCATCCGCAGTCACGGATCATATCTGACAGAAATGTCCGACACTTCGCACAAGACCATCTTCCAAGTGCAATTTGTTCACAACAATATGAAAGCCACCAATCCCCCCGGAATTGATGACGCTGTGCGTATCCGCGTACTTGAAAAATATCCCTGCTCCGTGCTGGATGGACACCCTCTGTCTCAAATCAGTTCCGATACCACAAGATTCACCGCCGCTTCGTGCTTCTGCTGGGCAAGCTCCTTGAGCGCCGCCACTTCCTTTCGAATCTCGGACATCG
Source organism: Lachnospiraceae bacterium (assembly GCA_009911175.1). The sequence continues at coordinate 25,292 of QXWX01000032.1, read as the reverse complement.
CTGAATCCAAATCCTGTGTACCTTTTTCTTTTGCCTTTTCCATATCGGACTGAGCCTTCTGCTTCATGTTCTGAATCTGTTCTGACTTCATTGCCTCTGCTTTTTTTGCTGCTTCATCCAGAATCTCTCTATACTTGGACTCAGCCTCTCTGACCACTGCGTCTGCCTTCGCTTCGGTCTCTTTAATTGCCTGAATTGTGTTCTCGACCATACCTGACTCACCTTCTTTCTAAGTACACATTTTATATCATACCACAATTCTTGGGATATAGTCTACAATTTTTTCATATTTTTCCAACTATCGTGCAATAATTCTGTTTTCATTTGAACAAACTGCCTAACCCGGACAAGCCGGAACCAAAATTTTGCCAAAATGCGCAAGATTTCGTTGTTAAGCGCCTAAAACACCGTCACTGTCTATCCTATTCACAGTTTCCTGAACTATGCGTAAAATATGTCCGGGCGGCGCGGCTGCCCGGACTTTTTTACGTCTCCCAGTCCAGACGGTGAAGCTGCCCCTGCGTCTCCATTCCGGCAAACCGGTTCTGCCGCAGCGCCTCGTACAGGATGACCGCGGCGGAATTGCCCAGGTTCAGGGAACGGATCCCCCCGATCATGGGAATCCGAACGCAGTCCTCACGGTGCCGCGCCAGGATCTCTTCCGGAATCCCGGCGCTTTCTTTTCCAAACATGATATAGCAGTCCGGCTCGTACCGGATCTCCGTATACATCTTTTCCGCTTTTGTGGTCGCCATATAAACCCTGGCCTCCGGATTTTTTTCCAGGAAATCTTCATAGTTGATGTAAGTAATAACATCCAAATCCTTCCAGTAATCCATCCCGGCACGGCGAAGCGACTTTTCATCCAGCCGGAAACCCAGAGGTTCGATCAGGTGGAGACGGCTTCCCGTCGCCGCGCATGTTCTTCCGATATTTCCGGTATTGGCCGGGATCTCCGGTTCCAGCAATACGATATTCAGCATTTCTTTCCCTCGCTTTATATTCAGATCCCTTCCTGCTCATTGCGGAGTCTCTGGATGAAATGTCCCAGCCTTCCCAGCGCCACCTTCAGGTCTTCCAGGGAATATGCATAGGATATCCTTAAAAATCCTTCCCCGCAATCTCCGAAGGCGCTTCCGGGCACCACGGCCACCCGCTCTTCCTTTAGAAGCCTTGTTGCAAATTCGTCGGAGGACATCTGGAACTCCTCGATACTCGGGAACACATAAAATGCCCCGTAAGGCTCAAAGCATTCCAGTCCCATCCTGGCGAACTCATGCATCAGAAACCGTCTTCTCTGATTATATGCCTTGCGCATCTCCTCCACTTCCTCTTCGCAGCCGCGCAGTCCTTCCACAGCCGCGTACTGGCTGTTGGTGGGTGCGCACATGATTGCGAACTGGTGGAGCTTAATCATCTGCTTCAGGATAGCCTCCGGACCGCAGCAGTATCCGAGACGCCACCCGGTCATTGCGAAGCCTTTGGAAAATCCGTTGATTACGATCGTCCTTTCCCGCATTCCGGGCAGGCTGGCGATGGAGACATGATCTCCCTTGTAGCTGAGCTCTGAATAGATCTCATCGGAAAGGACATAAAGATCGTGCTCTTTGACAAATTCCGCTACCGGCTCCAGGTCTTCCTTTGTCATAATGGAACCGGTCGGATTGTTCGGAAACGGCATCACCAGGATCTTCGTCCGGCCGGTGATCTTTTTTTCCATGTCCTCCACAGTCAGCTTAAATTCGTTTTCATTTTTCAGCTCCACGATCACGGGAACCCCGTCCGCCATGATGGTGCAGGGTACATAGGACACATAGGAGGGTTGGGGAATCAGCACCTCATCACCCGGATCCAGCATGCACCGCAGCGCCACATCGATAGCTTCGCTGCCGCCCACCGTCACCATAGTCTCTTTTTTGGGGTCATAGGATACGTGGATCTTCCGGTCCAGGTAACGGCAGATCTCGTCCCGCAACTCCTGCAGCCCGGCGTTGGAGGTGTAAAAAGTCCTCCCTCTTTCCAGAGAAAAGATGCCTTCCTCCCGAATCCTCCAGGGCGTATCAAAATCCGGTTCCCCGACACCTAGGGAAATGACGTCGTCCATCTCGCTTGCGATGTCGAAAAACTTCCGGATTCCGGACGGCCTGACCTGCGTAATTTTTTTTGCGATAGGGTTTCTCATTATGGAGTCACCACCATCCTTTCGGATTCCGTCTTAGGCACCATGATCGTCCCGAAGTCTTTATATTTTTTCAGGATGAAATAGGTTGCGGTGCTGATCACGGAATCAATGGGAGCCAGCTTTTCGGATACGAAGCGGGACACCTCTTTGAGCGTCTTGCCTTCCAGAGTCACCAGCAGGTCGTAACCGCCGGAGATCAGGTATACCGCATGTACCTCCGGGTAGTTGTAGACGCGCTCCGCGATCCGGTCAAAGCCCTGGTTCCTCTGGGGGGTCACACGCACCTCGATCAGTGCGGTCACCTTCTCTGTGCCGGTCTTGTCCCAGTCGATCAGCGTATGGTATCCGCAGATCACTTTTTCCTTCTCCATCTCCGCAACTTCATTTGCCACTACGGCTTCCTCCAGCCCCAGCAGCACGGACAGCTCTTTTAAATCAATCCGGCTGTTCCTCTCCATATTTTTTAAAATTTCATTTCTCAATGTCAAACGATTTTCCATAGCGTTCCCTTCCAACTATAATTTTTCATATTGCTCTGTTCAGATCAACGGCATATAAATTGTACTTCCCTGCTGCCGTTCCATTGCATGCCCGATACCAAAGCGCATTCTGTCATAGCCATTTTTTTATTACGATAAACGTTCCGCCCACCACCGCATCAATTCATCCGGGGCCGGACGGTCCAGAAATCTGCTCTCTTCTCCGCTTGTGACCACCCGCGCATTCCCTGCAGTAGTGACCCCAAGCACACTGGCTCGCGCGCCGCCCTCACTGAGAGCCTGCGCAAGCCGTTCCCCGTGTTCTGTGATCATCAGGACACTTCCCGCGGAAGTCATCTGATAGGGGTTCAAATGATAGTATTCGCATAGCTCCACCGTCTCCTGGCGGATACTCATTTTTTTCAGATCCACGTTCAGGCCCACGCCTGCCGCTTCTGCCAGTTCCCAAAGCGTCCCCAGGATGCCGCCGCTTCCGATCTGCTGCATGGCCGTCACGCTGCCGGATGCCATACGGATGGCCTCAAATCGGAAGAGCTCACTGTCCAATTCCCGCATCTGACGCAGGAAGGCAGGAGAAAAACGTCTGCCCAGCTCTTCCAGGCATTCATCCAGGATCCGCAGCATCCCTTCCAGGCCGATATAACCGCACAGCACGATGTCCTGCCGGGGCATCGTATCTACCAGACGCAGCAGCTTCGCTTCCTCTGCCTGCCCCAGGGCCGTCACCTGGATCAGCACCTGCCGGACTGCCGGGCTGACCTCCGCCTGCATGCCTGCAATGGGAATGTGAAATTTCCGGCAAAGCCGATCCATCTGCCGGATCATTTCCTGCAGCAATGCTTCCTCCGCATTTTCCGGAAGTGTGATCGAGACTGAGATTCCCATCGGCACGCCGCCTCTGGCAGCAATGTCATTGACTGCTTTCGCGGCGGCATAGGTTCCAAGGGACGGAGCCTGCCCGAAAACGGAGGCGGAAGCGGTCAGCGGGATCCCTTCCGGAGACCCGCGCATTGCCATACACGCCTCGGCCTTGGAGGGCTTCAGAAGGAAATCTGCTTCCCAATCGCTGTTCAATTGTCTTTGTACGGACCGGTTCCATACGGTCTGCGAAAGCTTTCCTGGCTTCATGTTCTCCTCCTGATCTCCTTGCTGAATCTCTTTACTGTGTGCCGTCTGTATTCTCTGTGCCGGCCGAGCCGTATAGGATCTCATTCATGGTATTCATGATCGTTTCTTCATTCTGGGTCATAATGGCGCTGTTCATCCTGTCTGTATCAGCCGGGTCATCTGAGAGAACGCCTACGCCGTAGGTCTCCGGCACCGCCATATACTGGCTGTAATTGATCACGTCCCGGCTGACCTCCTGACCATTTTCCGTAACCACCTTCCAGAGCTGGGCCGTGATCTCCGGATGGGCATAGCTCTGAATCGCATAATATCCGATATAGTTTTCCGTTGCTACAAAACGAGTCCCATCCGTATCTTCACTCTCTGTACTATCGCTGATGAATGTCAGAGTACGGTCCGGACTTCTGGTTTCCTTTCCATATATATTGAAGGTCAGATTTCCTTCCGCGAGCACAGCCTGGATGTAGATCGGGGAATCCAGATTATTTTTAAAAACCAGATCCAGCAGGTCATCCGCAATAGCCGCGTCCTTGGATGCTTCCACATAGGACACGAGCATGGAATGAGGATAACGCTCCACGATCTCCAGCTCCGCGAACAGCAGCGCATTATAAAGAGTAGAGGACACCTGGCAGATACCGCCGCCCATCGTCTGCACCACCGTATTGCTCTCATAGGAATCCGCCTCGGCATAACCGTTTTCAATGGTATAGGGCTCCATAGCCTCATTGGCCGACTGTTCCTCCCCCGGACGCAGCAGGATTCCGTTCAGATGATTTGCCCCGGATTCCACGTTTTTCGTCCGGCCTTCCCCGCTCTCTCCATAATATGTAGTGTAGCTTCCCAAAATATCTGTCAGTCCGGCCAGGTCTTCCTCGGTGACAGGAGCATCTTTTTTTTCTATGACCGCCTGAACATTGCCCGGTTTTCCGTCCCAGTCGTCATTTAAAAATCGGGTCAGGTTCTCAATCGTCTGTTCCGTATCCAGGACTTCTCCCTCATGCGACTCAGTCACCTGAATCCCTTCCGGTGCCTGCACGATCGCGGCATTTACCGGAGTTTCTAAAAATGCCTGTGAACGCGTGGAAAGAACCTTGGACGCCTCACGCTCTCCCAGTTCATATTCCAGCGGAATGCGATGCCGCAGTTTTTTCTTCTCCGCTTTTTTGATCAGCTTGTAGGACTGCGTCGTATTTCCCGTCTTGCCAAACTCCACGGCATCGTCCACAGCAGTCTCAAGCTTTGGCGAGGAAAGCCCCAGTTCTTTCAGGGAAGCTTCGAATTCTTCCCCTTCGGAAATCCTTAATGTAACCATCACCGCGCCGCAGTCTGCCACTTCTTTTTGTACTGCTTCCAGCGCTTCCTTGCGGCTCATCCCGGATACATCCGTGTGGCCCACAGAAACGCCGGAAAGGATCTTGCCGTCATCGTGCTTTTTTACGTAGCCGCGCAGAACCGACTGGGTCCCGGCAAACACCACCGCCGCACAGATCAGGACGAATCCCATCAGGCACAGGTCGCGCAATGTCTGACGCCGGATCCGCCTGCGTCTTCTGCGCCGTTTCCTCTTTGTAGTCATCTTTTTTCAATCACCTTTTTCGGTTATACCAGGTAGGGAATTATCATCGTTGCTACCATTGCGACAATCAAAAGTAATATCAAAACTGCCGCGATCTTGCGGAATTTTTTATTATAAAAATTCATGTTCTCGACTCCTGTTTTAAAGCTGTGCCAGAAGGCATCCCATGACGGCCGGTAAGCCGTTTTATTCGGTATCCTTCTTGCTGTTCTGAATAGATACATAAGATTTTAGCATTTTACAGGCCCTTTTTCAACCATTTCGTAAAAGTTCATGTTCATTGTACACGATAGCCCGAAATCCTGTTTTTGTCGATATTACAAAAATTTCCGGCTGTGCGGTTAGAAATTTTTGTTTTCCGCCGCCGAATGCATTGACATTTCCGCAAAAACCATGTAAAATTAAGACTCGTGCAGCCGGGGTGTTAGCGGTACCTTGTACCTGCAATCCGCTATAGCAGGGGTGATATTACGCTGAGGGTGCTGATCTGCAAAGCTGCCCTTGGTAAGTGGCGATGAAGATCCGGGTCTCATGCGACGGGAATCTGTGAACCGTGTCAGGTCGGGAACGAAGCAGCACTAAGCAGAACCTTCCGGGTGTTGTGAGGGTGCCTGGGTCGAGTTAACTGCCAAGGTAACGTTTGTGGAGATGCATTCGAAGCGTAATGCACGTAAAAATATGAATCGCTTATTGGAAAAGCTGCCTTGTAACGGTCAGCTTTTCTTTTTTGCCTTCTGCCGCTCCCGCAGCTCCCGGAAGAACTGCTTCATCATCTCGCTGCATTCCTCGCCCAGCACTCCGATCGTCAGGTCCGCCTGATGGTTAAATTCCTTCATGTCCAAGAGGTTCAAAATAGAACCTGCACAGCCGGCCTTGGGGTTCATGCATCCCACGACGACCCGCGGGATCCGCGCCTGCACAATGGCCCCGGAGCACATCTGACAGGGTTCTAAGGTGACGTACATGGTACATTCCTCCAGCCGCCAGTCCTCCATTTTTCTGCATGCCTTTCGAATGGCAGTGAGTTCTGCATGGGCCAGTGTATTTTTATCCACGGTACGGCGGTTATAGCCTCTGCCAATGATCTTATCCCGGTACACGATCACACAGCCGATGGGCACCTCCTCCAATGCGTATGCCTTCATCGCCTGGCGGATGGCCTCCCGCATATATTTTTCATCCTTCTTGATATCCGTTTCCTGACGCGAAGCGGGATTCTGGTTCAGCTTTTTATTAAGATTTTTTATATTCTGATCCATGCGTTTTCCTTTCTGCCGCGCTCCTTACGGTCACACTTGAAACAACTTTTCTTTTTCCGCCCGGCCTGCCCCTGCCTGTATATTAGCTATTGTTGTCTTGATCTGTTTATCAGGGCAGTTCTTTTTCCCATCCGCACTGAATACACTATTGGTAGAAATGACAAGACTGGAGGCAAATATGAAACCTGGTATTTTCTATCTTTATGAATATAACAATTCGCAAAAGCTCCGCAACGCCGGTTTTCTGAAAATCACCCGGTATTACCGCTCCTGTACGCTGATGCTCAATGCCCGGGGCATTCCGGTAGCTTATTCGGATACGATAAAACTCTGTGCCTTTTATCTGGAAAATGATCTGACAAACTCTTCTGTCCTTGCGGAAATCACCTGTACGAACCATGCTTTTTCCGCAAGGCTCAATTCCGCAGAATCCCGTTTTCCCGAAGGGCATACGCTGGATACGATCGACGGATTTTTTCTGCCTCTTCCGAACGGGCATATACTTGCCGCAGCCGCCCCCGGTATAGCGGTCGATCCGAAGAAGCTGCTCGCCGCGCCCTCAGATCATGCCGCACCCCAAAAGGAGTCCGGGGATGATTCTCCTTCGAGTGATCATTCCTCTGATACATTCATGGAATTAGAAGCAGAATCGCTTCAAGAATGCGGCACTGAGGCCCCCGCTGAACCTGATCCCATCGACAGCGAACCGGAAAGCTGTGAAAGTACCGCTCCGCCCGAACAGAATGCCTCAGCGGAACAAGAATCCCCAGACGAGCAGGACATTCCCTTTGAACAAGAATGCAGCCCTGAACCGGACAATGAACCTGAATCAGACAATACACTTGAATCAGTCTATGCACCTGAATCGGAATGCTCGCCCGAGCAATGCACTCCTGCCGGGTCATCTTCCTGTGACGGACAAAGCCCGGCCATGGAGCAGCCACCGCACAACGGACAAAATCCGATCGCGGAACAGCCTTCACAAAGCCAGGATTCCTCCGCAAATGCAACCGCTCCCACGCAGACTGTCAAGAAGATCCAGCGTTCGGAGATGTCGATCCTGCCGCGGAAGTACTGGCACCTTGCCAACAACAGCTTCCTGCTCCACGGATATCACAATTATCACCATCTGCTCCTGATCGAAAAGGACGGCCATTACTGGCTTGGTGTCCCAGGCATCTATGATCCCCGGGAAGCCAGAGCCGCCAGATTGTTTGGTTTTCCGCAGTTTACCGATTCCTACAATGATTCCCTGCAGCTCACGGATGACGAGTGCAGTCCACAGGAAAACTTTGGATACTGGTGCTGTTTCCTGAAATAATGTATGCAGCATCATTCATACGATCCCATTCAGTTCCTGGTACAGCCGTTTTGCATAGCTGTCCGTCATGCCGCAGACATAATCAGTCACCAGAAGCAGGCGGAGATAGAGCTTCTCCGCTTCGCTTTTTCCCTTAGCCTGATGGTGGTAGGCATTCACATAATTATCTGATATAAAGGAAAATACTCTTGTATCCATGGAGGTCGGCTTTTTCCCGGTGTCGTAGTAAAGCACCGCCGATACCAGCTTATCCATCAGGAAATCCAGGATCACACCCTCCGCGATCTCCATCTTATAAATGTCATTGGAGCAGAATACTTTTTTATAGGCCATTTCCCCGAGCAGCTTCATCAGCTTTTCTCCGCAGGTTCCGCAAAAAAGGGTTCTGTCGTATTCGCCTGCCATGATCCTCTCATAATTAGACGTAAAACCGTCGGTAGCACAGGTAATCAGCACGCCCTGAAGCCGGACTACCCAGTTTTTGACCGCATAGCTTTCCGGGTTCCAGATCCCTTTTTCCAGCCCTCTCTGGTAGTAGACCTGCAGCTTTTCCAGCGCGTCAAATCCGGGACAACAGCAGCCTTCGCCCAGCCTTTTCAGTTCTTCCACCAGCATGTTGTAGGTAATATAGCCTTTTACAAATGCATCCTCAATATCTGCCGTGCTGTATGCCAGGTCATCCGCCGCTTCCAGGATATAGGTCAGAGGATGCCTGTTGGAGCCGGTACCCGTCTCCCGGGAAATCTCCCTGTAGATCTCCTGCTCTGCGTAATAATACCCCATCTTCCCGTCCTTGATATTTCCCGTCGTTTTATCAATTCCCGTGGACGGAACCGGATATTTGACAATGGTATCCAGTAGGGCGCAGGTCAGATTCATCCCATTTTCGTCCACCAGATAATGCAGCTTCGTGACAAGCCGCAGAGCCTGCGCGTTTCCCTCAAAATGGTAAAAATCTTCCTTCATCTGGGGTTCCAAGATATCCTCCACGGGCTTACCGTAATATTCCAGCCGTTTCAGATTCCTCTCAAACCACTCCCGGATAGCCAGCTCTCCAAAATGTCCGAAGGGCGGATTGCCGATATCGTGGATCAGGCCGGCGCACTGCAGGATATGGCAGATATCCTCCTTCATCTGCATCGTAAACCCGGGATCCATCTCCCCGGTCAAAAGCTTTTGTCCGATATTCTGTCCCAATGATTTCGCAAAGGAAGAGACCTCCAGGGAATGGGTCAGCCTGGTCCGGATGAAATCACTTTTGTCCAGTGGAAAAACCTGGGTCTTGTCCTGCAGTCTCCGAAAAGACGCGCTGCCGATGATACGGTGATAATCCTTTTCAAATTCACTTCTCAGGTCGGCCGATCGTTTCGCCGTATAATAGCCGCCCCGCATACGCTTTGCGGAAAGCAGTGTACTCCATTCCATGATCTGTCTTCTCCCTTCCTTCGTCTCCGCACGGAAAGCCTGCCGCCCGCGGACTTTCCTCATACGATGATATACAGAACATCAGCCCCATATAGAATGGGGCTGTTCTGTTTTTTCATAATTCCTGATGTTCCCGCATTTTAATCCAGATAGATCGGCGGCTCATAATCTCTGCCGAGAAGCGTCTTCTTCCGTTCCTGATACCCAAGGAATGCCCACTCCGTCATGTCTGTCCAGCCATGCTGGAAACGGTCATAGACCTGTACATAGCCGATCCTGGTAGGATGCATCCGCACGCTGTTGGTCTGGTATTCACGGCCAGTATAGGGATTCATCTCCCCCAGCTCCAGATTTTCCTCTGCGTCCTCATATCGGATGACCGGTTCAAAATCTTCCGGCTCCGGTTCTTCCTCCTCTTCCACCTGCCTTACCGCAGGAACCGGCTCCGGCACTGCCTGGGCAGAAGATGCCATGCCCGTATTCACATTCGGATGGATGCTCTCCTCCAGCTCGTCCAGTTCCTTATGGATCATGTACAGCTCTCCGATCGTCATATCCCGCTCTTCCGCAGCCGCGGTCTCCTTCGGCGTTCCCAAGTCCTGCCTCTGCTCTTCCCTGTCATAGCGCATTTCTGGACCGGCATCCGGCTTCTGCTCTTCCATGTCATAGCGCGCTCCTGTACCGGCGCTCGGCTTCTGCTCTTCCTCGCCGCCATACATCCCTGGACTGTTCCCGGTTTCCATACCGTCCCCGGACTTGTGCTCTTCTGCGCTGCTATCCTCCTCCGCACGGTCTGCGGTTCCTGTTACGGCATCCCATTTTTCCTTCTCCGCTTTTTCCGCCGCGGCAAGGATCGCCTTCCTGTCAATCCTCTTTGTCTTGAAGCCTCCGTATAAAAGATCCGCCTCATCCAGATCCTCGGAATCCTCCGGATCCAGAATATCCAGCTCCAGCAGATCCTCGCCGTCATCATAATCTGACGTCTCTCCCGATTCATCGGCATATGCGTCTTCCATCGACGCGTCCCGGCTGCCGACAGGCGCTGCCTCCTCTTTGCCCTCAGTCATTTCCATCATTTCTCCCGCAGACGGCATCCGGTCCGCATCCTGAGGCACAGCCGCTTCCTCTTTCCTGTCCGGCTCTTCCGCCGCTGTTTCCGGCGTATCCTGGTCAAATACAAGCACCTGCTGGTAAAAACCATCGTCCTGGGTTTCTTTTTTCTTCTTCGGCTGCACCTTCGGATGCTTTACATATTTCAAGAGGAGTTCTTCCATCGGCTCTGTCTTTTCTCCTGCCTCATTTTCCACCGGGAAAATGCTCAGCTGAAAGGGGCATCCCAGGATCTTCGCAATCATACGCATATCCTTTTCCTGGAAATTATCTCTCCCAAGCCGCTGCGTCAGATTCTGCCGGGACATCTTCTTCCCCGTAGTATCCTCGATCAATTCCGCCAGTTCTTTTATTGTCATACCCTTACGGCTTAAAATGATCTTGACCTGTTCGCCAAATGACAAAACTTCCATGGTCTTCCTCCTCTTTCATTTCCGTATATTTTTACTATGAAGAACACCCTCATAGAAATTTTTCCGTTTCAACTGCACTTTTTTCATTTTATCAAATCACTTTTTAACCGTCAACAGTTCTTGTCAAAATCCGATAAATCAAAGGAAAAAAAGACGGCGTCCCCACGGTATTCCAGTGGGAACGATCGCGCCTTTTCTCAGATCACTTTTTTCCGCGACGCGGATTTTTTACCGCAGCCGATCGGAACAGCTGTCAGGTTCCGCCGCTATAATTTTTCCAGTGTCTCATTGGAGCCTATGAGCATCAGAATCATATCCTCTGTCAGCGGCACGTCCGGATTGGGGGTGATCTCCACACGGTCCCCCTCCTTGATTCCCACCACGTTCACTTCATGGGATCTTCTCACGTCCAGCTCCTTCAAAGTCTTTCCCACCCAATAGGAGGGTGTCCGGATCTCTACCACACTGTAATCCGGCGATAAGGAGATCCAGTCTGCAAAGTTTGCGGACAGCAGGTTCTTCGCGATCCGCTTTCCCATCTCCACCTCCGGAAATACGATCGTATCCGCGCCAATCTTCCGCAGCACCGCCGCGTGCCTGTCATCCCGCGCCTTGCACAGCACACGGGGAATCCCGATCTCCTTCGCTACCAGGGTCGCCATAATGCTGGCCTCCATATCCTCTGCCACGGCCACCACCACCCCGTCAAAATTGTTCAAACCCAGGGACGGGAGCAGATCCGGGTTGCCAATATCCGCCTGCATGGCATAGGTCACCAGGTCCGCCACCTCATTGACCCGCTCCATATCCATATCCACCGCCACAACATCGCATCCAAGCTGCTGCAGCGTAACCGCCACGCTTGCTCCAAATCCTCCCAGTCCCAATACAATGAATTGCTTCTTCATAATCCGTTCCTTTCACGACATTTTCCTTTATTCCTGTGAAGCAACGAGCCAAATAGCCCTTTGGTATACCTGCATGGCTATTTGGCGGCTGCCCCCGTCATCCCACCATGATCTGCTCCTCCGGCAGACTCCGGATCCGGTCCCTGGGATGTGTCTTTCCGGCAAACATCAGCGCCATTGTCAGAGGTCCCAGCCTCCCGATATACATCATCACCATCAAAACATACTGGCTGGCTCTGCACAGCCGGGGCGTCAGATCTGCGCTCAGCCCCACGGTCCCTACCGCGGATGCGGTCTCATAGATCACATTTTCCAGCAGGATGCTGTCAGGCTCCAGAAAAAGCACCGCGATCGTGCCTGCGATAAATACGGCAAAAGCGACCATCACAACCGCAAAGCCTGTCCGAAAATTCGCCACCGTGATTTTTCTTCCCATGCATTCCGTGTCATTTCCTCCCCGAACAAATGTCAGGCAGGCAAGAAACAGCATGGCAACGGTGGTCGTCTTGACTCCGCCCGCAGTTCCTCCGGGAGACCCACCGATAAACATCAGGATCGCGCAGAACAGCTTGGACTCCGTATGCAGCGCCCCCTGGGAAACGGTACAGAATCCGGCAGTCCTCGTCGTCACGGACTGGAACATGGAGGCCATCAGCTTCTGGCCCATGCTCAGTTCCCCGATGGTATCCGGATTCCCGTATTCCGCCAGAAATACGAAAACAGTTCCGGCAAGGATCAGAAACACCGTCATCATGATAGCCAGCTTGGACTGCAGCCGCAGCCTGGTAAACCACCAGCGTTTCGGTACTTCCCCCCGGATCAGCCTGCGGTTGTTGTCGATCACGTCAAACCAGACCGTAAAGCCGATACCGCTTAAGATAATCAGCAGGATCGTCGTTACATTGATGACCGGATTTGTCACATAACTGCTCAGGCTGCTGCTCCCCAGGATGTCGATCCCCGCGTTGCAGAATGCGGAGACCGCATGAAAAACAGAGTATCCAATCCCCCGAACCAGTCCGTACTCCGGAATAAACTGGAAGGCATACAGCACTGCTCCGGCGCCCTCCACCGCAAAGGTGCCCAGGATCACCTTTCTCACCAGCCTCACGATTCCGCCGAGACGGTCCGCCCCGTAAGCTTCCTTAAGCACCACTCTTTCCTGGATGGTGATCTTTTTGTTCAGCAAAAATAAAAACAGCGTCCCGCAGGCGATCACCCCAAGCCCGCCGATCTGGATCAGCAGGAGCAGTATGACCTTGCCGAACAATGTAAACTGGGACGCCGGGACTACCGTTACCAGTCCTGTCACGCACACCGACGTTGCCGACGTAAACAGCGCATCCGTAAATGCGATCGGCTGCGTGTTGCTGACCGGAAGGTATAAAAGCACCGCTCCAAGCAGGATCACGCCCAGGAAGCCTGCCGCCGTCACACGCAGCGTATTCCATCTGGTATTTTTCTTTTTCCTCATAATTTCATCTCCTGATAGTATTCTACTAGAAGAAGCACGAACCGTCAAGAAATGAAATCATGCAGAGCATACAGAAAGCCTGTTACAGGTCACGCCTTGACCAGGCGTGCCCTGTAACTCAGGCCGCCATTTAAAATTGCCTGTGGCAATGGACGGCCTGAATCCCAGCTTTTATGTGCATCCTCCTGACCAATCAGCGTAGCGATTGGTCAGTGTGTGACATGTAACGAAAGCCTGCCGCCGGCAGTCTATTCCGCATACGTTGATATGCAAAATGCGCACCCATAAAAGAGTGCGCATCCATATCAAGCTCTATTCTACATCCTGCAGCGCCGCAAAATCTTCTTCTCCGGTTCGGATCTTCACGACCTTATCCACATTGTAGACAAAGATCTTTCCATCTCCGATATGGCCGGTATAGAGCGCCTTCTTGGCCGCTTCTATGACAGAATCCACCGGAATCTTGCTGACCACCACCTCGATCTTGACCTTCGGGAGCAGTGTCGCGTCCATCTCTACTCCACGGTACATCTCTCCGGCTCCCTTCTGGATCCCGCAGCCCATCACCTGGGTCACGGTCATGCCGGTAACGCCCAGGTCGTTCATCACCTTCTTTACCTTCTCATATCTGGACAGCTTGGAGATGATGACCACCTTGAAAATACCCGCAGCAGATGCTGCCGCCGCATCCGGCATCTTCACCACCTTGACAGCCGCGTTTTTCTGTACCGCAGATGCCGACTCGTATTCCGCATTTCCAAGATCCGTGTTTTCGTTGACCTCCATCGTCATCGTGTTGGAGATATCCATGATGCTGAAGCCTGCATACGCGGATGGCAGTCCGTGTTCGCAGGAGTCCAGCCCGACGATCTCTTCCTCTGCAGTCACGCGCAGGCCGGCCGTTGCATTTATAATGAAAAATGCGATCGTGATCGTGACTGCCGTCCATGCGCAGACACTGACCACACCGATGATCTGTTTTCCCAGCAGATCAAATCCGCCGCCGTAGAACAGTCCCACGAAGGTATCATTTCCAGGAGCGGAGGTTGTGGCAAACAGGCCCACTGCCAGGGTTCCCCACACCCCGTTCATGAAATGAACCGCCACTGCGCCTACCGGGTCATCCACTGCCAGCACATAATCCAGGAACCACACGCCGAATACCACCAGAACACCTGCCACCGCGCCGATGATGATGGAGCCGAAGGCATCCGCCACGTCACAGGGCGCTGTGATCGCTACCAACCCGGCCAGAGAAGCGTTCAGGCACATGGAAACATCCGGCTTGCCGAATCGGATCCAGGTAAATATCATACATACCACCGTGGCAACCGCCGGAGCGATGGTCGTCGTCACGAAGATCGAACCCAACTGCGCCACACTTGTCGCTGCCGCGCCGTTAAAGCCGTACCAGCCAAGCCAGAGGATAAACACGCCCAGACAGCCAAGCGGAAGGTTGTGTCCCGGAAATGCGTTAACCTTGGTCACCTTCCCTGACGCGTCCCTGGAAAACTTTCCGATACGGGGTCCCAGGATCTTTGCGCCGATCAGCGCGGACAGACCGCCTACCATATGGATCGCGCAGGAACCCGCAAAATCATGGAAGCCCATCTGCGCCAGCCAGCCGCCGCCCCAGATCCAGTGCGCTTCAATAGGATAGATCAGCGCGGAGATCGCACCGGAGTAGATGCAGTAGGACAAAAACTTCGTCCTCTCTGCCATGGCCCCGGACACGATCGTTGCGGTGGTCGCGCAGAATACCAGGTTGAATACAAAATTGGACCAGTCAAAATCCGCATAGCTCGTGAAAATATCGAAACCCGGCTTTCCGATCAGCCCCATCAGGTCTTCTCCCAGAAGCAGCCCGAAACCAATCAGGATAAACATCACCGTGCCGATGCAAAAGTCCATCAGATTCTTCATCAGGATATTGCCCGTATTCTTTGCCCTGGTAAATCCCGCCTCTACCATGGCAAAGCCTGCCTGCATCCAGAACACCAGCGCCGCGCCGATCAGGAACCAGACGCCGAACAATTCGCCGTCCACTGCCATCAAAATTTCTTCCGTCATAATTATTCCTCCTTCATCTTTTCTGCCGGACAGACATTTCTATCCGTCCACAAATGCAGAACCTCTGCCACTGGCAGCTTTTCTGCAAACAATGGTATAAAAATGGCGGGGCAAAGTCTTCCTTTACAAAAGAAGCGCCTTTGCTCCGCCATATGATACCAGCCAGGGTAAAAATACCCGTAAAACCCAAAAAAGAGGCTATGAACTGTTTCATAGCCTCTTTGCTTTACGGATAGCATCATACCACTGTATTTCCGGATTGTCAATACTTTCACACAGCGAAAATTTACATATATTTTATATTTGTAAATTTTCTATAAACCAGCACTTGAATAAATCCTGATTTTTTCTATATTTCACAATGAAAATTTCCGTCTGTACGCTTGGATACTCTAAAGAACCTCCAGCAGACTCATTCAGATAGAAAAATCTCATTCTGCCAGGTATTCTTCCAGAGTTATGTCCTTCTCCATGATCTCCTTTGCTGCGTCCTTCCCCACATAACGATAATGCCACGGCTCGAAGACGATTCCTGTGATTTCGGATTTATCCAGAGGATAGCGAAGAATAAATCCATACTTCCAGCAGTTATCTTCCAGCCATTTAGCCTCTTCCGTCTCCGCCTGCTTCTCATCCAGCTCGCCGTACTGCCCGGAGGTAATGTCCATCGCAAGGCCGCTGGCATGCTCGCTGGTCCCCGGGACCGCCACGGACTTCTTGGTCTCCTCATAAGCTTCCAGCGGAGTGGAACCCTGTGAGATCCATTGCGTCATCGTAGTATTGAATACCTCTCTCTGCGACTCATAATCACGGTGCGCGGAAACAATGTACATGTTCAATCCTTCCTTTTCCGCGTCTTCCAGCATCTTTTTGGCATCCTCCACAATCCGCGCGTCAACAAAGGAGCCTTCCCTGACAGCCTCCAGCTCCGGTCTGTACTCTGTATCCAGGGGATGATCTTCATTGATCAAAACCAGACTCCAGGTTTCCTTTTCGGAAGAAAGCTCATCAGCGCTGGCCGCTACATCTGTATCCGTATTCTTTCCCGCGCTGCCTGACTTGATCTGGCTTGTCAGCTTTTCATTTTTTTCCGTAAGCTCCGTGATCTGTGCCTCATATTTCTTATCAATCCCGCCAAACCTGATCCTGTTTATGACCGCATTCAGCAGAAAACAGACAAGCAGACCGGCCGCAAATCCTACGATCAGTACCTTTTTCAGCCGTTGCTCATATTTCTTAAGAAACCTCGCCCTACTATTATCTATACGCATATCGCCCTCCTGATATGAACTGTATATCTCGGTGATGTCTCCCCCGCTTTATCTCTGCAAATCCCTCAAATCCGCCTGTATGATCTCCTCAATCACTGGATCCGTGGAGCATACCGCAGCCCGGTACCTGCCGCCCACGAATGCTTCCCTGTAATGATATTCTTCTGGATATTTTTCCGGCTGCTGTATCAGGACCGGCGGGCTCCCCAGAGCAATCTCAAAGGTATCCATCCCAAGCGCCAGTCCTTCCCTTGTGGCTTTTGCAAAACTCTCCTTAAGCACCCAGTAGCGGTAAAAATACTCCTGCCGCAGCGTCCCGTTTTTTTCCCCGGCGATCTGTTCGTACTCGGCCGGACAGAAAAAGCGTTGCGCAATCTTCAGATTCGGCTCCTTCATCTCTTCGATGTCACAGCCCACCTTCGTATCCTGCCCGGTACTAACAGAACACAGCACATAGTCCCCCGAATGCGAAAGATTATATGCTGTATCCTCCTTTATCTCATATTCTCTTTTCATCCATTCATAGAGAAGCCATACGCCGATACTCTGCGCGCGAACCTGTTTCCCCTTCATACGATCCGCCTTTTCTCTGCGGAACGCGGGAGCCTGTCCATAGCACAGCCGGTAAAAGCTTTCCTCATATAATGGAGCAATACTGGCCGTCCATGTTCTGATCATATCGCGTACCTGCTCTTATCCCTTCAGATACCTGACCTCAAAGGTCTCAATGGTGATCGGTTTGTTAAAAAGCGTACCCTGAACACAGTCACAGCCCATCTCCTTTAAAATGTTCAATTGATCCTGGGTGTCTACTCCCGAAGCCGATACCGTAACCCCCAGCCGTCTGCACACGTCGATCACTGCCTGGGACACGATCTGACTGCGCCGGTTGCCCACGATGTTGTCAACCAGGCTACTGTCCAGCTTCAACCCGTCAAATTCCATCAGCGATAGTATGGTAAAGCTGGAATTCTTCGCGCCAAAGTGATCCAGCACCACCCGGACATTGGCTTTGCGGATCTTATTGCCAGTCTCGGCCAGCATCTCCTGATTCATATCTCCCCGTGATTCTGACACTTCTATCTGAAGATACTCGCAGGACACATGATACTTTTCTACGATCGCCTGCATCTTCTCTGTAATATCAGGCTTGCGCAATGTGGAAACCGCAAAATTCACAGAAACAGGGATCATCGGAAGATCCTCCCGCTCCCACCGCTGCAGGGTCCTGCACACTTCCTCAAATACATGCAGGTCCAGGTGATAGGACAGCTTCGTCTCCTCCAGCAGCGCGATGTAACGCTCCGGATTCATGATGCCCAGATCCTTGTGATGATAACGAACCAGCGCCTCGGCCCCCACGACTTCGTTGGAATGCGCATCCATAATTGGAAGGAGACATACGATAAAATTGCCGGACTTGAGGTCATCAAGCAGATCCTGCTTGATGATCGGCTCATGATGCCCCTTGCGCAGGTTCTTATAGTACTTCTTCTTCTCTTCCCGCATCATGTCTTCCGCATCGGAAACAAGGACATCTACATCAATATTGGCTTTTTCCCAAGCATAACCCAGGGTCACAAGCCCGAGACTGATATTCTCCAGCTTGGTATGGGCCGCCTGCACGCCTTTCATAAACTTTTCGTAGGAAATATTCTCAACGATTGCCAGGTATTCATCCCCCGTCAGCCGGTATACGTTGGCGCTCCGGAAGAACTCCTCCAGGATCTCGCCTACGCGGATCACGACTTCATCGCCGTACTCCCTGCCGAACTCCTTGTTAAAATTCTTCAGGCCGTTGATATCCGCGGACAACGCGCCCACTGACTTGAGCTGCTTCTTCTTCGCCTCTGCCAGATATGCCACGAAGCTGTTCCGGTTGAGAAGCCCTGTCAGATCATCATGATAGCTCAGATACTCCTGCTGCTTCTGGGTCTTGTGCAGGATGATGGCCTGGGAAATATACGGCAGAACCGCCCGCATCAGTGAAAGATCACAGCCGCCCCTGCGTACATTGACCACAGCCAGTATGGCTGTAATCCCTTCCTCCAGTCCCTGGAATACGCTGTAGCACTCATCCCGGGTATCCGTGATCTCATGCTGTACCCAGCGCGGCAGTTGTTCCGGCTCCAGCATCTTGATCCGGTCTCTCTGCCATGGAATATTCTCCGCGCACCACTCATATATTGTCAGTATCTCGTATTCATCCTTTTCAATATAATAAGCATATTCCGAATCATAATAGTCTCTTACCGTACTCAGAACATCATTCATAATCTCAAGGATAGAACGCATCTTATTGTTTTCACTCATAAAACTACTCTCCCTTACCCCTGTAGAGAACTGCTTCAAAATAATCTGTACATTTATGCGCCGCAGACTCACTGCTCCAAATAACATACAGCGCGGTAAACACGCTTTCTTATTCTGAACAGTAATATAACTTTTTCCTATTGCACAGGTACATTTGTTACGATTCCCAAGCTGTCTATACATAGGATATTGTAGTATAACGGTTGTGAAATTGCAACCAGAATCACAAAAAAATATAATTTTACAATAAATTATTTTGTTTCCCGAATACGGGCCGATATATATATTATATGGAAAAACAGGATTTGAAATGAGAATGTTGTCCGCCTGTGAGCACGATACAGGCGTGGAGCATAGCACGATTTACTCAGAGGAAAGGAGGGTATTTTATGAGAGTCACTATGAGGAACTGGCAGTCAGCCGCCGGCAGTTATAAGTATCAGCCCCCGGCCGCGGCAGGCACCGGCAATTCCGGGAAGCTTCCCGGCGCTCCGACGCAGACAGAGACAGCGGTGGACCGCTATCACAATACAAGAGACCCGGCTGTAGATGATTTTTACGGTTCGATCCGCGTACAGGTGCAGGACCAGTCCCTATTTTTAAATTCGATGCTGGGAGATGATCAGGAGGATTTTTTCAGTTCCCTGCTTGGGAAGGACGAGAGGAGCTTCTTAAACTCCCTGCTGGGAGAGGACGAGAAGAGTCTATTAAGCTCCCTGCTGGGAAACCAGGAGGAGGAAAGCTTTCTGGATTCTTTACTGGCGCAGGTAAAGGAGAGCTCGAACTTCAAGATGTCCGTTTCCATGCCGGATGATTCTACCGGGCAGCTTGCAACCGAGCTCGCCCGTTCGGAGACAAAGATGAACGTGCTGCAGGTTTCCTCCAAGGCCATACGCGCGCTGGGCACTCTAAAAATAGCGTATGCGCTCAGCAGCGGCGAAGATAAGGAGAAAATCGGGCGGATGATCCGGCGCATGCAGAAGCTGACCCGGCAGATCCAGAAAAAATTGAAGAATCTGAGTAAGGAGGAACAACTGGAGCTGCAGAGAAAGCGTGCCGAAAAACGGCAGCAGCAGGAAAAAGAGCTGGAGATCCGCAAGGAGATCACCAAACGAAAGAGAAAACGCCGCAGGGAAGAGAACCACTATGCGTCCAAGGAAGTCATGCAGGACCGGAAGGAAGCGTTGCAGGAGACCCTGGATTCCATTGCGGGCCTGGGCAGTTCTTCCGCGGCAGCGGCGGCGGCAGAAGGTCTGGTTTCCGCGGCAGCAGCGGGAGCCGGGAGCGGCGCTGTTTCCGCAGGAACCTCCGCAGCGGCGGCAGGCGGCGGCGTAACGGCTGGAACCGTCTCCATGGATGCGGCAGCAGCAGATGCCGCAGCGGATGTCGCGGTCTGACCAATGCTGAAAAACGTACCAGAGATTTAAGACAGCCCGTCACGGTTATCCGTTGTGCGGGCTGTCTTTTTCTCTGAAGAGAAGTTCTCAAAAATGGATTATCTGGTCACAATATCAACCGGCACATTAAAGATCTTCGCCACCTTTAGGATCGTATCGATATGCCTTCCTGTCGCTGCCGCGAAGTGGTGTGTCGGGCCGCATTCGCTCCACTGGTTCACGAACTCCCTTGCCCCGCAGGTGAAGCGTGTCCGCATGTTGGTATCACCGAAGGAAAGGATCTTGCCTTCCTCATTGACGCCCTCTGCCACGATGAACTTGAAGTGTCCGTCCCCATCCTGGGTGATGGCAAGGTAGGTCACCGGTCCTGTATAGGGATAGAACTGGGTCAGGTAGCCGCCGCCGGTCTTTCCGTGGAATACCTTCACGATCTTCATGGTCGGCTTCTTGTCGGAGATGTCCGCATCCCCGGAGCCGCTGTGTCCGATGATCGCGATATCGTCGTTGAAGTCGATGGAGTACATTTCCGCAAGCTGGCCTGTACCGGAGATGGTCTTTAAGATGCTCATTGCCATGGCGACCTTCATATCCCCTTCTACCGCGCAGGCTGTTCCCTGCTTGATCAACATGGAGAATGCCGGGATCAGCATACTGTCAAGGACGCCTGCCTTGCCCTGTGCAAATCCGTCATAGTGGGAAGCAACCAGTCCAAGCTTCTCATCCTTCACCCACTGCTCAAAGGCTACCACGTATTTTGCCATTCCCCATACTTCCTCAATGCTTCCGCCGCCCTCAATGTCGAAGGTATCCAGGATATCCTGTGCCTTTGCGCGGATCGCGTCCTCATCCGTAATGTCGTCGGCAATGGCCCACATCTTCTCCCAGTCAAATTGCTTGGTATACAGGTGCATTCTTCTGTACAGGTTGGACTCGTCAATATAAAGATCCATCATACCCGGATACGGTCTTCCGATCTGTGCGATGTTGGTATCCCGGAATCTCCTTCTGACCTGGGCAGCCCGGCACCATTCCTCGATCTCCGCCTGAACGCCCGGATCTCCGCCTTCTACAACGCCTGTGATCACCGCATGACGCTTGCCATATCTCTCCAGGTCCGCCACCATCTCGCCGACAGCGCCGCAGGCATAGCCTTCGCCCAGCCATGACGCGATATCCGTATGGTCGTAGTCCAGTGCTTTTAACTTCTGTACATTGACCAGCACCACCGGAACATCCAGATCCCGGACCGCCGGAAGCATGTTGTAGGATGTCGCGTAGGTCAAAAGCTGCATAAATACCAGGTCCACATCTGCCGCGCGGAACTTATCTCCCGCTTCCTGTGACTGCTCCTTGGTTGTCACCATTCCGCCGTCAATGATCTCTACCGTGTCCGGCAGAGTCTTCTTGAATGCGGCATACTGTGCTTCAAATTCCGGCACCAGTGACGGAAACTGGGGCAGATACGCACCCAAAGCGATGGAAAAAACACCTACTTTTGCTTTTGTTTCAACTAACATATGATCTCCTCCTGTTTTTTGATCTATTCGTAATATTTGATATCAAATGATTCCCCGATACAGGTCCGCGCCGCCGGCAGATCCGCGAATACGCCGTCCTGCAGCATCTGGACCGCGATATTTCCGATGGCCGTCGCCTCTGTCGGTCCGGCCGACACCTTTTTGCCGGTGTATTTTGCGGTCAGCTCGTTCAGATAGCCCGCATTGGCGCCGCCGCCTACAACATAAATGGTGTCATATGTATTGCCGGTGATGTCCTCGATCTCCTTCACCGTCTCGCCATAGCAGTATGCCAGGCTGTTGTAAACCACAGCGGAGATCTCTCCGACCGTCCGGGGCACCTGCTGGTTCGTATTTGCGCAGAAATCCTGGACCGCCTTGATCATGCTCTCAGGAGCAAAGAAACAATTGTCATTGCAGTCTACGATGGAGTCGATCTTTTCTTTGGAAGCACGCTCGCAGATCTCCCCGAAGGACAGATCCTCTTCAAATTCCTTCTTGACTGACTGGATCATCCACAGTCCCATGATATTTTTCAGGAAACGGAACCGATGGTCATAGCCGCCTTCGTTTGTAAAGTTGGCCTGCATGCTTGCCATGGAGCAGTCGGCTTCCTTTCTCTCGATCCCCATCAGCGACCAGGTGCCAGAGCTGATGTAGATCGCGTTGTCGTCATTGGTCGGAACCGCCAGCACTGCAGAGCCGGTATCGTGTGTGGCTGGAAGCACAACCGTACAGTCGAATCCAACCTCATCCTGAATCTCCTTTGTGAAGTTCCCTACCACCGTTCCGGGCATGGACACCGGCTGGAACATTTTGGAGTGATAGCCCAGCATATCGATCAGCTCATAATCCCAGTCGTTGGTCCTGGGGTCTACTAACTGGGTGCTGGTGGCATTGGTATATTCCATCTTCTTTACGCCGGTCAGCAGGAAGTCAAAATAGTCCGGGATCATCAGTATGGACTCCGCCTGCTCCAGATATTCCGGATGGAATTCCTTCACTGCCATCAGCTGGTAAATGGTATTGAAGATCTGCTTCTGGATCCCGGTCCTGGCATATAAAGCGGAAAGTGAGATCGTCTCATAAACCTTGTCATCCATCCCGTTGGTGCGGCTGTCACGGTAGCCCGCGGTATCTCCCAGGATCTGATTCTCCTTGTCAAGCAGGACATAGTCCACTGCCCATGTGTCAATCCCCATGAAGGAAGGAATCCTTCCCAGCTCTTTACACTTTTTCAGGCCATTTTTGATCTCGGTAAACAGCCGCTTCACATCCCAGCACAGGGTTCCGTTCACATTGTCCATCCCGTTCGGGAAGCGGTAGATCTCTTCCAGCTTCATCCTGCCGTCTTCCATAGAGGCCAGCATATGGCGTCCGCTGGATGCCCCGATATCTACGGCCAAATAGTACTTCTCCATTTTGTGCCTCCTTTATATTTTTTTAACACTAATGTTATTATAATTAGTAAAAAAGCACAAAAAAAGGTCGCTATTTACTAAAAAATAGGACCTTATTTGCATTTCTATTCTGCTATGGTCGAAAATATCAGCGGATATTTCGCAATGTTCTTTAACTTGCACTCATAAACCACATCTTCCGCCTTTGACATGATCTCCTCTAGGGTAAGCTCGTTCTCTTTTCCCTGGATCTCCAGGACGCCGTAGCTGAAGCTGCACTGGTACTTTCTGTAGACCTCCTCCTGAAATTCCTTCAGGATCTCCGCCAGCTTCCGGTTGATCAGCTCTGCCATATTACCGGAAAGAATAACGCAGAACTCGTCCCCGCCGATCCGGGTAAACGTATCGCCGCCACGGAAATTCTTCTTGACGATCTCAACAAAATTCTGGATATAGACATCGCCCTCGTGATGTCCAAATGTCTCATTTACATATTCCAGCCCGTCAAGCTGCAGATAGCAGAGTGTCGCGTCCAGCTCATCCCGCAGGACGATTCCCATATATTCCTCAAAGAACCTGCGGTTCTTGGCTCCTGTCAGCGGATCGTGGTAGGCTTCGCTGTCCAGGTTGCGGGCATTGCGCTTTTCATCTGTAATATCAATCACGACATGTACAAAGGAGGAGCGCTCTTTCCATTCCATCGGAAAAGATGTGACACGGTAGGATGTACCAGCCTCGCCCTCCATCTCCCATACCTTATACTGTTCCCTGCCGTTCCAGTTCAGCAGATCGGAATGGAAAGAAAGACGGCGTTTGCATGTTTGACAGAAGGAACCGTCAATCCCTCCTAACTGCTTTCTCTTATTACAATATATGATCTCCTTGCTGTCTCTATCCACAACCAGAAGCCATTCCTTTCGCCTGCTCAGCATCTCGATCAAAAATTCATTGTAGCCCTCAATCATCTCCGCCCGGCGTTCCGCCTTCTCCGCGACTTCTTTGAGCTGTTCTTCCCTTTCCTTAAGCTGTTTGGTCATCTCGTTAAACGCATCGGAAAAGTCTCCCAAAAAGGCTACATGCTGAGAATAATCTCCCTTTGTGACCTGCTGCGCCTGCCATGTGAGATGGTTCAGATTCGCATGGAGATTCTTCAGGTTCTCACACAGGAAATTATACTCCTTCGGAAATTCCACAGACAGATTGCCCTTCGAAAGCTCCGAAGAATATGTCACCAGTTCGTTTACCGCATTCTGCATGATCTGGAGCCCCCGTCCCAAATCCTTAAAAGGCTCGCTCAGCGCATTGACTTCAATGTTCTCAATCCAAGAATCATAAAGGATCCCCCGCATATATTCAAATAAAAGCTCGCAGTCTTTATTCGTGTCTGCACTCAAGACTATGTCCTCCTTATTCATCAATATCTGCCCGGAACCGGCATACCCTGTCGCCGGTCGCCCAGCAGTTTACTTCCGTCGCATTGTACGGCTTCCCCGTATACGAGGTAAGAATCCCTGCTAAAAATCCCTCGTCATAATTGCATACGGTCTCCCCGAGAAGCGGCAGTCCGGAACAATCGGCATCCTCAGAAACCGTAAGGACCATTTTCCCCGTCTCCTCATCAAACTTCTCAATCCGGAGGACACCCATCTTGAATTCTTCCAGCCGCTTCTGAAGCTGTGCGGTAAATTCGGACAGTTCCAAAGACGAGTCCAGATATTTTTCCGCAAAATATGTTCCCGCCCGATAACCGGCGCTCCGGAAAATATCAATCTGCTCTTCTTTTCCAAGCCTTGATGTCAATTCCTCGCGAATGGAATATTCCAAGAGCCTGTACACAGCAACCGGAAGCTCTGTTCCCAGATTCTCCCTGCCGTTTTCCTGTGCCTCCATATAATCCGTAAGAGAAAGCGCTTTCCTGTTTTTCAAAAAAATATTGTCTTCCATCATGTTTCCCTTCCTATTATGTCAAGCCCTAAATGTAAGTTTTTTGCGGGCTTGACGTGTTTTTATACCTCTTAAACAGGA
>QXWX01000259.1 GCA_009911175.1 Lachnospiraceae bacterium | reverse complement strand
ATTTTATCACAAACCGCCTCAAACAACAGTAGTTATTTACTTTTTTAGTGCGAAAAAATTTCACCTTTCAATCCTGTTCCCCTACAAGTATTATTTTCCTATTTTTCTTTTTGAATAGTCTAAAAAAATTATAGATTAAAATATACCATTTTCTATTGACAATAACAGCAACAACAAGTATAATTTTAGTATAAATTTATTTATAATTATTTTTGAACTGTTTTAGGGAATGAGAGGGAACAGCTTATGTGTAAAATATACGGTTATGTAAGAGTTTCTACAATCCAACAGAAAGTAGAAAGGCAGATAAACAATATTATAGGATTCAATGGTGATGCAATCATTATATCCGAAAAGCAATCTGGCAAAGACATAGATAACAGGGCAGAGTTTAAAAAACTGCTGAATAAGGTAAAGCCGGGAGATACAATAATATTTGATGAAGTCAGTAGAATGTCAAGAAATGCTGATGAAGGCTTTTCTCTGTATATGGAACTTTTGAGCAAGGGTATTTCCCTTGTGTTTCTGAAAGAGCGGCATATAGATACAGACGAATATAAACGCCGGACACAAAAGCATATAGAGAAAGTATCATCCAGTAATAAGAAAATGGATAATCTCATAAACGGAATACTTGAACTTGTGGCAGAGTTTGAGCAGGAGAACTTGAAAGACAATATCCGGCTTGCGTTTGAACAGGCAGAGCATGAGAGACAGTTTCTTATTAAACGAGTGACAGAGGGTAAGGCTACTTCAAGTAAGAGGCAGGGCAGGCCAGAGGGAAGTTGCAATATAAAGACAGATAAAGCAGATCATATAAAGCAAACTATAAGGGATTTATCAAAGGATTTTGACGGTAAATATTCCGATGCTAAGATATTGAGGGAATATTTGCATAACACATCAAAAGGAACATACTACAAATACAAGAAAGAATTGAAAGAAGAAATAGCATAATAACACATAAACCTATTGAGGGTATCGGCTACATAGATACCCTTTTGTTTTGCATAAAATATCATGCCGTGGGGGTTTTATAGGGAAACGCCGCATAGGGGTAGTTAGTGCCTTTTTCTGCCGGACATTTTCAAAAAGGCTTAGTCCTGCTGTTATTCTAAAATATTTTTGAAATATGCAAAAAGGCGGTTTTGTGATAAAATAAAAATTATCATATATGGAAGAGGTCGTTAAGATGAAAAATCAATCATTAGCTGCTAACGCTATGAAAATTTCAATAGAAGATTCAATACATAAAGTTATGAACATTATAGAAAAAGAAGATGGAAGAACCTTTGAAGAAAAAAAGAAAGAAGCAATCAATTTTCTTAAGGATAAAGAGAATACGTTGCTGGCAGAACGTTTAATTGATATTGCTACAAATGATGAAATGGGGAAAAAGATTTATAAAAAGTTCTGGGCAATGGGAGAGTGTATTATTACAGAAAATGAAATTATATTACGAAAAGTACAGGATTCGGATAAACACATATTTATTGAATTGCAAAAGGAAAATAATATCGTTAAGTCAATGATGAAAGAAGAAGCCTATCGTAATATGTTATGGAATGAACATATAGAGTATAAAGCATTAATGTTTTCGGTAATCGTGGATAATGAATATGCCGGATATTGTGGTATAAAGAATACTACGCATGAACAATGGGAGATAGCGATAGAAATTTTGAATAAGTGGAAACACAAAGGAATTGGATATAGAGCAATTAGCGTTATGTTAGATGAAATAAAGAATCGTCTGAATGTGTCGGAATTTCGTGTAAGAATTGATGCTGAAAATTA
>QXWX01000258.1 GCA_009911175.1 Lachnospiraceae bacterium | reverse complement strand
ACGCATAAGAGACCGAACCCCTTATATTTCAAAGGTTTCGGACTCTTCCATTGTATCAATGTCGAAACTTCCGTTAGAATAAAGTATAGCAAAAAGACAAGGAGGAAAACACCAATGGCACTGATGCAAGTAAATTTTCTGTCAAGATCACTAATGCGGACGGTTCCGCTCCACGTCATCCTTCCAGTGGACAAGCTTACGTTTCCGGGGATGCCGCAGCGGGAAGAGAAGCCCTTCAAGACCTTATATCTCCTGCACGGCATTTTCGGGAATTATACGGACTGGGTATCGGGCACGAATATCCAGAGATGGGCGGAGGAAAAGGACCTGGCTGTGGTCATGCCGTCCGGTGACAATATGTTCTATGTAGACCAGGAGGCTTCCCATAATTACTACGGGGAATTGATCGGACATGAGCTGGTGGAGATCACCCGGAAGATGTTCCCACTCTCTCACAGAAGGGAAGATACCTTTATCGCCGGGCTGTCCATGGGCGGATACGGTGCAATCCGCAATGGTCTGAAATATCACGATACCTTCGGCTGTATTGCCGGACTTTCGTCAGCCATGCTCATCGACGGACTGGAAACGCGCACCAATGACGCCCCGTTCTTCATAGAAAGAAGGGACTTTGCGGAAAGCTTCTTCGGAGATCTATCCAAGGTGAAAGACAGCGATAAGGATCCGAAATGGCTGGTGAAGAAGCT
Source organism: Lachnospiraceae bacterium (assembly GCA_009911175.1). Next base: position 1,098 of record QXWX01000258.1, on the reverse strand, counting down.
TCTGGAAGAAAAGGCTGATCTTCCGAAAATATATCTGGCATGCGGAACAGGGGATTCCCTGCTGGAGCCGAACCGGGACTTCCGCGACTGGCTGCAGGCATCCGGGGTCGATGTGACTTATGAGGAAGGGCCGGGTTCCCATGAGTGGGATTTCTGGAACCGGTACATCAAGAAGGTCATTGACTGGCTGCCGCTGGAGGAAGATGCGGGAGCAGGGGTAAACAGCGGGAATGTTGGAATCTGACAGTAATACGGAGACCAAATAGCTGCCTGAGTTTTTTCAGACCGTCTGTATCTAATAGCAGGGTAAAAGACTTCAACGGGCTATCAGGAAAAGAGCATGACACTGGGGGCAGGGGCCTATGAATACTGCTATGTTCCGGAGACGGATTACCGGAAGCCATACAGCAAGGATACCACGTTGTACCGGATTGCGGCGGATGGAAATGCTATGAAAGTGCTGGCAAAATATGCGCCTGCAATCGCGGGAATCGCAGCGTCCGGCGATCCGGAGCTGGGGGCGAATACGCTGGAGGATATTTGCCATAAAGGATTTCTGCCTTTTGAGCCGGAGAAGCTGTGGCAGGCGGTTGAGGAATTGTCGGAGCTGGCTGTGGAGTGACGGATATGGGTTAGAGCCGTTTGGCGCTGACTGTATATGCAATGTTTGGAACAGGATCGCTCAGGCGCTGCGCGGTCTTGTTTTGTAAAAAAGAAAAGGAGATAAAGCAATGCAGAGTAATGTAATCTATTTATATGACGACAGGAAGGATGTTACACTGACAACATACATCTTGCAGGATTCCCCGGAGCTTCTGAACGGGAAAGACCGGCCGGCAGTGATCATCTGCCCGGGCGGCGGATATTTTAACTGCTCGGACCGTGAGGCGGAGCCGATTGCGTTAAAATTTGCCTCCATGGGATATCACGCATTTGTACTGAGATATTCTACGTATTGTGAAGGCACAGGCGCGTTTCCGGATCTGTCGAAGCCTTTGACAGCGAAAGCACACTGTCAGAGTCCTGTGCCTGTGCGGGAGATCGGACAGGCTATGCTGATCGTGCGGGAGCATGCAAGGGAGTGGATGGTGGATGTAG
>QXWX01000257.1 GCA_009911175.1 Lachnospiraceae bacterium | reverse complement strand
CTTGACTTTTTGCACTAAATATGCTAAAATATATGTAGAATATTTAGCATGAAGGAGAAAAGAAAATGTCAATCACAAAATCGTATAACAAGCAAACCGATACTTACTACGCATACGAAACTACTTATGAATGGAGTGATGAAAAACAAAAAAAGGTTCAGCGGAAACGGTGCATTGGTAAGTTTGATCCAGATACCGGTAAGGTGATCCCCAACGGGAAAGTTGGACGCCCAAGCCTTTCCAGGCTGCCAAGGACATCTGCAAAAAGCGACACTCCCAGGAATGAACTTTTGGATATATCTCCTGATGATATCAAAAAATTGACGGCCAGGTTAAACAAAATAGAGGAAGCCTTACAGGCTCTTTCCGTAGAAATCCATGATCTTCGCGTAGAAGTCGAATCACTTCCTGCCCGGAACACCCAGGAATCCTGATGTTCTTTCGAATCATGTGTTTACGGAGGATTACACTTATGGCAAGAACCCGTTCGTACCGGATATCCTTATCAAAGAAGGAACGCAAAATCATCCGGCATCTCCAAAGGAAAACCACGTCATCTGACGCAAGGACCCGCTATGCCGTCCTGCTTGCCGCTGATGAAAGCATCCATGGGGCCAGGCTTACCAACAGTGACATAGCCAACGCTTCCGGCGCTTCGGTCCCTACAGTGATCGATGTACTCAAAAAGTATTACGGACATGGGCTCCGGGCGGCAATTGCACCCGCAAGGAACCCGAATTCCGATACGGCACGCCTGAAAGCCACCGGCGAGGTGGAGGCGAAAATCATAGCAACGGCATGCACCGCGCCACCGGAGGGGTATGCGCGTTGGACGGTTACGCTTCTGACACAGGAAAGCGTAGCCATCCTTGAAGAAAGCCTCAGCCGTGCCACGGTCGGAAGGGTAATGCAGCGCAATGAAATCAGGCCGCACCTGAATGCCTATTGGTGCATCCCGCCGAAGGAGGACGCGGACTTTGTGGCAAACATGGAGGATATTTTGGACGTTTACCAGCTTCCGTATGACTCCCGCCACCCTGTCTGGTGCATGGACGAAAAGCCTTACCAGATTCTTGGCGACAGCCGGGAGCCGCTGCCTATGCGTCCGGGGGATACCACGAAGATAGATTCGGAATATATACGCAATGGAACAGTCAGCGTGTTCTGCTTCATCCAGCCCCACACCGGGCGGATTGTCCATTCGGTAGAGGAAACCAGAACCGCAGTGGATTGGGCGGAAAAGATCCGGTGCCTTGTGGATGAGATCGAACCGGATGCGGAAAAGATCATCCTTGTTATGGATAACCTCAATATCCATTCCATCTCATCTTTGTATAAGGCATTTGCGCCAGAGGAAGCCAGGCGGATTGCCAGAAAGCTGGAAGTCCATTACACTCCCAAACACGGGAGTTGGCTTGACATTGCAGAAATAGGGATCAATATCATGACCCGTGAGTGCCTTGAGAGGAGGATTCCAGACATTGAAACACTCCGTAAGGAACTGAAGGAATGGAACGATGCGTACAATGAGAATCCATCCCCGGTAAACTGGCAGTTTCAGACATCTGATTCAAGGATAAAACTAAAAAAACTGTATCCTGATATTGAGGTGATCCGTAAGCAACGTGAAGAAAGGCGTAAAGCCAAAGCATCGGCATAAAGGCATTGTCCTTTCTTCCATTACCGTTGATTTCGTATGCAGTTTTCAAGGAACAAGGGTTTATAGTTTATAATAGTACTTTTGAACTATCCGGTGCTCCCTGTATGAAGCATGATTGATGCAGGGAACACCACAAAAATTAGTTTATTACTAAAAAAATGATTGAGACGCTACACTAG
>QXWX01000256.1 GCA_009911175.1 Lachnospiraceae bacterium | reverse complement strand
GAATTAAAGAAACTCCTGGAAAAAGAGATCGAGAAAAACGCCCTGAAGACAAAATCCATCTTCGGCCGCAAGACGGAAGGGTTTCCCGCCCTGCTGGACGCTTTGGACAATCCGGAGGAAGAACCGGTAGATGAGAACACAGAGGAGGATGTCGGCCCCACGAAGGGCCGCAGAGCCCGGGTGATTGATTTTGAAAGCCATAAGGGCAGGCAGGGCGCCAAAGGCGGGCGTACAAAAAAGCCCCCCAGCCTGGCGGATTCCCTTGAGAAACTGCCGCGGCAGATCATCTATGACCTGGATGTGGACGCGCTGAATGAACAGTACGGCGAAAACAACTGGAGGATCGCCCACTGGCACCAACACAAACAACTCATGAAACTGGATACGCCTTACTATACACAGGTGGTTTATACGCCTGTTGTTTCCGTAGGCCTGGAACATGACCTGTTTACCATCCCCTACAGGAACCTCCTGATCGACAAAAGCGCTGTATCCCGCACCATCATGGCAGACATCCTTTACAGGAAGTTTGCGCTGGGCCTCCCTTTTTACAGACAGGCGCTGGATTACCAGATGCAGGGCATCGCTCTGATCAGGCAGACCATCATAAACTGGGCAGGCACACTTGTGCCGGAAATCTGTGAAGAGCTCTATGAATTTATGACGCTGCTGCTTGTGGGTTACAGGTATACCCAGTGCGATGAAACTTATATCCAGGTAAATAAAGATGGGTACGGCCCCGGACATAAGAGCTTTCTTTGGGTCCATACCAGCAGCGAACTGACAGGCTGTCCCCCTGTCATTGTCTTCTGCTATGAAGAAACACGGGGGACGGACCATCTGCGCCATTTTTTCCGGGAGTTCCTTGGCTATATCACCTGTGACGCCTATATTTCTTACCGGGTACTGGAAGAGGAAAGCGGCGGGGGCATCCTTACAACCGGCTGCTTCATGCATTGCCGGCGGTATTTTGCGGAAGCATTTTTTGTACAGAATGTCGCTGCCATGAGTGACGAGGAACTTGCGGCGCTTCCAGAGACCAGGGCGCTCCTGCTGATTCGCGGGATCTACCAGGAAGAGAAGAAACTCAAGGAAATAACCTCAGGCGAACGGGCCATTGCCAGGGAAGAAAACGTTGCGCCCAAAGTGGATGCCTTCTTTGAATATATCCATTTCCTGGAAGGATCGGACCATGTATTCTCAGACAGGATGAAAAAGGCCATTACCTATGCCCTTAACCAGGAGGAACACCTGCGCCGGTTCCTCACGGACGGAAATATCCCCTGTGATAACGGGCATGTGGAACGGATCATCCGCAGCTACTCGGTTGGCCGGGCCAACTGGCTGTTTGCGGATACCATTCATGGAGCAAAGGTCAATGCCATCATGTATTCTATCGTAGAAACGGCGAAAGCAAACCAGGCGAATATCCTCATCTATCTCCAGTACCTGTTTGAGCAGATACCACTGCGCCGGATGGAAGGCGATCAAGATTTCATGGCTGATATGGTGCCCTGGTCAGAAGCCTACAGGACATATGAAGAGAAGAAACAGCAGCAACGTCAATCATTGTATGGACAGCTGTTTCCAGAGCCAGAGCGTCCAAGGACACCCCGGAAAAGAGACCGGAGCGCAGGAATGCCAGAGGGCAATGGTCTAACCGCATAATGAGCATAGAGCCTGGAAGCACCTGCTTGTGGGCTAATGCTCCGTACCGAAGTCTTAAAAGAAACTAAAATCTCAGATACGATGGTACTTTTGCGACTATTTGATTATCAAGGTGCTCTAACTGTACGATATCACAGGCAGCGCTCCTTTTATAGACGCCGATTATTTGCCGCTTAC
>QXWX01000255.1 GCA_009911175.1 Lachnospiraceae bacterium | reverse complement strand
TAGCACGTGCATCTACGAATAGGATGATTCTTTTTGCTTTTTGGTTTGATTGCAGCCGTAGGCTGCGGTATGGGATATTTGCAGGACTTGTCAAATGTGGGGAATGCGGAAGTACAATGAACCAGCGTGTGGCAAATGCGAAAGCAAAGACAAGGATACTGACCTGTGCAAAGTACAATAAATATGGCGTGGCACATTGCAGCCAGCACCGCTTGGAGCTTGACACGCTGTATCAGATTGTATTGGAGCAGATACGCACCTGTGCGGCACTCGCCCTTGCAGATGAAACAAAAGTCATGGAGGAACTTCGGAAAAGCAGCCAGTGCGACAGTGAGGAAGAAAGCAGGCGCATGAAAGCAAAACTTTCGGAAAGTGCGAACAGGCTTTCCGAACTGGATGCGCTGATTTCCAAACTTTATGAGGACTGGGTGGCGGGCAGGATTAACGAGACGAATTTTACCCGCATGATGGAGAAGGCGCAGGGCGAACAGGAAGCCTTGCAAAAAAAGGCGGATATGATGCGTGAATATCTTGACGGGGCAGCAAGGGAACAGGAGGACAATTCAAAGTGGCTTTCACTGATTAGGCAGTATGCCGACATTAAGGAGCTTGACAGGGAGATGTTACACTTACTCATTAAAGAGATTGTTGTCCATGAGGATTTGTCAGAAGGCAGACGCAACACAACAGTGGAGATACATTTTAATTTTATGAAACAGGGAAACCAGCTAACGGTAAAAAGTTAGTCTGATGTTTTCAAAGACCGCATACAGGGGAACGAAGTTTATCCCCTGTGGCGGAGAAATATCTATAAAACACAATCAAATCTTGAAGTTTCACAATCAATTCGATTATTTTTCAACTATTTAGGTATGACACAGCTTATGAGTGGAGGGGGCATTATCATTGTGGCGCAGACGGTGATTCCACAGCTCTCCAGCCTGTTTTCATAAGATAAATGGGCGGCATCATAGACAAAATCACTGATTTCATAAAGGAGATGCTGCAAGGGTGGGTGCTTAATAACCTTGATACCATGTTTTCCGATGTCAATGATAAGGTCGGCACGATTGCGGGGGAGGTCAGCAAGACGCCAAGCACTTGGAACGCCGGAATATTCAGCATGATACGGACGCTTTCGGAAAACGTGGTAGTCCCCATAGCAGGCATGATAATCAGTTTTGTGCTGATCTATGAGCTGATAACAATGGTAATCGACAAAAACAATATGCATGACTTTGATACAAGCCTGTTCTTCCGTTTTTTATTTAAGGCTTGTATCGCTGTCATGCTGCTTTCCAAGACCTTTGATATAGTCTAGTCATGGCGGTGTTTGATGTGGGAAGCCATGTGGTGACGCAAGCGGCATCTTCCATATCCGGCTCCACAAGCCTTGACGTACAGGCTACCCTTACCACCATGTTCAACAACCAGATTGATACAATGGGGATAGGGGAGCTTATCGGTCTTGGTCTGGAAACTATGGTCATCAGCTTATGTATGAAAATCATGTCCGTCCTCATCACCGTCATTCTATACGGGCGCATGATTGAAATATACCTTTATGTGTCAGTAGCGCCAATCCCGGCAGCGACAGTTACCAACCGGGAATGGGGTACAATCGGGACAAATTATTTAAAAGGGCTTGTGGCTCTTGCATTTCAGGGGTTCTTTATCATGGTGTGCGTGGCGATCTATGCTGTGCTTGTGGCGAGTGTCGCAGTGGCGGGCAATCTGCACAGCGCATTGTGGTCGGTTGCGGCATATACCGTAATCCTCTGTTTCAGCGTAAGCGATGAATAACCTGCCGGTTTTACATATTCTAAAATCTGTGGGATAATCTTTTTGACTGACAAGTGAAAGA
>QXWX01000254.1 GCA_009911175.1 Lachnospiraceae bacterium | reverse complement strand
TAGGGTGCGCCCAGCTAAGGGCTTGGAATTCGGTGGGTGAAAGTCCTACGGTGTAAGGTACAAGCTATACCGCACCAAGCGAGTCTTGGGTGGACAGCAGAGATGCTGTCTGCTAAGCGTAGACAGCGAGATTGCAGGGCATAACTGCACATAGCTTCGATATGAAAATGAAAGTGGGAAGGCAGAGGTGCTCCTATACACTGAAAGCAACATAACTGTAGTCACTAAGAGCGAGAATACAGTTGCTTCCCCGGAGTTTTGAGGTTGGTCATGCAATCAAGGATTTCAAGTCAACTGGAGGAGGTCTGTCTGGTTCCAGATGAGTTGCGTACATCAGGTATGCGGAACAACTGTCGAAGGGAGAACCGCAAATGGCCAGCAGAAGTCGGATGGCCGAATAGTACACGGTAAAACATACAGTGGAAGTCGAGAAATGCCTGTCCTCGCAGGCTAGCCATGCAAAGTCATATCAAGGAGGAAACATAGACTGTACGCAGAGACAGGAGGAGCTATGGAAACGAAATTGGCGAGAATATCACAACTATCAGGCGAACATCCAGACATGGTATTTACGTCCATAGGGCATTTGATAAATAAGGAATTATTAAAAGAGTGCCACAAGGAAATGGACGGAAAGAAAGCAGTAGGAACCGATGGGATAACCAAAGAGGAATACGGGGCAAGGCTGGAGGAAAATCTGGAAGAATTAGAGGAAAAGCTTAAGAAGAAAGCATACAAGCCCAAGCCAGCAAAAAGAGTGGAGATACCGAAAGAAAACGGAAAGACACGGCCGCTCAGTATCTATTGCTATGAAGACAAACTGGTGCAGGAAGCATTGAGACGAGTACTGGAAGCAGTGTTCGAACCGCATTTCTATGATGAAATGATGGGATTCCGACCAGGGAGAAGCTGTCATAAGGCATTAAGAAAGCTGAACGGAATGCTGGAAAAAGAAAAGACAAACTGGGTATTGGATGCGGATGTAAAAGGATTTTTCGACCACTTGGACCATGAATGGATAATAAAGTTCATAGAATCAAGAATTAAAGACCCAAATATCATCAGGCTGGTACGCCGGATGTTAAAAGCCGGAATCATGGAAGATTACAGATATGAAGAGACAGAGGAAGGAGCCGGACAGGGTTCGGTCTGCTCACCAGTAATCGCAAACATATATATGCACTATGTACTGGTGTGGTGGTTCAAGGAGAAAATGCAGCCGATCATGAAAGGGTACGCAGGGTTGGTGGTATATGCGGATGATTTTGTAGTCTGCTTTCAATACAAAACAGACGCAGAGATGTTCTATGAATATTTAAAGCGCAGAATGATGCACTTTGGACTGGAAATGGAGGAGAAAAAGACGAGGCTGATAGAATTCGGCCGATTTGCAGAAAGGAACCGGAAAGAACGTGGAGACGGGAAACCGGAGACCTTTACATTCCTCGGATTCACGCATTACTGTTCGCATGGAAGAACGGGAAAGTTCAGAGTGAAGAGGAAGACCAGTAAGAAAAAGCTAGCAAAGAAAAGCAAGGAAATAAATGCTACGATAAGAGATATGAGATTCCTACGCATAAACCAGATAGTAAAGAAGCTGAATGAAATCTTAACTGGTTACTATCATTACTACGGAATTACTGACAATTCAAGAAGCCTGAACTCATTTTATAATGTAGTATGGTTCAGGTTATTCTACTGGCTGAATAGAAGAAGCCAGAGAAGAAGCTATACAAAGGAAGGATATAAGGAATTGATGAGACAATTCCCACTCGTCCGACCACGTATCTATGTCAGTATATACGGATAGTTGTAGATGTATTAGCTTTGCAGGGAGCCGGATGCGGGAAAGCTGCACGTCCGGTTCTGAGAGGGGTAAGCCCCGCAAGGGACTTACCTACTTACCA
>QXWX01000253.1 GCA_009911175.1 Lachnospiraceae bacterium | reverse complement strand
CCAAGTAGCTTCCCCGTGTCAGAGAGAAGCTGTTTGGTATACTCATTTTTAATTTTGGTCAGAGTCTGACCAGTAACGATCTTTTTTATGTATGCAGGATACCTTGGAATGTACGGAGCAATGCAGTATTATTATAGTTATATTGTGGGAGATGTAAGCGCAATGCCGACAGCACTGTCACTTTTGACGATTCTTGCAATTCCGACGATGCTCGTTGCGGCTTTTTTGAATGGAAAAGGGATCCATAAAGTCAAGATCACACAATTAGGAGCTGTGATAGATCTGATCGGTTACATCATCCTGTTCTTTACATCCAGCAGTACGGTTGCAACGGCAGCTTTGGGATTGATAGGGCTTGGATTCGGCTTTCGGTCGGGAATGTTTTTTGCAATGATGCCGGATGTTTTCGATTATACGGAATGGAAATGCGGAAGATGCCTTGCAGGGACACAATCAGCAATTTCCGGTTTCTTAAATAAACTGGCGTCCGCCTTTGCGTCGGCTGCTGTTTCGGCATGCCTTACATGGGGAGGATATAATGCATCGAAGCTTGACAGTGCGGTAGCGGCAGGCCAGAAGATCGCAGAAGTATATCCGAAGACCCACATGGCGATCAATTTTGCGTTCAGCGGAGTCTCTATCGTTTCCGGAATTATTGCAATTCTTGTCATGATCCCGTATGATCTGGATAAAAAATATCCAGAGATCCGCGCGGAATTAGACAGCCGCAGAACTGGGAAATCAGAGGCATAACGAAAACAACTGTTCAGGAGAAAACAGTGAGAAGAGGCTCTGAAATTGTAGAAATGAAAGAAAACTGGGAGGAATACACATGCAAGGCTTGATGAAAAAGATGGAACTGCTTTTGGAATTGCCCATTTTTTATACAGAGGGCAAGGAAATGCCGCCAAAGAGTTTCGGGACGTTTCCGGAAGAAGAAAGTCTGTTTGCGCATGCGCCGTTCCTGACAAAGTTATTGATAGAAAAAGCAGAACGGCAAAAACTTCCAGTGATCTATCAAGATGAAAACGAAGTGTTTTTTATTTGCGTAAGAGGAAAGAAAGGGTTTTATCTGACAGGCCCGGTTTGCGTAGAAAAACTGGATTTCGCGCGGCTCAATTCTTTTTATAAATTTTATGGAATTGCTGTAAAAGAAGGGAGGCCTCCTTTAAAAACAATGCTCTCCAGGATCGCGGATTTTGCTGCTGTAATCTACGAGATAGAGAACGAGGGGGCTGTAGAGATAGAAGAAATCCTGAGAATCAATGCATTAGAAGATAATAATGTGACGAAGCAGTATACCGGTAATCTGGATTTTGATAAAATGCAGTATTTTGACGAAGAAAAGTATCATCATACGTATATGGAAGAATGTTACATTATGGAAAGCGTCAGGGAAGGATGGCCGGAGGAGGCCAGAAACAGGGTACAGGCACCGGCAGGCGATACGGGAATTCTATCCGAAAAGGAAAAAGATCATTACAGAAACCTGGCGGTCGTAGCGACAGCGATCGCATCCAGAGAAGCAATCAAAGGAGGAGTGTCTCCGGTAAAATCGTATCAGCTCAGTGATATTTTTATTAATCAGATTGATAAATGTACGGATATCAGGGAACTGGAAAGATATAGCAGTAAGGTGATCATTGAATACGCGAAATTGGTCGAGGATACAAAGAGAGAAGAAAGTGTATCTGGTTATACAGAGAAATGTAAACAGTATATTTGGAAGCACTATAATAAGAAGATTTATCTTGAGGATATTGCGATTACACTTGGGATCAGTCAGGGACATCTGTCCAGGACATTTCGTAAAAATATGGATGCTATGTAAAGATTGCCATAGCATCCATTATGACAAGCTGATTATTATGGGAAGAAATTGAATCAACCCTTCTATTTCAGCTATATCCAGCTTTGTTCT
>QXWX01000252.1 GCA_009911175.1 Lachnospiraceae bacterium | reverse complement strand
CAGGCCCAGCAAGCCTTACAAGGCTCCATTATTTTGCCGGAAAGCGGAACCATTTCCGTTTCAATGCCTTCCTTGTTTAGTTCCTCAAATACGGTATTGATAAGAAGCGCTGTATTTCCATCTTTTCTCGCTCTGCCGTTAATCGCTAAAACCTTCATGCCTATTTCCCCCATCTATGTATTTTTAATACCAGTCATGCTTTTCACCGCGGTCAAGGTTATTGATCTGCTCCATTTCCTCCTCTGTCAAAGAAAAATGATACAGCTCCGTGTTCTCCTTGATGTGGTCGGGATTACTGGAACCGGGAATTACTACCACGCTTTTTTGCAGGTTCCACCGCAAAATGACCTGTGCGGAAGATACATCGTGCGCTTTTGCAATTTCCAAAATTACCGGATCGCCAAGCAGCTCTGCCGTATGTCCCCGTCCACCCAGCGGATACCAGCCCTGCACCACAATCCCCAAATCCCGAATAAATGGGATGACATCATTTTCCTGATAGTAGGGATGAATCTCATTCTGCACGAGTGCGGGAACCGTATCCACCTGCGGCAGAAATTCAGTCAGTTCCTCCACATACCAGTTAGACAGACCAATGGAACGAATCTTTCCATCTGCCACAAACTGCTCCATCGCCTTGTATGCCTTCACGTCATTGCCATCCGGGTGGTGTAGGAGCATCATATCCACATAGCCGATATTCAGACGATCCAGACACGCCTGAATGGACTGCTCCGGGTTTTCCATTTCACTGCCCGGATAGATTTTTGTGATAACGAAAATGTCCTCCCGCTGAATGATCCCCTCATCAATTGCCTCCCGGATTGCCTGACCGATTTCCTCCTCATTGCCGTATGCAGAGGCGGTATCAATAAGACGCGCGCCGCTGCTCAGCGCAGATTTTACAGCATTGATACATTCGTCCCCGTGAAGACTGTAGGTTCCAAGACCATTGATCGGCATCTCATAGCCGCTGTTCAGCATGACTGTTTTTGTTTCAAAATCAAATTCTGCTTTCACAGTTGTTTCCTCCGCTGTGTCTGTTGCAGCACTCTCAGTAGGTGCCGCTTCTTCGCTTTCCTGCGCTTTTTCTGCCGCTTTAGATGTTTCTATATTTCCGGCGACGTCCATTTCCGTCTGTACGGTCTGGCCACAAGCCGTCACAGAGAATACCAACGACAGAAGAAACGCAAGGCTAACTATTTTTTTCATGTACATCCTCCTTAACGGAATCGCTTCTTACGGTTTTAAGTACCCTTGCAGGCACACCGTCCACCACAGTATAAGGCGGAACATCCTTTACCACTACGGCTCCTGCCGCTACCGGTTCCTGCCGGGAAAGGACGCGCTTCATTATATCGTCCGGTAAGCGCCCCCTGCTCCAAGACCATATAGGCGAAAAAGGCAATACCGTTTTCCTTGCAATAGTCGAGGATGCCAGCCCGTTCCGAGGAACGATGCAGCAGACTGAAATGGTTCTGCACCGCAGAGATTTTTAATCCTTCTGCCGCAGGAATCTCATTTACCCGTTTTATCTCGGGCCGAGAATACGCTCGGAGCTGCCTTCACCGTAGACAGCGGCAGTATCCTACAGGTTCAGACCACATTCCATTGCTTTTTCAAAAACCGGCTGCAAATCAGCCTCCGCAAGATGATTTCCAAACACCTGATCCCCTCCGGCAGCGCCCCAAATGCTTCCATACACATCGTTTGCCTCTGCCATCTCTCTTGCCTCCTTCTGGACTCATTATAAAACCGTCACAGTTGAATATCAAATACATATAAGGAATAGTTTTGCATACTTGAAAGGTATGATAATTTTTGATACAATTACTAAGGAAAGCATCTGATTCATCACAACAAAAAAGCAGGGAAAACCTGCTTTGAATCTGATGATTTCCAATTGTACCAACTTGCGGTCAAATTTTCTGATAATTG
>QXWX01000251.1 GCA_009911175.1 Lachnospiraceae bacterium | reverse complement strand
CCGTTGTTTTGCAACCATCAAATAGATTCCTTGAATCAAAACCCTTAATCTATCCGCATTAGCGGACTTTTTTTATGTCAATATTTATGAATTTCTTTGTTGTATTATATTGCGTTTCACGTGAAACAATGGTATAATGTTCTTGTGGAGGTGGTTTTGTGTACCTTAAAAAAAGTTTCAATAAAAAAAGAAACAAGACCCAGCTTTCTTTTGTCCAAGGATACCGCAAGGATGGAAAAGTTAAACATAAAGTGATTAAAAATCTTGGATATTTAGAGGATTACCTGGATCAATATGATGATCCGGTGGCACATTTTCAACAGATTGCAAAAGAATGGAATGCAAGCCAGGAAGTACCGGAAACCATCGAAGTAAGACTTTCGGAAAAACTGCCGGATCAATGCTGTAACCGGAAAAATCTTGGATATGCCATTGTTAAGATCATTTATTCAAAACTCCAGATCCGTGAATTTTTCCAGAATAAACAGCGCCAACTCCCTATGGAGTATAACTTAAACAGCATTTTCTCCCTGCTGACATTCAACCGGTTCTTGTTCCCGTCATCCAAAAAGAATGCTTATGAAACAAAAAACCGGTTTTTTGATCTTTTCAACTTCTCACTGGATGATGTCTACAGGGCGCTTAGTTATTTCAGCAGATATTCACAGGAACTCCAAAAATATCTGCATACAAGAGTTTCCAACCTTGTTGGCAGGGATTCCGGAAAAGCCTATTATGATGTCACGAACTACTACTTTGAAATTCCTTATGAAGATGAGGACAGCCCGGATACGCAGAGAAACGTGAAGCGCAAAAAAGGGCCGTCAAAAGAACACCGCAAAGATCCAATCATACAAATGGGGCTCCTCATGGATTCCAACGGCATCCCGATGGCGTTCCATACCTTCTCTGGCAATGAAGGCGAAAAGACAAACATGCTCCCGGCAATCCAGAGAGTCAAAAAGGATTATGAAATCGGCAGAATCATAGTCGTTGCCGACAGGGGGCTCAATACCAGCGACAACACATCCGTCCTTTCCGGGATCAATGCATCCGACGAGAAAAATAATGACGGCTATGTATATGGCCAGAGCATCCGCGGAGCTGATGCGGAATTCAAAAAATGGGTGCTGGATCAGGGCGGATATATAACAACAATGGAAAAAAATAAGGAGGGAGAAGAAATCCCCTTCAAACACAAATCCCGGTTGTTTGCAAAAGAGATCACAAAAAAGGATTCCAACGGGGTGCGCAGGCTCAAAATGACAATTTATCAGAAACAGATGGTATATTATTCCAAAAAATACGCAAAAAAACAGAAATATGAAAGGGATAAAGCCATCGCCAAAGCAAAGGACCTGATCCAAAATCCTGCAAAATATACAAAAGCAACCAGCCATGGATGTACTGCATATATCAACAATATTTCTTTTTCTAAAGATACCGGCGAGATTGTGGATGGAAAAGAGCTTTTCATTAATGAAGAAAAGATTGCCGAAGAAGAGTTGTATGACGGCTATTACTCTATTGTCACAAGCGAAAAAGAACTTTCCGACCAGGAAATCCGTGACATATACAAAGGATTATGGGAAATAGAAGAATCTTTCAAGATCATAAAGAGCGAATTCAAAACCAGGCCAGTCTTTGTTTCTACCGAAGAGCATATAGAGGCACATTTTTTAATCTGCTTTGTAACACTGCTGGTGATGCGTGTGTTAGAACAACTCATAGGAAAGTGTCATTCTGTCAGGCAGATTCGAAATTCGTTGGCCAGCTATTCCTGCTCGTACTTAGACCAGAATTATTACCTGTTTGATTACCGGGACGATGTGATTTTAACCATGGAGAATACATTTGGATTAGATTTGAGCAAAAAAATCATGCCACTTTCAGAAATCAAAAGAATCACTAAATATAAGGAGACAAAAATATAAAATTTTTATAAACT
>QXWX01000250.1 GCA_009911175.1 Lachnospiraceae bacterium | reverse complement strand
GTGTGCTCTCGGAAACTCAAAGTTCTTATTTTTCAAGGCTTCTACCATTTCCAAAATCACTTCATTACCTCTATTTTTCTCTATCATTTTGTAACATTTTCCTCCACATAGCATCTTTCTTCCTGAAAAAATATTCTATTTTTTTCAAAAAACTCTTGACATACATGCTAAAATGTGCGGCCGTTTTTGCTGATAAAGATCAGCAAAAACGGCCCTTTTGTTTAAGGCGTATTTTTACACTTTCATTGCTTAAACAAAAGGAGGTCACATTTATGTTCAAACCCGAATTATGGCAGAGCCACAACGAGTATCGAACCCTGGTTACTAAGATCGGCCGCAGGCTCTCACGTAACAATCCCAAATATTCCTTTGACTCTTACGAAGAGGAATACCAGAAACTCCTAAACCTCAACCTGGACCCGCTCGTGCGGTTCATCCCGGACTTTTACTCCAACGGGGGGCGTCCCGCAACACATCAGGCCCAGATCCTGCGTTCCCTGATCCTTTTTGTATTGCTTTTTAATGAGACAAAAGCTCATACAAGCCTTACTCTATGGGTGAGGAAAGTTCTTCCAGAATCCATTTCTCTTACCGTCCTCATCGGCTGCGCGTCCACCGAAGAACTTCCGCCCCTCGGTTCCTATTATGATTTTATGAACCGCTTCTGGCTGGCGCCACGGGATAGTTATTCCAGATCCTCTCTGCTCCCCGCCGGCAAAAATGGCAAGAAACCAAAAAAGGAAATCGGGCCTGATGGCAAACTGACAGAACCGGAAGATCCTTCCTCCATTACTACCAGGGATATCGTCAACAGTATCCTGGATGGAAAACCCGCCTCCGAAAATCCGGAAGTGGCTCTTCAAAAGATCTTTTCCATCCTTGCCGTCTTCCCTTCCCTGCGCCTTGGACTGGTCGATTCCCACGACCTCACCGTCTCCGGTGATGGCACTGCCGTGGTTTCCCATGCCTCCCCTTACGGGCGACATCTTCCAACATGCGGACAGTCCTGCCCATACAGAGGCACCTGCGGACGCCATTATTCCGACCCTGATGCCGGCTGGGGATGGGACAGCGACAAAAAAACTTGGTATTTCGGACATACTTTGTATATGCTCTGTACCAGAAATAATACCCTGAAAATTGATCTGCCATTACTCATGAAGTTTACGGATGCCAAACGCCATGACAGTAAAAATTTCCTCTACGCAATTGACGATTTCGGACGGAATACCCTGGGGCTTTCTCCCAAAAATATCTGTCTCGATTCTGCCCATGACAATATCCCTACTTATGAATTGCTGGAGCGATGGGATATGAATGCGCTGATTGACCTCAACGGCAGGACAAAAGCCTCCGAAAATACCCCTAAGGATATCACTTTCAACAAGGAAGGGCATCCAATCTGCAGGGCTGGACATGAAATGTGCTCCTGGGGAAATGATCCGGTCAAAGACGCGCGTAAATACCGATGTCCTTTGAAATGTGACCGTATTAAGGAATGCCCTTACGCCGCCGAATGCTCCCCTGGCAGCTACGGACGCACGGTCTACATAAAGAATAAAGGAGACCTCCGTTTCCAGCCGCGTATCCCCAGGGATTCCCAGCAATATAAGGATATTTACAAGGAGCGTACCGCTTGTGAACGCGTCAACGACCGCGTTCTCAATGACTATTGCCTGCAGAGCCTGAAAATACGCGGTAGGGATCATTTCTCATTCTGGAGTATGCTCATTGGCATCTGTATACACCTTGATGCCAGATATAAAGCGGCACACTTGTACGATGCCTGATCTATTATAAATGCTATAAACAAACCCTCTGCTTATCCTGTTAAAAAACGTATTTCTAACAGGCTTACTACTCTATGCCCTTTTTTCAGACCGCTTCTCCTGAATAATTTTAAAATGACCATTTTTTCGCTTCACTTGCTAAGCTCTTTCATACTGCTTTATTTTCTATTGCAGTTTCAGTGACTTTCCGAGACCACTC
>QXWX01000031.1 GCA_009911175.1 Lachnospiraceae bacterium | reverse complement strand
GTACTGGCAGAACAGTCCTAAGACCCACCGGCTTTTTCCAAGTATCTGTTGGCTATAGCCATCGTCTGTCATCCTATTTAAAAGGGCTTCCGATACAGGCTCTAAATCATTTTTCAACATATTTATCTCCTTTCTTTGGCAGGAACCAAATATCTTTCTTTCATGCTAAAGATATAGTAAAATAGGAAGAAATTCGAGTCTGTTTTTGAAAAATTTAGAGACACATAATAAAAGGTTGAGGCTTTTG